>NZ_CATKVU010000006.1:1576250-2300000 GCF_949820605.1 Segatella copri
CAGCAGCCAGACTGGCAGCGGCTACACACGAAGACTTGATTCCTATCGCCCCTTATATGCGGGCGGATGATTCAAGCCACAATATAGCCGAGCCGTTTATTCTGAAAGAGAATGAACGGCTCGGATTCGTTTTCCCCGTACATGGCTGGAGAGTTCCACGCCTTGTAAGGGAGTTTATCAGGAAGATGAAGATACGGAGAGAAACTCCTGATGCTACTGCTGAAGACAAGGAGACGTTCAGGAAGCATCCTTTTGCCTATTGCGTCTGTACTGCAGGCGACAGCATCGGACTCACCATCGAAAACCTCAACGATACGATTGCGCTGAATGCATCGCTTCAGGCATTGGGCATCACGGAGGTTTCTGCTTCCTACTCGCTCATCATGCCGGAATCTTATGTAGGACTTCCTTTCATGGATGTTGATCCGAAGGAGCGCGAAGTTCGTAAGAAATCGAAATCGGCACAGGAACTGGCAGTTATCTGCGAAGAGATATTCGACAGGAAAGAGGGAGTGAACCGTCTGGTAAAAGGTCCTATCCCCTGGTTCTTCACCAAGGTTGTGGGCGGATTCTTCGAAAAGGTACTCATCACCGATAAGCGGTTTCATGTGGAGAAAGACAAGTGCGTGAAGTGTGGCATCTGTGCCAACGTCTGTCCTGTAGGCGATATCAAGGGCGGGCACGGAGAATACCCGGAATGGCTGCATCACAAGGATTGCCTCACCTGCTTTACCTGCTATCACCATTGTCCGCATCACGCCATCGAGTTTGGACGCCAGACGCAGAAGAAAGGACAATACTTTTATAAATAATTCCCCCTTCTACCCTAACTGTTTATGAAGAAGACAATCATCTCTCTGATGCTCGCCTTCCTGGGCATCGCCAATCTCTATGCCGTAAAGGCTAAACCGGGCATCGCCAAGATTATGCTGGCTGATGGAACCGTAGCATGTGCTACCCTGCATGGCGATGAAACCTTCCACTACTACATGCTGCTGGACGGTACGCCCCTGCGGGAAACCCAAGACGGAAAATACGAAAAGATAACTGCTGAAGAGCTGAACACCCGAAAGACCCGTGCTTTCTCTTCAGAGAATATCACAAGAGCATCAGAATTAGGAACCGTGAGCCCAAGCTATTTCCCTCCTAAGGGAAGTCCGAAGGCATTGGTACTCCTGGTGCAGTTTCAGGATGTGAAGTTCAAGAGTAAGGATCCGGTTGCTACATTCAACCATTACCTCAACGGAAAGAAGGGAGAAGCTATGCCTGAGGCTGATAAAGAAGTGTTTATCACCAACGAGAATTACTGCCAGAACTACGGCAGCGTACAGCAGTATTTCGCAGACATGAGCGATAACCAGTTTATACCACAGTTTGACGTAGTGGGTCCTGTTACGGTAAGCAAGAATTCTGCTTATTATGGCAAGAACGGACGTGACGACGGAAGTGACACCAACTATCCTCAGATGATTAAGGAAGCCTGCCAGCAGGTAGACGGCAAGGTTAACTTTGCCGATTACGACAGCGACAGCGACGGATATGTAGACCTTGTATATGTGATTTATGCCGGCTATTCTGAAAGCATCCCAGGCAATTCAGGCGATTGTCTCTGGCCGAAATCGGGTACCGTAGGAGGCCTGGGAACCTATGACGGTAAAAAGGTACGCCGGTTCGGCATTAACAACGAGCTGAACAATAAGCCTACAGATACCCAAAACGGCAAATACTACATCAATGGTATCGGTCTCTTCTGTCATGAGTTTTCGCATACTCTCGGTTTGCCAGACATCTATCCGACCAACGGCATCACAGACCATAACCAGAGTCCTGAATATTGGGACGTCATGGATATGGGCAATTATCAGGCTGACGGCTACCAGCCTATCCCTTATTCACCATGGGAGAAAAGCATCGTAGGATGGAAACAGCCTACCCTTCTTTCGGATACCGAGGCGAAGCAGATAAAGCTGGAACCATACGACAAGGCATCGGATGCATACAAGATTATAGCCAACAGCCAGGGCGAATACCTGCTGCTGCAGAATATCAGAAACGAGGGATGGTACAAGGAGGCTCTGGGTTACGGATTGCTGGTATGGCGCATCGACTACGATGACAAGACTTCGGTTAATCTGTTTGATAATCCCAACAACACGACAGGTAAGCCAAGGGTAATGATTGTTCCTGCAGACGGAATGGTATACAACAGCTATAACAGGGGTGTCAGCAGCGATGATATTATAACGAGTCTTCAGAACGACCCGTTCCCGACCTACAAGGCGGGCTCTGCTACAGAGTATGAGGTGAACAGTCTGACCAGTATCACCCTGAACAACAGTGTTGATACGAGTCATCCGCTCTACAACATCACAAAGGATGAAGCAACCGGTCTGGTTACCTTCGATTATCTCAAGAACTTCTCTCCTACCGGAATCTCTTCGGTCATCATCGGCAAAGACAGACCGACAGTCTATTTTGATCTGGAAGGCAGAAAGGTTTCCGTTCCACAAAAGGGCAAGATTTACATCACCAACAAGGGACAGAAGATAGTATACTAATATACTGAACTTTCGCATGTGGTTCAAGAACGGGCTGAAGACCCAAAAGCTCCTAGCCCAGGGCATCGCCCTGGGTATAATGGCAATCAGCAAGACGCCCTGTAAGGGCAAAAGCTTTGTACATTGCACAGTATTTTAAAGCTTTTGCCCTTACAGGGCGACAAGTTTGTGTCCGTAATTACCCAGGGCGATGCCCTGGGCTAAGAGCTTCTGCCCTTTCAGGGCGTGTGGAGCTTATTTGCGAAACTTGAGATTTTAATATATTCTAGGACCGAAGATGGTGGTACCTACACGAACCATCGTGCTGCCGTGCTTGACGGCAATATGATAATCGTGACTCATACCCCAGCTACGCTCGCAGAAAGCATCATCATCGGCAAAATATCTAGCCTTTATCTCATCAAAGAACCGGGCAGCCTCATCAAACTCCTGAGCAATCTGCTGCTCATCGTCTGTATTAGATGCCATCATCATGATGCCACAAATCTGCACATGCTTCATCTCCCGCCATTCGCCTGCCTCCAGAAGTTCGCGGCAAGCATCAAGAGATAGACCCGATTTGGTATCTTCCTCAGCCAGATGAAGTTCCAGAAGAACCTTCACTACACGATCGTGCTTGGCAGCCTGCTTCTCAATCTCCTTGAGAAGTTTCAGACTGTCTACCGATTCTATCATCGAGATATAAGGTGCGATATACTTCACCTTATTGGTCTGCAGATGACCGATGAAATGCCACTCGATGTCCTCAGGCAGCGAAGGCACCTTCTTGGCGAGTTCCTGTTCGTGACTCTCGCCGAAGATACGCTGTCCTTCAGCATAAGCCTCCTCGATATACTCGTTGGGATGGAACTTGCTGATGGCAACGAGACGAACACCGGCAGGCAAGCTGTCCAGCACCTCATGGAGATTTCTTTTTACATCATAGTCCATATTCTAAATGTTGAGTGTTGAATGTTGAGTGTTGAGTGTTGAGTGTTGAGTGTTGAATTAACCTTTGTGTCCCGTTAGGCAACTCAACATTCAACACTCAACATTAATTTATTTCTCCTCGTATTCAGGCACATCATTCTTCTCCTCTTTCTTCTCGGTAGGAGCATGATGCTCGAATACATCCATCAGTTTGGTTTCGTTCAAACCAACCACATCATAATCTATCATAGTCTTGCCCATCACCTCATCAATATAACGGAGGGCACGGGCGAGAGACTTAGCCTGAACAAGATAAGTAACATTGCTGCGCTTCTCCTTCTCACTCTTCTCATCAATCGTGATGAACTGGAGTTTAGCCTTATACCACTTATCATCATCATCCATATCGCTGAAGAAGATTTCGCCGTAGCCAGCCTTACCGATACCGCTCACCTTCAACTCGCCTCTTACATATACCGACATTTCATCGATGATGGCGCTCTCAGCCTCGGTAAAGCTCAAAGCATCTACTACGTATGCTTCAGAAACAACCTTTTCAGAACCATCCTCCATTGTCTTCTGATATTTCACTTTGGTCTCAAACCATGTACTTGTTCTACTTCTCATAATTTTCTTCTTACTTATTTTAATTAATTAGTATAATCTTATAACATTTCTTGAATTTAAGTGCAAAGTTATAAAAAAGAAAGCAAAGAGCGACATATTTAAAGAGTTTTTAATCAAAAAATAAAATTTAACCGAAAGTTATTCTCAATTCTCATCTAATTTTCTTATCTTTGCAGCCGATTAGCATAAATTGAAAAGACCAGAAGGTCATAGAATTCAATTTTCGACACGGATAATTAATAGAAAGAAACAATATTTTAAGATGCCAGAAATATCTGTACGCGGTCTTGAAATGCCAGAGTCACCTATCAGAAAGTTGGCTCCTCTGGCTGCCGCAGCAAAAAAACGTGGAGTAAAGGTATATCACCTCAACATCGGTCAGCCTGACCTTCCAACTCCTCAATGTGGCCTAGATGCCCTGAAGCATATAGACCGCACGGTCTTGGAGTATTCTCCAAGTCAGGGCTATCTCAGCTATCGCGAGAAGCTTGTAGATTACTATAAGAAATTCAACATCAACGTAACTGCCGATGATATCATCATTACATCGGGAGGTTCTGAGGCTGTACTCTTCTCTTTCATGAGCTGCCTCAACCCTGGCGACGAGATTATCGTACCAGAACCTGCTTACGCTAACTATATGGCGTTTGCCATCTCGGCGGGTGCCAAGATCCGTACCATCGCCACAACGATAGAAGAAGGTTTCTCCCTGCCTAAGGTGGAGAAGTTTGAGGAGCTGATCAATGAGCGCACACGTGCCATCCTGATCTGCAACCCTAACAACCCTACGGGCTATCTCTATACCCGCAGAGAGATGAATCAGATTCGTGACCTGGTGAAGAAGTACGACCTCTATCTCTTCTCTGATGAGGTTTACCGTGAGTATATCTATACAGGCAGTCCTTATATCAGTGCGATGCACCTGGAAGGCATCGAGCAGAACACGGTTCTCATCGATTCTGTTTCGAAGCGTTACAGTGAGTGCGGTATCCGTGTAGGTGCCCTCATCACCAAGAATGCAGAAATCCGCAAGGCGGTGATGAAGTTCTGCCAGGCCCGTCTCTCTCCTCCACTAATCGGTCAGATTGTAGCCGAAGCTTCTCTGGATGCTCCAGAAGAGTACTACCGCGATGTATACGATGAGTATGTAGAGCGCCGTAAGTGTCTGATAGACGGCTTAAACCGTATTCCGGGCGTATACTCTCCTATTCCTATGGGAGCCTTCTATACCGTAGCCAAACTGCCTATCGATGATTCTGAAAAGTTCTGCCGCTGGTGTCTGGAGGAATTCAACTACGAGGGCGAAACCATCATGATGGCTCCAGCCTCCGGTTTCTATACGACTCCTGGAGCCGGTCACAATCAGGTTCGTGTAGCTTACGTCTTGAAGAAACACGATCTGGAGCGTGCTCTGGTGGTTCTGGGTAAGGCACTTGAGGCTTATCCGGGAAGAGTGGAAGACGAAGGACTGTAACAATGTTGAATGTTGAGTGTTGAATGTTGAGTTGCCTAACGGACATAAAGATTAAATTAACTATCAACATTCAACACTCAACATTCAACTATCAACATTCAACACTCAACATTCAACATTACAAAAGATGAATTTTCCTCTATTTATAGCAAAGAGATTATATAGCGATCAGGGCGATAAACGTAAAGTTTCTCGCCCTGCTATTCATATAGCCACTGCAGGTGTTGCTATCGGACTCGCCATTATGATTATGTCGGTATGCGTAGTGCTCGGATTCAAGCATACCATACGCGACAAGGTAATAGGATTCGGAAGCCATATACAGGTGGCCGACTTCATGACGCTGCAGCAGCAAAACCAGTATCCGGTGGTTATGAACGACTCGATGGTCAACGTACTGAAAAAGATACCTGGCGTAAAACATGTGCAGAAATTTGCCATGAAAGAGGGAATCCTGAAGACGGACAGCGATTTCCTGGGCGTCATATTCAAAGGTGTAGGACCTGATTTCGATTCTACCTTTATCCATCAGAACATGATTGAAGGCAGCATCCCTAAGTTTGATGACAAAGCGAGTCATAACCAGATTCTCATCTCACAGCTGATGGCTGATAAGCTGAAGCTGAAGACGGGAGAACGCATCTTTGCCTACTTCTTTGATGACAACGGAGTGCGTATGCGCCGCTTCACCATCAAGGGTATCTATCAGACCAACCTGAAGAAGTATGATGAGGTGATGGTATACACCGACCTCTATACTGCCGTGAAGCTGAACGGATGGGAAGAAGACCAGGCGAGCGGTGCAGAACTGACCGTTAACGACTTCAACAAGCTCAACGAGACAGAAGACTATATCATAAATAAGGTGAACCGCACGGTAGACCACTATGGCGAAACCTACAGCAGTGCTACCATCAAGGACCTGAATCCAAACATCTTCCAATGGCTGAGCCTGATGGATCTGAATGTCTGGATTATTCTCGGTCTGATGCTGATAGTAGCCGGCGTCACCATGATCAGCGGTCTGCTCATCATCATTCTGGAACGCACCTCCATGATAGGCGTAATGAAGGCATTGGGTGCCCGCAACAAGACCATCCGCCACACCTTCCTGTGGTTTGCCGTCTTCATCATCGGCAAGGGTATGCTTCTGGGCAACGCCATCGCCCTCGGCATTCTTACCCTCCAGTACTTTACAGGCATCCTCAAACTCGATGCACAGACCTATTATGTAAGTACCGTTCCGGTAGAATTCAACTGGCTTGCCATCATAGCCCTGAACATTGCTACGCTGCTGATAAGTATCTTCATGCTCGTAGCACCAAGCTACCTGATTTCTCATATCCATCCAGCCAAATCAATGAGATATGAGTAAAATACAGTCTATAACACCACAATATGTAGACTAAAAAGGAAAAAAAATAATTATTTTATATAGTTTTTGAAAATAGTGCACATTTTATTTTGCAGTGTGCACTATTTTCATTATCTTTGCACAAAATTTTGTAAATTGTGCAATGAATTCAATACCAAGTTTTAACTCGTATATTGAGAACAGCATTATCAAGAATTGGAATCTGGATGCGCTCACCGATTACAAGGGCGCAACCCTCCAATATCACGATATTGCCAGAAAGATTGAGAAGCTACACATCCTGTTCGAAAACAGCGATGTAAAGAAGGGCGACAAGATTGCCGTCTGCGGAAGAAATAGTAGCCAGTGGGCAGTAGCCTTCCTGGCCATTATTACATACGGAGCCATTGTCGTACCTATACAGAACGAATTTAAGCCTGAGCAGATTCACAACATCGTGAACCACAGCGAAAGCAAACTTCTGTTCGTTGGTGACGTGGTAGCTACAGAGATAACACCAGAGGAGATGCCTTCGCTGGAAGGAATCATCTATCTTCCGGACAATTCGCTTGTCATCTCGCGCTCTGAGAAACTGACTTATGCGCGCGAGAACCTCAATGCAATGTTCGGACACAGATATCCTAAGTATTTCAGACCAGAACACGTGAAGTATCACGTAGACGATCCTGAAGAACTGGCAATGATCAACTATACCAGTGGAACTACCGGTTTCTCAAAAGGTGTGATGCTCCCATACAGAGCACTTTGGGGTAATCTCGACTACCTCATCGATTCAGTGAAACCTAAGATAGGTAAGAACTGCAACATCCTTTCTACCCTTCCGATGGCTCACATGTATGGACTCATGACAGAATTTCTCTTCAATATAGTATTGGGTAACCATATCTTCTTCCTTACCCGTCTGCCGAGCCCAACGCTCATCTCAGAGGCGTTGTCAGAAACCAAGCCAGACATCCTCTATGCGGTGCCGCTTGTAGTAGACAAGATTGTAAGAAAGGAAGTATTCCCACATATCCAAACCAACCGTGCACGACTG
This sequence comes from Segatella copri, assembly GCF_949820605.1. Taxonomy (NCBI): domain Bacteria; kingdom Pseudomonadati; phylum Bacteroidota; class Bacteroidia; order Bacteroidales; family Prevotellaceae; genus Segatella; species Segatella copri. The sequence continues at coordinate 1,584,230 of NZ_CATKVU010000006.1, forward strand.
CTGATGAACATGCCTGTCATCAATAAGCGCATCAAGGAGAAGGTTCGCGAGTTTGTATTGAGAAAGTTTGGCGAACGTCCTTACGAGGTTGTTGTGGGTGGTGCTCCGCTCAACAAGGAGATAGAGAACTTCTTCATCAGCATAGGTTTCCCTATCGCAATGGGATATGGTACCACTGAGACTGCTCCACTTATCACCTTTGCCCATCAGGACAACTACGTGGCAGGAAGCTGTGGTGTTGCCGTGAAGCACATGGAGGTCAAGGTTTTGAGCGATGACCCGGAGAACGTAGCCGGTGAACTGGTTTGCCGCGGCATCAATGTGATGAAGGGCTATTACAAGAACCAGGAGGCAACAGATGCCGTAATAGATAAAGACGGATGGTTCCATACAGGCGACCTGGCAACGATGGACGCCGACGGACATTTCTTCGTAAGAGGCAGAAGCAAGAACATGCTGCTGGGACCTAACGGACAGAACATCTATCCGGAAGAGATTGAGGACAAGCTCAACTCCATGGCTATGGTCAACGAGAGCATCGTAATACAGAGCGATGACAAGCTGGTAGCTCTGGTTCATCCGGATATGGAAGAAGTTAACAACCTCGGCTTTACAGACGAAGACCTGGAGAACATCATGGAGCAGAACCGCAAGGAACTGAACATGCAGATACCTAGCTTCGCAAAGGTGTCACGCATCAAACTTCATAATCAGGAATTTGAAAAGACAGCCAAGAAGTCTATCAAGCGTTACCTCTATCAGAACGCAATCTAGAGGACAGGCCCTATCTGCTGACAGACCATCAGCAGATAAGGTCTATCATCAGCAAACGGACTTCTGTACGAGAAAAATATAAAAAAGCAAATCGTTAAATAACAAGAATATGGAGATTCCAAGCTTTAACGCACTCATCCAAAAGAGCATCATAGACCATTGGGATATGGATGCTCTGACAGACTACAAGGGAGCAACCTTGCAGTACCATGATGTAGCACGCAAAATTGAGAAGCTACACATCATGTTTGAGAACTCTGGTGTAGTAAAGGGCGACAAGATAGCACTTTGCGGTAGAAATAGCGCAAACTGGGCTGTAGCATTCCTTGCTACCCTTACCTATGGTGCCATTGCCGTACCTATCCTGCATGAATTCATGCCAGACCAGATTCACAACATCGTAAACCACAGCGATGCCAAACTGCTCTTTGTGGGTGATGTTGTAGCTACACAGATTGATGCAACGAAGATGCCAGCTCTTGAAGGCATCATCTATATACCGGATTATTCACTTGTCGTTTCACGTACCGACAAGTTGACTTATGCGCGCGAACACCTCAACGAGATGTTCGGTATCAAATATCCCAAGTACTTCCGCAAAAACCATGTCAACTACTATATGGAACAGAATCCGGATGAGTTGGCAATGATCAACTATACCAGCGGAACTACCGGTTTCTCCAAGGGAGTAATGGTTCCATACCGTGCACTATGGGGCAATGCAGATTTCGCAGAGAACGTACTGGGTAAGAAGATCAAGCAGGGAGATTCTGTCATCAGTATCCTACCGATGGCCCACATGTACGGCATGGCGTTTGAATTTATCTTCGAATTTATCAAGGGCTGCCACGTCTTCTATCTCACCCGCATCCCTAGTCCAGCCATCATCGCCGAGGCATTCGGCCGCATCAAGCCAGCCGTCATCATAGCTGTACCTCTGGTTATCGAGAAGATTATCCGCAAGAAGGTATTCCCTAAAATCCAGAACAACCGCATGCGTATGCTGCTCCACATGCCTGTGATCAGCAAGAAGGTGAAGGAGAAGATATGCGACCAGGTATCCAATGCCTTCGGTGGCAACTTCTACGAGGTGATTATCGGTGGTGCAGCCTTTAACCAGGAAGTGGAAAGTTTCCTCCATAGCGTAGGTTTCAAATATACCGTGGGATATGGCGCAACAGAATGTGCCCCTATCATCTGCTACGAGGATTACAAAAACTTCGTACCGGGCTCTTGCGGTAAGGCTGCCCTCCACATGATGGTCCGCATCGACAGTCCTGATCCTGAGAATGTACCAGGCGAAATCCTTGCCAAGGGTCCTAACGTAATGTTGGGTTACTATAAGAATGAGGAAGCTACCAAGCAGACCATCGACGAGAACGGATGGTATCATACAGGCGACCTCGGAACCATGGATGGTGACGGCAACGTCTTCATCAAGGGTCGTAGCAAGAACATGCTGCTCGGCGCAAACGGTCAGAATATCTACCCTGAGGAGATTGAGGATAAGCTCAACTCTTTGGCTCTGGTAGCGGAAAGCGTGGTTGTACAGAAGGGCAACAAGCTCATTGCTCTGGTTCACCCAGACTATGATGAAGCTCAGACCCTGAACCTCGGTACCAACGAACTGGCAGATGTCATGGAGCAGAACCGCCAGGAACTCAACACCATGATTCCTGCTTACAGCAAAGTATCAGAAATACGTATACATGAAGATGAGTTTGAAAAGACTCCTAAGAAGAGCATCAAGCGATTCCTCTATACGGCAGAGTAAAGAAAGAACCTGTATTATGAAATAAAAAATGGTGTGACTTCGGTTTTGAAGTCACACCATTTTTTATAAGTTATAAATTATAATAAAGTATTCGAGCGGATTCTGGACAGCGTTTCCGGAGTCATCTGCAGATAACTTGCGATATAGGTGAGCGGAGCACGCAGAACCACCTGTGGGCTCATTTCGCACAGGCGCTTATATTTATTAGGTGCCGACTCAAATCGCATCAGATCGGCATGAATCTGAGACTGAATCAAACTCTCTTCCAATATTTTACGATAAAGCATCTGGATATTAACATTACGCATAGCAGCCGCCTCCAGCTTTTTCTTCGGTAGCATATACACCAGCGTAGGCTCCAAAGCTTCCACCTGCAGGTGGGTAGGCTCTTCCTTAAAGAGGCTCTCAATGCACATAAAGATGGTATGATCCACACCCAGATGTTCGGTCACCTCCTTGCCATTCTTAAAGTAAAATTGGCGCACCAATCCCTTCTCGATGTACGAGATACCCATGCACTGTTCACCTTCAGGCAAGATCATCTCGCCCTTGGCATACTTGATAGGCTCAAGGATATCTTCCACAACATCGAGCTCATCATAAGTCATCGTACTATATTTACGCGCCAGTTCGCGCGCAATATCACGCTTAGGGGTAATTACTTTAAAGTCTGCCATAATACTTAACCTCCTTTTCCATTATACTTATATTAAATCATTAGTCGAGTTTGAGCACAGCAAGGAAGGCTTTCTGTGGAACTTCCACATTACCAATCTGCTTCATGCGCTTCTTACCCTTCTTTTGCTTCTCAAGCAACTTGCGCTTACGGCTTACGTCACCACCATAACATTTGGCAGTAACATCCTTGCGCACCTGCTTAACAGTCTCACGTGCTACAATCTTGGCACCGATAGCTGCCTGGATAGCAATATCGAACTGCTGACGAGGTATGAGGTCCTTCAACTTCTCGCACATTCTGCGACCAAAGCTCACAGAGTTATCGCGGTGAGTCAAAGTACTCAAAGCATCTACAGGCTCTCCATTCAACAGGATATCGAGCTTTACCAGGTCGGAATGACGGAATGAATCGATATGATAGTCGAACGAAGCATATCCCTTGGAGATACTCTTCAGCTTGTCATAGAAGTCGATGACGATTTCTCCCAACGGCAACATGAAGTGGAGCTCAACACGGTTTCCACTCACATATTCCTGGTTGATGAGTTCGCCTCGTTTGTCCAGACAGAGTTTCATGATAGGTCCAATATAATTGGTTGCCGTAATGATGGTTGCCCGGATATATGGTTCCTCAATATGGTCTATCAGCGTTGGGTCTGGCAATCCGGAAGGATTGTGAACTTCTTTCACACCGCCCTGCTTGTCGTATACCATATAAGATACGTTAGGTACGGTAGTGATGACATCCATATTAAACTCACGGTCCAGTCTCTCCTGTACGATTTCCATGTGGAGCAAACCGAGGAATCCGCAACGGAAACCGAAGCCCAAAGCCACAGAACTCTCTGGCGAGAAAGTCAATGAAGCATCATTGAGCTGCAGTTTTTCGAGCGATGCCCGCAGATTCTCGTAATCGCTAGGATCGATAGGATAAACACCAGCAAATACCATAGGTTTCACTTCCTGGAAACCCGCAATCGCCTTGTCACAAGGACGGGCGATATGGGTAATGGTATCACCCACCTTTACCTCGGTAGCATTCTTGATACCCGAGATGATATAACCTACCTCACCGGTACCCAATTCCTGGCGTGGAATCATATCCATCTTCAATACACCGATTTCATCTGCATCATATTCCATGCCGGTATTGAAGAACTTCACCTTATCTCCCTTACGGATCACGCCATTCTCTATCTTGAAATAGGCGATAATGCCGCGGAATGAGTTGAATACAGAGTCGAAAATCAAAGCCTGAAGCGGTGCCTTCTCGTCTCCTACCGGAGCAGGAACACGATTAACGACAGCTTCCAATATGTCTTCTACACCCTCACCGGTCTTACCTGATGCACGGAGAATATCCTCATGCTTGCAACCAATCAGGTCTACAATTTCGTCTTCTACCTCATCAGGCATAGCCGATGGCATATCTATCTTATTGATTACCGGGATAATCTCCAGATCGTGATCGATAGCCATATAGAGGTTTGAAATGGTCTGTGCCTGAACGCCTTGAGTTGCGTCAACAACCAGCAGTGCTCCCTCGCAAGCAGCGATGGAACGGGAAACTTCGTATGAGAAGTCAACGTGTCCCGGAGTATCGATAAGATTCAGGATATAGGTCTGTCCATCCCTTGCCTTATATTCCATTTGGATAGCGTGACTCTTGATTGTGATGCCACGTTCTCTTTCCAAATCCATATCATCAAGCATTTGTCCTTCAGTAATCTTGATGGTCTGAGTCTTCTCCAGAAGTCGGTCTGCCAAGGTACTTTTACCATGGTCTATATGTGCAATAATGCAGAAATTTCTTATTTTATTTATATTCTCCATATAATTTTTCTCTCTTTAGAGTGCAAAGATAGTATTTTTTTTCGTATCTTTGCACAAAATATTGAAAATAATAGAGATTTTTAGATAAAAAGTAGAAAAATCATGAAGAAAAAGTTGATTTACATCGGTATTTTTGCTTCTTTGCTCGTTTCTTGTACAGAAAGTCTGGAGGACAAAGCGGCTCGTGAAGCCAAGGAGTATACTGAAAAATACTGTCCTACTCCATACGTCAACGACGCCAGGACTGACAGTGCTGCATTTGATAAAACCAAGAAGATATATACGTACTATATCTCTTTGAGAAACAAGGCAGATAACAAGAAGGCGATTGATGCCAACAAGGATAAACTCCATAAGATTCAGAAGGAAGCCCTGGACAACAACCCTGGTCTGAAGAAATATAAGGAAGAGCATTTCACCTTCCGTTTCGTATATCATTCGGCTAAGAACCCGAAGGAGGTGTTGCTGGATGATACCTTCAAGTATTAGAAAAGGCACGGAGTACTAGCTAGTAATCCGTGCCTAAAATACTCTTAATATCCCATTTCCTGCAAAGCTGTCGCCAACTGGTCTGGACAGCTTGTAGGCTTATTGCCACAAGTGATACCCTTCAGTCGGGCGATAACCTCCTTTGCCTTCATGCCTTTAATCAAAGCACAAACGCCCTTGGTATTGCCATCGCATCCTCCGATGAACTGGGCATCCTGCACATTTCCATCTTCATCTATACTGATGCAGATGTATTTTGAGCAGGTGCCATGAGTCTGATAAGTTACCTTCTGCAACTTATCCTGTTTGTCTTGCTGCAACATAATGCTTATTCTGCGTCTGCAGGAATTTCTGGCTTCATGTTGGTATATACAGTCTGAACATCGTCAAACTCTTCCAACTTCTCAACCATCTTGTCGATAGTTTCGCGCTCCTCAGGAGTTACATCCTTCAAATCGTTAGGGATGTAAGTGAACTCAGCACCAGTTACCTCGAAACCCTCAGCCTCCAGGTGCTTCTGAATTTCGCCGAAGCTTGTAGGAGCACCATAGATTGTGATTTCGTTGTTCTCCTCATCCTCATCAAACTCATCTTCTACACCGTAGTCAATCAGGTCGAGAATCATCTCATCCATATCCAGACCTTCCTTCTTCTTGAATGTGAACACAGCCTTGTGGTCGAAGAGGAAAGACAGAGAACCTGTTGTACCCAAGTTTCCGCTGAACTTGTTGAAAATAGAACGAACGTCAGCAACAGTACGTGTAGTGTTGTCTGTCAGAGTATCAACGAAGACAGCCACTCCGTGAGGGCCATATCCCTCGTATGTTACTTCCTTGTAATCGCTGGTATCCTTGCCACAAGCGTTCTTGATGGCACGAGCGATGTTATCCTTAGGCATGTTCTCACGCTTACAGTTAGCGATGATAGCACGCAATGATGGGTTGTTCTCTGGTTCTGGACCGCCTGCCTTCACAGCAATAGCAATCTGCTTACCCAACTTAGTAAATGTCTTGGCCATGTGGCCCCATCTTTTCAGCTTTGTAGCTTTACGATATTCAAATGCTCTTCCCATTGGAATAAAATTTTAAATGTTTATCGTTTGTTTATAATATTATCTTAATTCTGCACGGAGCACCTTCTGCATTATCTCAATTCTGCATTGAGCTTGCTTGTAAGGTTGGCTATGAGCTTCTTCATGATAGCATCTATCTGCTTGTCATTCAGAGTCTTCTCCTCATCCTGCAGGATGAAGTTAACGGCATAACTCTTCTTGCCTTCAGGCAAATGTTCACCCTCGTAAACATCAAAGAGAACAACGCTCTTCAGAAGTTTCTTCTCTGTCTGGTGGGCAATCTGCTCAATCTGAGCGAACTCTACATTCTTGTCTACGAGCAATGCAAGGTCGCGGCTCACTGACGGATACTTGCTGATGTCGGTGTAAGTAAGGTTCACCTTCTTCACTGCCTTCATCAGGTTATCCCAGTGGATATCAGCATAGAATACATCCTGCTCAATATCGAATGCCTTCTTCAACTTCAGGCTCAGGATACCCAGTTCTACCAATACCTTACCGGCACGGGTCTCGTAACTTACGCCCTTAGAGAAGATGTTATTGTCGCTGTGCTTGATAACCACGTTGTTCTGTGGCATACCCACACGGCGGAGAATATTCTCTACCACAGCCTTCAGCTCGTAGATGTTGCTCTGCTCATCAGCATGAGCCCAACTGCCCTCTATGCGCTTACCGGTGATGAAGAGAGACATGTGAGCCTCCTGAGAGTAAGCCTTGATAGGACTCTCCTCGCTCCACTTCTCCTTATTATATATATAGGTGTTACCCACCTCGAAGAACTTCAGGTTCTGGCTCTTATGGTTGATGTTGCGAACCACGCTCTCCAAACCACCGAACAGCATCGTCTGGCGCATCACACCGAGATCAGCACTCAATGGGTTCATCACCTTCACGGTTGTATCGTTAGGATACTTGTTGAGGTCGAAGTCGGTATAGTAGCTAGCCTTGCTCAGAGAGTTGTTGAGAATCTCCATGAAGCCCTCGCCTACCAGCTGCTCTGCCACGAGGTTCTGGCTGTGATAAGCCTTGTCCTCATCGCCCTGAACAGTCAGGGAGCTCTTCAACTGGGTTGGAATCTCCACATTATTATATCCGTAGATACGGAGAATATCCTCTACTACGTCGCAAGGACGCTGAACGTCTACACGATAAGCAGGAACCAGGAGGTCGATACCCTCAGCATCCTCCTTCACAATCTTCATCTCGAGAGATGTGGCGATGTTCTTGATGGTCTCAGCACCAATCTCCTTACCGATGAGGCGATGCGCATACTCATAGTTCAGGCGAACTGGGAAATCCTGCATTGGCTCTGGATATACATCCTTGATCTGCATGGAAATCTTACCGCCAGCCAACTGCTTGCAGAGGATGGCTGCCTGCTTCAAAGCATAAATCTGTCCGTTTGGATCTACGCCACGCTCGAAACGGTAGCTGGCATCTGTACTCAAACCATGACGGCGAGCGCTCTTGCGAATCCATGTAGGATGGAAGTAAGCACTCTCCAAGACTACATCCTTGGTTGTCTCGTAAGTACCAGAACCCTTACCGCCGAAGATACCGGCGATACACATAGGCTCCTCAGCATTGCAGATGCTCAGGTCGTGCTCACCCAAGGTATGCTCCTCGCCATCGAGAGTAACAAACTTGGTGCCCTCTGGCTGGGTACGAACTACAATCTTATGACCGGTAACCATGTCTGCATCGAAGCAGTGCAATGGCTGGCCGTATGCCATCATGATGTAGTTGGTGATATCCACGATATTGTTGATAGGGCGCAAGCCGATGATGTTCAGCTTATCCTGCAACCACTTAGGACTTTCCTTCACCTCACAACCGGTGATGCTTACACAGGCATAACGCTTGCAAGCCTCAGTATTCTGGATTTCAACATCGATAGGAAGATCCTCGTTGTCTACCACAAACTCATCGCAAGATGGGCGATGCAAACTTGTCTTGTAGCCATTCTGCTTCAACCAGGCATACAGGTCGCGGGCTACACCCCAGTGACCGAGCGCATCAGCACGGTTGGCTGTGATATCTATCTCGATGAGCCAGTCGCTCTCCAGGTTATAATACTCAGCAGCAGGCTGACCTACCGGAGCATCTTCTGGGAGCACGATGATGCCGTCGTGAGAGGTACCTACACCAATCTCATCCTCAGCACAGATCATACCCAAACTCTCAACACCGCGGAGTTTGCTCTTCTTAATGGTAAAACTCTGGTCGCCATCGTAAAGTACGCAGCCCAAATCTGCCACGATAACCTTCTGACCTGCAGCAACGTTAGGAGCACCACAGACTATCTGCTGAGGTTCGCCCTTACCCAAGTCAACGGTTGTAACATGGAGGTGATCACTATTAGGATGCTCCTCGCATGTCAATACTTTACCAACATAGAGACCTTTCAGTCCGCCCTTGACAGACTGAACTTCTTCCAAAGCGTCAACTTCGAGTCCGCAAGAGGTCAACGCGTCCGCAGTCTCCTGTGGTGTCAAATCGAAATCGACGTATTCTTTAAGCCATTTGTATGAAACGTTCATTATAATGATTTTTTATTTTATTTCTATTTTGAAAAACCCTAAGAAACATCATTCGGGCTATGCATGTTCTAAAACTCTGCAAAAATACAAAAAAAAATGCATATAAACAAATAACATTCGCCATTTTTGCACTATTTAAAATAAATACATGCAAAAATGGCGAATGCCTTGGTTTTTATTCGAAAACTTCGTCGATACTGCCAGCTCCTACTTCCTCTGAGTCATCCTGTTCGGCTGCCTTGCGGGAACAAGGATTGTAGTCTTCCGGCAAATCGAACTTGATAGCAGGACTGATACCCAGCGACGGGTCAGCATAAACCTTCTTCATGAATATCGCCCAGATAGGCAAAGCCATGGTAGCACCCTGACCCATACTCATGGAATCGAAGTGGATATCACGCTCCTCACCACCTACCCAGCAGCCACTTACGAGTTGTGGAGTAAAGCCGATAAACCAACCATCGCTGTTGTTATTGGTAGTACCGGTCTTGGCGCCAATCTGTCCTTCCAGGTTATAACGGTAGCGCAGTCTTCCTGCCGTACCATTATCCACAACACCCATCAGCATGGTGAGCATCTTCATGGCATTATCGGCACTGATCACCTCGTTCATACGTGGCTGGAAGGTAGCTATCGTATTACCTTCATTATCCTCGATACGGCTCACAAACATTGGAGCAGTACGGATGCCGTGGTTGGCAAATACGGTATAAGCACTCACCATCTCGCTGACACTTACCTCACATGGTCCCAGACAGAGACTCATGGATGCATGGATATCAGGATTGTTGATGCCGAAGTCGCGCAACATCTGTACGAACTGCTGCGGATTGAGCTTACTCATCAGATAAGCACTCACCCAGTTGCTACTCTGCGCCAATCCCCAACTCAGCGGTACCATCTGTCCGGCACGTGAATGGTTGGCATTGCGAGGTGTCCACGGACGACCTGCCACCATATAGGTCTGCTGACGGTTAGGTGCCAGATCGCAAGGTTGGAAGCCGTTAGACATCGCCAGACTGTAAAGGAATGGCTTGATGGTAGAACCCACCTGCCGGCGTCCCAGACTCACCATGTCATACATGAAATGGGTATAATCCAATCCACCCACATACGCCTTCACAGCGCCCGTCTTAGGATCCATGCTCATAAAACCGCTACGCAGAAAACTCTTGTAATAACGGATAGAATCGAGCGGACTCATCAGCGTATCAATATCACCATGATAGGTAAATACGGTCATCTCCTGCTTCTTGCGGAATGCCGCCTTGATTTCATCCTCAGAATATCCCGCAGCCTTCATCGTACGGTAACGCTCACTCTGGGTGATACTGCGGTTCAGTATACTCTTAATCTGTTCCGGTGTCAGCTTATCGCTGTATGGCGAGCTTGGTTTGCGAGCTATCTCTGCACTGAAGCGAGGCTGCAGATAGCGGGCTACATGCTGATACATAGCCTCTTCCGCATACTGCTGCATACGGCTATCGATAGTTGTAAACACCTTCAGTCCATCACTGTATACATTGTATGGCGAACCATCCTTCTTATAGTTCTTGTTGCACCATCCATAGAGCGGATCATTCTCCCACTGGATAGAATCCACCACAAACTGGGCTCGGTTCCAAGAAGGATAATCACTATGCTCCGGACGCTTAGCCATCATATACTGGCGAAGGAACTCACGCAGATAAGTAGCCGAGCCGTCCTTATGGTCGGTACGGTGGAAATTGAGTGTCAGCGGCTCAGCAGCACACTGGCTATACTCGCCCCGGCTCAGATACCCCGCCTTCACCATCTGCGAAAGAACCACATTTCTGCGCTCCCTCGCTCTCTCCGGATAGCGAACCGGATTGAAGAGCGACGGATTCTTGCACAGTCCGATGAGCGTTGCCGACTCACAGAGGGTCAGATTCTTCGGTTCCTTATTAAAATAGGTATTTGCCGCCGTCTTGATTCCTACAGCATTGTGCAGGAAATCGAAGTAATTGAGATAGAGAGCCAGAATCTCCTCTTTGGTATAATAGCGTTCCAGCTTCACCGCAATCACCCACTCTATCGGCTTCTGCAACAATCGTTCCATCGTACTGCCTGCCTTCTCAGAATAAAGCTGCTTGGCGAGCTGCTGCGTGATGGTACTTCCACCACCCGCATTAGTCTGTCCCAGGATACCACGCTTGACGATGGCACGTCCAAGTGCACGGAAGTCGATACCTGAATGCTCATAGAATCGCTCATCCTCAGTAGCCACCAGCGCCTTAATTAAATAAGGTGACATCTTCTTGTAAGGAATCACGATACGGTTCTCCTTGTTCAGGTTCCACGTACCAAGCACCTTGCCATCGGCAGAGTAAACCTGGGTGGCAAATCTGTTGATAGGATTCTGCAGATCCTCGATGTCGGGCATGTAGCCAATCATTCCAAACCAGATGGCAACAAAGGCAAGAATTACCATGAGTATTCCAGTGCCGAAAACAGCCCATAAAATATGTATAAATCGCTTTCTCATCACTATTTCTTTAAATATTTGTGCAAAATTACATAAAAGTTTTGATTTATCGCATATAAATCAGATTTTTTATGTAACTTTGGGGGCGATTTTAGAACATTCAATCATATTTCAAATGGAAAAACATAATTTTGTGACCATTGCAGACCTTTCCAAGGAGAAAATCATGTACCTCCTGGAAATGGCGCAAGAGTTCGAAAAGCACCCGAACAGGGAGTTGTTGAAGGGAAAGGTCGTAGCGACCCTTTTCTTCGAGCCATCTACTCGTACCCAACTCAGTTTCCAAACCGCTGCCAACCGTCTTGGTGCCCGTGTCATTGGTTTCTCTGATGCCAAGACATCCAGTACCACCAAGGGTGAGACCCTCAAGGATACCATCCTGATGGTAAGCAACTATGCCGATGTAATCGCCATGCGCCATTTCATCGAGGGAGCAGCCCAGTATGCCAGTGAGGTAGCACCAGTGCCTATCGTAAATGCAGGCGACGGCGCTCACATGCATCCTTCACAGTGCCTGCTCGACCTCTACTCTATCTACAAGACCCAGGGTACCCTGGAGAACTTGAACATCTATCTTGTGGGTGACCTCAAATATGGCCGCACCGTTCACTCACTTATCACAGCTATGCGCCACTTCAATCCTACCTTCCATTTCATCGCACCTAAGGAACTCGCCATGCCAGAAGAGTATAAACTATACTGCAAGGAGCACAACATCAAATATGTTGAGCACGAGGACTTTAACGAAGATGTGATTGCAGGTGCCGACATCCTCTACATGACCCGTGTACAGAAGGAGCGTTTCAGCGACCTGATGGAGTATGAACGCGTAAAGAACGTGTATATCCTGAAGCGCGACATGCTCTGCAAGGCGAAGGAAAACATGAAGATCATGCATCCGCTGCCACGCGTGAACGAGATTGCTTACGATGTAGATGATGATCCACATGCATACTATATTCAGCAGGCTCAGAACGGCCTCTATGCGCGTGAGGCTATCTTCTGCCACTGCCTCGGTATCTCGCTCGATGATGTGAAGAACGATAAAAGCATAATTGAATAATGTTGAATGTTGAATGTTAAGTTGCCTAACGGACACCTAACATGGCCCTCAAGGGCGCAAGCCTCACTCAACATTCAACACTCAACACTCAACATTCAACATTCAACACTCAACATTAAAAAAAAAGAGATGGGAAATAATAAAAGTCAATTAGTGGTTGCGGCTATCGAGAACGGTACCGTAATCGACCATATACCAGCCGAAAAGACCTATCAGGTAGTAAATCTGCTCCAGTTGGAGAAGATGGAGACTCCTGTTACTATCGGCTACAACCTGCCAAGCAAGAAGATTGGCAAGAAGGGCATCATCAAGGTTGCCAACAAGTATTTTACCGATGAGGAAATCAACCGACTCTCTGTCGTTGCGCCTAACATCGGACTAAGTATCATCAAAGACTACGAAATTGTAGAGAAGAAGACCGTCAAGACTCCTGATACGCTGAAGGGCATCGTAAAGTGCAACAACCCTAAGTGCATCACCAACAACGAGCCTATGCAGACCCTCTTCCATACCGTAGACAAAGTGCTCGGTATCGTACGTTGCCACTACTGCGACAAAGAGCAGCAATTGGGCAAAGTAGAGCTCTGCAAGTAATAAAAACAGGTAGTTTATAACAAAAAGTAAGCAATACCACTCAAAATGTTACGATTTATTTGGTAGTTTGAGAGATATTGCTTATTTTTGCATCCGATTTCATTAAACATCAACCATAAAAAGTAAAGGGAAATGGTAAAAGATCAAGAGATTTTCGACTTAATCGAAAGAGAACATCAGCGCCAGCTGAAGGGTATGGAGCTTATCGCTTCTGAGAATTTCGTGAGTGACGAGGTGATGAACGCTATGGGTTCTTACCTTACTAACAAGTATGCCGAGGGTCTGCCAGGCAAGCGTTATTATGGTGGATGCCAGATAGTAGACATCGTAGAGAACCTCGCCATCGAGCGTGTAAAGAAGGTGTTCGGTGCTGAGTATGCCAACGTACAGCCTCACTCTGGTGCGCAGGCTAACGCTGCCGTTCTGCTTGCCGTATTGAAGCCAGGTGATACCTTCATGGGGTTGAACCTCGACCACGGCGGCCACCTCTCTCATGGTAGCCACGTCAATACATCCGGTATTCTCTACAACCCTATCGGCTACAACCTGAACAAGGAGACAGGCCGTGTAGACTACGACGAGATGGAGAAACTGGCTCTTGAGCACAAACCAAAACTGATTATCGGTGGTGGTAGCGCTTATAGCCGCGAGTGGGATTATGCCCGCATGCGCAAGATTGCCGATGAGATAGGCGCTCTCCTCATGATCGATATGGCTCACCCTGCAGGTCTGATTGCAGCCGGTCTGCTCGACAACCCATTGAAGTATGCGCACATCGTTACTTCTACTACCCACAAGACTCTCCGTGGTCCTCGTGGCGGTATCATTCTGATGGGCAAAGATTTTGACAATCCATGGGGCTTGACTACCAAGAAGGGCGAGGTTAAGAAGATGAGCATGCTCTTGAATTCTGCCGTATTCCCAGGTGAGCAGGGTGGTCCGCTGGAGCACGTCATCGCTGCCAAGGCAGTAGCCTTCAATGAGAATCTGCAGCCTTCATGGAAGGAGTATGCTACTCAGGTAAAGAAGAATGCTGCCGTACTCGCAGATGACCTCATCGGTCGCGGATTCGGTATCGTGAGCGGTGGTACAGACAACCATTCTATGCTCGTAGACCTCCGAAGTAAATATCCAGATCTTACAGGTAAAGTCGCTGAGAATGCGCTGGTTGCAGCCGACATCACAGTCAACAAGAACATGGTTCCATTCGACAGCCGTTCTGCCTTCCAGACATCAGGTATCCGCCTGGGTACAGCAGCCATGACCACACGTGGCGCCAAGGAAGATATGATGCATCTCATTGCCGAACTCATCGAGGAGGTTCTGAATGCTCCTGAGGACGAGAAGGTCATTGCCCGCGTTCGCGAAAAGGTGAATGCTACAATGAAGGATTACCCTCTCTTTGCATACTAATCGTTACGAATAAATATAATTACAAACTGCGGGCCTTCCGTCCGCAGTTTTTTGTTTCATTTAATAAATAATAAAGAAAAGAAAAAATTTATGAAAAAGATGAAAAGCCTACTGCTCATGGCACTTGCGTTGCTCCCTGCGAGCAAAACTTTAGCACAGACCAACGCCCAAGTTTTCTACGACTTCGGCAGTGACCGCAAGTTTGTTACCCTCACACTCGAAATGTTCAAGCAGGACAAATGGGGTAACACTTATTTCTTTGTAGACCACGACTTCAATTACGACAAGATGGACACCAGCAGTCCAAACGTGGCACAGGGTGGTACCTACACAGAGATTTCACGTGCATTGAACTTCTGGCAGAACAGCCCAATGAAGAACTGGAGCCTCCACGTAGAGTATAATGGTGGTATCACCAAGAACTACCCTATCAACAATGCCTGGCTCTTCGGTGTGGAGTATTTCATGCACGACAAGAGTTTCAAGAACACCTTGACACTCCAGGCACTCTACAAGACTATCCGCAAGACCGACCAGAACGTGCCAATGCAGTTTACTGCTGTTTGGGGATGCAAAGACATCTTTGGATTAAAGGGATTGAACTTTAGTGGTTTCGCAGATTTCTGGTGGGAGAATCACGTAAGTATGCTTGACAAGCACGGAAACGTGAAAGAATTCCTCAAGGACAAGGACGGCAACGTCATCAAGGACAAGGACGGCAATCTCATGGCCAAAACCACTGCTGAGCACACCGTCTTCACTACTGAGCCACAGCTCTGGTACAACGTAGGCCAGCACTTCGGCTGCGAGAACCTGAGCGTAGGTAGCGAGGTAGAAATCAGCCACAACTTCGGCAGCAATGCCGGCTGGATGGTTCGCCCTTGCCTCGGTGTAAAGTGGGACTTCTAATTACGAATTTCTTAGCTGCGGAAAATTTTCAAAAATTCATTTTGAAAATTTTCCGCACTAATTCTTAACCACTTTATATTCTGTTTTTCAATAACTTACGTTACTTTCTTACAGTCAATCCGCCATCAGAAATTCCTCCGATTCCACCTTTTTTCTTATTGTACTGACGGGTTACACCGCTCAAGTTAACTCCGCCAACGCCCTCGGATGTAGCGTTTACACTTTGGCAGTCAACCTTGGCTTTCACGCTGCCCACGCCCTCGTTCTTGATAATCAGACTGCCGCCCTTAAACATTCCCAGATTAACAGAGCCTACACCCTCATTATCCAGTTTCACACTTCCCATCTCAATCTTAGAGATTTTCACCGAGCCTACGCCTTCGTTATCAATGTTCATATCATCTCCAGCCACATCATCGATATTTACCGAGCCAACACCCTCGTTGGTTATCTCCAGTTTGTTGGCAAGAATCTTCCCAATCTTGACAGAGCCTACACCCTCGTTATCGATTTTCAGGCGGTCGCTATTAATCGTCTTGGCATAGAATGAACCTACGCCTTCCTGTGCAATCTTCACCAGGTCAGGACTGGTGATATAAATCTTGAGTCTATTCTTTTCAGAGTTACACGCGGCAGGCACTTTGAGCTTTCCGGTGAGTCCAATCTTCACCTCGCCGTCACGATAAACCACCTTGAGTTTCTCCTTGAGTTTCTGTACGAACTCAGCATCCTTGATGGCAGAGTAATCCAATCGAACGCTGCATTCATCGCCATTGTTCTGGGTATAATAAACGCTGGCAATCACATCCACGTCGATCGCCTTGAAAGGCTTCTCGGTCAAATCACCCTGCGTAAAGTTGAGACTTCCCTTCATTTCACTGGCTGAAGATCCCATACTGCAAGAACTCAAGCCCATTGGGGCAAAGAATAAAGCGGCAGCCACCGCCCAAATACCAAATTTCTTCATACTCATATCTAATTTTATGTTTCTAAATAATTGATAAACCGAATACCTTTCTGTTTCGGAAATCTGATGGTTAGACGTAAGAAGATACATAAAGGTTGCAGGATAAGAGAAAAAATGCAGAAAAAAAAGTGCAACAGAAAGCTGTTCTCACAGGAACAGCCTCCTGTTCTTACTGAAATAGCCTTCGTTAGTCACTGAAATAATATTCGTTGACTATTGAAGTAAGCCTCACTCCATTTTCAAGCAAGCAACACGCCATAACATTAAGGTATTCAAGGAAAAGGCACAAATTCTACAAGGCGTTCCAATAGATTTATTTTTCTCTATCCCCCAATGCAAAAAATTGCCTAAAAATTTGGAAGTTACAAATTTTCAGCGTATCTTTGCATAAGATTAGCGGCGCTCGGCAATCAGAAAGCAAGCTTTCATTGCACTCACTGACATAATCTTTGCAAAAGTATTAATTTAAATGAATCGCGTATGAAGCAGGTAGAAGAAAGATACATCAAAGCCGAAATAGCCAAGTTCACTCCGCAGGAAATGAGGGAGTACGAAACTAGCAAGATGGCATATCGCGACATCAAGAATTCCGTAGACACCGCCAAGCGTGAAGGTATAGCCGAAGGCATGGAAAAAAGAAGTCTTGAGATTGCCAGAAAGATGCTGGCAAAGGGCATAGATGAAGCGACGGTAAAGGAAATAACCGGGCTGTCGGTGGAATATATACTGCAGCTAAAAGCAGAAATATAGATTACTTATTTGCTGAGCAGAAAATAACAGTAACAACATGTCTTAGATTTTTTTAATATGACAACATTAGAGTTACAAACAGAATATCAATCACTCGTCAACATAATTGCCAACGAGGATTACGAGACAATAAGCAAGGCTGTCAAAGCACTGAAGAAAATACTGTCTCCTAACAAGGCTGTGTCTCCCAACAAAACAAAGACTAAGAAAATAACCAAGGCAGAATTAGTTATAGACCCAAGAATTGCAGCCATGAATAAAGGCATCAACTCGCCAGAGTCATTCGACTACAAAAACGAATACTACAAGGACTACATGAAATAACGGAATTGAAGTCTCGCATTTGGTTCAAATACGGGCTGAAGACCCAAAAGTTTCAAGAAGCAGCACGCCCTAAAAGGGCAGAAGTAAGGCAATCCCTGCTTCTGCCCTTTCAGGGCGAGTGGAGCCAACTTGCGAAAATTCAGTAACGGAAAATTTGCAGCAGGTTTTAAAAGATTAGAATTATGATTTCAGAAAAAGAATTAAATAGCTATCGGCTGACAAGCATGGAAGAGCCAACAGATGAAATGCTGGCTCAGATTATGCATGAGGCTGCCGAAATATACAACAGAGAAAACGAAGAAGCTTACAGAAGTTATTTTGCCAATATGCAAAAACAGGCTAAAGAACAACGACAAAAATTCAATTTGAATTAATGGAGGCAAAAATACACAAACCCGTTTTAATTGTCATTGCAGGACCTAATGGTTCTGGGAAGACAACAATAACCAGTCGTGTATTACACCACGAATGGCTAGAAGATTCTATTTATATCAACCCAGACAATATTGCACAAAATATGTTTGGCGATTGGAACAATCAAGATGCAGTATTAAAAGCAGCCCAATACTGCCAGGCTCAAAGAGAAGAATGCCTCAACAATAAACATAGTATGATTTTCGAAACAGTAATGTCCACTGCCGAGAAAATTGACTTTATCAAAAGAGCTAAAGAAGCTGGATTTTTTATTCGTCTCTTTTTTGTAGGAACTTCCTCGCCAACAATAAATGCTTCAAGAATTGCTACTAGAGTAATGAAAGGTGGACACGATGTACCGATTACAAAGATTATTTCAAGATATGCCAAATCCATCATCAATTGCGAAATAGCATCCCAATACGCCGACCGCACATACGTATATGACAACTCAAAAGACGGTGTAGAAGCTCAACTTCTTTTCAGAATGACAGAAGGTAAAATATTTAAGGAATACGTGAAGGAGATTCCGGAATGGGCTATAGGCATTGCCAACAAAGAAGAATAGCCTTGAAAGGTTTCTCGCTCAAATCATCCTGCATAAAGTTGAGATTTCCCTTCATTTCACTGGCAGAAGACACATAAAGGTTGCAGGGAAAGAGAAAAAAATACAAAAAAGTGAAGCAGGAAGCTGTTCTCACAGGAACAGCCTCCTGTTCTTACAGAAACAGCCTTCGTTAGTCACTGAAACAGTATTCGTTACTCACTGAAACAGTATTGTTTTCCTGGTTTACTGAACGACCGTAGAGAGTGATAATTTCTTTAACTCCCCTTAACTTCCCCAGATACGAAAGTTCAATCAAATATGCGAAACTTCAAGTTTTCTGCGTTAATATTTGTTTAAAAATCAGTCCTTTTTCGATATCGTTAACTTCTTTTATCTGATAATTGTTTAACACAACATAAGACGGGATACCCTACCCCACTCGCTTTTCAAAGATTTCAGCGGTAAGAAAAGAGAAAAAAATGGGACCCTAAAAAAAAGGCACCTCTTTCGGAACCAAAAATAAACGCTTAAAATATGTAAAAACGGGCCAAACTCTTAAAATATGTTTATAAAAAGCGAAAAACACCCTTCACCACCCTTCACCCGTAACTATTTGACACATAAAACGTTAAATAAAAAGGTGAAGGGTGAAGGTTTGAAAACTCTTTTTTATATATACGCGCGGCAAGAGAAAAAATCCGTTTTTTCATTTTTCTGACTTTCCGGTTTTTCCAAAAATCCTAAAAAAAGAATATATATATAAGATTTAAAATATACCCTTCACCCTTCACCTCGTCACCACAACACATATCCATCATCGTATTCCCAACATTTGTTTTCCTGGTTTATTCTTCGGAAATATCACACTATCTTTCGGAGAAATTCTCGTATTCTTCGGAGATATTCTGCTATCTTTCGGAGATATTCTCATATTCTTCGGAGATATTTTGCTATCTTTCGGAGTAATTTTCGTGTTATTGATTTCAGAGATAGTTATCATTCGACAAGTGGAAGAGCCAATTCGTTACCGCCCACCCCAAGCTAACCTCGTGACCATCAGAGCGAAAAACAGCGGATTAACTTTATTTAACAAAAAAACAACTGATTATGAAAAAATTACATTAAATTTGCAATCGTCTAACAGCTCCACTTGTAAGTGTACGCAAGATGATGGATGATAGTCAAACTACCAAAACGATAGTCAAACTACCAAAAAAAACAACGAGCTGAAGGACAAGAATATAAGTAAATCGTATTAATCAGATTAATCAGAAACAGAAAGTACAATTTAAACTTAAATAGATATGAAAGTATTCAATTCTAAGCTTGCTGCCATCGGTTTGGCGGCATTCGTATTCGCATCATGTAGTGACAGCAATAGCGATCCTACAGATGGTTCAAAGATCAACGTAGTTGACCGCACTACAATTACGCTTGCATCACAGAATGTAGATAACAGCCGTGTTGTAAACTACAAGAACACAACAGCTAAGGCAAGAAAGTTCTTCCTTAACACAAGAGTAGAAGACAGCTCTATTTTTCCTGTTTTCAAAGATGCTCCTGAAGAGGAAAACGCAAAGCAGCTCAACAACGCAGCTGACCTTACAAACAAGAACTATGCAATTACTAGCAATAAGAGCCTTAACTTCGCTGGTAAGACTATCGAGGGTGCTACTATCTTTGTACACGGAGGCTCTACTTTCGAGTACGATAATACAACAAAGATGACCAACACTACCATCGTTTTGCAGAGTAGCGCTACATTGAAATATACCGGCAATGGCGAAATGATAGCTAAAGGCAACACCGTATTCTGCACAGATGCCAAGAACAAGTTTGTTGCTACTGGTGACATCAACATCAATGGTGAACTTTACGCTAATTTTAAAGGCACTTCAAGCCAGGGCAAGGATTTGACAACAGGTCTTGGAGCTATCAAAGAAACTACTGCTGCAGAAAAGGCAAAGAGTATCACTCCTACTCAGAAGGTTACTTTCGGTGCTAATGCAAAGGCTTACATCAAGGGTTCTATCCGTGCCACAGTGTTGAACATCGAGAATGGTGCAAATATTTACACCACATCTAATATCTTCAGCAACGGTACTGTAAACATTAAAAGTCAGTTAGGCATAGAGGGCTTCCTGAAGGCTCAGGACCTCAACGTAGATGGCTACTTGGCCGCTGGCAAAAACTCTGCCATCAGAGTATTTGGTACTATGAACGTAAATGACGGTGCTTACATTTCTGCCAACTACATCAATGTCACAAACAACACGAAGGACGAAAAGGGAAAAATTGTCGCAGGCAACGCTACCCTCAACCTGAATAAGAATTGCTTGATTCGCTTAAGCAACAAGAACGTAATAAACGTCAACAACTTGGTAACAGACAACAGCAACCAGGGTCAGATTGAGTTGGCAGAAGACAACGCTGTAGCAGTAATCAAGGCTGATAAGTTCGAAAACAATGGCAATGAGAGAATCCTTTCATTCAAGACCAGTGGCAATAACTCATGTTTTCTGTTCCAGTTTACAAAGTGCTTCAATGGCTCTACAGAGTTGAATACATTCGAGGATCTTGCTATCCAGGCTACATATATCGACTATGACAAGACTACCCAGAACGATATGGTTGACTATAAGGATGAAAACAACACGCACTATGGTTATGAGTGGAAGGGTGATGCTTCACTGTTAGTCGCTAGCAAGAAACTCGATTTGATTGCATCTTCAGAAGATCCTAGTGACGGTCAGTCTGCAACATGTATTCAGCCAGCGAACGGCTTGCTCTACGTTTCATACCATACTAATGGTAACGATGTAGCAGGTGGCAACATCGAGGTTGCCAGAATGACTGAAGGTAACAAAAAGTTGACTATCGAGCAAAGCAAGAAGGCTGACAGAATCGACTACAACCACCTGATTGTTGATGGAAACAAGCTTTACCTCGCTGGTAGCCAGCAGGGCAATGGCTCAGCAGAAGGAACAGCTGTCGGTGCTTTCATGGGTGAGATTGAACTTACTGGTTCAGGCATTAGCGACAATATGGTACTCAATGCTGTTGACAAGAAGAACAGCAAGATAGATGCCAACTGCGTTGCAGCATTCGGCACAGACCATGTATTAGCAACAACCAAAGGTTTCTACGTATTCGACAAAGATGGCAACGCTGACCTCTACGGTTCCTCTGTAGGCAAACACGTTGTTACAGTAAACAGCAAGCTCTATGCATTGACAGAGGATGGCACGTTGAACGTTTACAACAGTTCTAATATGGAAACTGCTGAGAAGACTTACCAAGTTGGTGCTGTTGAGCCAAAGGGTAACAAAGCAGTTGTAGCTGTTGACAATAATGGCGACATCTACGTCTGCAAGGGTAAGAACGGTGTAGCTAAGATTTCTGGTAGTACTGTAAATCAGGAGTTCTTTAAGTGCCCAACAATCTCTAACTCTGCTGATAAAAAGCATCCAGGAGAGGTAGAGGGTTGTGCCAACGGCATTGCAGTTGATGGCAGCTACGTATATTTGGCATGCGGTAGCTATGGTCTCGTTGTATTAGACAAGAGTACTGGCACAAAAATCTGCCACCGTAAGGCTCCTAAGGAAAAGTCAGCCAACTATGTAGCTGTTGATGGTGAGAATATCTATGTAGCATACGGTAAGAGCCGTATCCAGGTATTCAAGCTGACAACAACGAAAGAATAATAACTTTTTTGTTCTTCCCTCACTCTCACATTTGAGTGAGGGAGAACAAACCTTATTCCAAGCTTAACTAGCATATCAGAAACAAACTAGCTAAAGCTAACTTTAAGGTTATCCGCTAATTATCA
Source organism: Segatella copri (assembly GCF_949820605.1). Classification (NCBI taxonomy): domain Bacteria; kingdom Pseudomonadati; phylum Bacteroidota; class Bacteroidia; order Bacteroidales; family Prevotellaceae; genus Segatella; species Segatella copri. The sequence continues at coordinate 1,606,706 of NZ_CATKVU010000006.1, forward strand.
ATAAATAACAACGAAACAGAAAGCTAAAATGAAAGCATTTAATATCAAACTTGCAACATTCAGCTTTGCAGCATTGCTCCTCGCTTCTTGTAGTGATAGCAATAACGATAATGGAACAGAAGGATCATCAATCATGAATCCAAAAATCGTTGGTAGCACCGTTGTTTCAACTACAGATGCACAGACACTTGCTACTCAGGTAACCAATTACAAAAAGAAAGCTGCAAGTACAACTAAGGCTACAAGAACAATTGATGCCAGCAATACTGATATTTTTGAGGGCGTAATTGATATGCCGGCAGAACCAGTTGTTCCTGCAGAAGCAATTGACTTGGTCTCAGCTCCACAAGGGACAGCATTATCTGGTAATGTTTTTAAAATTTCATCTGGAAACATAGCTCTTACCAATCAATTCCAGATGAGCAATACCGCAACCATCTACGTAGAAAGCGGAGCAACCCTTACCTATAATTATTGGGAAGGTGGCTACAAAATCATCGTATTGAAGGGCGGAAAGCTGGTTGATTCATACGGAAATGCTACCAAGCTCTGTGACATAGACAACTATGGTACAATTGAGTTCTCACAGGACAGAATAGATATAAACCATACATTTAGAACATCAAAGAATTTGAATGTAGCTGGCAAATACCTTGCGATATCAGGCAAAGCCTATTTCGGCGGAAATGTCACTACGAAGGCTCTCTATCCAGGAGGCTCAACCACCAATATCAAAGGAGATTTGCAACTGGGAGAAAATGAAGGATTAAAACTAGATGCTGTAAATGAGGTGCCAACCAAGATGAATGTGGATGGAAAGATTACAGCAAAAAGACTGGAATTGACAAACGGTTCTATCCTCTACTCAGGATGTGGTGCAGTAATCAATGAGGAAGTGTACATCACCGACAATACAGCTTTACATGCCAAATACCTGAAGTGTTCAAAATTCATTCAGAATTCAGGAGCCAAACTCATCCTGTCTGACCAGAGTTACATCAATTGTTCTGGTGAATTTGCATCATATAACAACGATACCAGTTATAGCATTCTGGAAGGCGATGATGCCAAGGCGGTTATAAAGGCAGATAAGTTCTTTTTCAACAACGGTGCTCCACAGAATGATGATGCCGGTGAGGAATATTTCCTGGTAAAGATGTTCTCTACCCCAGGAAAAAACAACCCACAGATTGTAGCAGATGGAACATTCTATGTCAACGGGCAGAAAGCAAATGTAAGATTCACAGATGCCAATATGTTTGTTACAAACGGAGTAACCAAGAACGAGGTGGTTATCAACCCAACAACAGATTGCGGTAATCCTGGATGGACAAATCCAAATCCAAAACCATCCCCAGAACCGGAGCCAGAACCAAATCCTACTCCAACACCAAAACCAGAGCCAACACCAAATCCTAAACCAGGTTTGGATCTGATTACAACTGTGGAACCGGAACATACACATGAGATTTCAGCAACAGGCATCATGCCGCTAAACGGTTATCTTTACATGTCATACCACACCAACCAAAACCAGAAAGATAATGCAGATTATTCGCATGGTGGATGTATTGAGGTGATGTCACCAGTTAAAGATGACCAGGCTGAGCTGAAACAGTATATTTACGATTCGGCAAGAGATCTCGACTTCAACCATATCCTGGCAACCAAGCTGAACAGCGACGAATATAAAATCTTCCTGCCAGGAAGTTCAAACAAGAAGGGTGCTATGCTGGCATACATGGATATCAGAAAAGATCACATGCTGGCTGATGAATCGATGGAAATAACCAGCAAGGAAGGCGACGAAGTGACCATCAAGCAACCATTGAACTATATACAATTGAAACCTGCAACAGGAGACTATAAGGGTTACGATGAAAACTGCGTGGTATATAACGACAACACCAACCACCTGATTGTTGCAACAACCGAGGGGTATACTGTATATGACGCAACCACAATGAACGAGGTTGAGACATATAGCAAACCAGGAAAGGCAAAGCATTTGGCTATTGGTAACGGTAAGATTGTTGGTCTCTATCTGAATGAGAGAAACAAAGATACCAAGATAGGTATCCCCGCTACGATTGAAATCATAAACGAGAAGACAGAGGACTTCAACGACACCAAGACATTCGACACCAACGTCAAGATAGAGCCTAATGATGGCAAGAATGTAATTGCTGTTAAAGACAACAAGATTTATGCTTGCCTCAGTTCTGCCGGTCTCTATGTTTATGATATGAATGGCAACGAGCAATGGCACTACCAGATGCCGTCTCCAAAGAATAAAGAAGGAAAATGGAAGGCTCTCTGCAATGGATGTTTCGTTGACAACAACTATGTATATCTGGCATACGGCTCTTACGGAATTGTGGTAATCGACAAGAATACACATAAAGTAATTGCACATAGAGCCGTTGAGAAATCAGCCAACTATATCACGGTTCATAATGGATACATCTATGTTGCATACGGACGAAGCCGCATGCAGGTATTCAAATTGAACCTAGGCAAATAGTCAAAGAATGATTGCTCAAAAGGCAATAAGTAATAAAATAAGAAACACCAGATGAATGCAGCTGCAACAGCTCGCAGCTGCATTCATCGTGTTTAATAACTCATTATGAAGCGAAAAATAATACGATACTCAACAACAGTTCTGCTACTTCTCATGGCAGCACAAAGCACTATGGCTCAGACGAAAGGCAAAAAGCCGAAAAGTTTCAGCCCTAAGATGCTCGTATATGAGAATCTGAAGAACGATAATGTACTGAGACACTTCAAACAGCGCTTCGCACAACTCGACACTCTCATCAAAAACCCTATCTGGGTGAAAGCACCAGTCATAGAACTGGGACTCAACAAACAACATACAGCGGACATCAAAAAGACTGATTCCCTGTACTGGGCGAAGACGGCACACGAACAACTCGCCCTCAACCGACAAAACGGTCTGGAAGTGACCGGACAGGTTTATGCCCGACCTGACGCGTACTTCGATTCTGATGAAGACGATGCAAAAGAGGTATCAAAATATAAGATGAAGGTTCAAGCCGAACTGGGTTGGAACATCATCAACTCGAAGTTCTACCAAGGCAAGGAGAAAAGAACAAAAATAGCTCTTGCCAATGAACTCGACCGCTTGCAAATAAAAAAGCGCCAAACTGCAGACATCTATGAAAAGGCAGCCGATGAGCTGACCGAACAATATAATTTCTATATCGGTACTGTCATAGCACACAGACTGGACAACCTCGACATCATGAACGAAGCGTACCAGTTTATGCTGGAAAAAGACCGAATCAGCAACGACAAGATGCTGAAAGTGATGAACGAAAAGCTGGAGGCTGAATATGACATCTCCGTGCTCTGCACAGACAGAGATATCACCAACAAGCCTATCTACCGCATCAAACCAACCAAGATCGTGGTAGACACAACAGCCCTCTGGAACCATCTGAACCAGGAAAGTCTGGATGCACGCATCATGATGGTGAAAGAACAGATTGCTGACAACGACAGCAAGCTGACCAACTATTTAAGCACTACCCGACTCACACCATTCGCAAGATGGTCGAGCTACTGGCAGAGCAACAACAAGATTTCGAACAATGCCGACGTGGGCGTAAGATTCACCATTCCTATATGGAACGAAACGCCACGCAAACGACAGGCACTGGAGACCCAGAAGGAAATCATACGCAGCAGCCGCGGTACCGATGTGAAGGAAATAAAACAGTCGGTAGGCATCCTGCTCAAGAAGATAGACAACCTGAACAAGGCTATAGCCACAGAGGCTTTCCATATAGACCAGACCGGCAAATATATCGAAATGCGGCGGTTTGCCTACCAGAACCAGAAACAGGGATACAACTATCTGATGCGTATGGACGAATATACGGGACTCCTGGAAAGTATGGAGCGTATGTACAAACTGATGCAGAACCGGGCCCTCGCTATCATCAATATAGAGAAAGCCGTGAGCATCTATGACAACAACAACATCTTCAAAGAAATAGAACTTTGAATGTAAGGAAACTAGAATATGAATGAATTCCAATATAACGGCACGCCACAAGAACAGGCGATGGCAGACTTGCTGAAGTCGCAGGGTCACCGCCTTGCCAGACAGCAGATTGTCTTTGCCCTGATCTTCCTGCTGGTTATCGTGCTTGCCGCCTACTATATTGTCACTCGTATGATATGGGCAACCTTCGACGGTTATATAACCCTCGATGAAAACCGTATCAGTGCCGTTGACGACATCTATATTCTTAAGGTGAACAAAGAAATGGGTGAAGTGGTACATAAGGGAGATACGCTCTACTCTTATGTACTGCTAGGTAATATTGTGAACCAATACGACCCGAACATCCTGCCTTCAGCCGTAAAGGAGACTCACGACATGGAGGTACAGGCTAAACTCGCACAGCAGGAGATTCCGGTGCTGCGTACCCGACTTGCCGAACTGAGAAAACAGAAAGCCTCTGAAAGTTCGGACATCTACTACGGTCTTACCGACAACACCAAGCGAAATGCACTGGATGCCGAGATTGCCGAGGTAGAAGAGGAATTGAGAAAGCAGGCTAACAAGGTGGAAATCTACGCACAGGCTAAGAACACCACCTTTAACTTCATGAGCCACAGAGGAGCCGGCACCACAAATGCTGCCATGCCTTACTCCAACACTAGCATCTACAACCCAAGTCTGGTACACTACTGCTGTGCACCAGCCGATGCTTACATCACAAAAATCAATGTGAGCGACAAAACCCTGGTGTTCAAAAGCGAGGAGGTGATGGTTATCCAGCATACCGACTATGCAGACTGTCATCTGGGCGTAATCGCATACGTACCCAACGACATGGTGAAGTATATGGAAAGCCCTGACGATGCAGACATCATCATCAACAAAGACCTGAAACTGCAGGCTAAGTTGCAGATGGTAGGTCTGAGAGTAGAGGAAATACCAAAGCATCTGCAGAGTAACTTCTCGCATGATGCCAACGCAGTGGTTGCCGTCTTCACCCTGAACCCGAACCAGAGAGTACCGGCATGGGTAATGAGCAACAGACTGCCGGTAAGAGTAAGAGTGAACAAGATTGATGCCATGCTCGATCCGAAGCCACTACCGATGTACACCATCCCAGTGGGCAAGAACGAAAACGTGAAGCGAAGCAACATGATTTCGAGCGGCAACAATAATCATCAAGATAAAACGGAATAAAGAATGATTGGACTTAGAAGAAACAAACGTGGAGACATGGTGCTCACCATCGATAGCTATATAGATATCGACTCGACACCGGACATCCAGTCCGACTACTTCGATTGTGTTTACATCAATACGAAGAGTGAGCGTGCGTTCCATGCTATACTGTATGGAGCCAGTCCAATCTTATCGTGGAAATGTAGCTACAAACCGATATTCGTCAATACAGCGGTATCGGGAAAGGAACAGATTATCGACTATATCATCGATGCCTATGTGAGCGACATGAGCAATGAGAAGGTATACGAGATTATTGACAGAATCAAGATGGCAAGACAGAAGTTTGGTGTAAAAAGCGAAACAAGCCGTCCTACACAGCCTAACCAGCTCTTTGCCAATATTCTGAGATTCCTGCTCTCAAGAGACCAGCGAATCATGGGACACCGACTGCTGGAAAAATCGTCTTTGGGATATATCAACCCTATCTTCGAGCACTACCACAGTATGGGTCTCTTCCATCTCAACGAGATGTTCATGTTCATCGACTCTATGGTGGAGTACGGTTCACTGCGCATTCACCGCTTCCTGCTCAAGGAGCACCTATGCCCTAAGTGTAACCACTCTCACCTGCTCTATACAGAGTGCTGTCCGAAGTGCGGAAGTTCGAACCTGAAGATTCAGAACATCATCCACCACTTCAGCTGCGCCAACGTATCGCCGGAAAGCAGCTATAATGTGGGCGGTATGCTCATCTGTCCGAAGTGTCACAAGAAACTGCGCCACATCGGTGTTGACTATGACAGACCAGCCGTGGTATATACCTGCAACGACTGCGAGAACTCGTTTACCGCGCCTATCACCAAGTCAACCTGCTGCTACTGCCAGAGCACCTATCCGGTAAATGCCCTGGTGCCACGAGACGTTGTGGACTACGAGATAACGGAAGAAGGAATCAGAGCACTGACCAACGGCAACATCATGTTCAACAACATGGCGAACATCTATGATAACTTCATGGAATATTACCTGCTGATAAACCGACTGCGACGCCAGCTGATGGAAACCTACCGCAAGGATGAACTCTCGGTCATGGTAGGCAAGATATGGATTATAGATGATAACAAGGATACCGTAAAGATAAAGGAAAGCATACAGGGCAAGCTCTGTAGAATCTTCTCCAATCACAAGGTGTCTTACAACAACAATATCTTCTACGTATCCTCTACCCTCTATGAGCAGGGAGAAACGGTGGAAGAGGCTCAGCAGAAATTGAGCAAGGAGATGTCGGTAGCCATCAGAAAGCTGGCCAACTCGATAGAACCGGACGAGATTATCTGCAGCATGCTGGAAACCAAGACGAAGACCATCGCCAACAACTATGACGAGTTCTTCAACAAACTGCAATATGTGGATATGACTCCAGACGACTACTGCCGCTACTCAGAGGAACCTCTGATGAAGGAAGAAGAGAAAAAGGTGCAGCCGCAGGAAGAGTTGCTCGACACGGAGCCGAAGGAAGATGAAAACGACAAGATACAGAAGCGCATCGTGCTCTACAAGAAACTCGTTGCTATCCTTGTCACCATCGCAGGTATACTCATACTTATGGTACTCTTAGCACTTACCGTGCTGAGATAAGCCATCAAGAAGAAAGGGAAAAGCGTATGTTTAGCATAGCAGAACATCTGAACGATTTCTTCGACTGGATCAGCACGCTATCGTTTAGCAGTATCGTGAAAACCTACTGGTTCCTCTTCTTCATCGAGATGCCAAGATATTATATCCTGGAATATCTCGTAATCGGAAACCGACTGATGAAGAGAAACCAGATAGATAAAGAGAAAGAATATGCCAAATTCTTCCTGTACCGCGAGAATCCACTCGTAAGTATCCTCGTACCGGGAAAGAACGAAGGCAAACATATATTCAAAATGGTGAACTCGCTGGCTGAGCAAACCTACCGCAACTACGAAATCATCGTGGTAGACGATGGTAGCGACGACGACACCAAACTGATTTGCAACGACCTCTACCGGGCCGGGTATATTACCCACTACCTGAGATTGGATACAAGAGGCGGTAAAGCTGCCGCCAGCAACTATGGAGCCCAGATGGCAAGAGGCAAATACATCGTATGTCTGGATGCCGACTCTTCGCTCGACCGTGATGCACTGGAGAAGATTCTACTCCCCTTCTACATCGACGGAATGGTAAAGGGTGTAGGCGGATGCGTGAAGGTACGCAACTACAAGGAAACCATCTGCTCATCGCTGCAGGCTTTCGAATACCTGAAGCGAATACAGGTGGGACGTATCGTAACCAGCGAACTGGGTATCTACCACATCATCTCGGGAGCATTCGGAGCCTTCGAAAGAAAGACGCTGAAAGAAATAGGCTACTGGGATATCGGACCGGGACTGGACGGTGACCTGACACAGAAGCTCCGCAAAGCCGGATATAAAGTGAAATTTGCCGAAGATGCCATCTGCATGACCAATGTGCCTACCAAATGGTACAAGCTGTATCATCAGCGCATCAGATGGTCGCGCTCGCTCGTGAGATTCCGTCTACGCAAGCATGCCGACATTCTGTTGCCTACAAAGAACTGGAGTATCCTTAACTGGTTATCTAATATGGAGAGTGTGGTTTTCGACTGCTTCCTCAATTTTCTGTGGTTGTGGTATATCATCAAGCTCGCCATCACGTTTAACACGCACATCGTTGAAGTGCTGGCACTGGGCTACTTCATCAGAGTATGCTTCTCGCAGCTTGCCTTCATCCTGGTGCTGATGGTTTCAGAAAGAAAGAAAGACGTGTGGTTCCTCTACAGATACCTGCCACTGATGTCGCCTTATACAGGTTATTTCCTGCGTATCGCCCGCCTGTCGGCTCATCTGCAAGAGATCTTCTTCCGACGTTCTTACAAGGACGCCTGGAATCCAGAGAAGACTTCGCGCTATGCTCAGCTTGAAGGAATCTAAAAGACCTGAGCTACTTGCTGTAACATACTTACAGCAGGGAGCTCCCAATAAAAGAAATAACATTATATAAAACATAAACAGAATATAGTATATGATAAACAAGTCTTTTGAGTTTAAGATTGGAGTAATAGGATTGGGATATGTTGGTACTCCACTGGCATGCTTATTCTCAAAGAAATACGATACATGGGGTTATGACATCAAAGCTGAGAAGGTAGCCAAGTTAGCCAAAAGCGCGATGGAAGACAACAGACCTGTATCCAAAGCTTTGGAACAGGGACTGAAACTGACCAGCAATATTGATGACCTGAAGAAGTGTAATGTGTATATTATCGCTGTACCGACACCGGTGAACAAATCGAACAAGCCAGACATCAGTTGCGTGCGCAATGCTACAGCTGAGGTTGGCAGGATTCTGAAAGAAGGTGATATCGTAGTCTACGAGAGTACCGTTTACCCAGGTCTGACAGAAGAGGTCTGCGCTCCATTACTGGCATCTACATCAGGATTGAAGTTGAACCAGAGTTTCTTTGTAGGCTTCTCGCCAGAGCGCATCAACCCGGGCGATACTGTTCATACCATCGAGAACATCGTTAAGGTTACCAGCGGTTCTACACCCGAAGCAGCAGCTATCATCGACAGTCTCTATGCTTCAGTACTTACCCATGGCACCTACAGGGCGAAGAGTATCAGAATAGCAGAGGCATGTAAACTGATGGAGAACTGCCAGAGAGACGTGCAGATAGCCTTCTTCAATGAGATGGAAAAGATTTTCGACAAGATGAACATCAACATCGAAGACGTAACGGCGGCAGCTAGCACAAAATGGAACTTCGTGCCAGCTACTCCAGGACTCGTTGGCGGCCACTGCATCGCGGTAGACCCATACTACCTGATTAACAAGGCACAGGAGGTTGACGTGGTACCATCGCTGCTCTCTACAGCCCGCGAGGTTAACGAGCAGATGGCGGTATGGATAGCAGGAAAGATAAAGAATGCATCTGAAAGCAGAAAGTTCAAGGCTCCGGAGACTAACGTGCTGATTCTCGGCTTCTCGTTCAAGCCAGACAGCGATGATATCAGAAATACAAAAGTAGCCGATCTCTATATCAACCTGGTAGGAGCAGGTTACAAAACCACACTCTACGATCCATTGGTAGATGTAGAGGAAGTAAAAAAAGATTATAACATTAAGGTGACAGATGATCCTAAAGTTCTGGAAAAGGAGTACCAGATTGTGGTAATCGGTACCCATCACAAAGTGTTTGACAGTATTGACATGAACAAACTTATCTCGGATAAAGGATTCATGTGCGACATTTATGGCATTCACAAGCCAAGAAGCTAGAGCTTCAAGACCAGATAGAACCTTTATAATAAACCAGTGAAAAATGGAAAAGAACAAAGTGCTAATCGTCGATGATATTTCAGAAAATATTGAAACTATTTCTGAAATGATAAAGGACTTTGACATCGACGTGAAAACTGCAAATGGCGGAAAAGAAGCCATTGAACTGATTGACTCATTCAAGCCGGACGTGATACTGCTCGACTTGATGATGCCAGATGTAACTGGGTGGGATGTAATAGACCATGTACGCTCTAAATACTCGAAAAGTGAAATGGTCATCATCGTGGTTTCCCTGTTAAGCAACAAGGATAATGTGGATGAATGCTACGAGCTTGGAGTAAACGACTACATCACAAAGCCTATCATCAAAGCCCGTCTCACCAGTTCGCTAGACGCTCATCTAAGCAGTCTTGCAAGAGGTTAAAGTGCCTCTTGCAAGATTGCATCTGCATGAGCTATGCGATCACTAGTAGGAGAATCTATGCCTTCCAGCGGGTAGGCAACACCTAGTTTCTCATACTTGTAGATACCCATCGTATGATAGGGTAAGACATCTATACGCTCAATATTAGAGAGTGTAGAAAGAAAATCGCGCAACTGATAGAGGTATTCATCCTTGTCGGTAATACCTGGAATCAGGATGTGACGAATCCATACTGGTTTGTGTATCTCGCTTAAATAACGTGCACAATCCAGTATGTTTACATTAGAATGGCGGGTGAGTTTACGATGCTCTTCATCGTTGATATGCTTGATATCAAGAAGAACAGTATCAGTGACGGCCATCAGACGCTCGAATTTATCGAAGAAAGCACCCTCTTTCCTAAATGGTTGCGCTGATGTATCAAGACAGGTATTGATGCCACGCTGATGGGCTTTCTCGAAAAGTTCGATGAGAAAGTCTATCTGCATCAGGGCTTCTCCACCACTTACAGTAATACCGCCCTTGTCACCCCAATAACTCTTGAATCGCTCTGCTTTATCCAACAGGTCATCGGCACTCCACTCTTCTCCTACCCCCGTTTTCCAGGAATCCGGGTTATGGCAGAACTGGCAGCGCATCGGACACCCCTGCAGGAAAATCAAAAATCTGATGCCTGGTCCATCTACAGAACCAAAGCTCTCTATGCTGTGAACAAATCCTTTCATGCGCCGACTTTCTTTTCTTGGTAATTATCCCAAAGAATAAAAGCAAGCCCAGGAACGACTATAAGAGCAGTGACGACACCCAAAAAATCAACTAAATCCATAATTATTTCTTTTTATTTTTAGACTTTATTATAAAATACATTCCTAATGCAACTATCAAGACCATAAAGAAAACGCCCCAAGCATACAACCTAGTTCTATCTATATTATCTTGCATAATTCCTGCAAAAATGACACCACCAAGAATGAGCTTGACAACATCAAAACAGAATTTGTAACCCTCTTCATAAAGGGCTTTCTTTTGTTCATTATTTAGTTTCATACCGCAAAGATAGCACTTTTTTCAATACCAAGTTTAAATTTGCAGTTAAATAAGCTAAATTGCCCGCTAAATATCCTCGGAAAGAAAATCTAGCGGGCAATCTATATGTTACAAAGAGACAAGAGAATTCTTCACTCTTCCCTCTTCATTCTTCACTTCCTTAGAGTCTCTCGTGAGCCTGACGAGCGATTACGTCGAGCTGCTGCTCGCGTGTCAAGTCGATGAACTTAACAGCGTAACCACTCACACGGATAGTGAAGTTCTGGTACTCTTCTTTCTCTGGATGCTCCATAGCATCCTTGAGCTTGTCGATACCGAATACGTTCACGTTCAGGTGGTGAGAACCCTGGTTGAAGTAACCATCCAATACACCTACCAATGTCTGGGCACGCTCCTCATCGTTATGACCGAGAGCACCTGGACTGATGGTCTGAGTATTAGAGATACCATCGAGAGCATACTCGTATGGCAACTTAGCTACTGAGTTCAATGAAGCCAAAAGACCGTTCTTCTCTGCACCGTAAGATGGGTTAGCACCTGGAGCCAAAGGAGCACCGGCTGGACGACCATCAGGCATGTTGCTGGTGAACTTACCGTATACTACATTTGATGTGATAGTCAAGATAGATGTAGTAGGCTCTGAATTGCGGTATGTATGATGCTTCTTGATCATGTTCATGAAGGTCTTGAGCAACCATACTGCAATCTCATCAGCACGCTCATCATCGTTACCGTAACGTGGGAAGTCACCCTCGGTCTTGAAGCTGAGAGGGAAACCAGTCTCATCACGGACGATGTTTACCTTGGCATACTTGATAGCTGAGATAGAGTCAACCACGTGGCTGAAACCAGCGATACCTGTAGCGAAAGTACGACGAACATCTGTATCGATGAGCGCCAACTCTGCTGCCTCGTAGAAGTACTTATCGTGCATGTAGTGGATGAGGTTCAATGTCTTCACATAAACGCCAGCCAACCAGTCCATCATATCCATGAAACGTGGCATGAACTCCTCGTATGTCAACACATCACCCTCAACGGCGCGATACTTAGGACCGCACTGCTCGCGTGTCTTTGAGTCAACACCGCCAGATACAGCGTAGGTCAAGCACTTAGCCAAGTTGGCACGTGCACCGAAGAACTGCATTTCCTTACCTGTCTGAGTAGCAGATACACAGCAGCAGATGCTATAGTCGTCACCCCAAACTGGACGCATTACGTCATCGTTCTCATACTGGATAGAACTTGTCTTTACAGAAATCAAAGAAGCGTAGTGCTTGAATGCCTTTGGCAAGCGAGAGCTATAGAGTACTGTCAAGTTTGGCTCTGGTGAAGGACCCATGTTCTCCAATGTGTGGAGGAAACGGAAATCGTTCTTGGTAACCATTGAGCGGCCATCCTGACCCATACCACCTACTTCGAGAGTAGCCCAAACTGGGTCGCCGGTGAAGAGTTCGTTATAAGAAGGGATACGGGCGAACTTAACCATACGGAACTTCATGACCAAGTGGTCGATGAGCTCCTGAGCCTCATCCTCGGTAAGAGTACCCTCATTCAAATCGCGCTGGATATAGATGTCGAGGAATGTAGAGATACGGCCTACAGACATCGCAGCACCATTCTGAGTCTTCACAGCTCCGAGGTAACCGAAGTACAACCACTGAACAGCCTCGCGAGCGTTCTTAGCAGGCTGAGAGATGTCGTAACCATACAACTGAGCCATCTCCTTCAAGCCCTTGAGAGCCTTGATCTGCATAGAAACCTCTTCACGAAGACGGATTACTTCGTCAATCATCTCACGGTCGCCCATGTTAGCGAGGTCGTTCTTCTTCTCCTCGATGAGGAAGTCGATACCATAGAGGGCTACACGACGGTAGTCACCTACGATACGGCCGCGACCGTATGTATCAGGAAGACCGGTAAGAATGTGGTTATGGCGAACGAGCTTCATCTCTGGAGTATAAGCATCGAATACGCCATCATTATGAGTTTTGCAATACTTGTGGAAGATTTCGTGGAGCTTCTCTGATGGCTGATAGCCATATGTTGTACAAGCCTGCTCCGCCATCTTGATACCACCGTAAGGCATGAAGGCACGCTTCAGAGGCTTATCAGTCTGAAGACCTACCACTTTCTCCAAATCCTTTGTACCTTCACCAATATAAGCAGCACCATAAGCTGTCAATCCTGAAACGATTTCTGTTTCCATATCAAGCACACCACCCTTGGCGCGCTCCTCCTTCTGGAGTTCCTTCAACATACCCCAAAGGGTATTAGTTGCCTGAGTTGGTTCTGCAAGGAACGACTCATCGCCGTCATAACAAGTGTAGTTGTTCTGAATGAAATCACGAAGATTCACTTCACTCTGCCACATGTTTCCTTTGAAACCTCTCCATTCTGTTTTCATCATTTTGATACTTTTTTTTATAAAGTTAATAATTATATATTTTGCACACACTATCTATTTTGAGTTGGTTTTATACCTATTATATATAGTAAAATAAAAAAGCCCGAACACGTTTGTGCCCGGGTTTTTAAGCACCTTCATTTGAAGGTGCGTAAATCATGATGTTATCGTTCTTTCCGACAGCATCTGTTTTTCCTACATATCCTAAGTTAATTCCCACTTTTAATTTCATGTCTTTTAAATTCATTATTTGTAATTGGCTTGCAACAGTTTTGCAATGCAGGTGCAAAGTTACGACAATAAAATGAGAAAAGAGAAGAAAACCGAAACATTCTTCTCTTTTCTATGAAAAATCATCATTTATGAGTATCATTCTACTGATTCTCAAAAAAATGATTGAGATTTTCGATGAATAATCCGAAACACTTGTCATGAATCTGACGTGTCATGGTAACAGGGTTCTCCGCATTCAGAATGGTACCGCTCATTGCCACACCGATGCCCAATTCTGCAAGCGGATCTATATCGTCTGGAGTCAAACCTCCGATGGCTACCATAGGCAGAGAGATTTTATTCTCCCTCATCTTCTCAATAATCTGGCGATAACCTTCTATACCCAACACGGGAGAGAGTTTCTCCTTGGTAGTAGTATAGCGGAACGGACCACAACCGATATAGTCAGCCCCCTGTTCATGCAAACGACGAATATCATCAAATGTATTGGCTGTGCCTCCGATAATGAATTCATCACCCAGGAGCCTACGGGCCTCATCAACCGGCATATCATTCTTTCCAAGATGTACACCATCTATCTGTAACTTCTTCACCAGTTCTACACGGTCGTCGAGGATAAAAGTTGCACCGGCACCCTCGCAAGCCAACTTTAACTTACGGGCTATAGGCTCAACCTCTTCATCGGTAGCACCTTTCATGCGAAGCTGAACCCAATCACATCCTCCGATAAGTGCCAGATAGGCTCCTTCGAGATAAGAGAAGCGCTCGTTCTGATGCGTGATAAACTGAAAGCTCGTCTGAAAATGAGCTAATGCTAAAGACTTGTTCATACGTACTATAAAATATCAATTCGCTTGCAAAGATACTACATTCACCCGACAAAATCCTACAATTTACCTTTTTTAAACTTCGTCATTTTCGGCAAAAATAATCCAAAATAGGCTACAAATTTGCAAAAATAACGAAAAATCCTCATTATTAAACGATTTGTAAACATCATTAAGAGGATTTTTTATTAATTTTGCAGCCGAATTATTAGTTGAAACAAAAAACAATATATATAATATGACATTATCAACTACAATCAAGACACTCGCCTTTGCCTCTATCCTGGCGTTGGCTCCATCGCAGATGATGGCAGCACAGAAAGGCGGTACTTTCACTACTGGAGACAAGACATTCCTCCTTAATGACAAACCATTCGTAGTAAAGGCTGCCGAGTTGCATTACCCTCGTATTCCTCGCGCTTATTGGGAGCATCGCATCAAGATGTGCAAGGCGCTTGGCATGAATACCATCTGCCTCTATGTGTTCTGGAACATCCATGAGCAGCAAGAAGGAAAGTTCGATTTTACGGGTAATAACGATGTGGCTGCATTCTGTCGACTGGCTCAGAAGAACGGCATGTACGTGATTGTACGTCCGGGTCCATACGTTTGTGCAGAATGGGAAATGGGCGGTCTGCCTTGGTGGCTCTTGAAGAAAAAGGATATCCGTCTGCGTGAGCAAGATCCATACTTCATGCAGCGTGTAGAAATATTCGAAAAGGAAGTAGGCAAGCAGCTGGCTCCGCTCACTATCCAGAATGGTGGCCCTATCATCATGGTTCAGGTGGAGAATGAATATGGTTCTTACGGTAAGGACAAACCATACGTAAGTGCTATCCGTGACATCGTTCGCAAATCAGGCTTCGACAAGGTAAGTCTCTTTCAGTGCGACTGGTCATCCAACTTCCTGAACAATGGTCTCGACGACCTTACCTGGACCATGAACTTCGGTACAGGTGCCAACATCGACCAGCAGTTTAAGCGTCTCGGCGAGGTTCGTCCTAACGCTCCAAAGATGTGTTCTGAGTTCTGGAGCGGCTGGTTCGACAAGTGGGGAGCCCGCCACGAGACCCGTCCTGCCAAAGATATGGTTGAAGGAATGGACGAGATGCTGAGCAAAGGTATCAGCTTTTCTCTATATATGACCCACGGCGGAACCAGTTTCGGTCATTGGGCAGGAGCTAACTCTCCAGGTTTCCAGCCAGACGTAACCTCATACGATTACGATGCCCCTATCAACGAATGGGGATTGGCTACACCTAAATTCTATGAGCTCCAGAAGATGATGGCGAAATACAACGATGGCAAGAAGTTGCCAGCCGTACCTAAGGCTCCAATGTCTATCATCAAGGTACCGGAGTTCAAGTTTACCGAATACAAGCCTTTGAGCTACGGTATCGGAAAGGAAAAGGAAAGCAATGCTCCACAGAGCTTCGAAGATATGGATATGGGATGGGGAACCTTAGTTTACGAGACCACAGTTCCTGCCATCGAAAACATATCTACTTTGACTGGTGAATTCCATGATTTTGCCCAGGTATATGTGAACGGAAAATATGTTGGCAAGATTGACCGTGTAAAGAATGAGAAATCACTCGAATTGCCAGCGATGCCACAGGGAGCCCAACTCACCATTGTGGTAGAAGGTATGGGAAGAATCAACTTCGGTCGTGCCATCAAGGATTACAAGGGTATCATCGGCAACGTAACCCTCACTACACAGAAAGAGGATTGCGAGTTGACTCTCACCCCTACCCGATGGAACAACAGTACCATTGCTGATGATTATCAGACAGCGGTAAAGGCACTCGCCATGCCAACCAACAAGATGCGCGGTCTTCAGACCAAAGCAGGCTACTATCGTGGCTACTTCAACATCAAGAAGGTGGGCGATACTTTTATTAATATGGAGGCTTTCGGCAAGGGTCAGGTTTACGTGAATGGTCATGCCCTCGGTCGCTTCTGGCAGATTGGTCCTCAGCAGACCCTGTATCTTCCAGGTTGCTGGTTGAAGAAGGGAAAGAACGAGGTTATCGTGCTCGATGTAGTTGGTCCTAAGGGCGAGGCTGGTAAGCCAGGTTCCAACGTGGCTCCTACCGCTTTCTGCCAGGATCATCCAGAACTCGACAAGCTGAATCTCGAAAAGAGCAACAAGCACAACGAGCCTGGCCATCGCATGGATCTGAATTCTGAGACCCCTGTATTGAAGGGTGAGTTCAAGGCTGGCAACGGCTGGCAGACCATCAAGCTCGACAAGCCTGTAACAGGTCGCTACTTCGCCATCCAGGCAGAAAGCAGCCAGAGCGGCGACAGTCAGATTGCCCTTGCTGAGGTACATCTTCAGGACGCACAGGGCTACAGAATAGACAGGAATAACTGGGTAGCTTTCTACGCAGATAGCGAAAAGGGCAACTCTACCCTCGACAAGATGTTCGACCTTCAGGAGAGCACCTACTGGCAGACAGAGAAGGGAGCCAACTTCCCACATCTCGGCATCGTGGATATGGGCAAGGAAGTTACCATCTCAGCCTTCGAGTACTTGCCATGTGCCGAGCAGGGCGCTCCAGGCAGCGTGAAGGCATTCAAGCTCTATGTAAAGAAATAAATGAAAAGAGGGAGACCGAAAGTCTTCCTTTTTTTATTTTGTTTTTTTATACTTTCTTATTTTAATATATGAATACTTTTCTGTACCTTTGCACCATAAAACTATTTATTTTATGTTAACAGATATTGAAATAGCTAAATCAGTAAAATTGCGCCCTATCAATGAAGTGGCAGCAGAACTTGGAATTCACGAAGACCAAGTGGAAAACTACGGCCGTTACATCGCTAAGATTACTACGGACAGAATTGACAGAAACAAGTTTAAGAACCATCATCTCATCCTCGTTACCGCTATCAGTCCTACCAAGGCTGGTAATGGCAAGACCACCGTATCCGTAGGTCTCGCCCTGGGTATGCAGAAGATTGGCAAGAAGGCCGTAGTGGCTCTTCGCGAACCATCTCTGGGTCCTTGCTTCGGCATGAAGGGTGGTGCTGCAGGTGGCGGTTACGCCCAGGTTTTGCCTATGGATAAGATTAATCTCCATTTCACTGGCGATTTCCATGCCATTACAGAGGCCAACAACATGATTGCTGCCCTCCTGGATAACTACCGTTTCCAGCACGAGGCAGAGGGTTTCAAGTTGAAGAAGATTCTCTGGCGTCGCGTGATGGACGTAAACGACCGTGGTCTCCGCCGCATCATCACCGGTATCGGCGATAAGAACGGCATCGAGACAGAGACTGGTTTCGATATCACTCCTGCTTCTGAAATCATGGCTATCATGTGTTTTGCAACAAGCATCGATGATCTTCATCGCCGTATAGATAACATCCTCTTGGGCATCACCGAAGATGACAAGCCATTTACCGTAAAGGATATGGGTGTAGGTGGCAGTATCGTTGCTCTCCTCCTCGATGCTTTGAAGCCAAATCTGGTTCAGACAACAGAGGGTACACCGGCATTTGTTCATTGCGGTCCTTTTGCCAACATTGCTCATGGCTGCAATTCCGTCATGGCTACTGCTGCTGCTCTTGAGTATGGCGACTATGCCATTACAGAGGCAGGATTCGGTGCAGATCTCGGTGCAGAGAAGTTCTATGACATCAAATGCCGCAAAACAGGTTTTCAACCAGACCTCACTGTTCTCGTTGTTACCCTCCAGGCGTTGAAGATGCATGGTGGAGTAGCTCTGGAAGATATCAAGAAGCCAAACATAGCAGGAATGGAAGCCGGTTATTGGAACCTCGACAAGCACGTAAAGAACCTGCAGAGCTTTGGTCAGACTGTAGTGATTGCATTCAACAAGTTTGCAACCGATACAGATGAAGAAATTGAAGTATTGCGCAAGCATTGCGAGGAGATGGGTTGCGGTTTCGCCGTAAACAGCGCCTTTGCCGAAGGCGGAAACGGAGCTATTGAACTTGCCAACCTCGTAGTGAAGACCATTGATGAGCGTCCATCAGCCCCTCTCTATTTTGCTTACGATGATAACGATAGCGTTGAGGAGAAGATAGAAAAGGTTGCATTCAATCTTTACGGAGCAGGCAGCGTGACATTGAGCGATTCTGCCAAGGCGATGATTGAAGAGATCAAGAAGCTGGGTGCTGAAAAGTTCCCTATCTGTATTGCCAAGACTCAGTACAGTTTCTCTACCGATGCCAAGGCATACGGTCCTACAGAAGGTTTCGAACTCCACGTTCGCGACATCACCGTAAATATGGGTGCCGAGATGATTGTAGTCATCGCTGGTCCTATCATGCGTATGCCGGGCTTACCAAAGAGTCCACAGGCTGAGCGCATTGATGTAGTAAACGGTGAGATTATTGGTCTTTCTTAAGCACTACAGATTTCACAGATTCATATAAAAAAAGCCCAGGGCGTAATGTCTTGGGCTTTTTCATTTATCTCATACTGAATTCGCAACCACAATATAACTGATTATAGAATTCATTGATTCTCAAGAGTTCACCTCGGCGATTCTGTAAACCGCCCTTCCGCCAATTCATATCCCACCATTCTACATCAGGATAAGCCTCAACGGCAAGATGACCGGCAGTATCTATCTGCCTGATATTCTTCCAGCGCGAAGATGCCAACGTGGTAGTGAGAAGATGAAATCCATGCTCCTGCGCATACTTGGCTGCATGAGAGAGGCGGAACTGAAAGCAGACAGAACAACGGCCGCCACGCTCGGGCTCATCCTCTAAACCCTTAATAACAGAAAGCCACTCCTGATGATCATACTCATCCTCTACATAAGGTACATTCTGGGCTTCCAGAAATCGTTTCAGTTCATGTTTACGGACATCATACTCCTGCTGAGGATAGATATTGCTATTACTGAAATATACAGTAGGCTTCATACCATTACGAAGCATACATTCTACGATAGCCGCCGAACAAGGTGCACAACAAGCATGCAACAAGACAGCTTGACCTTCAGCCTTGCTTCCATCCGGGAGAGTAAGTTTTACGTATTTATATTGTTCTTCTACAGGAATCTTCATTATTATCAATATTAAATATAAAATATAAAATGTGAACAGCTACTTCTGTTACGAAGTATTTTCGCTTTGCTTCAAAAAACAAATGGAGTACAATCTCACGACACCCCCCATTTGCCCAAATATATGCGAAAACTAGTGCAAAGGTACAACATTTATTCGAACCGCCAAATTTTTAACGCGTTTTTTTCATCACAATGGTTCAAGCGGCAAACATTTAACTGTATTTTAACACTTAAGCACCAGTTTCGTTATCTTTAAGAACTATAAATCACGTTTCAGCGTAATAACTGTCAGTTCAGGCCATGCGCCTAGGCGGAAAGGGAAAGAACCACCAATACCCGATGATACATAGAGCATCTGCTCACCAATGCGGTAAGCTCCGCCCCACTCTTTGAAAGCCATGCGGGCAGGCGTCCATTTACCTATTTTCAATTGTCCGGCATGCGTATGTCCCGCCAGAGTAAGTTGTATCTTCTTACCAACTACTTCTCTGCGCCAATGGTGAGGATCATGACTCAAGAGGATTTTAAACATATCTGGATTCAACCCCTTCATCGCTTTCTTCAGATTACTGCGATTGGTGAAAGGAGGCTGACCGGGATTCTCTACGCCTATTACAGCGATAGATGCCATACCATGACTCACCACATGATGTTCGTTCATCAGCTGATGCCACCCCAGACTTTCCTGATAACCATAGAGCATACGGCGGTTTCTCTTCAAAGCGCCAATAGAATGATTGTTGCCATATTCACAATAATCATGATTTCCCCAGATAGAATAGATGCCATCTGGCGCATGAAGCTGCCCCAGCGTATCCAGATAAGGCTCCACTTCGCTGGCTTGGTTATTGACCAGATCGCCCGTAAAGAGAATCATATCGGGTTCTTCATTGTTGGTCGCATCCACCACCTTCTGCACGAAATCATTGCCCGGAGGAAACGAACCGAGATGAAAGTCGGTAATCTGTACCAGACGGTAACCATCAAAATAAGGTGGCAAGTCGGGCGAGGTAAAGGTGATATGTTTCAGTTCTAACCGCTTCCAACCCTCTATAAAGCCGAAGGCAAACCACCCCATTACACCCAAAGCAGGAATCAGAGCAAAGAACCAAGGAAGAAATGCATCGAACAGGATGAAGACAACCTTAGGGAATGCCGAGAAAAGTATGGTAGTAAAGAGTACACGGACTGACAACTTATGGAAGAACCCCATCTGCAACCCCACTTCGGCAAGAACAAGTAACAACGAGGGAACCCACCATAAGATGGCTAGCGGCAAAGGCCACTCACTCACCCCGATGTGCCAAAGCCAAAAGTCGGGCAGGAATGCCAGAACCGACATGACTACTATATAGAATATGGATCTTAATATCTTTTTTAATACCTTCTTCATTGTTTTTCTTTATAACCGGGTACAAAGGTACGATAATTCATAGACAATACAAAATAAATTTAAATATATTTTCAATGTTTTGCTATTTGAGAAGATTGCATTATCTTTGCATAAGATTTGCTGCACTCGGCAATATGAAAGTAAACTTTCATTGCACTCGATTGCAAAATCTTTGCATAAGAAAAATTAAATAAAATGGCACGACGACTAAGAAAAAAACGCATAGCAATCATATTGCTTACCTTTACAGCAATCGTAGGATGGACTACACACAGCTGTGTATCTCGCTGTACATCAGCATCAGACAAGAACAAGGCGGCAGATTCGCTCCCTAAGGTTCATATCAACGATTCCATCTCAAATGCCCTGACAGAGGGGAAGGAATATCATGAGATGGACTCGGTAATAGAAAGGTATCTCAAGAGATGGGAAATCAATGGAGCCCAACTCGTCATCACCCGCAACGACTCGCTACTCTATGCCCGCGGATTCGGAATGGCGGATAAGGAGCGAGGCATCAGAATGGAGCCTAACATGCTGATGCGCTTCGCCTCCGTATCGAAACTGATTACAGCCGTAGGTATCATGAAATTGCAGGAGATGAAGAAACTCAAGCTGAACGAGAAGGTGTTTGGCGAAAAGGGAATCCTGCGCGATACCGTTTACAACAACAGTATCAAGGACAAGCGATATTACGATATCACCGTAGAACAACTGCTGCGCCATCAGGCTGGTTTCAACAATTATGCCGGTGATCCTGTATCTTCCACCCGCTACATCATGATGCAGAACCATCTCAAAACGCCACCTGATCACCCTACCCTGCTCAAGATTCTCTTGAAGCGCCACTTGGGTTATACTCCTGGCGAAGGCAAATGCTACAGTAATCTGGGCTACATGATTCTCTCCATGATCATAGAGAAGAAGAGCGGAATGAAATATGAAAACTTCATACAGAAGTATGTGCTCCACCCTGCCGGCTGCTACGACATGCATATTGCGGGAACTTACTTAAAGGACCGCCGACCTAACGAGACGAAGTACTACATGCACCAGGGCAGCATCCCTGTATATGAATACAACAACAGTGGACGACTGGTGGAGAAATGCTATGGTGACACCGACCTTCCCCGCCTGTCGGGTGCAGGAGCCTGGTGTGGTTCGGCAGCCGAGTTGAGCCGTTTCATAGCCAGCATCGATGGTTTGCCACATGTCAAGGATATCCTCAGCAAGAAGAGTATCGAGTTTATGACGCGCGAGCAGGCTGACCACCAATACTCTATCGGTTGGAACTATACACCAAAGAGCGACAAACCATGGATTCGTACCGGTTCGCTGGCAGGCACATCAGCCATCGTCCTGAAATATCCGGATAACCAATGCTGGATTCTCATCACGAACACATCTACATGGAAAGGCCACGGCTTCTCTAACGATACTATAGCTTTCTTCGAGAAACTGAGAAAGAAATATATGACAAACATGCCAAAGAAAGACTTGTTCTTATAAAACCAGAGAGGGTGTGTCATAAGTCTGTGACGCACCTCTTTTTATTTTTTGCCTTTTCACAGATACGAAATCTTTAAAAAACATTTTTATTTACAACAAAGCCCAAACTTTCACAAGCTCGGGCTTTGCCTTTCCGCAAAAGATTTGTATCTTTGCAGAAAACTTCTTTAAGTATGGCAAAGATACAAATAAAATCTGAAACTCGGCACGAATTGAGCTTTTTTCCTAACTCTTTCGATGATTATGTGCCAAAAGACAGCAAAGTTCGTATGGTGGATCGTATTGTTCGCAGTATGGACATCAACCCTCTCATGGATACCTATGATGGGATTGGTGCTCCTCCTTATAGTCCGAAGATGCTTCTAAGTTTAGTTGTTTTTGCCTATATCAATGGCATTTATTCCTGTCGTGGCATAGCGGACGCACTTAAATACGATGTTCGCTATATGTGGATTTGTGGAGGTAAGCAATTATCTTTCGCAACAATCAACCGCTTTAGATCCCATCATATGATTAAATGCATCGACTTTTATTTTGATGCAGTCGTCTCCATATTGGTTGAAAAGGGCGTGATTAGTCTGGAGGAACAATATGTTGATGGTACTAAGATAGAGTCGAAAGCAAACAAGTACACGTTTGTATGGAAGAAGACTGTGGAAAAGAACAGGGCTAAGCTCTTGGAAAAGACCTCTGCTGCATTGGCTCAGATAAAAGAACAAATTCGCCTGAATGGCGGGAGTGACATTAAGGAAGAAGACAGCGAGCCAGCCACTTTCGCCAAGGATGTAGAGAGAAGTGCACGTTTGTGTGAGAGGCAAGTGAAGAACCTTCCTAAGGCAAAGCTTACAGGAAGAGAGAAGCAAAAGCTAAATACTCAGATAGATCACTTGTTCAAAGCCTCGGACAAACTGCGCGAGTATGAAAAATCACTGGATATACTGGGCGAGAGAAACTGTTACTCCAAGACTGATCCTGATGCGACCTTCATGCGCCTCAAGGAAGATGCCATGAACAATGGGCAGACAAAGCCTGCCTATAACCTTCAAATTGCGACAGAGAATCAATATTGGACGAATTTCGCCCTTTATCCCAATCCAACAGACACCCTGACCTTCAAGCCTTTTTTGGATAAGTACAAGAAAAGATATGGAAAGCAATCCAAGAGCGTCACCGCAGACTCAGGGTATGGCTCGGAGGAGAACTACGAGTACCTAGAGATGGAAGAAATGGTGGGTTATGTAAAGTACAACTGGTTTCACAAGGAACAGCATAAGCCTTTCAAGGAGGATGCCTTCAACCAAGCGAACTTCTACTACAACAGGGATGATGACTATTATGTCTGCCCCATGGGACAACACATGGAACCTTGTGGACAACGGCAAACGAAAAGTGCCTCCGGCTATGTGTCTGTCATTACATTATATAGAGCACAACGATGTGATGGATGTCCGCTTGGAAGTCTCTGCAAGAAATCCAAAGGCAACAGAACCATATATGTCAACCATAAACTGAATGCATATAAAAAGGAAGCCTTCCTGCTACTAACGTCTGAAGAGGGCTTGAAACACAGAAGCCAGCGACCGATAGAGCCGGAAGCTGTATTTGGGCAGATGAAGGCAGATATGCATTATAAGCGATTCAGGCATTTTGGAATGGACAAGGTTTACATGGATCTAGGATTGTTCGGAATGGGATTCAATTTGAAGAAATATTTGGGTATAAAACGATAAAACTCAATTTTGTTTTTTTTATCGTCAGGGATAACTATGCCCTTTTGTGAACTTTGGGGCTGTTTTGTTATCGATAAAACAAGAAAAGTAAAGTTTCTATACAATATAATAAGATTCCCTTTGTGAAGAAAGACTACGATTCAACTAGAATATACAGAAACACACAAAAAAAAGGGTGCGTCACAGACTTATGACACACCCTCTTTATATTAATGATATGTTGTCTGAAAAGATAATTATACCTTAGAATGTATACTTCAAACCAACCTGGCCACGCCAGCGGCTGTAGTATGAGCTAGGATACTTGAGAGGCATATCAGATGAGTTAGCAAACTGGAACACGCCATCACCCTTGTACGTGATAGGAGAAATAATCTCGCTGTTATAACCACTACTGAAGGTACGGCCCCAATCCTTGTTCAGGAGGTTAGCCACGTTCATGATATCCAAAGTAAGTTCCAAAGCATGTACATACTTACCTGTACGGATGCCAAACTTCTGACCGAAGTGGAAATCGAAATGACTTTCGAACGGCAAGTTAGCACCATAACGCTCGAAGTACTCACCACGATGATCCTTCACATAGTCTGTAGTAGCAAGCCACTGCTTCAAATTAGCACGCTGCTGCTCAGCAGTATAAGCATCAGTACCCAAGAACTGCATTTGGTCTACCTGCGCATCTGTAGGGATGAAAATCAAGTCATTACTTGTACCATTATCTCCGTTAATATCTCCACTATAAACGAGAGAGTAAGGAGAACCGCTCTGACCCTGATAGATAAGACCTACTGTAGTGGTAAACAACTTGTTGGTTCCCCAGTTGAAGTGATAGAAAGCAGAAGCCTTCACTGTATGAGGCACATTATAAGCACTATTAGCCAACTCTGGGTTGTTTGAGAAGCGATAAGTATGCGTATTACGCCAGTTGCTCTGAGCAACAGATGAGGTCATACTGCTTACAGACTCTGAGTGAGTGAATGTATAAGATGCATTCAGATCAAGACCGAACGCAAAGTGCTTAGCTGCAGACAAAGACAGGCTGTAGCTGTAGCCCTTGCTGGTATTATACATTGCATAGATGTTGTTAAACGACTTAGCATCTGCCACCTTTGTATAAAGAGGACGGTTATCCCAGTTCATGTAAGAGGTCTGAGACAAGGTCTTACCAGTCTCCTCATAAGCCAAGTTCTTGTAATAAACATCATTCAGACTCTTGCTGAAGATACCCTCAGCAGTCCAGTCGATACCCAGGAGATTGAAATCGAAACCAAGATTAACACGCATAGACTGAGTGAACTTGAAATCCTTGTCAAACACATTGATCAGCTGGCTACCGAGAGCCTTCAGTTTATCTGCATTCTGAGTCTGCTTGTTAGGATCCATGATGAGCTGCACATCAGAATTATTTTTTGCAGAGTAAGAAGATGTCTGCACACCAGTATTCGTAAAGTTGTTGCTCAACCAGACGAAAGGAATACGACCAGTGAATACACCGATACCTCCACGAAGGATATATTTGCGGTTCTTCTCAATATCCCAACGGAAACCTACACGAGGGCTCCACATTGGTGTACTGGCAAGTTTCTGATTGGTTTTGAAACCATATCCCTTACCTGCTGCCCACTCATTGAATTTAGCATTCTCGGTAGGCGTATCAAAGAACAGAGGCATATCCATACGGAGACCATAGGTGAGCTGGAAGCTGTCTGTCACATCCCACTTGTCCTGTACATAAAAGCCCAGCTGAGCTGCACTAAACTCTGGTGCCCAACGAGGATTACCAGTCACCTCAACATTAGCCTGTGTGAAGTAGAAGTTCTTGATATACTTACCATCACCTCCAAAACCATCAGCTCCACAACCCTTATAATAATTTAGGAAGTCGTCTGGAGTATCAAAATAATAGCATCCATAGAGATTCTGAAGGAAGAGGTTAGAGAACTTGTAAAGCTCATTATGTGTACCGAATGTCAGTGTATGATTCCCCTTGAACCATGTAAAGTTATCTTCGAGGGTATAAATGTCCTGATTCAATCCATTAGCCATTGAGGAATATTCATTACCGATATTCATGGTACCATTTCCTACCTTATAGATAGTGATAGAGGGCGCTGGCTTACCAGAAGTACGCTCATCACGAACACGAACGTAAGATACGCGTGCCTCATTGCTCAGGTTTGGTGAGATGCGGCTCTGCAACTCTGCGGCGAAAGAATGAGTTTTAGATTTGAAATCATACAAGTGATCGGTAGTATTCAATGTAGCAATACCACCCAGACCAAGCGTCTGCTTAGCATCAACATAACTCCAACGTACAGAGAACTTGTTGAACTCGTTGATATTCCAATCCAACTTCAAACCAGCTTTCTGGCTCTTCACGTTCTTATCTTTATCTGCCCATGAAGTTGCATAATCATAACCCTGACGGTTAGCCAAGTCATAAATCTTAGACATCAAGTCCCTAGCCAAATCCGGATTAAACTTAACATCTGGAGAATCGATGGTATACTGAGTTGGGTACGACTTTTCTGAATTCTCATAGTTTGCGAAGAAGAAGAGTTTGTTCTTGATAATTGGACCACCGAGCGTAAATCCGAACAAAGTTTCCTTCTCATCATCATAAGGCTGAGCATAGGTACCATCCATATTCTTATAATGACGACCTACCAAATCCTGGTTGTTCCCATAGAAATAGCCACTTCCATGGAAGTCATTGGTACCGCTCTTGGTTACCGCGTTGATGGCACCACCGGTAAAACCACCCTGGCGAACATCGAAAGGAGCGATATTTACCTGAATCTGGTCAATAGTCTCCATAGAAACAGGCTGAGATCCTGCCTGACCACCATTACTGCCATTAGCAGTAAGACCGAACACGTCGTTATTCATCACACCATCAATCTGGAATGAATTATAACGGTTGTTCATACCGGCGAATGACATAGAGCCAGACTGTCCGTTTGTAGTAAGCTGTGGATTCAGGCGAGCCACATCCGCAATACTGTGCGAGATAGAAGGCATATCAGCTATCTGCTGAGCATTGATACTCATGGCCGCACCGGTCTTCGTACCATTCAGACCAGCCTTACCCGAAACAACAACCTCCTGAAGCTGCTTGGCATCTTCCTGAAGAGAGCAAGAGAGATTTTGGCTTTCACCCAAGTTCAGACTGACATTGTTGAAAACCTTGTCCTTATATCCGATATAAGAGATACTTACCTTGTAAGGACCACCTGGACGCATACCCTGAATAGTATAGCGACCATCTACATTTGTTACAGCACGATACACAGTACCAGATGGCTGGTGTGTAGCAGTAACAGTAGCCCCAATAACGGTTTCGCCATTGGAAGAAATTTTACCACTAATGCCTGAAGTGGTAATCTGAGCCATTGCCGAAGTCACCATGAAGGCGAGCAAAGCCAGAAGTAGTTGCAATCTTTTCTGCATGTTGTTTTGATTCTTTTGTGAATAAATAAAGAGAGAACCGCGCACCTCGTACCGTGTGCATTCACTCTTATAAACAAATATGTTGCAAATATAAACATTTTTTTTGAGACAACAAGCAAAAAACAGAGAAAAATGACAGAATACACCAAAAAATATGCAAATAAACGAAAAAAAATGCACTTCCCTCGAAAAAGAGAAGTGCATCGCGATAGAATTATTCTAATGGGAACTCTTCCCATGCATCAAACTTATTTCAACAAATCTTTGACCTCTGACAAATTACCATCATTGGCAGCAGGTTTGATTGAAAGGAGATAATTAAGCAAAGGATAAACATCTACGTTTTTAAAGACTTTATCCTTAACATATCCTTTTTTAAAATCAGGGCCAGCTGCACGGAATAGGACATGCATATCGCTATAAGTTGGATCAAAGCCATGATTTCCGGCTAAGACCTCATTCTTATCACTGGGTACCCAACCTATGTCTGTAGTAACAACAATGTCGGCAATGTTCTCATTTGTACCATAATTTAAATAGGCAGGCATTTCTGATTTACGCCATGCTCTAATATGAGGTACCTTAGAAAGAGCTTTCAGTATTTTATTTTCACATCCCTTATTGGTATATATCATCGTAGGAAATCCCATTGCTATGTTTTTGTACCATGACTTATCCAAATAATGGGTCAGATTTATGATACGTTCATTCGAGTTACGGTCCATACCATGGTCTGCTGTCACAATCAGGTTCACATTTTTACCATCGGGCATCTTCTGGATATCTTTCCATAACTGTCCGAGAAGGCAATCTAAGGTCTCTACTTGCATACGGGTTTGCCTACTCTCAGGACCATAAGTATGACCTGAATGGTCAGGCTCATCAAAATAAGCCATGATAAGCTGTGGGCGCTTATCTTCCGGCATTTTGAGCATCCGCTCTATTTCTGCTATTCGCTCAACATAAGTCAGCAACGGTTTCTGCTCATAATTATAATAGATATCAGGATAAGTGCCCTGTATGGCAACATCTGAGCCAGGCCAATAAACCACGCCTACCCGCTTTCCCTGTCGTTTGGCGGTAATCCAAACAGGTTCACCTCCCCAGAAGCGGGGATCCATTTTTGTTGTTTTATCACCTAAACTAAACACCAGTCCACTCTTTTTATCAAGAAATTTATTGGCTATAATTCCATGATGATCAGGAACCAAGCCCGTTGCCAGAGTATAATGGTTAGGGAACGTAACAGATGGAAACGAAGGCTGCATAATAGCTTTTACTCCATCCTGTGCCAAATTGTCAAGAAAAGGCGTATCATACATCTCGGGATAATCCCAACGGCATCCGTCTAAGGAAATTATCACGGTTCGATGTTCCTGTGCCAGACTTACAGAAAAGGGAGCCAGGAAAGAAATCAATAATAATAATATTTTTTTCATTATGATCTATTTTATTTGAAACCAAAAAGGGGATGTACTGCCAAACAGAAGAACATCCCCCAAATATAACTGTACTTATGGACTAATACTTAGAATGTATACTTCAAACCAAGCTGACCGCGCCAGCGGCTATAATAGTCGTCATAAGAACGCATTTCGTAATTACCTGGGTGCAGGAACTGGAACTGTCCGTTACCACTGTAAGTAACAGGAGAATAGTATTTAGCTGCACCTGTTGATGTATAGCGACCCCACTTCTTATTGAACATGTTACCCACATTCAATACATCAAATGACAATTCTACAGAATGAACCTGAGCACCAACCTTGAACTTATAGGTCTGAGCAAGATGGAAGTCGAAGTGACTCTCGAATGGCAAGTTATCAGCATAACGCTTGAAGTATTCACCACGATGCTTGCTCATATAGCCATCATTGGCAATCCACTCTCTGAAGTTTTTCTTCTGCTCTTCAGCAGTATAGTTCTTATTAGCCTTAAACTGCATCTTATCAATCTGCTCATCTGTTGGGATAAACATCAAATCGTTACCATTAGAACCATCCTGGTTCAAATCACCATAATAGTACAAACTATAAGGTGAACCAGAAGTACCTGTATAGATAAGACCTACTGTAGTATTCCAGTGCTGGGCGTAATCCTTATGATAGAAGGCAGAAGCCTTGATCTGGTGAGGCACATTGAATGCAGTGAAACCGAGCTCAGGTGAGTTAGGATTCTGATATGTATAATTGTAGTTATAGTTTGACTGAGCTACTGAAGATGTACCGCAGTTAACAGACTTTGAGCGTGAATAGCTGTAAGATGCAGCCAGATCCAAACCGAAGTCAAAGTGCTTAACAGCAGACAAAGACAGATTGTAACTGTATCCCTTGCTGGTGTTATCCAACATATATACATTAGCAAACTTCTTCAAGTTAGCATCTTCTGTGCTGGTAACCTTTTGGAACATTGGACGATTGTCAAAAGCCAAAGACGCATAAGTCTCGCCCAATGTCTTACCAGCCTCAGTACGGGTCAAATCCTTATAATAGATATCATTCAGATTCTTTGAGAGAACACCCTCCAAAGTAAAGTCAATACCTGCTAATGTAAAATCAAGAGCAAGGTCAAGACGCAAGTTCTGAGTAAACTTGAAGTCCTTAGCAAATACATTTACTGTCTGGTTACCTGATGCAGCCAACTTAGCAGTATTCTCACTCTGCTTGTAAGGATCAACGATAAGACTTACGTCATTGAGTTTACCCGTATTCTGCTTACCCTCTTTAAGGCCAGAAGAACCATAAACATTATATACAGAAGTCTGGATACCAGTATTTGTAAAGTTGTTGCTCAACCATACGAATGGGATACGACCGGTAAAAATACCAGCACCACCACGGAGAATCATATTATGCTCCTTCTCGATATTCCAACGGAAGCCTACACGTGGAGACCACATCGGAGTGCTGCTCAACTTATGGTTTGTAACAACATTCCATCCCTGCTTGGCAGCAGAAGCATTAAACTCAGCATTCTCAGTAGGAGTATCAAAGAACAATGGGATATCCATACGCAAGCCATAAGTCAACTCAAAATTAGGAGTAACATTAAACTTATCCTGTGCATAGAAACCAATCTGACCAGCAGCAAACTCTGGAGCCCAGCGAGGATCACCGGTTACTGCTACATTGGCAGAACCGAAACGATACTGGTTCAATGTGTTGTAATATGTAATTTCACCTGTTTTTGAATTAACAGACTGAGCAACTGTCTGTCCATTAGCAAACATTTTGAAATCATCAAAATTGTTGAAATAATAAGTACCATAATTATCCTGGATAAAGAGGTTCTTAAACTTGTAGTACTCTCCATGAGTACCGAAAGTCAGAGTATGATTGTTCACATACCAGTTCAGATTATCTGTAAAGGTGATGATGTCCTGATTCAGAGAGTTTGCTGTAGAAGAACGCTCTGTACCGAGACAGAGAGTACCACCACCCACATTCTTAATCTGAATCATTGGTGCAATACCCTTTGG
Organism: Segatella copri; assembly: GCF_949820605.1. Classification (NCBI taxonomy): domain Bacteria; kingdom Pseudomonadati; phylum Bacteroidota; class Bacteroidia; order Bacteroidales; family Prevotellaceae; genus Segatella; species Segatella copri. The sequence goes on from NZ_CATKVU010000006.1 coordinate 1,637,809, forward strand.
ATCACGATGATCTCTTACAGATACATAAGAAGCCTGGAACTGATTATTTATCTTGTCGCTGAAAGAGCTGTTCAATTCTGCAGTAAAAGTATTAGTCTTTGAGATGAAATCAAACTGATAATCAGAAGCATTCAGATAACTGGCAGAACTATTGCTGTTCAACTGCTTAGCATTAACCATGCGCCAGCCAAAAGTAGCCTTATGCTTGTCGTTGATATTCCAGTCGAGCTTTACACCAGCCTTGTCACTCTTAGTATAATTCTTAGGATTATTATATGAAGCATTGTAACCCTTTTCCTTCAGGATAGAAAGCACTTCATCGGCAATATTAAAGCCTTCTGTTCCTAACTTTGAAGCCTCAGAACCATAACCATAGTTATTTGGATATTCCTTGTTTGACTTCTCGTAGTTTGCAAAGAAGAACAACTTGTTCTTGATGATAGGACCACCAAGAGTTACACCATAACGATAGTCTGTTTCATCATCATATTTCTGGCTATCCTTGCCATTCATCAAAGTATACTTAGAACCTATCAGGTCTTTGTTCAACCAGTTGCCATAAACAGATCCATGGAAGGTATTGGTACCCGACTTAGTGATGGCATTGATGGCACCACCAGTAAAACCAGACTGACGGACATCAAAAGGAGCCACGCTCACCTGTACCTGATCAATAGTCTCTGTAGAAATAGGCTGAGTACCAGCCTGACCACCATTCTGACCATTAGAAGTGAGACCGAAAACATCGTTGTTTACGGCACCATCAACCTGGAAGCTGTTATAACGGTTATTAACACCAGCAAAAGACATTGCTCCAGACTGAGAGACACTTACCATAGGATTCATGCGGGTGATATCACCGATACTATGACTGATAGAAGGCATATTGGCTATATCCTTGGCACTATAGCTGGCAGCAGCACCAGTCTTGCTGGCATCCAAGCCTAACTTACCCTTAACAACCACTTCACCTAAAGCATGTGCATCCTCTTCCAACTGAGTTGAAAGGTCTGACATTTCACCAAGTTTGAGTGTTACATTCTTGATTTCCTTGGTTTTGTAACCAATGTAGGAAATCTCTACCGTGTAAGGACCACCAGCGCGCATACCCTGAATAGTAAAGCGGCCTACGCTGTTAGTCACAGAACGATAAACAGCACCTGTTGGCACATGGGTCACTGTAACAGTTGCACCTATTACATCTTCACCATTAGCTTTAATCAAACCTTTGACGCCAGATGTAGTAATCTGCGCAATGGCTGTGGAAACCATAAAGGACAACAAAGCCACAAATAAAAAAAATCTTTTCTGCATACCTTAAAATAAATAATTAAATAATACGGGATATAATCCCCTCTTATATTGTTATCGTTTGCAAAATTAATAAAAAAATCTCTTTTAATTGTTACAAAAGCATGAAAAATAGTATTTTATAATATAAAAAAATCTGCGTTAAGCAAATAACGCAGATTTCCTTTAATTTGTTATTTATAACAGGGGTTTGCTTATAGTTTTTTCGGGGTTGGCTCCCCTACTCCTTTCTCTGCCAGATGCTCATCACCTTGCGACGGATGGCTACGATGTTCAGAATTGAAACGATCAGGAACAGGAGCAGACCTAGGGCGACGGCTGGAAGCATGGTGCCCTCGTCGATATCAGGGAAGAGGGTTTCGATGAAGCCCATGTAATAATCGCGGAGGAAGAAGAGGATGATCCATGCGATGATGAGTACCACGATGTTCAGCGCAATGGTGAGCACCTGATATGGTTTTGCTACATTGTTCGGACTGTAGCCTATCAGAAGAAGATTCTCTAACTTAGAAGAATTCTTCTGAACCAACAGATAGATGCTGAGCATCAGAATGTAGAAGCTCAAAACGGAGATAACCAAACCGATAATCATCACCATCGATACCATCATGCGGAGGAAATAGGTAGTTTTCTCAGCATCCAGCTTGTCTGTCTCTACCTCATAACCATTATCATCCAGGTATTTGGTGATGTTCTCGTCTCCCGGGTTTCCTACCTCTACAATGAGACGGTTAGGGTCGCTCTTCTGGTTTGGAGCGAATTCCTGGTTGCTCCAGTCCATGAATGCCTGTGGAACGAGGATGGTGTTGAGTCGCGAAGAGAAACCGATAACCTTTCCCTTGAACTGCTCTTTCTTGCCACCAGCCTGAATCTGGATATTGAAATCAATCATGCCCATCAGTCCATCGCTGATTTTAGGGAGCGAATGACTCTGGGCGAAACCGAAGTTATACATATTAATATAGGTACGCGGGAGGATGATTGGCACCTCCTGAGTTCCCGGCGTATATTTCCAGTCCTTGAGCGGCACATCAACAAAACCGTCAGGCACACTCTCGAAGAAGAGTTCGCTGTTCAGAACGTTCACGCCGTTTACACCCATCTGGGCATCTACTTTATATTCTGTAGAGGTGAATTTTCCTATCTTCTTTACAAACTTCTGGCCTCCGATTTCATCGATTTCAGAACCGGAGAAGGTATTGGAACGGCCGCTGATGGTATTTCCCATACCTATCTTCTTGCTCATGATGAGGTAGTCGGCTTTCATGAAACTGTCTTGCTGAGTGAAGACAGGCAGCACGTCTTTATAAAACTGAAAGCCGAAAAGAACGATGAGCATACCGAAGAGACTGGCGAAGGCAAAGCCCGCAAACTGAGGTATGCTGATATGCTGACGCAATAATTTCCAAACCAAATTCATAATCTAAATATATGTTCATAGTTTAAGTCCATGTGCTTACCGATACTGGTTACGATGACGCCAGCCCCCTGCTCCTTCGCTTCGGTCATCATGATATCTGCCATGATGCGCGAATTGTTGTCGTCGAGGTGACTGATAGGCTCATCAGCCAGAATGAAGTCGAAAGGCTGACAGAGCGCACGCATCATTGCCACACGCTGCTGCTGTCCGAACGACATTCTGCCGATTTTGGCATCTACCTTATCAGCAATACCGAGCATATCAAACCATTTAAGAATCTGCTCACGCGTCTTGAATCCGGTTATCTTGTTCTTAATTTCTACATTCTCCAGGGCAGTAAGCTCAGGGAAGAGACGGAGTTCCTGAAAGAGATGGCTGATATGACGCTTGCGCATCTCTACCCAGTCTTTCACCTTGTAGTTGGCGGTAACATCATTGTCGAACATCACGCTTCCGCTGTAGTCGTGACGATAGCCGAGCACATAGCTGCAGAAAGTACTCTTTCCGCTGCCACTCTCTGCCTCGATAAGATAAAGATGACCTTTCTCGAAGGTAACATCCTGCTTCCATATCTCCGAATCCAGGTCGTTGCGCTGGGCAAAAACCTGTGGGAGAACGGAATGAAGCTGAATCTTTTCCACTTTTTTTATGTTTAATGTTTAATCTTTTACCTTTAAAGTATAGACCACCGAAGTAAGATTTCCGAAGACAGGGGTGAGCAGGCCGGTTACGGTAGAGATGGCATCATTCTTGCCCGAGCCGTCACTATCAGAACTTTTGGCGAGATTAATGATCATTGCCAGTTTCTGACCGACGATGAGCTTCTGAATCTTTGCATCTATCGGATGATTACTTGGTTTCACGGCATATTGCGCCATCAGCTGGTCGCTTCCGCTAAAGAACTGCTTGTCATCCGTCACACCGAAATAGAACGAGGTTTTGCCGTCGGTATAGAAGTAAGCATTCTTACCCCAATTGGCTATCTTCGCACCAGCCGGACATGAAGTTTTCCAATAATCAACATCGCCCAGCCACTTGGCATGCGACAGTTTAGCAGCCATCGTCATCTGCATGTTGTTATCCGTAAGCGAAGGCATCACGATAGCCATATCCCCATCCACACTACGGATGATATTATCCATGTCAATGGCCTGGTTGATACCCATCAGAAGGGTCTGAAGGCTGCGGTTGCTCTGCATCATCGGCAGGAACTGCTCGCCCTTTACGTTCATGAAGATACCCGCCAGGGCATCAGCAGGCATCGACTTAACGTAGTTGCCTTTAATCGGACGATAGGTTTGAGCCGCCTTCTTCAGAGCCTCATCTATTTCTTTATTAAAGGAGAAGGTTTCTCCCTTCACCTGCAGGATACCATCTTTTACGTCCATCACAGCAGCAATCACTACCTGCGAAGGGTCGGTATCTTTAGGAGCACCAAGGGTAAATGGAGCAACGAACTTCTCCGGCAGCGCCTGAGCCTGAGCCACCATAGCCATAGGCGAAGTGATGGTTTCCAGTCGCTCGAACATAGGCGATGCGGTAATACCTTCGTCCTCATCAGCCTTCAGATATTTCACCATCTGCTGCTGGAGCTGGGCCTGCGCATCGGCTACAACCGGTCCCATAACGAGGAGTGCCTGATCAGAAAAGCCGACCAGCCACGAATTTTTCAATACAGAGAAATGAAAGCCTTTGCGCTCCTTCACCTCTGTAGCGATATGCTGTTTGGCAAGCGAAGCAAGCCAGTCTTCTACATCGCCCTCATCGCTCACCTTGGCACAAAGTCCGAGGTTGCCATCAGCACTCTCAAAGAGGAATATCTTCTCTGAGATGTCGATGCCACATTTCGATGCATCCTCAACGTGCAACAGAGACTTGAGCATTCCCGCCTTGTCTTCATCGCTTTTGCCGGATGCCATCTGCTGCATGTCAACAGAGATGAGCGCAGTACTTTTCTTTGGAATGGCATTGAGATAGTCAGTGCCCGAGCATGAGCTCAGCAATCCCAATACGACAGCCAAGCACATGAACATCAAACTCTTATACAATCTTTTCATCACACTAGTAAATATTATAAAGCTCTTGCCAGATGGCACATATTGACAGCCACCAATCCTGCTGTTTCCGTACGGAGGCGACTGGTGCCAAGCGAAACACTCTCATATCCGTTTTCCAGAGCCAGTCTCACCTCATCGATAGAGAAATCGCCCTCAGGTCCTACCAGCACGGTGATGTCATCAGTACCCTCCTGGGCTGCTCCGGCAGAATCATCAGCTGGACATGACTTGGAAATCTCGGCAAAAAAGTCTTTCTTTTCTATCTCCTCATAACAATGGCAGATAAACTTTCTGCCATTGCGGGGAGCCGTAATAAAATCTTTAAAGTTCTGCAGTTCGTTGACCACAGGTTTCCAAGCCTTGTGGCTCTGCTTGACGGCAGAAACCACAATCTTGTCTATGCGGTCTATGCGGATGACCTTGCGTTCAGAGAACTTGCAGTTGAGGAAAGAGATTTCATCGAAGCCGATTTCCGTAGCCTTCTCTGCCATCCATTCAATGCGGTCCATCATCTTTGTTGGGGCGATGGCCAGGTGAATGTGTCCGCGCCAGGCAGGCTGCTGCGGCATAACCTCCTTCACCTCATAGATGCACCGTTTGTTGGTAGCCAGCGAAACTTCTGCACGGTAGAACACCCCCTTGCCATTCATCAGGAACAATTCGTCCCCCGCCTGGATACGCAAAACCCTGAGTGCATGAGTAGCCTCTTCCTGAGGCAGTTCTGTCTGTGTAGCCGCATCTGGCACATAGAAAAATCTAACTTCTTTCATTTCCTCTTATTGTTACTTTTTCTTCTTAATTTTCTATTATTCCGTAAGAATATCCTTTAATTATTCACTTTTTTTGCCTTTGCGGCGCTCTATCTCATCACGAATGGCTGAGGCTGTTTCGTAATCTTCTTCATTAATGGCACAATCCAATGCTTTTTCGAGCATCTGGTCTGGCAAAGCAAAAATAGGTACCGCACAAGAAGTCGAACTCATATCATTTTTATTAAAAGGAGTAGAAATTTCCTTTATAACCAGCTCTGTTGTATACATTTCTATATCCGCAGCCACAGACAACAACACAGCCTGGTCAGTCTTGATGCTCATACGTTCATTTGTGATTTTATTCACAAGAGTAGCATATACTCCCCTCTCTGGCGTAGCATCGAATTCGAGATAGAAATCGTCTACATTTTGCCTGTCAAATAGTGTCCAAAGTACAGAGATCACATCATTTTTAAAATCAGAAGTTTTCGAATTACATGCCTTCAGCTGCTCTGCTACATAATCATTAGTCATAATAGACAAAGCTCTTTTTTCGGATTCGTCTACCAAACTAATAATACATGTCCCGGAAGCTTCCGGAATGCCAAAGCAGGCAGCGAGTTTAAGTTTGTACAACATCATTATGTACCCTTTCTTTATTTAAATTTATTTATATTCTTACGTAACATTCTGTTTTTACTCTCGCGTTGAGTATGACACTTTTTCTTCCTTATTTCTGTTCTTTCTTCGGACGGAAGAGGACAGCAAAGGCTACAGCTACCACGAGCGCATAACCGGCAAAGATGAACCAGCAGGTTTTCCAGTCACCCATCAGGTAGCCATCATCTGTCCAGTGGCAGTAATGGTTGATGACCATACCTGCGAGAATGGTTCCGATAGATGCTCCCAGACCGTTGGTCATCAGCATGAACAGACCTTGAGCCGATGCTCTTACCTTCACATCACATTTCTGGTCTACAAACAGACCGCCCGACACATTGAAGAAGTCGAAGGCTACACCGTAAACGATGCATGAGAGGATGAAGAAGGTAACACCCGGAAATGCAGGATTGCCCAATCCGAAGAAACCGAATCGCAAAACCCATGCCATCATGGCGATGAGCATCACAACCTTGATGCCATAACGCTTCAGGAAGAACGGAATGAGAAGGATGCAGAGCGCCTCGGCCACCTGAGAGATGGATACCAGGAGCGTAGCATTGTTAGCTGCAAAAGTATCGAGCATCGCAGGATCGCCCTTGAAACTGGTAATGAACGGAGTGGCATAGCCATTGGTTACCTGCAGACTCATACCGAGCATGCAAGAGAAGATGAAGAACATCGCCATCTCACGGCTCTTGAAGAGTTTGAAGGCATCAACCCCCCATGTCTCTACCCAGCTCTTTGTCTCTTTCTTCACAATAGGACAGGCTGGCAATGAGAAGCAATAGAGGAAGAGAAGAATGCTGAGCACACCCGATACCAGGAACTGATAATGGGTATACTGGAACTTATGGGCGTTCTCGCTCAACAGGAATGAGAATGAACCGTTGTCCCAGGTAGCACAGTTCACAATCCACATCGTGAGGATGAAACCCACGGTTCCAAACACACGGATTGGCGGAAAAGCCTTCACGGTGTCGAGCCCGTTGCTCTTCAATATACTGAATGCCGAAGTATTTGACAATGCCAATGTAGGCATATAGAAAGCCACGCTGAAGGTATAAACGGCAATAAACATTGCCTCATTAGGAGTCTGACTAGCCTGTCCCATACCGAACAGACCTATCATGGCTGCTCCTGCCAAAAGGTGACAATAGCCCAAAAGACGTTGCGGCTGGATATACTTATCTGCCACAATACCCATCAATGTAGGCATAAAAATAGATACGATTCCCTGAATGGTATAGAACCAGGAAATCTCGGCACCCATCCCAGCCTTGCCGAGATAGTTGCCCATAGACGTAAGATAAGCTCCCCAAACTGCAAACTCCAGGAAGTTCATCACTGCTAGGCGTACTTTCAGATTCATAGTTTAATGTCTTTTTATTATATAATATTAGCTGCAAAGATACAAATTTTCGGGTAAAAAGCACACGATTTTGAAGATTATCCGCATGAAAGCTAGCATATTTAACAAATTATGTGTATTTTTGCAGCCGATTTCAACAGATATAAGAGAAAAATAATATAGAAGCAACAGATATGTTAGTAAAATTTTTCCTCACGTGCAATAAAATCGGGGCTTTCACGCTAGGCGGAGGCTACGCCATGATACCGATCATGGAACAGGAATTTGTAGACAAGAACAAGTGGATGGACAAGCAGGAGTTCATGGATATCATGGTAGTGGCTCAGACCACTCCGGGCATCTTCTCCATCGATATGGCGAGTCATATCGGCTATAAGCTGAAGGGAGTCTGGGGAGGCATTGTGGGTGCCATTGGCATAGCCCTGCCTTCTATCATCGCCATTCTCATCATCGCCATGTTCTTCCAGCATTTCAAGGACAATTATTGGGTGGGCAAGTTCTTCATGGGTGTGCGCCCTGCCGTGGTAGCGCTCATTGCTGCGCCTTGCTTCAAGATGGCAAAGACGGCAAACATCAACCGCTACAACATCTGGATTCCCGTTGTCTGCTGTCTGCTGATTGCAGCTTTCGGTATCTCCCCTATCTACATCATCATCGCAGCCGGTGTGCTGGGCTGGCTCTATGGAAAGGTAAAAAAGTAAAAAGGTAAAAAATATAGAGATTATGCTATTTCTAAAGTTATTTCTGATATTTACCAAGATTGGTACATTTAATTTTGGTGGCGGATATGCGATGCTTTCGCTCATCCATAACGAGACGGTAGTGAAGAACCATTGGCTTACCAATGCTGAGTTTACGGATATTGTGGCTATCAGCCAGTCTACACCGGGACCTATCGGCATCAACTGTGCCACCTACGTAGGTTATACCGCCTGCCTTCACGACGGCTATCCTACCTGGGCAGCCTGTCTGGGTTCGGTATTGGCTTCGCTCTCCATCATGTGGCTGCCTTTCATCATCATGATTCTCATCAGCCACTATCTGATTACGCACAAGGATTCTAAAATCGTAAAGGATATCTTTGCGGGACTCCGCCCAGCCATCATCGGACTGATAGCTGCTGCCGCCGTTCTCCTGATGAATAAAGAGAACTTCGGATCACCAACCGACAATCCGTTTGTCTTCGGAGCAAGCATCGTGCTGTTTCTGGCTGCTTTCTACTTCACAAAATTCAGAAAGACCAACCCTATCCTGCTGCTTTTCATCTGCGGTATCATCGGAATGGTTATCTTCTAAACATCGCCCTGCGGTCTGAACCAACGGCCTCCAGCCGATGGGAAAGACAAGGGGCTGATGCCTTCAGATAGGGACAAAAAAAATTGATTGTCTCACGACAACCAATCTTTTATTAACCTTAATAATCTAATACCATGAAAAACACGATGCAAAGGTACAAATAATCTTGTAACCTGCAATAGTTTATAGCAAAAAACTTCAAGAATTTAACTCTCCTTAAAAGTTTTACCATTCCAGTTAAATTTTCTTTGCACTTTTATTGCATTTACAGCCTTCTTATCGTCAGCAGACACGAAAGGTAAAGCCAAGCGCACTACGAGGCTGTTTTCATGTTGCAGGAGCAGAGCACTCACGATTTTGAGTTCAATTTTCCCCTTGAGTTCCTCAAACTTAGCCTCGCTCATCGTATCGGGTTTGGCAATAAGTCCGGAAGCCAGTTGCTGCAAAGATTTTCCATCGAAAATTCTGCTGGCATCCTGCTCTTGCCAATCCTGATTAAAGAGATAGAGTTCGCTCTCCTTCTCTACTCCGTCAAAAGTCTTCACCACGCAAAGCAGCGAATCGCCGTTAGCCGATGGCAGTTTCTTCATCTGCAAAGTAGCGTTCTTACTCGTTCTCAACTGGGCGAAATCAGCAGTCAGCGTATCCATCACACTCGTTTCGCCTAACAGATTCTTCACTTCCGCCTTCACTCCCATCTCCTGCAGCTCAGTAAATTCCAACCGCAGGTTGTGGTTGAGATAAGGCACAACAGAATCGGGCATCGAAACCAGCAAGTCCTTCATCGACTTGGCTTCCATGCCCAAGCTTGCCATCATCAGGCAAGCGCATAATATATATTTTATCTTCTTCATCACTACAATTCCTTAGACCACTTCTTTCCCCAAGGAGTAAAGAGCCATGCAAGAAAGGCCAATGCTACTATTGAACACACGGCAAAAGTTAAAGCTAATGTATTCATTTTTGAAGCCTTTAAATTATTTACTAAATTTCACAAGTATGCTCCACACGCCCTGAAAGGGCAGAAGCTCCTAGCCCAGGGCAACACCCTGGGTATGCGATATAGAGATGGTACTAACGCCCTGTAAGGGCAAAAGCTTCTATACAGCAGCTATATTTTAAAGCTTTTGCCCTTACAGGGCGTAGGGCTAATACAACTATTACCCAGGGCGTTGCCCTGGGTTAGAAGCTTCTGCCCTTTCAGGGCGTGCCGGGAACATTAGTTCAGAACACAAAGGATTCTGCAGCAATACCAACCATTAGAGATCCTCCAAGAATTTCTTACCCCATTTTGTATGAAGCCAAAGTGCCATGGCACCAGCAACGACCGTAATCGTCGCATAAATCATGACTAATCCTTCCATATTTCTCTATTTTCCGACAAAATTACGGAAAATAAATGTAACTTGCAAATGATTTGCTCATTTTCTTTCGAAATTTAACCTAAAAAAGACGAAAAAGAGGAAAGCGCTTCATTACGAAACACTTTCCTCTAATTATCTAATCATTAATCGTACAATCTTCTTTCAGAAGAGATTTATTCCTCTACAGCAGCCTGCGCCGCAGCAATATTATCAGTATGGGAAGCCCTTTCCGTAGGTTACTCTAAACATAGGATAATATTTCCTTCTGTCTATGTAAAGGCTTTACACCTTATTATATTTATATACATATTTATATATATAGTTAATTCATTATCTATTTTTCATGAAATCGTGATGGATGATTACGCATTCTTTTTCTGCAACGGCATAGGCACATCCACATTTGAGTTCTTGCCACCAAGCATTTGGATAGTTTCCTTCAATGCTTGCACCTGTCCCTTTAGAAATATAATCTCCTGGTCTTTTGCATCAGCAAGGCTCTGTTGTCGTTTCTTATATAGGATTGCTGCATCCTCTTCCTGCGCCACGCCTACAGTTTCTTCTTTAGCAACGTAGCCTTCGCCGCCATTCTTCATGTATTTTGTTCCGCCATAGAAGAAATCAATAGTTACACCGAGAGCATCACAAATTTTCTCCAACATGCCAGATTTAACATCCTGCACCTTGAAGGCATTGCTCAAGTTTGGCTGAGTCATATTTAGTTTTTCTGCCAAATCAACGATGCTCACTTTACTTTTTGATAAAGCCTTACGCAACTCCAATCCATTCATATTTATTTATATTATAGTTAATTAATCATAAATTTATCAGCCTTTATTAATAATATTATCAGCTTTTTATTATCTTTGCACTCGAAATAACGAAATAGTAACGTTCTTAAAACGAAATACGTTTGCAAATATACATAAAAAATACAATATGAGCAAGAATAACTTTGAAATTTTAACCGAAGTTTATTCAGGAACCTCAATAGGCGAAAGAATAAAAAAGAGGGAGCAAGTCATCAGCGACTACCTCAACGTGTATGGGCAACTCATCCTGAACAAGGTGCTGAAACCAACCCCTGTGATGGAACACCTTGCCAAGAAATACAACTTTTCTCGCTGTGGTGTCTTGAAGATACTGAAGGAAGCAGGAATATATCATGGGCGTTCAAATCCTGTGGTATATCCAAGTGAGTTGAACAATAAAACAGAAATTTATGGAACAGCGAATCGTGTTTGAGGACAAGAATGTCAGTTACAAGACATTTCTTGAAGACTTAGCTACTTTCCTGGCACCAAAGATTGCGCTCTTGATAAAGAATCCTCCAAAAAAGTATTATAGTGAGCGAGAAAGTATGAGAGTGTTCGGTTCAGGGAATGTGCGCCGTTGGATTAAGGAAGGCAAGCTCAAACCTTTTTCCAAGAGAAAGGGAAAGACAGAATACAAAGTCAGCGACCTTCAGGAGTTACACCGAAGAGAGCAAGACTACTTTTAAAGCAAAGAGCAATGTACAGAATCAAAAGATATTATCAAGTAGCAGAGAAGCAACCTTGGCTTATAGACCTCCTCGTGAAGTTGAAGCCTTCGTACTTTGCCCCTTGCCAAGGCATAGAAGAGTGCAAGCTTGCACTCCACAACCTAGGCGAGGACATAAAAAAGCAAGAGCTAAGTTGGAAAAGAGGAAAATTTCTCCTTTCCTACATACGAGACATAACAGAGAAAGACGATGAAATCATCATCAGCTACAAAGGCGGCAAGCCCTGCGTGTCTTTCAAAATAGAGGAATCAAAAGCTTAAGAATCATGAACATAGTAGACAACAGTTGGATCAAGTTGCCCCGCAACTTTGTGAATTGGAGTTGGTACCATGACGCAAACATGGTGCAACTATACCTGTACCTCCTTCTCAACGCAAACGTTTATGATGTAAAGTACAACGACATCACCATCAAACGTGGCGAATGCCTTGTTTCCCTCAACCATTTATCTAAGGAAACTGGGATTTCATTGCAGAAGCTTCGAACAGGGCTCACAAGACTCCAGCGCACCAAAGAAATCGAATATAAGAAGTTGCAGAATGGAAGAATCATCGTTCTTGTCGATTTCAACAAGTTTCAGCCTATCGGAATAGACGAGGCTGCTCCAGATTGGATAAAGTTATATCGTAAGATTTGCGATTGGGGTTGGTATCATGAGCCAAACATGGTGCATTTGTATGTGTACTTCATGTTGAAAGCAAAATTAGTCATAAACAACGACAGCAGAAGTGAAGCATGGCAGCTCAATTCCACCTTGCGTTTATTGACAAAAGCAACCGGCATTTCCGAGAAGAGCATCAGAACTTGTCTAGCCAGATTACAACGAACTGGCGAAATCTCGTATTTACCAGGGGTGGCACATAAGCAAAGCGTCATAACTCTCTGTAATTATGATAGTTACCAAGCTGCAAAAATTTCAACTAACACAGTGTTAACACAAGAGAGGCACAATAATATAGAATCCGTGTCAGAACATAACAACTCACAAATATCGGCACAAAAAGAACGAGGCATAACTCGCTGTAATTATGATAGTTACCAAGCTACAAAAAATTTAACTAACACGGTACTAACACAGGAGCAACATAGTTCTAACACGGTACTAACACAGGAGCAACATAGTTCTAACACGGCTTTAACAACACTAAAAGAATATAAGAATAAAAGAATAAAAGAAATAAAGAATATCGACGACGACATCGCGCACGTGCGTGAGGGGGATTTCGTCGAAGTTTTAGAAGTGACCGAGGTGGAGAAAGAAAACGAGCAAAAGAAATCAAACAAAGAAAATTTTGCCGACCTCGTGAAGTCAGAAACCACATGGTTGACTGCCATTCAGAAGAAATTCAAGCTCCTCACATCAGAGGCAGTGAAGAACAAAGTTGACGAGTTCGAGATTGAACTAGTCTGCCGTGGCAAGGATAAGCATGAGGATATGAAAGACTTCAAGTGTCATTTCTGCGACTGGCTTGAAAAGAATTTGAGAACTATCAACCAACCTCAGGCTTCCAACCGTTCCCCATCACCAACCTCAGAGCGTTGGAGCGGCGAGAAGTTTGTACCAAAAAGTTCGGAAGGAGGCATCTATGAAGGAAATTTCTAACATGGGGTTCACCCCAGAGCTGTGCTTTGAGCATCTGCGCTATCATTTCGCCCAAGAGGTGAAAAAGAGAGAGAAGTCTTTCGTTGCCGAACCATCCCAGATGGAAAGCATGAAAAAAGTCGCCTCGTGGTTAACAACCGGAAAGGAGCACTGCTGGCTTGTCCTCAACGGCATCACAGGCAACGGAAAGACCACCTGCGTGAAGGGGATGCGAAGCTTCATCAACTGCTGTAAGATTCCCGATCCTAGCAATGGCGAAGGCAGCGTGTTCAGCTCCAAGGCAGGAATCTGGCTAGTCACGGCTAGAGAACTCTACCAGATGTTCGTAAGTAACAAGCCCAAGTTTGAGCGATGCGCCAACACCTACATCCTCGCCATCGACGAGCTAGGAACGGAAGAAACGGACTTCTGCGAGTACGGGAACAGATACAAGCCCATCGAGCAGCTGTTGTCGTATCGCTACGACAAGATGCTCCCGACCATCATCACCACCAACTTGCCGATGGCAGACATACGCCCGAAATATGGTGACAGGCTTGCGGAAAGGCTCAACGAGCTGATGGAAGTGGTACACATGCCAGACATCAACTTCCGCAAGATTCACTAAAAAACGTAAAAAACAACGCTCAGGACGACTTTTCCGAGGCAAGCAATAAATTCCTCACAGAAACAAACAAAACGTCTCAAATCGCAAATAAAGCGGCAAAAATTAGGTTTTACATGGAAGAATACAAAACAATTTTGGAGAAAACAGATGGAGGACTGGATATTTTCAGCTATTATCTGGGTAAGGAGTGCTTGAAGAAAAAGTTCAAGAGCCCCTTCAGAAGTGGCGACAACCGTCCGTCCTGCCATCTGTATCTCAACGAGCCTCCAGGAGAGCAAGCCTACTACTATCTCCAGGACTTTGGCGACAGCAGATGTAGCGGCAACGCCTTTGCAATCGCTGCAAGGGTGCTGAACATGAGCATCCGCAATGATTTCAAGGCCGTATTGGAGAGAATCGACCAGGATCTGTGCCTGGGAGTCTTTGAGGAGAACAAGGGAAAGTATTCCTCAAAGCCCCAGTTCAACAGAGCTGCCATCAAGCAAGAAATCAGCAAGAACAAGACATCAAGTATCAAGACTTTCATGCCTGTCATACAAGAATTTATGTCTTGGGAACTAGAGTATTGGAACAAGTATGGAATCGATGTCAACACCCTACGTCGCTATCATGTTCACAGCCTAAGAAGCGTGACTTTCTATAAAGCCGACGGCAAGAGTTTCAACATATTTGGTTCCAAGGCCATCCCAGCCTACGGCTATTTCTTCAACGACATGAAGGGCATCAAAGTATATCGTCCTAAGGCAGAAAACAGATTTCTGTATGGCGGCGACCTGCCAACGCCATATGTGTTTGGATGGGAACAGTTGCAAGAAAACGGCGACATGGTGTTCATCACTGGTGGAGAAAAGGATGTCCTGTCCCTTGCTTCCCATGGCTACAATGCCATAGCATTCAACAGCGAGACGGCAAAGATACCTGCAGACAAAATAAAGCTGCTTTCCCAGAGGTTCAGAAAAATTATATTTCTTTACGATTCTGATACTACAGGCATCAAGGAATCCAAGAGCAGAGTGGAAGAGCACAATGGCAATTACAACGTTTTCAGATTGGAGTTACCTCTCAGCGGAACCAAGCAAGAAAAGGACATTAGCGACTATTTCGCCTTAGGAAGAACGACACAAGACCTACAAAAGTTAATAAACAAGATGTAGGAACATCATGATGATAAAAGTAAATGAGTAAAACGAATAAATATTTAACAATCATGAACAAGCAAAAGAACGGAAAAGCACTGCATTTGGAACACGCAGCAGAAGAAATCTGCTTTGAGTCCTTGACAGTGAAAGATCAAGAAAAACTGCAAGAATTTGGCATAAATCCTTCCTCGATACCAGAAGAAGTATATTCCATCGACTGTAGCAGCCTGAACAGAGTGTGGCACGGAATAGGAATGAGAAACGTACACGGAGGCGTGGAGTTCATCAGCCTGACGGAGATGAAAAGACCAACGACAATTCATCGCAAGGGCATCACATTGCAACCTTCTAAAAAAGGCTCAGTCGCTAGTTGCTGCCTTTTTAGTAATTTCATGGACTATCTGGCCTATCTCTCTTTGTCGAAGGACGGCAAGATTGCACTCCCCAAGGAATGCGATTGCATCATCCTCAACCACCATTTCAACCTCTCTCACTTTCTCGTAGAAAGCGAGGAGTACGAGGAAGTGAACCTGTTCTTGCCCAACAGTTCAGCAGGAAAGGTGCTAACGAGAACCATCATGGACAGAAATCCGGCCGCAGTGGACTGGTCGGGAAGCTACATACACTTTCAGAGCCTTCGCTCATACGCCTATTACAAGTTCATAAAAAACAAAGAGAGCCTATGAAAATAGTGGGAATAGCATTCGGTGTTGCCGTCATTGGCATCATCATCGCCTTCATCTACGAGATCAAGTTCACTTACAGAGATGGGGACTTATGGAAAAAGTAAATGATATTAAACGCAAACCTTATGAGAAATAACGGAATCCTTAACATTGACGTTGCTAGGGCAGATTTGCCCATGCAACCAGAATATTGGATAGAAGAGACTTACGTATCAAGATACGAGAAACTTCTTAGAGTGATAGAAAAGAAGACCTCTTTTCTGCCATATCGCAACACAAAGGTCATCAGGGAAATTTCCTTTGAGGTTCCAGCATCCACCACACTGGAGCAAATAAAGGAAGTAAGTCTGGCATTTGAAAAAAGATTCAAGGTATCATGTTTTCAAATCAGCATAGATCGCTCTGTGCAGGTAGCCCACCTGTTGTTTGCCTGGATAGACATGGAAACAGGCAAGGCCGTCAAGCTCGATGCCAACACCTTGAAGCGTGCCACAGGTATTTTTCTGAGAAGACTTAAGCTTCCTCATCCCAAGGACTATGACAAATGGATAAGATATGTCCTTATCGATGCCTATGAGGAATGTCCAGATGTCTTCAAGCAACAATACAGAGCCATTTGCAAGGAAGACAAAGAGACTGAAAGCAATTGCATTATCAGAGATGCCCTTGCCTATGCCGAACTTATGTGCAAAGGGCAAGCAAAGTAAAATAGCACCGAAATATTTCAAATAGAGTAGATGTAGGGGATTACTCCCCTACATCCTACTCTATTGTTCTATAAAAGCAATCTTTTCCCTTTTATACAGTGAGTAGGCAACACGTCCTACCAAGTCACCCTCATACCTTACCAATTCCTCATAAATGAAGTTATAGTGCTTTGCCATGCTGCCTATTGCTTAGTACACGTTCAAAGATAGCATTAATGCTATTCTCTGTAAATGTTTGACTATAGGTTTTACCTTGGACATGAGTGTCCACGGTAAACCCCATAGGTGAGACATTCTTGTTGTTCTGCCCTATCTTATATTTTCTCATCCTCTCGTTAGCCTTGAGGATTGTCTCTTCTGATACCTTACACATATTTTTTGCCACAAAGGGACTTTATTAAATTTATTCCGCTGCAAAAGTACGATAAATAATTCTAATCTCCAAACTTTTATGAGTTTTAATGGCTTACAAACAAAAAACTCCTGATTCTCTCGAACCAGGAGCGTTGAACCTTATATATAATGATTTTGCAATTTAAACTACAGGATTTGCCATTAAACTATAGTGAATGGTCATGGAGCCAAGCCTTCTGGGAATAGCTTAGTCTATCCCAGTTGGTCTTAGAGCGTCTTCTTTTCTTTTTATTTCCACCACCAACTACCGCTTCCACGGTTTTCTTGCCGAGCCAACCGGCAAATGCCAAAGTTAATAAAGCCTCCATAATCGTAACGTTTTATTTGTTAATACTAAATGTTCCTACAGGGATGGCTGTAGCCGTGATGATTGACATGTAGAAGATGCCATACTCTCCTGGCTCTGCCTCAGATGCTGGAATTTCCAAGAGATAGCTTTGGTTTCCATATTTATGACCTGTGAAAGCTACATATCCTCTCTTCTTGGTTTCTGCGCTGCCTATCAAGGCAGGCTTGAACTCCATCCATTGAATTCTTCTGTCCTTCTTTGATGCTTTGAAACGTACAATGCGGTAAATCTCCATTGGATCGTACTCGTTCTTCTCTCCCTTGATGAGTAAACGGATGCCATTGCTTGCATTCTTTACGGTGTAGGCAGACTTGCCACCTGCGAAAGCAATGTCCATTCCTTCTGCTCCAGCGAGGGTGTTCACAGCATCGGCAGCTTGTCCTACTCCAGCTGCTGTTCCCATCACACGAACACCATTAATTATACCAGAAGCACTTCCAGAAGTACTGGCACCTATCATACCTCCTGCAAACCCCAAGTCTCCGACAGCTCCTGCTATCTTGGCAAATTTGCCGAATTTATTCTGATGCTTGGAAATCATTCCGTCCTCTTTTGGGAGCGCATCAAAAGTAGAATCACTTGTGAGCACGCAATAGCTGTTAATAAACTCAGGCTCTGGAGCCGTTACCTGTTGTGCAAATCCTGTGGAAGTTGCAGCCAACATCATCATTGATGCAAAAATTTTCTTCATATTACTTATGTTTTAAGAACTTTTTCTGATGCAAAGGTACAAAAAAACATTTATATAAGCAAATAATTAAATAAATATTTTGCTATATTAATAAATAATTATATCTTTGCAGTCAAATATCATTATTTAATAATATCTTTATATAAAAATATAACGCAATTATGAAACATTACGCAAAGATTATTTCCTTCGCCAACCACAAAGGTGGCGTTGGTAAGACAACGACAACAGCAAGTATGGGTTCAATCCTCGCCTCCAAGGGTTACAAGGTTCTCTTGGTAGATTTGGATGCCCAGGCAAACCTCACCAGTTCACTCTTGAAGAAAGAGGTCTCCACCACCATCTATGATGGCTTGAAATCCCAGTCCTCCACCTCCCTTTATATATATAAGGTACGTGAGGACATCCGTTTGGACATGATACCAGCCGATTTGAACCTAGCCCAGGCAGACTTGGAGTTGGCAGGAAAGATGGCGAGAGAGAGAATCCTCTCGGAGTTGTTGGAGAACTACAAGAGCGAGTACGACTACATCCTCATCGATTGCCCACCTTCCCTTGGGTTGCTCACCCTGAATGCCCTCACGGCATCCGACTATGTGATTATCCCTTTGGTAGCAGAAGTCTTGCCATTTAACGGATTGAAGATGATCTTCGACTTCATCAACCAAATCAAGAAGTTCCTCAATCCAAAGGTAAACATCTTCGGTATCGCCATTACTCGATGGGAAGGAACGAAGCTCAGCAAGAACATCGAGGAAGGTTTGAGAAAGCAGCTGGACGATTTAGTGTTCACGACAAAGATTCGCAAGAATGTCACCATCGCCCAGGCACCATTGGAGGCAACGAACATCGTTGACTACGACAAGAAAAGCAATGGCGCACAGGACTACATCGCCCTGACCGAGGAGTTTTTGGAGAGAATGGTATTAAACAATGTAACCATCAGCAAGTAGAACGTAAAATTAGCAGTTATGTCAAAGAGCATCAATTCAAACGCAATGGATTCCCTGTTACAAGGGTTGACAGGGAAGACCGAGGAACAAGAAGCTGTTCCTACACAAGAATGTCCTAGCGAGGCTCCTTCACCTACCAGGCGAAAGGAGAAACCACGCTATGAGGTAATCAGCACCATGGTTGATCCAGATGTGATGAGTAAGGTACGAACCATCGCCGACATCGAGGGAGTGGCCATCAAGGAAATCATCGGAGTTGGCCTCGATATGTTTATCCGCAAGTATGAGGAGCTTCATGGAAAGGTGCGTGTGAAAAAGCCCAGAAAAGGGGATATTTCCCAAATCTTCAACTCGTAGGCATCGTTCCCCTTCCTCCCAGTGCGGCAGCAGGTTTAATAATCTATACCTGAAAACACCGAGGGGTGAAAGGGGGCGAGAAGCCCCATTAACAAACGATACCACCATCAAGAACACCTTGACCCACGCAAGCGTATTCTCGGGGATAGGCGGAGCGGAGCTTGCAGCCTCCTGGATGGGATGGAAGAATCTCTTCCATTGCGAGATACAGCAGTTTCCAAGGCAAGTTCTTGACTATTGGTTTCCAAATTCAGAAAGTTATGAAGACATCACCAAGACAACCTTCACGAAGTGGAAGGGAAAAGTCGATGTTCTCACAGGCGGATTTCCCTGTCAGCCCTTCAGCTATGCAGGAAGCAGAAAAGGAGCGGAAGATGACCGCTACCTCTGGCCTGAAATGCTACGAGCGATTCGGGAGATACAGCCCACTTGGGTCGTTGCTGAAAACGTTGTTGGCATCACGACGATGGTACAACCCAGCAGTGTCACTGAAATGGGACGTTCAGACTTTCTCTTCGAAGAAAGTGTTGTATGTAGAGAAGAATACAGGTACATCCTCGATGCCATCTGTGAAGACATTGAGCGAGAAGGATATGAAGTCCAACCGCTTGTTATTCCAGCTTGTGCCACAGGAGCGCCCCATAGAAGAAACAGGATATGGATTGTTGCCCACCGTACAGACACAGGGCTTGAAACGTTGCAACAAGAAGGGCAAGACGGAGTTTCTGCCCCTGCACCTCCTCCCTACGCCTACAGCTGCGGAGGCGACCAAGTACACCACCAAGCTCAATTCCAAGAGCCAGATGGGAATGGGACTGACAGCCCTTGCCATGAACGGCAAGCTGCCATCACCGAAGAAAGTAGCAGAGGAAACCGGGGGTTCACAGGGTTCCCGTCAGTTCAACCCACTATATGCAGAGGAGATGATGGGCTTCCCTTCGATGTGGACGACCTTGCCATTTCTGAAGGAAAATGGAGAAAGGAATCCATAAAGGCATACGGCAATGCCTGGGTTCCGCAAGTGGCTTTGGAGATATTCAAGGCCATAGAAGAGTATAATAACAATTAAAGAACAAGACAGATGAGAAAATTTTTCAAAGACAACATTTGGCTATTTGCCATTGTCGCCGCAATCTTGGTCATACAAGGTATATTGGGCTATTACAGGAAGAACCAAGTTGCCGAAATGAACAGACTTTCCGGGAAAGAGAACGTAAAAGGCCGTGACATATCACGTACCATAGATGAGTTCAAGTATAAGGGAAAGACCTACACCTTTGTCATCTATGAGAGAGGTGTAAACATGGAAGTAAGAGAACTAAAATAAGTTGCACAATGGAAAAAGTTGACATATTTGACCAAGAAATTGGCAGGGCAGCCATAGAATGCAACGGCAACCTTGTAGTGGTTTTCAATGGCAAGAAAGCATTTTGGTTCAAGGAACAAATCGAGAGTTTTGTAAAAGAGCATCCCGAAGCACCTCTTCCACTCTCTGTGTTTTGCGTGGCAGTCTCGAAAGTAGGCGAACCTTGCAAGTACAAGAGCACAGGCAATTCCTTCAGTTTTGTGGCTAGAAGCGTTTCTCGCAGTGAAGCATTGTCGGAATATTAAGCAATACCAGAAATCAAGATGAAAGTCATATTATTACCAAAAAATGTTTGGGGATGCACAGGAATAGATTGTTATAACAATATCCCAGAGTGCTATCCCCACAGAGCATTCTTCATAGAATGCGAAATGTCCATAATTCCTCGAAAAGGAGAATTCATCATGCTCTCCGACTACGAAGACATGATATTCAAGCAGCTTTACTGCCAACTATCCAATTCCGACAGTGACCTGCACTTACTATTGGAAGAGATTCGAAAAGAAGACGTCAGGACACCATCCTACCTAAGGAACGTAAAGGAGCTAGAAGACAAGTCTCTCCTGCATATGGTGGTGTATGGCGACGAGCATGAAGAAATTTTCAACGAAGGATTGACGGATTATCGCTGGCTTGTGGAAGAAGTAACCTATAAGATAGGATATTCTGGTGAGACAGTGTTTGTTACCATATCTCACACATATTAATAACAAAATAGTCTCTGTTTTTAGTGTAAACACTCCAAAAGCAGAGACTATTTCGCTACAGAAAATAGAGAGTCCCTATTGTATTTTACAGAAATCAACAGTAGTGGGGGTGTAATTTAAACTGTGTCAAGGCTTGTTCTTAACTTTCATTCCCACTCCCTGCTGGGGGCATGCCCCCAGCAGGGAAGCCTTTTCGGCTGCAAAGTTACATAATTTTAAATCTATCTCCAAATTTTATTGCCATTTGTTGAGAAATTTGTCCCCAATTTGCCAGTGGCATAGTCCATTTCTTACGGATGTTGCGGTAAGCTAAGTACACAAGCTTCTCCAAAGAATTATCCGTAGGAAAGACCCCTTTAGTCTTTGTGACCTTTCTTACCTGTCTGTGATACCCCTCAACCGTATTGGTCGTATAAATGAGTTTACGGATGGTTGGAGTATATTGGAAATACTCTGTCAGACGTTCCCAATTGTCACGCCATGACTTGATGACAATTGGGTACATCTCTCCCCACTTAGACTCTAACAGGTCTAAATTAGCAGCAGCGGAGTCTTTGTTTACTGCACCATATACTGTTCTTAAATCCTTGATAAACTCCTTTTGATGCTTACTGCCAACATACTTGATAGAATTGCGTATCTGATGGACAATACAGAGCTGCACAGAACTCTCAGGAAATACGCTTTGGATGGCATCCGGGAAGCCTTTGAGACCATCAATACAACAAATCAAGATGTCTCGAACACCACGGTTCTGAAGATCCGTAAGAACTTCTAGCCAGAAGTTAGCTCCTTCACTCTTAGACACATACATACCTAACAGTTCTTTTTGGCCTTCCTTGTTGATACCAAGAATGTTGTAAATGGCTCGTGTGACAGCTCTGCCATTCTCATCCTTTACCTTATAATGGATAGCATCAAGCCAGCAAATGGCATATACAGGATCGAGCATGCGAGACTTCCAGGCGGTGATTTCGGGTAATACACGGTCTGTTATAGAGCTGATTGTATCGGCTGATAGAGTTGTGTTGAACTCACGCTCAAAGTAGCTGCTGATGTCACGTGTGCTGGTGCCCATGGCGTACATCTCAATAATCTGGTCTGCCATGCCATTGGCAAGAATAGTCTCACGCTTCTTTACGGTCTCAGGTTGGAAAGTTCCGTCTCGGTCACGAGGAGTCTCTATAGTGACCTCACCATATTTTGTTTGAACCTTCTTACTCATCTTACCATTACGACGGTTGCCGGAAGAGCGTTCCTCTTCACTTAAATGAGCGTCCATCTCACCTTCGAGAGCTGAGTTGAGAATACGCTCTAACAATGGAGCTAATGCTCCGTCCTTGCCAAATAAGGCTTCACCACTACGCAACTGCTGAGCTGCTTTCTTGTAATCAATTTCTAAGTTGTCCATAATATAAAAACTGTGTTAAACTACTTTTATTGTAGCTTGACACAGTTTAGTTTACACTCTCACAGTAGTATTTCGCTTTTCTGCCTCTTCCCTCATTTTTCTCATTCTGGCAATCACCATTTCATTGTATTAAATATCATTCTTTTCCATTTACTTGTCTTCCAAAGATTTTAAATAAGACACATTTTCCAAGCCATCAACCATCTGCAAAGTCTTCCAAGCATTGCGGCGTTCCTCCGATGAAAGCTCTTTGTCTGTTCCGTCATCATTACCAACATAGATATTATGTTTCAACAAATATGCCAGAAGCAATCTTTTCCTTGTAGCTTTCAGTTCCTTCTTGAAGTTTTCCTTGTGAAAATCGA
This sequence comes from Segatella copri, assembly GCF_949820605.1. Classification (NCBI taxonomy): domain Bacteria; kingdom Pseudomonadati; phylum Bacteroidota; class Bacteroidia; order Bacteroidales; family Prevotellaceae; genus Segatella; species Segatella copri. Next base: position 1,660,939 of record NZ_CATKVU010000006.1, read on the forward strand.
AGTAAGTAAACAACTCGGCATATTGTGAAGGAGTAAGTTCCAAGGATATATGGCTATTCTTCTCCTTATACCAAATCTCACCGTCGCCCAAGATTTTCTCACTGCACATAAAGAACAGCTCCTTCAGCAAGTGGTCACATCCAACATTGAAGACATATTCTTTCTTTTGTTCGCTCTCATTCAAGATGTCCTCCAAATTAACACCCAGGGTAGAGCAAAGCCTAACCATTGCCTTTCGAGCATTAATGGCTTCTCCCTCTTCCCCTCTCAAAGCGAGTTCGTTCAGTTTCAGAATTTTCTGTTTAAAACTCTCATACTTTTCTTCCATATCATCAAATTTTAAAAATTATATTCCATTCTCAGAGCCTTGTCGAGATCACATGAGTTGACGAGTCTCACCATCCCCTTTTTCTTGGCATAGCTGTAGTTGCCAACAATTCCATGCTTGTTCAGTATCAATTCCACTACCCGAACATCCTCGTTGTTAAGTTCATTGAGCAGACACCCCATCAGAACAAAGTTCCTAGCCTGTGCTTTAGTGACAGGAAAGACTTTTCCCTGAAGCATTTGCTTCTTATAGGGTTTTCCTGCAGGAACAACGTTGGCACTATGGTTCATATACACCATTCGTTGCCAAGAAATCTCATTCATTCTCATATCATCTATATTTTTGAAGTTACAAAGATAAGTGATGGAACTTAAAATGACTGCTATAAAATGATATATCTTTCATTTTTAACATATACCACCACCTTTGCCTAACATAAAAAGAAGCACAGGAGAGGTTATTCACCTCTCCCGAAAGAATCTATGAAGCCTCGTTGATGTCGTAGATGAAGAAGTCGTTCTTAGCGAAGACTCCAATCATTCCCACACCAGCTACCACTGCTCCAGCTATTATCAGCCAGATGGCCAATCCCTCATCAAGGAAGCGCATGTTACCACCCATGAAAGCAAAAGCCATCATTGCCACTCCAAACATTGAGAAGAAAAACAAAGCGTTTTCCACACTCATCTTCTTGAGAAACTTAATAATCTGTTTCATTGTCAATCTCATTTTAACGGTTCAACTTTAAAAATTATACTTTGGATTTCCGGAACCTTCTAGCCTTTTACAGTTATTTGTTTCGTTCGATCCGATATTTTTTTTTATCATACCTCGGCGTGTCCTTCGCCTCCTGTAGCCTTTTTACGTGCAGAAAGGATGGCAGCCCAGAGGAGTCAGAACGCCAAGGAATTTGGCAGAAACTTTTCAGGAATACCCAAATAAGAATTATTTGCGGAAGGCTTCCAGGAAAGTTTTAGCCAAATAAGGAGGTCTCTCCTGGTACTTGGCATCTGACAGGGCCGTCATAACTTTGCACAGGAAAAAGCAAGGGAGGGCAGACGGCACGCTACCGCTTCAATAAAAAAGTGAGGTCGAACAACAGAAACAAATATGAAAACATAGATATAAGAAAAGTAGAAAAGAAAAATATAGATATAGCACTGTAGTTCTATAGGTAGAAACAATTATATTCTTATAGAACTATATACTTATATAAATATATAAAGAAATAAGAAAATAAGGAAATATAGAAACAGAAAAATAAGATTCCGAAACTTCGGCTATAGATATAGGAGCGTAGAGGATGGCACACTTGTGAGGAGAATGGCATGTCCATGTGGCTTGGAGAGAGGGGTAGCCTGGCTTTCAAAATAGGTGGAGATGGGAAGGAAGTCCATCTTCGCCAAAAACGGAAGCAAGCCTACCCTGAAAGAAAAGTCCTCCTCGCATGTATGCCATCCGCCAAGGGGTGTGGTGGCCAAAGCCCCACATGAAGGTTCGACCTATCTCCCTTGCTGCTCTATGGCATCATAGTGCAGTTTCTCCAGACTTTCAGGAGAACTCAGTGAAGCCGAGGATGGATGAAAGTCAGGAGAAAGGGAATAAAGCGAAGCCATAGACATAAGAAAAGCGCAAATGTTCCAAACAGCTACTATTTGGAACATTTGCCAAGACACCCATCGGCGATACCGCTTTACAGGCGAAGCTGAACGGTTCGCCTGTTGGCTGCGACTGAAGAGGGAGCAGCCGAAAAATTAAGAGGCAGCAATGCAACTTGCCACCTCTATAAACACTTAAAGTTCTTTCAACCATTTCTTACCAGCTCTTGTATTGCTCCACAGCAATATGCCAACAGCAATAATAGCCAATTCTGTCATTGTAAACGCTAATGATTTCTGGATTTACCTTACAAACTATCAATCCATTTTTTTCCCATTTTGGTGTTTACCCAAAAAGCAAGCCCTGCTGCTATTATTGCAACGCCTGTCATAAAAATCAACAATGAATCCATACTTTATCTTTTTAAAATTTTATTACCAACATATGCAAAACCAACTGTTGCTATAAGACACCCTGCAAATAACCATATTGTTTTTTCTGTCATTGCAGACTCATCTTTTGTAAAATACGGCAAGAACGTTCCTAATAGGCCTGTACCAAATGAAGTCTTACTTAAGTCATAAAAATACCTTCCTAATGTTTCTCTTGCCGTTTTAATCTTTTCTTTTTCTTCTTTCTGTCCCATTTTGTTTAATTTGATGGCAAAGTTACGAAAAAATTTCGTAACTTGCAAGTTATTTTTCTTAAATTTCTCCTATTCGTGTACCTTTCTCTTGAATTTCACATATTCAGGTGCAACAACTCTGATGTGATAGGAATCAGCGTTATCATACTTTCTGCTTTTTATATGAGTTTCTCAACATTGGCAACAACTTAGAGTAACCTATCAAGGAAGGAATTGACAATCCTTCTGGATGACGAAGCAGCACCTTCCAAAGATAAACGTTTGCTTCCCCAGGAATCGGAAACTTAGGTTCTTCCTTATCCATTCTCTCGCAAAGTTTGACACCATAATGACTGAGGAGGTAGTTCATCTGTCTTTGCGTAGCAGCCATTTTAAATCTTGTTTCCATTCTGTAGCTTAGTTATGGAGAGGTGGTTAGCCTCTCCGTTACCTTTGTTAGTCAGTGATACGATAATAATAATCAAGTTCCTCCCCTTTCAAGTTGTTCTCGGCATACTCAGCAGCCATATCATACAACTGGTTGTAGAGTTTGGCAAGAAGAATGTTCTTCTTATACCATTGCCAAATCTTATGGTTCAACACCATCACCATTTCCGTAAGATAGGCATAGTTGCCTTTCCACTCAGTGAAAGCACGCTTGAACGTATCATTTACAGCCTCATTGCCGAACTTATCAGCGATGGAGAAATCCTCCCAAAAAGTAGTGATTGGTTTGTAACCAAGCTCACTCTCAACGTTCCACTTAGGAACACTCACTCTTAATGCAAGTCCTGTCATAATCATTCTATTTTATTGGTTCAACATAAATGAATTTATACTTCGGATTTCTGGAATCCTCTAGCCTTTACAGCTTTTCGTTCCGTTCGATCCGATATTTTTTTTATCATACCCCGGCGTGTCCGTCGTCCCCTGTAGCCTTTTTACGTGCAGAAAGGATGGCAGCCCAGCGAAGTCAGAACGCCAAGGAATTTGGTAGAAACTTTTCAGGAATACCCAAATATGCAATATTTGCGGAAGGCTTCCAGAAAAGTTTTAGCCAAATAAGGAGTCCTCTCCTGGTACTTGGCATCTGACAGGGCTGCCATAACTTTGCACAAGAAAAAGCAAGGGGGACATCGAGCAACGCCGCTACTTGCAAATAAAAGATGAGGTCGAACAAAAGGGACGAAAATGAAAAATTAGATACAAGAAAAATACAAGCTAGCTATAACTTATTGATTATCGCAAAGAGAAAGAGAGTTATTAGAAAAAGAATATGTTAAATAAAAAGGTATATCGTGATTTTCGCCCCTATATTGCAAAAAAGCAGTTCCTTTGCACCCGAATTTTGAAATCATAGGTAGAATCCCATTAAAGAAGGAGTCTCCTTAAAATAAAGTAACGTAAAATGAGAAAAATACTATTCCTCCTCTTGTTGGCATTTCCATACACAAGCAGGATTGCGGCGCAAGACATCCATTTCATAGGAAAGCGAAGTGTGGGCACATGCCATGCAAAAGCAAATTGCAAGAATCCCATCCTTTGGAAATTGAAGACCAATCTATTGTATGACGCATTTGTCGTTCCCAACATTTCAGCAGAAATGCACTTGGGAAGGAACTGGTCGGCAGGGCTAGGCTATTGGTACACCTGGTGGAAGACCAATCCATGCCATAGATACTGGCGCAGTTATGGAGGAGAAATAGATATAAGAAAGTATTTTGGAAGCCAAGCATTAAAAAGCCATCTCACAGGCCATCATCTTGGAGCTGTGAGTCAGATGGGAATGTATGATGTGGAGTTCGGAAAACGAGGCAACATGTCAGATTTCTCCTATACGATAGGAGCTGAATACGGCTACACATTTCCCATCAGTCCAAGGGTTAGTTTGGACTTGGGCATGGCCTTAGGTTATTTTGGAGGAACATACAAGGTGTATGACCCGATAGATACCCACTATGTATGGCAAGAGACCAGGAACAGGAGATATTTCGGTCCTGTGAAAGCAGACATCACCCTAGCATTCCAGATAGGCAAGAACTATAGAACGGAGAAAGGAGGCATGAAATGACGAATATCAATCCTTTTAAAATCATCATGAAAGTAAGAACGGCGATGTGGTACCTATTCTTCCTGACCATAGGAGTCTGGCTACTCAGCAGTTGCGAGCAGAAAGAGCTATGCTATGACCACAACCATGCCTCCAATGTAAAAGTCACTTTCGATTGGGAGCAACACCCAAATGCCAATCCTGCATCCATGTGCTTTTACCTTTTCCCAAGGGAAAAAGGCGAAAGGACTCTCAAAAGGGAGTTCATCGGAAAGAACGACGGTATAGCCCAAGCCCTAGTTGGCGTAAGCTACACGGCATTGGGATTCAATTCCGATGCTAGGAACACCAGTTTTCGCAACAATATCAGAACAAACAGCATTGAGGCAAGTTCCAAGGATGCAGGAACTATAGATAGAATCGGAATATCGGCCAGTCTTTTACCAAGAGCCAAGGGGACAGAAGGCGAAAGGATGTCGATGGAAGCAGACAGCATCTATTCTGGGGCTTCGGAGAAAGACATTCTCATATCACTGGAAGAGAACGACCGAGGCGACACATGCAAGATAACGCTTAGTCCAAAGCGAAGATTTTGCACATATAGGTTGAAGATAATTAACATCGCTAATCAGCAAAACCTCTCATCCTCCATAGCAGGTTCCATCTCAGGCCTTGCAGGCGGCATCAACCTTTCCACTGGAGAAAAGACAGAGGCAAAGGTCACCGTTCCCTTTGCGGTAGGCACAACAAACGAAAGCACTTTGGAAGGACAGCTTCGATGCTATGGGAACAGCCCATCAGAGGATGCCGCCAACTATTTGGTTATATATACCATGTTGAAGGATGGCACAAAGTGGTGCTACATCTATGATGTTACCAAGCAAATCAAGGAAGCCCCCAACCCTTATGAGGTAGAAATCGTTCTGGACAAACTCCCTGTGCCAACCAAGATAGGCGGCAATAGCGGTTTTACCCCAGGCGTTAGCGACTGGAACATCATAGAGATACCAATCGTTATGTAATATTCATAAACAAGATATAAGTATTATTCATTCAAAAATTTAAATTATGTTCAAAAAAAGTATGTTTTGCGTAGCCTTAGCCTCTTTGGTATTGGCTACATCGTGCTCACAGGATGACTTGCAGACAGCCAAGTTCTCCCAAAACACGATTAATCCTAACGTTGAATTAGGCGGTCAGCCTATTTCTACTTTTGCGGCAGCAAAAGGTAAAGCAGTAAAATCTCGTGCAGTAGAGACCACCATCACCAACCTTGGTTCATTCACCATGAATGCCTTCCAGGATGGTGAGGCCAACTACATGAAGGATATGAAGTACACATCTACCGATGGCAGCGTGTGGAACACCGACGCTGGTACATTCTACTGGCCTGTGGAGGGCAACTTACACTTCTATGCCTATGCACCAGAGCAGCCAGGACAGGCAGGAACCTTCAAGTTGGACAAAGATGCCCAGACTCTCACCGACTTTGTTCCAAACACCGCAGCTGCCGACCAGAAAGATTTTGTGTATGCAAAATCAACAGGCAACAACAAAGCCAATGGAACGACAGGTATAGATATTGATTTCCAGCACGCATTATCCGAGGTGACCATTGCAGCAAAGAACGAGAACACTACCTACACCGTAGATGTAACAGGTGTGAAGATTGGCAATGTCATCAAGAAGGGTACTTTCACATTCCCTTCCACCTCAGACGCAGCAGCCTCTTGGACACTTTCGAGTGATGTTTCCGACGTCACAGACTACACAACAACTTGGACAACCCCGGTGACACTTGGAAGCGATGTCTCAACATTGGATGCGACCAATGTACCATTTATGATTCTTCCACAGCAGTTGTCAAAGGCGACAAAGGCCTCCGAGAAGGCATATATTGCCGTAAAGGTAAAGATTACCTTGCAGGGCGGTTATATTCAGAAGGATGACTGGGTGTATGTAGGTATTGATACCAACTGGGAGATGGGCAAGCGTTACGCCTACACCCTCGACTTCACTTCTGGTGCAGGTCAGGACAAGGACGGAAAACAAGTAATTTCCGGAACAGCCATCAACCTCAATGTCGATGTCACCCCATGGCATGAGGTTGCAGAAGACCTCGATCCTTCAGGTGTTGTCCCTACTCGTCCCAGTGTAGCCAACTCACTAATTATCGACCCAACGTCAACAAAGGCCTATGGCATTAACATTGCCGACAAGATTAATGCTTTCTGGTCTTCAGCAGTAGGTGACCAGACTACCCCTATCGTGGCAGGAACAGAATGGACTGCCGAGGTTATCTGGCAGGACATCCCTTCACGTGCCATCAATTTTTGCAGCAAATCAGGTGTTGTTAAGAGTGGTGACACTTTCGAAGGAAAAGGAACTACTCCACTTTACGTAAAGGCTGCTGCCAACGTAAAAGGCAACGTTGTTGTAGGTATCAAGAAGAAGGGCGAGAGCGATTACCTCTGGAGTTGGCACTTGTGGCTTACCGACGAGCCACAGCTTGTAGCAGGTTTCATGGACAGAAACCTTGGTGCAGAGTCTGCGACTGCAACCGATGGTGCGAAAACACGTGGTTTGTACTATCAGTTCGGAAGAAAAGACCCATTCGTCGGCTCAACAGAGATTTATGACATCAATGGTACATCAAAAAGTACTGGAGCTACCATTGCTACAGGTAAGGTGACATTTGCCAAAGCTGTACAAACTCCTGCAACATTCTATACCTATGGTAGTGGTAACAACGATTGGGCTTCGCCTAACAACTACACATCAAAGAACTGGAACGACATTTCAGAGAGTGACGGCAAGACTTTCTTTGACCCATGCCCAGAGGGATGGAGATTGCCAACCAAGGCTGAATATAGCAACTTCTCAACCACGACATTCACTTGGGATGCAACAAATTCTGGTCGTACCTATAACGGCAATTGGTTCCCTGCTGCTGGTTATCGCTACAGCGGCGACGGTAGCATGAGCTACGTGGGCAGCAGCGGCTACTGTTGGAGTGCGTCGCCGTACAGCGAGAGTCTCGGTTACTACTTGTACTTCCGCAGTGGCGGCGTGAGTCCTGCGAACTACAGCAGTCGAGCAAGCGGTTTCTCCGTGCGCTGTGTCCAAGAATAAGGAGGAACTTGTTTCCGACCTTTGATTGATTTGATTTATTTGATTCATTTAGGATGGGCATTAAAAGCCCATCCTTTCAATGCCGCCTGTGGCGGCCGATTTTCAAAAATATAAAATTACAGTTCAAATTATGACAAAACAGGAAATATTAGAACGTGAGGATGCGCAATCCACTACCATCCATCTATATAAGGAAGGCATCTTTTGGAAGGCGTATGAATATTCCGCCTATAGGTTCGTCTTCGGCATCCTGAAATGCAAGCCCAAGAAACAGCGTTTCAAGGAAACATCTACCGAGATGATACACATAGGATTCCCTTTGACTTCTCTCGACACCCATCAAGATTCGTTCCGTCTCATCTCAAAGGACGAGAACACTTGCACCATTGAGCCAGTGGACTTTCTGCCTCAAATGACTTTTGAGGAGTGGAAAAATTCCATCGAGACAACTATTAGCAACAACAAAGGTGCAAACCTGATGCTACCCAAGGGAACAAGTCCAACTGATGAGTATATCATCAACAAAGTTCGCAGCTTCAATATTGAGAGCAAGACACCCATGGACTGCATGATGTTCCTGGTTGACTTAAAGAAGAAAATCAATGGCGAAGTATGACGAGCTTCCTGTGTTCAAGGCCACTTACGACCTTCTCTTGCGTATCTACATGGTCAGCCAACATTGGAGCAGAGACATTAGATATACGCTAGGCGAGGAATTGAAGAAAGAAGTGATAGAAATCCTTCAGCTTATCTATCAAGCCAATGCCTCGAAGAAGAAAGTAGCCTTTCTCTCCTCCTGTAGAGTGAAGCTGATAAAAGTAAGACTGCAGATTCGAGTCGCCAAAGACTTGAAACAGCTCCACCTCAATCAATATGGACTTCTTGCAGAAATGCAGGAGAACATATCCAAGCAGCTCTCAGGTTGGGAAAAGTCAGAACGTAGAAAGGAAAAAGAGAGTAAGAAGGAAGACAACAACAACAGTAACAATAAACAATAGTCATAACAAAAACTGTAAATGAAGGACATGGAGAAAGCTCCAAGCATCAACCAGAGTCTCGGATGGCAACCTCACAGTGCCATCGAGAGCGTGTTATGTAAATTCAGTAACCCTCCTATGGCGTAAATGATGCGCCACTAGCGAAAGAGAAAAGCCAAAGGGCGTAGTCATAGGGTATGACGGATGAGAAGTCCAATCTTCATGTTGGCTTGCTACCGTAGCATTCCATCGTGAATTTAACGAGTGGTTACATCAACCCTGCTGCTGGTTATCGCAACAGCGACGACGGTAGCTATGTGCCAGGAAAATCCATCTGTTTCCTCACCCATTTCCCTGTACTGAGAGAAGTCTTCGCCTCACAGTTCCGTGACAGGGTAGTTCACCATCTGTTGTTCAACTATATCGCTCCAATCTTCGAGAAAACATTTATATATGACAGTTATTCCTGTAGAAAAGAGAAAGGAACACTGTTTGGTGTAGAGCGACTAGAACATCATATTCGTTCATGCACCAACAACTATACACATACAGCCTATATCCTCAAACTGGACATTCAAGGCTATTTCATGAGCATCAACAAGAAAATCCTCTACGGTATTATTTACAACAAACTCATGAAGCAATGGGAAGAGAAAGGCAAGAACTGTAACATCCCTGGAAAGAATCCGGAGTTTATTCTCTTCCTTGTAGAAAGCATCATCTTCAAAGACCACACACTGGACTGCGAGGTGATGGGCAACAAGAAGGAATGGATGCTGTTGCCAGCGTCCAAGAGCTTGTTTTGCCAGCCAAAGGGCATCGGATTGCCTATCGGCGACCTCACCAGTCAACTCTTCAGCAATATCTATCTGAACGAGTTTGACAACATGATAAAAAGAAGATTCAAGATAAGGCACTACGGAAGGTATGTGGATGACTTCTATGTAGTACATCCATCCAAGGCATACCTAAAGAGCCTGATACCAGAGATAAGAACATTTCTGAAGGAAAGGTTAGGATTGACACTTCATCCCAAGAAGATATACTTGCAACCCTATACCCATGGCGTTGCATTTCTGGGTGCTTTCGTCAAGCCATACAGAAAATATGCCATACCAAGAAGCGTAAACAACTTCAGGAGCAAAGCCAAGAAAATCATCTCGTTCTCAACAAGAGACGAGTTGACCATAGGACAGTTGGAGGCAATCCAAGCCTCACTCAACTCTTATCTCGGCTATCTTGGACATTACAAGAGCTATAAGATAATACACAAGAGCCTCACAGGTTCCGCAGTATTCAAGCACCTCTATTTCGCAAGTGGTTACAAAAAGTCCATCCCATATAAGCGATACACCAACAAGAGAAGAGAAAGGTGCGAGATAGCCCATGACTTGAATAGAATATTAACAGCATAAATATAAAGACATATATGAAACAAATAGCATTTCTCATCATCAGCATTTTGATGCTTGGATGCAGCTCGAAACCTGTCACCAAGCCAAATCCTGCGGCAAGTTTCGTTTCCTTTTGGGAGGGCTTCGACTTTTCCAACAAGGCAATGACAAACAATCCTGGAGTAACAGAAGCCAAGTTCAAGGATTTCTGTGGCGACCTCATATTTTCCAGCAAGACAGAGAGAAAACAGCAGATAGACACATTGCTGTCACGTTCCAAGCAAGGGAGCAAGGAAATGTTTCTCGGTTTCATGGAATTGGCAGAGAAACATCTTGCCGACCCAAATTCACCGCTGAGGAACGAAGAATGTTACATTCCCTTCTTGGAGTATGCGATAAAAGAAGGGAAAATTGACGAAGCCTACAAGGAACGTTACAGTTTCCAACTACGTAACGCCCTGAAGAACAGAGTTGGCACAATAGCCAACGATTTCAAATATATAACAAGAGAAGGAACAACAGGCACATTAAAGAGCATAAAAGCCAACTACACGCTCATTTATTTCAACAATCCCGATTGTCACGATTGTAAACGAGTGTATAACATCCTAGCAGGAGATAGCCCCACCCTCGCCCACCTGGTAGCTAGAGGAGAACTAGCAATCCTTGCCCTTTATCCAGATGAGTCTCTAACCTCTTGGAACAAGAACAAGGGAATATACCCTTATAACTGGATAGTGGCAAGATATGCAAGGGACATCGACCGAGAAAGGTATAACATTCCAGCCATTCCTAGTACCTATCTCTTGGACAAAAACAAGAAAGTTATATATAAGGATGCCATTATCGAGGCTGTAGAGAGCTATCTAAGACATAAATACAAGCTATAAGAAATTACATTCATATCAAGAAAAGAACAAAACAATAGTAAAAAATTAAACTTGAATTGGCTCATTCTTCTCTGTGAAGAGCGGAATGAGTCTTTAATTATACGATAAGTGAATTATCAGAAACCTACCATATAACAGGCATATGGAACATTAAAAATTAAATGACATGAATAAAAAGAAAACAAAAATAATCCATGTCCACTTCTTCAGTGGACACAAGAACTACTATTTTGGGAGTGTGACCGCCATCTTCAAGATGTTCACATCCAAGGAAATAGGCTGCACGGAAGCCTATCTTCGTCATCAGCTCACGGAGGAAGGCAATCATTACATCAACGCCCAGGTCTTGATAATAAGGTCTGTGCTACATAGATAAAACGGATGGCTTCCACACACAAAGGTAGAAGCCATCCGTTTTTACCTTACCACAAGGCAACCTTTCCAATGCCAGGCATACTAAAATACGCAGAAATATTCATTGCCTTAAAAACTCTAGCCATTGTAGAGAATGAAAGATTTGCCCCCCTTTCCATCCGTGAGACTTGAGATTTTTTCACTCCAATCAAATTACCAAGTTGTTCTTGGGTCAAGTGTCTCTCTTCCCTTGCTTTCTTGATAGCTTCCCCCATCAAGAATGTTTTCAAATCAGCATCCAATTTGTCTCTTCTTGGTGTACCTTTCTTACCAATGACGCTATCCATCATTTCATCATGAGTATAAAGTTTCATCTGTTCCATACTTATTTATTATTAAAATATTCCTTTCTAATTTCTTCTGCCTTTAATATCTCTTTGAGAGGAGTTTTCTGTGTCTTTTTAACGATGCCGTGAGTGGCTACCACGAACGCCTCTTTATCCTTATCCCAAAATGCAAAAAGACGATATGCCTTCTTATTATACAGAGTTCGAAACTCCCAGATTTCTGAATTTTCAAGTTTCTTGAATAGCTCTTTATCTGTATAAAACCTACATTTATTGATATTAAAAGCTATTTTATCTTGAACCTTAGAATCAAGAGATTGCAAAAAGCTCATAGCTTCCTCTGTATAGAGAATTGTAAATTTTGGCTTTTCTTTCATGTGACATTATTTTTTTTGCAAAGTTAGGAAAAAGTTCTAATATCTGTAAACTTTTTCCTAACTTTCTTGTTATACACACGAAAATTTAACACTTAGTAACAGTAAAAATAGCTCTTCTCAAATTTTAGGTTACTTTTTCAATCTCAGCCAAACAGCCTCATAGACAGAATCAATAGTGGCAGAAATCACGTTATCGGAGATTTCGAGTTTTTGCCAATCCTCATCCACCTCTCCCACGGTGTTTCTCCCTTTGTATAGAAGAGCCTCCCCATCGAGTTTTATCTTGGTGACCTGAACCTCTTCCATCGTAGTGTCACCATAGAAATATCTTATGAGCCAAGCCGCTCCAAAGACATTTTCCTTGTGAAGGAGGTCTATTTCCTCCACCTCCGCCTCTTTCATCAAATCAACGATAGCCCTTTTGCAGTTATTATGCAAATGAAGTCTCTGTGCTGTAAAATCTATGTATTCCATATTTTGTTACGTTATGGAGAGGTGGTTAGCCTCTCCGTTACCTTAATTATTATGCCACAAGCTCATATTCGTGGAAGTAGATGTAATCATCCCCCTCGTAGTGGTCATCGTTCCACTTGTCTATTTCCTCCAAAGTGACGGTTTCCACCCCCATTCTTCGGGCTACATAGGAAAGTGCTTGTTCCTTCGTGTCGAAGTATTCCCACTCGTCAGCCCCATCCACGCAAGAGTCAACCAAGAAACGATAGTCGAAGAATCGTCCTTCCTTGTCGTTGGTGGCATAAACCTCCCCACCTTCCTCTTCCACGATGAAGTAAACCTTCATTCCCTCGAAATGTTTTTCAAGGATGTGTCGGAAGTCTGTAGCACCCCAAGCCTCCTCAGCCTCGATGCTTAGGACATCATCCTCCAGTTCACAAGTCTGGATGAATCCACGGAGATAATACCCTTTGGTGTTCTCTCCCAGTTCCAGGGCAACATTACCCTCCCAATCCTTGGAAGCGTTGTCTTCCATTACAGGACGCTTGCCGTCCATAAACTCGTTAATCAACTCATTCAGAGTTTTCAAGTCCTCTTGCTTACCCTCAATTCGGTAGCTTGTACTAGCCCAATTTGCCATAATCATTCTATTTTATTGGTTCAACATAAATGAATTTATACTTCGGATTTCTGGAATCCTCTAGCCTTTACAGCTTTTCGTTCCGTTCGATCCGATATTTTTTTTATCATACCCCGGCGTGTCCGTCGTCCCCTGTAGCCTTTTTACGTGCAGAAAGGATGGCAGCCCAGCGAAGTCAGAACGCCAAGGAATTTGGTAGAAACTTTTCAGGAATGCCCAAATAAGAATTATTTGCGGAAGGCTTCCAGAAAAGTTTTAGCCAAATAAGGAGTCCTCTCCTGGTACTTGGCATCTGACAGGGCCGCCATAACTTTGCACAGGAAAAAGCAAGGGAGGCAGATGGCACGCTACCGCTTCAATAAAAAAGATGAGGTCGAACAAAAGGGACGAAAATGAAAAATTAGATACAAGAAAAATACAAGCTAGCTATAACTTATTGATTATCAGCAAAGAGAAAGAGAGTTATTAGAAAAAGAATATGTTAAATAAAAAGTTATATCGTGATTTTCGCCCCTATATTGCAAAAAAGTAGTTCCTTTGCACCCGAATTTTTAACAAAACAAAATCAAGACAATGGGAGCATTTTGGATATTCGCAGCAATATTGACATTTGTCTATATCGTCTATTATGCCGTTATAATGGCCATGGACACTGTAGGCGACAAAGGTAAGAAAAAGAAAGACGTAGAGGTGTTTGCCGTTGGCAATTCCTCACAAGAAGCGTTTGTCGAGGAACCAACCTTCATCAAGGAAAAGGAAGCCTTGCCAGACACCTCTTCGGCAAAACAAGAAACCATCCCATCGGAAGCCACCGTCCAAGAGCCTTCCATCTCGCCAGAGGAAAGCGGCGAGGACATAGCCTCCAAGATTATGGCAACGGAAGACTCCGAGCTATATGCCAAGGCTGTGGCAGCCAAGGCTGAGATGGTGAAGGTAGTTGCCGAGAGCGAGGATGAGATAGCAGCCGCAGACTATGACGACAAACGACTAGCCTTGTTGGTTGCCGAAGGCGATGATATGGCAGAAAGGATGAGCATATGAGAAAGATAATGAAGAAAAGGTATTTTCTAGCCTTTCTATTCATAGCAATATGCCTTACGGCCTCCGCCTCCTGTGGTACAACCGATTACAGCGGAAGCTCAGGAAAGCTCTATGACATGGTAGTATATGTCGTTGCCATGTGCAGTTTGACTGTTCAGCTACTATATGCCATTGCAGCCGTCCTGTCCATCTACAGTGCTACCAGCATCTACATCAAGTTGCAAGCAGGAGAGGAAGGCTTCACCAAGAGTGTGATGGTGCTTGTAGGCAGTTGCCTCTTCATGATAGGTGCAACCATCGTGATGCCAGCATTCTTCGGATTCAACTTTGGTTAAATAGAATTATCAATAATAACAATTAAAATAAAAAAGTATTTATGAAAATTAGCATTTTGAAAAACGCAGTAAGCGCCAAGGACTTTGTGTGCTCTGCAACCAAGGGCACAAAGGCTCTAGTTGGCAACCCAAGAGTAGCCATGGTGTTCACTCTCCTCTTTGTCTTTACCCTGGGAATGTTTGCCCAGAACACCGCAGGTGACTATTCGGCAGGAACAACAGCCTTGGGAACGGTGACCACCGAGATTGCCAAGTATGTTCCAGTAGTGGTGAAGCTCTGCTATGCCATTGCAGGTGTCGTTGCCGTGGTTGGAGCCATCTCCATCTACATTGCCATGAACAATGAGGAGAACGACATCAAGAAGAAGATTATGATGACCGTGGGCGCATGTATCTTCCTTGTGGCAGCTGCCCAGGCATTGCCATTGTTCTTTGGTGTAACCAACTAATCGTCATCAATAAATTATGGCAAATGAGAGTCAAGAGCAATATCCTGACTATCCAGTATTCAAGGGACTCCAAAAGCCCCTTGAATTTATGGGTTTAAGGGGTAGGTACATATATTGGGCTGCAGGAACCGTTGGAGGAGGCATTTTAAGTTTTCTCA
This sequence comes from Segatella copri, assembly GCF_949820605.1. Taxonomy (NCBI): domain Bacteria; kingdom Pseudomonadati; phylum Bacteroidota; class Bacteroidia; order Bacteroidales; family Prevotellaceae; genus Segatella; species Segatella copri. The sequence goes on from NZ_CATKVU010000006.1 coordinate 1,676,088, forward strand.
TCGGTTACGTTGCCTTCGGTTTTCTAGTAGGCCTTGTCTTGATTACATCCATCGTAGGCTTTGGAGGAGCGATGATATTCATCAAGCAGCACAAGGGCTTGCATTCCAAGCACTCACCTGTGGGTGTTTTCATCCTTGCCCATCTTGTGGAACATCAGAAAAGATGAGCAAGTTTATCATTTAATAAATTCATAGATATGATTTTACTTTTCGTTTCGGTCGTTTTCATTTCCATCCTCGTAGGTATGGCTATTTCCGTAGGTGCGTTCGGCACTGGAGGAAAGAGAGCCAAGATCTTCGAGGATATTTATTTCAGCATAGAGGAAGTGGATGGCATCGGCGTGGTATATACCAAGAAAGGCGACTACTCCGCCGTTCTGAAGATGGAGAATCCAGTAAGGAAATATTCCGCCGACACCGATAGCTATTACGAGTTCACATCACTCATGGCATCAGTGATGCAAGTGCTTGGAGATGGCTATGCCATCCACAAGCAAGACATCTTTGTACGCAAGCAGTTCGACATGAGCAGCATCAAGGGCAAGAACAAGGATGCCAAGAAGCGTTTCCTCTCAGATGCCTACTTCCGCTTTTTCAACGGAAGAAGCTACACAGAGGCAACCACCTATCTCACCATTACCCAGAAGGGCAAGAGTGGCGGACTGAAAGCCTACGACAACAACAAGTGGAGAGATTTCAACGTAAAGATACAGAAAGTAGCCGACCGATTGAAGAGTGGTGGAATCACATGCCGCTTCCTTGGTGCAAGGGGGTGTCAGGAGTTTGCCGACCGCTTCTTTGCCGTTGACTTCAAGAATCCTACCACAGGCATGACCGACTTCAAGGTTGACAGTGAAGAAATCGGCATGGGCGACCAACATGTAAAAGTATATAGCCTGCTGGATGTTGACAACGTAGGTTTGCCAGGCATGATACGCCCCTACAGCGACACCGTGGTGAACAACTCGGTGATGCCAGAGGACTTGCTGTCGGAGCTAGACCATATCCCAGGTGTAGATACTGTCATTTACAACCAAGTCATCTTCTTCCCGAACCAAAAGAGGGAGATGGCAAAGCTAGACAAAAAGAAGAACCGTCACGCTTCCATTCCAAACCCATCCAACCTGATAGCCGTAGAGGACATAAAGGCAGTTCAAGACGAGGTGGCAAGAAATGGCAAGCAACTCGTATATGCACACTACAACCTGGTGATAAAGATAGAGGCAGACAAGGACTTCCAGAAAGTCACCAACAACCTAGAGAACATCTTTGCCAAGTATAGCATCCATATCTCCAAGAGAGCCTACAACCAGCTGGAGCTGTTTGTGGCGAGCTTCCCTGGCAACTGTTTCCGTCTCAACCAAGACTACGACCAGTTCCTCACTATCTCGGAGGCCGCCTTGTGCCTGATGTACAAGGAACACCAGGCGAAGGGCGACAACTCCCCCTTGAAGTGTTACTATACCGACCGCCAAGGAGTGCCAATGCCAATAGACACGACAGGTAAGGAAGGAAAGGTGAAATACACCAACAACAGTAACTTCTTCGTCCTAGGTCCTTCGGGAAGTGGCAAGAGCTTCTTCATGAACACCGTGATGCGCCAGTATTACGAGCAAGACACGGACATCGTGATAGTAGATACAGGAGATAGTTACGAAGGCTTGTGCAGTTACTTCGAGGGCACCTATATTTCCTATAGCAAGGAAAAGCCAATCTCCATGAACCCTTTCAAGATTACCAAGCTGGAGTATGACCAGAACTTTGGCGAGAAGAAGAACTTCCTGAAGAGTCTCATCTTCCAGATATTCAAGGGTGCGGAGATGCCGTCCAAGATAGAGGACACCATCATCAACCAAACCATCGTGGAGTATTTCGAAGCCTACTTCAATCCGTTCGAAGGCTTTACCGACGAAGAGCGGCAGAAGATGAAGGACACCCTCCTTCTCCAAGACAAGACCAACGGCAAGTATGAGGAGTATGAGCAAGAATTGGAAGAGAAATATGGAGAGGACTTCGACTTTGAATCAGCCACGGCAGAGGCAAAAGATGGCAAAGACCTCACCAGACAGCAACGCCTGAAGGGGAAGTTGCAAGCAGTCATCGATGACGCTGCATCCACCGAAGGTGAAAAAGAGAATGCCAAGAAGAAACTGATGCTTCTCACCCCGGAGGTGATAGAAAACAACTATCTCATGCGCATCGAGCGCAAGCTGGAAAAGATAGAGAGACAGAAGAAAAAGCTGAAAGTAAAGGAACTCTCCTTCAACACCTACTATGAGTTTGCCTTGGAGCGCATTCCTCAGATACTGCACCAACAACATATCGAGTTCAACATCAATGACTTCGCCGCCATCCTCAAACCTTTCTACAAGGGAGGAGAGCAAGAGTATATCCTGAACAATGACTTGGACAGCAGCCTGTTTGATGAAAAGTTCATCGTTTTCGAGATAGACAAGGTGAAGGACGATCCAGTTCTCTTCCCTATTATCGTGCTCATCATCATGGATGTGTTCACCCAGAAGATGAGAATCAAGAAAGGCAGAAAATGCCTGGTCATCGAGGAAGCATGGAAAGCCATCGCCACCCCAGTGATGGCCAACTATATAAAATACCTCTACAAGACCGCCAGAAAGCACTGGGCGATGGTTGGTGTTGTGACACAGGAGATACAAGATATCACCTCCTCCCCTATCGTGAAGGAAGCCATCATCAACAACTCCGACGTGTTCATGTTGCTAGACCAAAGCAAGTTCAAGGACAAGTTCGATGACATCAAGGCCACCCTCGCCCTCACCGACAACGACTGCAAGAAAATCTTCACCATCAACCGTCTGGACAACAAGGAAGGCAGAAGCCCATTCAAGGAAGTATTCCTGAAGAGAGGGCAGAGCGGCGAGGTTCTTGGAGTGGAGGAGCCACCGGAGTGCTACATGGCCTATACCACAGAGAAAGCCGAGAAGGAAGCCTTGAAACTCTACAAGAAGCTCATGGCCACCGACTACCAACATGCCATTGAGCAGTTCGTGAGCGACTGGCACAACAGCGGCATCAAGAAGAGCCTGGAGTTCTCCCAGAAAGTACTGAAGGAAAAGAAAGTGTTTTACTACAAGAACAAGCAATGAAAACCATGCGTAGATTAAGTGCCATAATAACTATGCTGTTGCTAGCCACCTTGCCGATGTTCGCCCTGTCCTATCATGCGGTGAACGTTGACAAGGTGACGGCTGCAGCCATGACCGCAGCTTACGCTTCGGAGGCAGAGATGGAGGCGATGAACACCAGCAACCTGCAAAAGATCGTTGACCATTACAAGAGTGCCACCGTAGCCACTGCGGGAATTTTACTATCCAAGAAGAAGGACAGGGATGCCATGCGTAACCCTGGCCTTTTTGCGTCTGAGGAAAACTACTATTACAAGCGCATCCTCAACCTTGTGAAGAACGGTATCATGCCAAAGTTGATAACCGTAGCCTCCAAGATGGTGAAGCAACCCCAAAATGCCATCTACTGGGGGCCTTACCTGTTCAAGACCACCGAGAACGTGGAACAGCTTTGCAAGCAGTTCGAGCTAGTTTGCACCAATGGCAAGCTTAGTTTCAAGGATGTGACGTTCCTCCTCATCAACGATGACCTGCGAAAGATATTCGACCTAGCGCAGATGGGTGCAAATACCAACTGGGGCGACCTGTTGGACAAACTTGGAGACTTTGGCGACGGACTCACGAAAGAGGACATACAGGAAGACTTCAAGAACCTTGGTAGCCTCTTGGCCTCCATTGGTGGAAACACCATCGACAGCAACTTGCAAGAAGGAAGCAAGATAGGCAAGATTTTCCACATGAAGCCCAAGGAGATTGCAGACCTCTACAAGAACTTCAAGGAGCAATACGACAAATACAAGGAAGCAGGAAACGTGGAGAACATCCTGATGCAAGTAATCCAGACCGCCGATGCCGACGGCGTGGCCAGACTTTTCAAGGTTGACGACTACAACATCACAGGCTATATCAGCAACTACATCAAGGAGATGCAGGGACAATATTACACCCAAAGATGGTACATAGCCCAGGTGAACAGTGGCTCGCAAGTCCTCGCCACCTACAAGCCGTCCCCACCTACCAACACCAACAACAACTACAACTGGCCAGGATGGACATTCAAGTGCAATTCCCAAAAGAAGACAGCTCCACCCTATCCAACTCTTACAACCGCCGAATACAATCAGCTAAAAAGTACTGCGGAAAGTTCCACTGGATGGAATACAAGCAAGAAGGCCGAGTATGAGAAAAAGAATCCAGGACATACCATAACCCTCAGCTATCAGACCGTTTCCTATAATTACATCTGGGACAAGAGCGGAGGAACCTTTTCGCATTCCAAGCACGAAAGAGGTAAGCATTTCTGCGTATATATGACAGTTACGGACACTTGGAACATCAAGGATGAGGTGTATGAGGAAATCTTTGATTCCCAGACCATGAACCTGGAAATCTTCAAGAAGAAGATGGAATCTCGCTTGAAATACTACCAAGACCAAGAGGCCGACAAGGAAGGCAGCACCCTCTCCTATAAGCTGTGCTCCGACCCACCAAGATACTATGCCATGGCCGATGAGAAGAAGATGGAAGGCTGCAACTCCGTAAGTTTCACAGCCACCTGTGACGGAGGAGCATCCCTAGGAGAAGGCAGCTTCAACTGGAAGGAGAATGGCAAGCAAGGCAGTTCCCTCAATGAGAAGTCAAAGGAGTTTGCCATGCGCAGCACTCCAGACTCAGAAAATAACAATGTGGATGACCTTCTCACCAAGCAAAAGGAGTATGAGGCACAGATTTCCACCTTGAAGCAACAGATTTCCAGCAACGACAAGAAGCAGCAAGAGCTAATAAAGCAAATTCAGCAAGCCCAGTCGTTGGGCAACCAGGACAAGGTGAAGAGCTTGCGCAGCCAATATGATTCCATCACCAATGAGACGGCAAGCTTGAAGCAACAGCTCAACAATACACAGAAATTCCTCAACGAGTTGAACAACAATGTAAACGAGTATTACGAAGACCTTGCCGACAACTTGGACGGTCCCTACAGAATACCATCCAACATGAAGGAATTGGAAGGCATGTACCAGCTACAATGGACAGACGATGGCAACTGGGTGGAAGGCAGCAGCCAATATATCTTTGTAAGACATGGTTATTGTCCGTCGGTGAAGTCAACGGTGACCTATACAGCCACCCTCACCTTGCAACAGAAGCCAAAGTATTTCCTTGGAATCAGAATCCATCGAGCCATATTGTCCGTGGATTTCAAGCTCACAAGCGAGTATTCCAGCGACAATGTCGTGGCAGTCATCAAGCTAGACATGAGCAAGAGCGAGAAAGAAAGAGCCGACGAGGTGAATGCCAAGCTGAAGGAATTGATGGCAGACATGCCCAACTGCAGCATCAACATCAAGTACAACTATGCCTCAAAAGCTGATGATGACGAAGACGAAGACGGCATCCATCTGCTATGGGCTAGCGACCGCCTGGATGTAGCAAGAGAAGTTGACTACCAGCTCACTTCCATCTACTCACAGCTTGTCATCTTGGAGAAAGTGATGCAAGACAGAGAAACCATCCTCGACTTCCTGAAGCACAAGATATTCGATGTAGTGAGCAGGGCATCCAGAGGAGCCATCGCCGAGTATGCACTTACAAGATGGGAAGATGCAAGTATGGCGGCAATGAAGAAACAGGCAGGAGTAGAGGACAAGAAAGAGAATACCCCATCCACACAAAAGTCTGACAAAAACGTTTAAGGTCACAATTTGTGATTTTGAAAATGAATATAAATATGGTAGATACAACAGAAAAGATAGAGAACAGCGAACTGGTCACAAATCGTGATCAGTTGGTTGTCGTGGATAACATAGAGTCTCTAATAAAAGTCATAAGAGGTCAACAAGTTATATTCGACAAAGACTTAGCAAAACTTTATGGAGTAGAAACTAAGTATCTGAACAAGCAGGTGAAACGCAACATAGAACGTTTTCCTGAAGACTTTATGTTCCAATTAACTAAGGAAGAATGTTTGAGGTGCCAAATTGGAACCTCAAACGAGGGACGTGGTGGCGCAAGGTATTTTCCTTATGTTTTTACAGAAAATGGAGTTTCCATGCTTAGTAGTGTGTCTGCGGTCATCTATACTCAGCAGATAATCCGTCGGTTCCAACTCGACATAGACCGCCATAATGCTCAATATGCACCGATTGATGTTGAGACATTCCGTTTGTCGCATGACCGCTTCCTTTGTATAGACGATGATGTATATCACATTGGAGCCTCCATCAAAGACTTAGGTAAAAAGTGGTTTGCCTTTTCCAAGTTAGACATACTATCCCCAGATATGCTCATTGAAAAAATAAAAAGTAACAATTAAAAACGAACGGTATGAGAAAAAAGAACCATAGGTACTATACCTATTATATAATAGTGGCATTACTGGCATGGCTTCCAACAAAAAGCCACGCCCAGTTTGGCATCAACGACATGCCATCCATGGAAGCGATGATTTCCAACCACAAGACTGTAAGAACAGCCTTGGATATAAGAATGATAGCTGAGCTAGGAGTAGAACAGGTACATGAAGGCTCGCAGAAAAGCATCGAGGAATATCAGGAATCCAGCAAGAGGCTCGATAAATACAAACGCTGCTTTGACATCATCGACCTCATTCTTAATGGAACAGCCACGGCTTTTCATGGAGTAAGAACCTACCAAAGCTGCAGTAGCAACATCAATAGCTACCTACAGCTTCTGAACGAGTATGAGGAAAAGATACTCTTGAAGGGCAAGGTATGGTCATCGGACACCATCATCTATACAACAAGCAAGCAAACCATAGAGGATATAAAAAGTTCCGCTTCCAGCATCTATAAATCCTATATAGATTTGTCAGCCTACCTCACAGGAACGGCAGAGTGCAAGACAGAATCCATGATGCTCTGCTTGCAATGTATCAATGAGAACATGGATGCCATTGACGCATCTGTCAGGAACGCCTACCTAACCCTTTGGAGCTATATGACCATTCGCCTGGGGTTCTGGAAGAAAGAGATATTCAGAGCCAAGACCATCAGGGAGATGGCGTTGGAGGCATACGACACATGGAAGAAATCGCAGTACATTGCCTACAACAACCTTCAAAGCCCTTCCACCGAGAAACATAAGGCTTTGGGAGGAGGGGGCATTCTCGGCGGCAGGTCAAGAGGAGACATTTAGTTCCAATGGATAAAAGGTATATATAAGTATAGGCTTATATAAAACAATAAAGAAACAGACATATAAGTATATAAAAATATAATTATATTAAGCAATAATCAATGAAACATATAAGAATTTTATTTTCATTAGTGGCAATGTTATTCATCTCCACGACATCAAGAGCGCAAGGAGCCGAGGTTACCTATATTCATGAAGATGACATCATGAATCAGTTTACAGTAATGGAAACTGGTGCTGGCAGTCTTAAACCAAGAGAATACTATCAACTTATGCACAAGAGTTACCAAAAAACAGCAGCAGCCACCAACAAGTTGAGTTTTCGCTTGGAAAATCAAGTATTGACCAACAAGGAAGTTCCTTTGGCGGAGAAAGTGGATTCCGACTTGGTAAAGAGAGAGAAGGTAGAAGCCACCAACATCGCTACAAGAACACCAGGCGCAGGCGATGTCGCCTGGATGATGGAAAAGGGAAAGATAGAGAGTAAGATGAACACCTTCGAAAGCAACATCAACAAGATAGTAAGCTATGGAGGCAGCAGCGATGACTTCAAGAACTGGAAAGACATCTACAATAGTCTCGACTGTGCCATCAAGCTCATCAGAAAGTCCTATCTAGACCTAGGCAGTCGAAAGAAGGAATATTTGGCAATCTACCAAGACATAGTGAAACGCAACCTCACCCTCACAGGGCAACTAAGATATTGGAAAAGTCTAAAGACTGTCAAACAAGCCCAGCAGAAAGCAACGAAAATAGACAGGCAATCAAGCAATACGGTGATAGCAAACAATGCCATGCGAAGATGGCAGAACGCCATGGCCGTGGATGGTTTCTCCAAATAAGCAAACAAATACACCTATATTCGCATAATTATATAACCATATAAAAATATAATTATATAAGAAAATAAAGAAATATAGCAACAAAGAAATAAGGCAATAATACAATAAAGAAACAGAAAAATAAGGATATAAATCAGTCGTTTTACTCAAAAGTACAATAAAATATATGTGAAAACTAAACTTTTAGTTAATAATGTTGCTCAATTCAAGAAAAAGCTGTATCTTTACAGCCAAAAATAGGTAAAACGGCAATAATGTCAAACCAAAGAGTAAATGATATGAGTAACAGAAATTACAACAATTATAGCATAGCAAAGAAAACAATAGCAGTAGTATTCCTTAGTTTGATAGGAATGCTAAATGTGATGGCACAGACTGGGACGGTTAATAGAACTTTTATCATGACTGGTTTCGGCGAAAAACTTGACACATGCAATCTTTCCTTATTTTTCGAACAAGGAAAGGTTACAGGTTTAAACATGGCTTTCAATAATAAAGGAAAAGGTTCATTTATTTTGGCAAGCATTTCAGGTGCCCCAAACATGTATCATAAATATAAAACTCCAGAACAAAGAATAAATGATTTCAAAAATCTAATAGATACACTTCAAACAAAATATGATGAATGGAGTGCCATAGCAAAAAACAACAAGGTTGTTAACTATAAAAAAGAAATTGCAACCTTTAGCTACGTTCCTATTTTGTTTTTAACCCTTTACCGAAACAACATAAAGTATTATCAACCAACAGAGGTTCCATATATAAGGAAATGCACTCCCTACTTCGAAGTTAGCAAAGATGGACAATGTAGTGTATTTTTCGGATGGAACGGAATGGCATTTGAAAGAGTGAAAGGTTATAACCAAGGAGCATTAACTTCATATCCTATAAAAGAACAAGTCACTGAAAATCTCGTAATATTTCAGTTTTATTCATCGAAAGAGTTACAAAGCCTCAAAGATGCTCTAAATTTAGAAACAGCAAGACAAGAACTCCTCAATAAAACAAAAAGCAGCGAAGAAATAGATTCTTTATTCAAATAATCAACAGCCTCTTGCATTTGCAAGGGGCTTTGTTGTATATCTACCTCAATAATCTATACCCTTGCATTAACACCGAGGGGTTAAAGGGGGTGAGCAGCCTCATTTATAATCATTTACACGATAATCCTTAGAAAAAGAATATGTTAAATAAAAAGGTATATCGTGTTTAGATAGCCTTTTTTGTAATTTTCCACTACTTTTGTGCGAAAATTTTAAAATTGATATAAAAATGGCATTTAGTACATTATTCTTAGATGCTTCATCCGGTAGTGGTACGATGGATGGAATAAAAGACATGGTTAGCGACCTCTCGCAAACCATAGGTGTTGATTTGTTTGAGGAAGACATAGACAATGTCGTTTTTCAAACAAACGAGTTTTTATGCAACAGCGATTTTATCGGTTCGCAAGGTCCTTTTTGGTGGATTTTGCAGATGAGCATGGCTTTGGGAGCATTGTTCTCTATCATCGTGGCTGGAGGCATGGCCTACAAGATGATGGTGAAGAATGAGCCTATAGATGTCTTCAAGATAATGAAGGTGTTAGGCATTGCCATCGTGATGTGCTTTTGGTACCCACCAAGTATGAGTGGATTCAAAGGTGCCAGCAACGCTTGCATCCTTGACGCTTTGGCTTACATTCCTAATTGCATAGGCAGCTACACACATGACTTATATGAAGCCGAAGCTACACAAGTAAGTGATAAATACAATGAACTTATGCCTCTTATCCAAGCACGAGATTCTATTGCTGGTAGTTTGCAGGCAGATATTGATGTGGCAGCAAATGGAACGAAAACGGAAGCTGCTGCTTCCGCTAGTGCTGACGCTACAGGAACCAAAGCTACAACCGAAGGGCAAAAACAAGTTTCGAAAGCTGCACAAAAGTCCACCTTTGCAGGTTTAATGATAGGTCTGGACAAAGTTGTCATGTTCTTTGCCTTGGTCATCTACCGAATTGGTTGGTGGAGCACGATTTTCTGTCAGCAGATACTGTTAGGAATGCTCACGATATTCGGACCGATTCAATGGGCATTCAGCGTCCTACCAAAATGGGAAGGAGCCTGGGCTAAGTGGATAACGAGGTATCTCACGGTACACTTCTACGGAGCGATGTTATACTTCGTTGGTTTCTATGTATTGTTACTTTTCGACATCGTACTAAGTGTTCAAGTAGAGAACCTTACTGCTATCACCCAAGGCGAGGGAGCCATGGCTGCCTACATCCAGAACGCCTTCATGACCTGCGGCTACCTATTGGCAGCATCCGTAGTAGCCTTGAAGTGCTTGAACCTAGTTCCAGACTTGGCAGCGTGGATGATACCAGAGGGCGACACAGCATTCTCCACCCGAAACTTCGGCGAGGGAGTAGCATCCTCAGTGAAGGCAAGTGCGGCTTCAGTGATGAAAATATAAAGAATAGATAAAAAAACAACAATATGGCAGTATTAAAGAATTTAGAGAATAAAATCAAGCTCGTAATGATAGTGAGCAGCCTATTTCTGGTAGGCTGCGTCATTGTGAGCCTAGGCAGCATCATCATCGCCAAGGGCATGGTGGACGAAGCCCACAAGAAAGTTTACGTATTGGACGGAACCGTTCCTATCCTGGTGAAGCAGACCACCCAAGAAGAAACCTTCGATGTGGAAGCCAAGAGCGACATCGAGATGTTCCATCAGTTCTTCTTCACGTTGGCACCTGATGACAAGTATATCCAATACACCATGAAGAAAGCCATGTATCTGGTGGACGAGACAGGACTAGCCCAGTACAACGCCCTGAAGGAAAAAGGCTTCTATAATAATATAATAGGTACGAGCACCATCTGCAGTATCTATTGTGACAGCATCAAGCTCAACACCGATTCCCTCACCTTCACCTACTACGGCAGACAGCGCATCGAGCGAAGGACAAGCATCCTGATGCGTCAGTTAGTAACCGCCGGCAAGCTCAGAAGAGTGCCGAGAACAGAGAACAACCCTCACGGAATCCTCATCACCAACTGGCGAACACTGAAGAACCAAGACTTGGAGGAAACCAAGAAGTCAGACTATTAAATCAAGCAACAATGGACATAAAGAAAGTACTCATGGGCGAGAAGATGCCCGACAAGAACGATCCCCAGTATCGAGAGCAATACGAGCGAGAGGTGAGAGCAGGGCAAAAGTTCGCTGAGAAGACCAAGCTCAACATACTGTTTTTGAAAATCCAAGAATGGGCAAACGACCACAGAAAGGCCTTTCTGGGCATCGTGTTCGGCTTGGTAATCTCCCTGTTCGCCTGGAATGTCATCAACATGATAAGATATTACAATGCGAGCAAGGAGCAAAAACGCCACACGGCAGTGGAGCGAGTAGAGAAAGCCCTTCAGGAGCAACGTAATTCACACAAAGCACAATAAAGATGGATATAAAGAAAATCAACTTCAAGCAGCCCAAGTATATGATACCAGCCATCATATACATACCGCTGTTGTTCACAGGCTACTTCTTGATAGACACATTCAACGTCGAAACATCAGGGCCAGGCAACAGCAAGCTGAAGACCACCGACTATTTGTCGAGCGAGTTACCGGAAGCCTACACCGACAGCGTCCTAGGCGACAAAATGGACAACACCCAAAGGGAATACGGAAAGATTTCCGACCTTTCGGGAGTCCAAAACGTAGAGAACGACAACGACTCCGTAAACAAGAAACAGGATTACGAGTCAAAGTATAACGAAGAGGAAGCCAAGAAGGTCAAGCAACAGCAAGCCGAGGAGAAGCGCAAGCTCCAAGAGATGCAAGAGCGAGTGAGACAAAATCGCAGCCAATCCAACAATGACGACTTCGTTGACCCGATAAGCAGCTCCGAGATAGCCAAGGCGCAACGTCGCCGTCGCCAACGCAACTGGGAAGAAATGAACCGCAACCTGGGAGGTGGCGACAACTATCTGGCAGACAATGAAGAAAACTCGTCCTCTTCCCTTTCCTCTTCAACCACAACAGGAAACACCACGAACAGCGGTATTCCTGGAACCATGAACAATGACACCGACAATTCTTACAACGCTCCAAATACCGCTAACGGCAACCATCAGTACCAAGGAGGCGTACAGCAAGATGGAGAGCAACCAGAAAAGGTGACAAAGAAGACCAAGGAAGTCTCCGACTACTTCAACACCGTAGGCAAGGACAAGGAAAAAGACAAGCTCATCATGGCCATCATCGACGAGAACGTAAAGGCCGTTGACGGCAGCAGGGTCCGTCTCCGCCTGTTGGATGACATAGAGATAGGCGACGAGACCATCAAGAAAGGCACCTACCTATATGCCACCATGAGTGGCTTCGGCAAGCAAAGAGTCCAAGGAAAGGTAGAAAGCATCTTCTATGACGATGACATCATCAAGGTAAGCCTATCCATCTATGACACGGACGGCATGCAAGGCCTGTATGTACCTCTGAGCAGTTTCAGGGAAACCACCAAGGAAGTCGCAAGCAGTGCCATGCAAGGCGGCAACATCATGGACAACACCACGACCAGCAGCAGCGGCATCAAGGGATGGGCGACCCAAGCAGCGCAAAATGCCTCACAACGAGTGATGAACGCCTTGGGAACAGCAGCCAAGAAGAACCGTGTCCGCCTGAAGTACGGCACACGAGTTTACCTTGTTGACGGCAGTCAGAAGGAAAGAAGCAACAGAAATAGAAACAATTATTAATCAGATAGAAATGAAAGAAATAAGAAAGAAGTTCCTATCACTCCTTGCGGTGTGCTTAGGAGCCACACTTGGAGCATTCGCTCAGAAAGGATATAACGACATGGAGCAGCTCACTATCAACGAGAATGTTTCATCCATCATCACGGCATCAGAGCCTATTCGCTTGGTAGATATATCCACAGACAGCATCGCTGGCGACAAGCCATTGGAGAATGTAATCCGCTTGAAGCCAAAGACAGGCAACCACAAAGACGGCGAGGTGATGGGAGTTGTCACCATCATCACAGAACGCTATCGAGTGCAATATGCCTTGATATACACAAGCAAGCTGGAAGAGGCTGTGACTGACAAGGAAGTTGAGCTAGTGGAGCGCAATGCCTTCCATAACCCAGATGTAAGCATGTCAACGGTGGACATGGTGAGTTACGCCATGAAGGTGTGGAACTCCCCTGCCCGATATAGAAGCACATTCACCACCCAGAACAAGATGACCATGCGTCTGAACAACATCTATGTGGTAGGAGAATACTTCTTCATAGACTTCTCCGTGGACAACAAGACCAACCTTCCGTTTGATATCGACGAGCTAAGGGTAAAGCTGCAGGACAAGAAGCAGCAGAAAGCCACCAATGTGCAGACCATCGAGCTGAAGCCTGCCCTGGTATTGGATCGTTCCGTAAGATTCAAGAAAGGCTACAGAAACATCATTGTTCTGAAGAAAATGACTTTTCCTAACGACAAGGTACTATCCATCGAACTCAGCGAAAAGCAGATTTCCGGAAGAACAATCTCCATGAACCTCGATTACGAGGATGTGTTGGCCGCCGATGCCTTCGACACCCTTCTTTTACGTGAACAATAAAAAGACAGATATGAGAAGAATACTTTCAACGATATTCGCCATACTACTGACAGCAAGCGCATTCGCCCAGAGTCACGGCAACCATATCATGGTAGGCGTTGGCGGCAGCTATCCGCAAGGAGTAGAGGCCACCCTCGCCTACGAGCACGAAACCGAGTATCACAACGCCTGGGAATATTTCGCCACAGCCTACTTGAAATACAAGAAAGACGAGGAGGCAGGACATGTCACAAGCGACTCCTTCTGGCACAACTATAACACATGGACTGTGGGTGCAGCCTACAAGCCATGTGTTACAAGAGGCAGAAACCACCACGGAAGTGTAAGAATAGGTGTTAGCTGTGGCAGCGACCTGGACAAAGTGATAACCGCAGGACATGTAGGTTACGAGCATACCTATAACCTCTACAACGGTTGGAGCCTGTTCTTCCAGGTGAAGGAAGATGTAGTAATCAGAGGAAAGGACACGTTCAGAACAGGAGCATCCTTTGGCGTGAAAGTTCCCCTATAATATAATAAGGTGTAAAATGAAAACAAAGATAACAACTTTTGTCATGGGGATGCTTATGATGGCATCCTTCATGACCTCCTGCGACAATCATGAGCCATACGACCCGGACTTGCATATAGGATATGTCCTTTGCGATGACCATACCTGCATGGACACGGCAACCTATTTCAACCAAAGCAAGCGCAAAGCCGTGGGAGTAGTCTTTGCCGAAAAGACGAAAGATCATCCTGTGTTGGCGGTAAACCTGGAGGAAACAAGCGGCATGTTCTGTGACTCCATAGGAATGGAGAACGGAACGAGCGGTGACATCACCAAGTTCGACGGCTTCTCCAATACCGTTGCCATGTATCAAAGCTATGACAATGAAACTGGCCATGGCTCTCCGATAGCCATGAGGATGATGAACTTCCACGAGTATGGGCAAAGCGACCACATCCCAAGCGTGGCAGAACAACGATTGCTGCAAAGTGCAGCCAAGACCATCAATCCCATCATAAAGAGATGCGGAGGACAACCTATCAGCTTGGATGCAGACTGTTGGTATTGGACTTCTACGGAAGTACAGGAGAACCCAGGCACACAAGCCTGGCTATGCAGCGCAGTGAATGGTGGCATCATGCCAACACCAAAGGCAGAGAGCCATAAGGTCAGAGCCATCATTGAGATGAATTATCCAGAATATTAATCTTCAAACACAAAATTATGGCAAATTGGAAAACATTGTTGGAAACAGCCTTAAAAGGAGCCAAGACCGCTGCCCCACATATTCTTACAGGAGCAAAGGTAGCAGCCCCTTATGTGAAGAGTGCGGTAAAAACAGGAGCGCACGCAGTAAAAGGAACAGCAGAGTTCATCGCCAAGCATCCTAAGACCTCCCTTGTAGCAGGTGCTGTGTCCCTCCCCTATTTCGGTTACAACAAAGGCGCATTAACTTTTGCGAAAGAAAAGTTACTGGGGGATGACTCCAAGGAAAAAGGACTTGTTGACACAGCATCAAGATTAGCATTCGGCGACCAAAAGGATGCTTACGGAAACGAAAAGTCAATCTCGGAGAAAGCAGTCAACGTTCTTTTTGGCGAAGGTTCCTATGATTCAATCAAAAGAGCAGGAGGAGCCACCATTGACGAGGGGCAGGAGCTCTACCATAATCTTAAAAACGGGGTGGCAGGAATAGGCAATGAAGCAATCGGCCTGTACCAAGACGGAAAGCAGTTTGCTGGAAATTTCTTTTCCGGCAACGGCATGGTTTCCAATGGCAACGGTGGCTATTACGATCCAACAGCGCAATCCTATCCATCCATGGCACAGATGCAGATGACCAATCAACAAGGCGGTGGTTCAATGAATGCCTTGATGAACGGCATCAACAATGCAGTAAGCCAAGTGTCCGGTGGAAACGTGAGCAAGATGAACATTGCCAGTTTGTTGCTTTCTGCCTATATGATGTTCGGTAGATTTGGTTGGATGGGAAAAGCCGCCAGTTTGTTGCTGGGAGGAATGACCTTACACAACATAAACGGAAAACAGGCAGCTTCTCAACACCAAAATCAGCAACAACAGCAATCACGTGCGAACGTTACCGAACAAATACCTCTTCAGACAGCAGAGATGCCTGTTGAAGAAGAGAACACTGTTGTTCGCATGAGAAGACTATAATTAGATACAGGAGAGCTATCTCCTATTAAAAATCACAGATAAGATGAAAGAAAATTTTAAAGATATGCTCCTCGAATCCGGAAGTGGTTACATGATGCCATTCGCCTTGGAGGAGAAAGAAGAGCTTCCAACCACACTAGGATATGGCAAACAGCGTCACCCCATGACAGGCGAGGAATTTAACCATCTAGGTGTTGACTTCGCCATTAAGAACAGAGATTTGTACGCAGTAGCCTCTGGTATGATTGTTGGCGCAGGAAACGATGCGCTTCATGACAATTACATCGTAGCCAAATATGGGAAGTACGAAGTTACTTATGGGCATCTAGCAGAAGCATATACAGGATATGGTGAAAGCGTTTCCGCAGGTGATAAAATTGCCAAAAGTGGCGATTTCCTTCATGTCGGCATACGATTCAATGGACAAGACATTGACCCGATGGTTTTTCTTTCCATGATATGGGCTAACATCCAGCAACTCGCCGCCATGGGAATCCAAAAACAGCCTACTGAAGAATCCTTGGGAACAAAAAACATAAAAAACAGTTTCGACAAGGACTATGTTTCCATCTTGATGCTCATGCTCAGATGGCTTCCAAGCTACATGAACGACTTAAGGAACAGGGCTTACAATCCTCCTCCAAGGGCAGAATCATCCCTGCGCAACATCTTTGCCCAGGCAGCCTCCAAGAATTATTTCTTTGAGAGCATACCATCCGTAGCCAACCCTCTCGGATTATCAGAAAGAAGTGTTCCCCTAGCCGAGAAAATTCAGGATATCCTTATCCATGATTTTCTCAGCTATCTGGCACTGAACCACAACATATATCCTGAGACATGGGACGAAAATGAAAAAAAAAACTTCTTTCACAAGCTTCAGAAGACGGATTGACCGCCGATCCTTTGAAAGACCTTGAGATAGACATACAAAGCTACGATGTTGAACGCACCGCCTCCGTTTACTATGACAACCAAGGAATCCGTTGTTGGACAAAAGCTTGGTTTAACGGAAGGGAAAAAGGCGAGAATGCCATCGAGATAACCAGACAACTCGCCATGAAGTTCTTCAATGACGAGATGTCCATGGATGAATGGCTGTCACGTTTCTACCCTAAGCAAATGGCGGTATATCATAAGGCCATCAGTCAGGCACGCAGTCAACTTCTTGGAATGTAAACAACAAACAATATGGCAAAAGGTAATAATTTACAGGATTTATCCCAAATAGACTATTGTCTTCAGCAATACTATAGCAAGTATATGGCAGCCACTCTTCTTCAGGAGCGAAAGAAAATCCTTCAAGAGCAGAAGAACGCTGCCATAAAACTTAATGAATCTCTTCAGAGACTGCCTAACTTTGGTGCCGCTTCAAATTCGTTCACCAAGTTGAACGATGCAGAGCAACTTACCAAGAAGTCGCTCGACGAGTTGGCTGCAAGGACTTCTGAACGTTGGTTCAAAGACCCCAAGATAGTGAAAGACTACAGCGTTTTCGTTACATCTTTCTATGAAAGCCTTGTTGCGAAAAATGGCGGTAGAGACTCCAAGGCGTTGGAAAACTACGCCAACAACTACTGCGCCAATCGCCTTCAAAAATTGATGGTGGAACAATTAGCTAGGGAGCAGGTTCCTGCCAACACCGCAACTTACATAGCCAAGAAAGCCTTTTCGGAGAGCATTCTTGGCATGGGCGACTTTGGTAGCCTAAAGAAAGGAGCCATTGGGCAAAAGGTTGATGAACAAGCGGAAAAATATTACAATCCATCCGTTGTTTCAAAAACAGCAGGAACGATTGCTGGTTACGGAATAGATGCAGCACTCACCCCAGGAGGTGTAGGAAAGGCAACTTCTTCCGTAGCCAAGGGTGTGGTAAAGGTAAGTCAAAAAGCTGCAGGTTGGTGGTTAACCGACAAGATTTGCCAAGGAGGTCTCCATATTTATGGCAAGCTATGGGGAACTGAGGATGAAGAGAAGAAGGATAACCGTACCATCTTTGGTGACGAGAATGCTTCTGCAAAAATACAGGCCGGAGCAAAGAGATACAAAAAGAATGGCACGGAATTGATGATGAACATCAATAGTGGACTTGCAAAAAAGATAAAGTTGCCACCCCCAAACACATCTTTAACCATAAAGAAAGAAAGCAACGCCCTATTGGCGGAACACAAGGGTAATTCCCAAAAGCTTCTCTCCACCATCAAGAACAATCTCTCCAAACAGTGTGTGCCATTCAACGGAAACAGCAAAGTTCCAGCTTGGATGTTGAGCAACAGCAGCAAGCAAAACAGGGCGTTGGCATCCTCTTTCTACGCCTGTGCCATGGAAATGTCTAGAGAGCAAAAACAAGTAAGGATGTTTGGAGGCAAGAAGATGACCTTGAAGGAAGTGAGTCAACGAGCCTATGACTATGCAAGGGCAGCAGTTGCCGTAGAGCAACGATCCTCCAAGAATGCAGCTCATGCCCAAAAGGGGACATGGGACAAAAACATGTCTGCGCTCAATGACCAGATAAACAATCCTGGCAAGTCATCAATTCGTAAGCATCCAACTTCCTCTCCCCAGGCAACCCCAACGGCATCCCCTTACGCTTCGGGACCTTATGCGCAAAACGGCGTAATGGGAACAGAAGCAAACGGTACAACACAGAATACTGCGCAAAATCCGAACATTGGTGGCTGGGGCAACGCCTTTGAAAGCTTAGGCCTTAATGGATTTGGGGACATCGGCAAGAATCTAGGCTATGTATTGGCCATGCTTCCTGATATGATTATAGGAATGTTCACAGGAAAGACTCCAAACCTAAAGCTTCAGGACAACCTGATGCCATTGGCTGCCATAGTGGGAGGAATGTTCGTAAAGAGTCCTCTCCTGAAGCTGCTGCTCATAGGATTTGGCGGTGCAAACATCTTGAATAAAGCAGGTCATGCAGCCATCAGCGATGGTTTAGCAAAGAGCAACAATGTGTCAAAGACCTACAAGGTTTATCCTGACGAGCCTTTGAATTCAAGAATAGTGAATCCAGCGATGAAGGGAAGCAGTATGATAGCCACTGTCGACGGCGTGCCTAGCGTCATCAACATATCAAGAGATGCTGCAGACGCTTACAACAAGGGAGCCATCCCTATCAACACATTGGCGAATGCTGTCCTTCGCAAGTATGATGAGAACAAGGCATTGGCATCGCAGAATTATGAGCAGCATATGAGCCAAGAAGAAACAACAATCCAATCAATGGGTATTAAATAGGTGTTAAGTGCCAGTTATATTAATTTTAGAAATACCTTCTGGTTCGAGAGAATCGGGAGGTTTTAGTTTGTCATTAAGTTAGAGCGGTATTTCCAAGTCGGAGTATCGCTTTTGTTTTACATCTACCTCAATAATCTATACCCTTGCATTAACACCGAGGGGTTAAAGGGGGCGAGCAGCCTCATTTATAATCATTTACACGATAGTCCTTAAAAAAGAATATGTTAAATAAAAAGGTATATCGTTTTTATACCACCTATCTTGTATTTAATCAGTTACTTTGCCATTGGAAATAAAAAACAACCCAATAAATAAAAAATACAATGGCAAAAAAAGAATCATCTCAACAAGCCTCGGAGCAGCAGGAAGGAAAAGTTGACCGAATAGACAACGCCCTTCAGAAGTTCTCCGACATGCTCATCGCAAGAATGGAGCAAATGAAGGAAAGCAAATGGAAGAAAGGTTGGACGGATGGGCGCACAGCCCAGTTCGGCTTGCCTCAGAATCTCGTGGGTCGCCCTTATACAGGCAGCAATGCTTTCCTGTGCCAAATCCACACCACGATGGAGCATTACAGAATGCCAGTTTACCTTACCATCAAACAGATAAGGGATGCAGGAGCCATGATCAAGAAAGGCGAGCACAGTATTCCTATCTTCAAGTGGGACTTGCGAATCAAGGACAAGGACGGCAAGAAACTGTCAGAAAGCGACTATCGTAACATGACAAAGGAGGAGCAAGCCGAATGCACCGTTCGCCCTTATCTGAAGGTATATAACGAATGGAACATAGACCAAACCAACCTGGAAGAGGTCAACAAAGAAAAATACGATGCCATCTTGAAGCGTTTCAAGTCAGAGCCTATCAAGGACGAGGTAGGAATGTACAAGAACGAGGCCTTCGACAACCTCCTGAAAGAACAGTCTTGGGTGTGTCCTATAGAATACGAGAAGTTCAATGAATCCGCTTTCTATAGTCCCAAAAGAGACCAGATAGTAGTTCCTTCCAAAAAGCAGTTCAATATCAGCAATACCCCAGAGGATGTTTTCAAGGACGGAATGGAGTTTTACGGCACCACCATTCATGAAATGGCTCACTCCACAGGTCACGAGTCACGCCTTGGCCGTGATGGCATCGTAAAGATAGACCAATTTGGCTCAGACCAATACGCCAAGGAAGAACTTGTTGCGGAGCTTACATCAGCCCTCATAGGCAATGCCATGGGTTTTGATAGCAGAATACGAGAGAACAACATAGCTTATCTCCAAAATTGGATAGGTTCGTTGAAGAAAGACCCGAAGTTCTTGAAGTCGGTGATGTCAGATGTGAACAAATCATCCAAGATGGTTTTAGAACACATCGACGAGCAACGCCGAAAATTAGGAGAAAAGGCCCTGTTGGATGGTTCTCTTGATGGTGTGGAAGAAAAAAACAAGAATGAGCAACAACTTCAAGACCTGAAGGAGGAAGATGCTAAGAAAGAGGTCATAGCCAAGGTATGGCCTTCCGTCAACAACAAGATTACAATGCCCTCTGGCGACATTCTCACCGTTGACTACAACAAAGAGAAAGACACTCTTGAAGTTGCATATAAAACATCAGAAGGTGAGGAAAAAGTTCACTGCACTAACTATGACCACAGCCAGGGCATAAACCAGAACTTAGGCTATGTGTGGGAAGAGCTTTCAAACATGAAGCAATTCCAGGAAAAAGAGACAAAGACTGAAATCCTTTCACAAGGAAAGGACTACTTCACTTCATTGATGGAAACTATAACTTCCACTCCCAACAGTGAGCATACAGTTTTGTCTGTGAAGACTCTTCCCGAGCTACGAGACTATTACAAGGGGAATCCCAATGTAGGAGCTTGGATAAATCAAGCATCCAACAAGGAAATCATAGAAGCAGGAGCAGACTTCTTGCCTAACCTCCGCTATAGCCACAAGGAAGGCAGAAGCCTCTACAACATAGAGGCAGCGTATTCAAACATCAACGCATTATATCCCGATGTTGTGGACAATGGCACAAAACGCCAAATTGTTCATCGAATCAAACAAGCCGAGGAGGTGGTAACCTCCTACCATAACAACATCGAGGAAAAATTTGGAAAAGAATTTCTCATGGAAAAAGAAAATATGAACAAGGTTCTTTCTCGAAATGACTACCAGGAGCAAGGTCAGACCATACAGCTTGACCCAAAGGATGAGAAGAAATATTTCTCGTCCTACAACTACTTTCAGATGGAATCCGAGACCGCCGAGTTTGACAAACTAAAGGATGCCGAGGACTATGAAGGCATCCTTGCCCTGGCGAAAGAATATGATCAAGGTGACAGCATGGACTTGGAGCATGTAGAGACCAGCATGACACCAGGCTATGGTGATGATGTTCTCATTGATGATGAGAACTATGCTGTTGTATATAACAATTCAGTAGGTGGAACCTACAACTTGTTGAGAAAGTACAGTGAGAATGACATCCGAGAGGCCATCGAGCGTTACGGTATGCCAGATACACCGAGCTATGCAGTGAAGTTCATAGACCAGCAGATGGGCTTGGAAAAAGGCGTAAAGCCTTTAGTAGAGATTCCATCCCCAGAGGCAAAGGCTGTAGCCAAGAGCTTTCGAGAAGACTTGACACCTCAATTCACCATGCCGAATGGGAAGGTTCTAGATTACCACTATGACGCTAGCGACAACAAAGTCATAGTAGGAGAAAAGTTAAATGATGGTTCTTTCATAGAAACTTATGTCCACGATTACGACTTTGCTCTCAGCAAGGCAGAAAACATGTCTGCCATATACAAAGAGTTGTCAACTGAATATCAAGCAAAAAAGGCGAGCGAGGAAAAGAAAACTCCTCGTGAAGACAGCTATATCCAGACAGATGTCGTAGGTAAGGCCAAACAGATAGCATCCACAGGTGTTCCTATGGAAGAAGCAGAGAAAAAGGCTTCATCCATTGTGAAAGAAGAGGTTCACAAGGAACACCATAAGCAAGAAGCCGAGAAAGACAAGCAGGAAAAGGACAAGGCAAATCAAGCCGCAGCAGAAGAGAAGAAAGAGCAACAAGAGAAAAAAGAGGAATCAAAAGAGGCCAGCGAGGCGACAGCCAAAGCCCTTACCCATGCAGCCCTTCTCGTTGGAGCATTATCTGCTGCCAAGCAGAATGAGGGAATTTGGATGAACAAATCCCAGAAAGGTAATGCAGAGTTCATCAACACCCACACCCCTATCACGGCCTACAACAACATTATGATGAACCTCAATTCGGATGCCAACAAGTATAAGACGAATGTCTATACATATTATAATCCTGCCAAGGAGAATAACATGCCAGTGAAGCAGAACGAGAAAGGCATGGAGTTCCATTGGACTAGTTGGGGGTATCAGAACGCCATGGATAAGGACGAAGTCATCACCAGCAAGCAGTTTGACAAACTTCCTGATGACGAGAAGTCTTTCTATACCAAACATGCCACACGAGTTGTGCAGAACATCTACAATGTGGAGCAAACCACCATGAACGCCAACAACCATGACGCTTACGTGGAACTTCTGAAGACCAAGGGATCGCAGCTTTCACAAAACGAGAAAGAGCAAAAAGGGAAATACTCTTCTATTATGAAACAATGGAAAGAGTTGAAGGGCAAGCATCCCGATGCACTTCTATTGTTCCGCATTGGCGATTTCTATGAGATGTACAAGCAGGATGCCAAGCGAGGTTCGGAAGTGTTGGGAATCACCTTGACCAAGATGAATGGAAGTAAAGACTTCCATCTTGCAGGATTTCCACATCAAGCACTTGACACCTACCTTCCAAAACTCATCCGAGCAGGAGAACGAGTAGCCATCTGCGACCAGTTGGAATCAAAGAAGACCGTCAGCCAAGGCTTCGACGCAAAGGCAATACTGAACAAAGCATACGCCACTGCCAAGGAAGTGTCCAAGCAAAGCGGTATGCAATATGAGCGAGTGATGGTTTTGCAAGATGCCAAATACGATTCCAAGGAAGACAAGATTGTCGTAAGCGGCATGAAAGGCGAAGTTGGAAACGAAAAGATGGCTGCCCTTTACAAAGCAAACGACATCTACAGAGCCGTTGTTGCAGCCACAGGTACAGAGAACCGTCTTGACCGTTCGGGCAGAAACAATCTCCTCCCAGAGGACGATGCCAAGCATGAGCAGCTGGTGAGAGAACTTGCAGCAGGAGTTATGATGGCTCGCCAGGGACTTCCAGCCATTCTCTCAAAGGAGAATGAGAAACTTATTCCTTATTGGGAACGAGAGATAAAGGAAAATCCAAAACTCTTGGGAATAGTAGAAAGAGATGTGAACAATGCTGTAGAGACCATCGACAACCTTGTGGCAAAGCGAAAGGTTGACTACGAGGCCATCCGTGGACAGCTTCCAGGAAAGACGATGGAGAATCCATCAAAATATTCCATCTCCCAAGACTTGGCCAAGCTGCCAAACATAGAGACCAAGGAAATAGTAGTGGTAAAAGACATCTTGCGAAAAGAAGCAGATGTCATTCTTCCTGCAGGAGCATCCTTGGAAGTGAACAACGAGGTTCCTGGCATGAGAAAGGACAGAATCACCATTGCCTTGAAGAAAGAAGGCATTGACGATGTGAGGTTCTATAATGCCGGTGGTTCACTTGGGTTGAATAAGCCAAACTCCTATTTCCAAGGGAAGGAAGTCACGCTCAACAACTTGAAGCAGTATGAGTTGGTTCTCCATCATACACTTGATGTAGAGAAACAAGCCGCCCCAAAGAAAGAAGTAATCATCAAGAACTTCCAAGCCATCAAGGATGACAACGGCAGATATGCCTTCTTCATCAAGCCAGAGAACGAGCCTTCTTTCTCTGTATATCCTGCCAAGGAGCACTTGAACACGTTCTACAACGTAATCAAGACGGACAAACAGGCAATAGTCCACAATGCCCTGGCACAAAGATATTACGAGATGGCCACCAAGCATCCTGACACCAAGCTAGACCTTATCACCCCTAAGAAGGTTGATGTGGATATGAAGCTCATAGAGCGTCCTTCCATCACATCGAGCGCACAGGATGCCAAGCAGAAGCTCATCTTTGCCACCATCAATGGGCAGCGTGTACAAGCTCCTATCAACAAGCAACAATGGCAAAAGATGTGGCTTGCCGAAGATATGGGAGCCTACAAGAGGGCTTTGGCCGCTGTCATCTTCGAGCCTATGCTGAAAAGAGGCATGGAAGGAGAGCAATCTCAACAGGCTGTTAGCGAATCAGAGAAAGTAGAGATTAAGGAAAAGCCCGCCCCTGAGAACAAGGTACAGGAAACTGTTACGGAAACTCACAGAACAGGCCTACATATGTAATACACGAGGGTGCATCCAAAGGTGCGCCCTCATAAAACTATCATAAATGGCATTAGACAAGCAAGCGTTTTACAACCAGTATGCCCAGGTAGCCATCGAGCAACAGAAGAGATATGGCATTCCAGCTTCCATCACCTTGGCACAGATGGGTTTGGAAAGCGGCTTTGGCACATCTACCCCTGCAAGAAGGAGCAACAACTTCTTCGGTGTAAAGGTTGGCAGCAGTTGGACTGGAGCCTACGACTATTACAGCGATGACCGTCCAAACGAGAAGTTCCGCAGATACAACAATGTGATGGAAAGCATCGAAGACCACTCCAAGGTCTTGATGAAATTCCGCTACAGCCACTGCCAGAACTATTCGCCCACCGATTATGTTTCTTGGGCAAACGGCATCAAGGCTGGCGGCTACGCCACAGATCCAGACTATGCTTCCAAGCTCATATCCGAGATTAACAAGTATGGGCTAGGAAAATATGACCAGATAGGCATTCAGCAAGCCCAAAGCCAAGGATTGGTAACAGGATATGCTAGAGGTCAGTCGTCAACGACCTCTGTTATAACCCTAACACCCTTGCAAGGCAATTGGGGTTTGCCTATTGATTTATCTGTCGTAAAACTCAGTTCTGAGTTTGGAGTACAGAGACCAGGGCATAAGCATGGAGGGCTGGACCTCTCCACGCAAGGGAAAAACTATCCTGTATATGCAACCGAAGACAATGGAAAGGTTGTTACCGTTGGCAAACAAGACAAGGGAGCAGGAAACTATGTAGTAATCGAGTATGACAGGCAAGATGGAACAAAAATCCAGACCACCTATATGCATCTCAATCAAATTGGCGTAAAACCAGGCGACATAGTAAATGCAAGGCATCAAATAGGAGTCTCAGGCAACACAGGCCGCTCTTCAGGGCCACACTTACATTTTGAGACAAAATACCTCAATGCCAATGGAAATTGGGAGAAGTTTGACCCTAAGCTATACCTTGCAGAAATGGAGGTTAGAAGTAATCAAGCGACAGCTTTGGATAAGAATGGAAACGATGCGTTAGCCGCTTACCGCAGCCAGATGCAGTTTGCAGGAGGCGAAGCCCCATCCTATCAGCAACAAGCGTCAGACCCGACACAAGCACTTCTGGCATCCATCACCAACAGTAACGACCCCACAAAATGGCTGTCATTGCTAATGAGCAACAACGGAGAAGACCTTTCTGGAAGAGACCCAATCTCTTCACTTATAGGAAGTCTGTTCTCTGCCGCCCTTACAGTAGCCATGCAGTTGAGAAGCAGCGAGGAGATAGAAGCTGAGGACGAAGCACAAAGTCAGCTTAAACAGCAATCGCCAGACGAGGGAAACAGCAATCTGGTAAAGATGACTCGTCAGGATGTAGAAAAGGCACAGGCAACGGCATCCATGCAGTTTGATGCGGAATCACCAGAACAACAGCAGCAACAAGGCCAACGCCTTGCATAAATAAAGAAATAATTATATACTTATATAAACATATAAAACAATAAAATATGATTAAGTGTAACGTAACAGCATGTGGAACCATCAGCAGTTCCGCAGAAGAGAAGCAGAGTAAGGATGGAGAGAAATTCATCTCCTTCAGCATGATAGTTCCTTTGCTGGGCAAGGATGGAACAGCAAAAGAAGTGTGGGTAACAGTATCAGCCCCAGGCAACAAAGATACCGTAGCCCCCTACTCTGCAGGTAGAAAGGTAACGGTAAGCGGAGTAATGTATATCAGAAAGCATGACGGTAACATTTATCTGAACCTTCGCACCGACTCCAACATCGAAGTAAACGAGTCCACCACCAATGACCGTTTGGAGGGAAGCATGGAGTTCCGAGGCAAGGTAAGCAAGAAAGGCATCAAGGAGCTGAAAGACAAGAAAGGCAAGGACTTTCAGTCGTTCGCAGCGTTCTCCTCTGACAAAGAAGGAGAGAACAGAGAGTTTACATGGGTAAGTTTTGTAAACTTCTCCCCTATCCGTGAGGATTACCTTGCTGCAGAGAAGTACGTGGAAGTTCATGGAGATTTGCAACTAGGCATCTTCAAAGGTGAGCTTCAGATAGAATGCAAGGTAAAGAGCATCGCAGCTTGGGACTTGAACAAAACTGCAGATGGAAATGGAACAGCGCAGTCATAGACTTCTCCACTTTATTTATATATTTGGAGTTTTGGCAGTAGGAGCCATTGGCATCCTACACATGATATTCCCAAAGAAATGACAATAACACAAACAGGAATAGTGGCATCATAAAAGATGGTTCTACCTCCTGTTTGTTTAAGACAAAACAAGCAATAATGGCAAAAGAAGAAAAGCAAAACATCATCAGCAATTTTCTGAGCGGATGGCAGAAGCTATTCGGTGGAGCAAAAGAACATACCACCCCAAAAGTGAAGCCTTTCCCAAAGAACCATTTCTACAGCCCAGAAGAGCTAGAGTATCTTTCACAAAACAAAGAGGGTTCCCTTATTGACCAATGGGCTGTTTCCATTGGCAAATGGGCATTTGAACAAGGAAAGGATAAATCATCCCCTACAAAGTTTGCCGCCGTCAAATGGCAAAATGGCTTGATGGCTACATGGATAGACGGAAAGCTCACACCTGACACAAAAGACAGACAGATTGGAAGATTATTACTTCTGAAGGAGCGAGGATATGAACTTCCAGAACGATACGAGAACATGGCGCAAGACTACGAGGCACAAAGCCTTGTAGGCAAATACTTTGTGTCCAATAATGACAAAAGCATCATTAAGATTGACTCCTATGACAGAGGAAAACTGATCTTTGATGCCCCAAGTCTTGTTCTGAAGAAATGGGAAGATGGTAGTCTTTCCTCAAACGAAGAAAAAGTTGCCTACGCTGATTTTCATAAGTCGCTGAATGAAAAATATACCATCATGGAAGAAGAGCGACAAAAGGAATTTCAAGAGAAACTTGCCAACTTCGAAGACGGCAAGGAGCTTTACAAAGGAATGCACAATCTTTTGCGCCAAACCTATCCCCCAACAATAGGTGGCAGTATTCCTATGGAATTACGCACAGCCCACCCTGTAGGTTTCTTCGATGGAAAAGTTATTCCAGTTTCATGGTCACTCACCAGTGAAAAGGATATTAAAGTTAGCGTTTACACCAACCACAGCAACGCTTTAAGTAGCATTACCATCAACGAGGACAACGCATACAAAGCAAAGAGTTTGCTCAACAGCATTGCACATGCAATAAATAACGAGAAGGTTAATGGTTTAACTCGTTCGCTAGTGAATGTTCTGGGCAACAAACTTGGTGAAGACAAAATCTTTGCCAAGGAGAACAACACACCTTTGCTTGAAGCTAGAGAGGGAACAGTCAATGCCGTTACTGCTACCAACGACGGCAGAGTTATAGCTTTCAATCTCAACACCCACAAGGAAATTCCGTTGCATGGAAAAGAAAGCGTTGAATTAATGCAAGCCTTGCTTTTCGAGGGTTTGGATGAGCAATCTCGCCTTCGAAAGGAGTTGAGCATCCCCAAGATGAAGGACTATGTGGAATCTATGGAGGACGAAGAGGACATTCTGTCCGGAAACAAGGAGCTTCTTCCACATGGTTCCAAAGTAGATAGCCTTTACGGTACATATTATAGTGCCGAGGAGGAATATTCAAGCTACGCCCAAGGAACCTTGCCACTAGCTGCAGAAGACAAAGCTGAACTCATAGCAGACCTTCAATCATCATTCATGAACTTCAAGCAAGAACTACAAAATATGGTTGAAGCTTACAAAGACCATGATGGTGTCATCGACACAAATAAAGTGAGCAAGCTAGAAAAACTTGACAGAATTCTGAATATCGAGGCAAGAGGTCAGACTCCTGTCAAACCTGTACCTGTAGCCGCAAAAAGAGAGTCACCAAAGGAATCACTACAGGATGTAGAAGCCGCTTCCAAACAGAATGACCTCAAAGAGGTAAAGAACATAAATGCCGAAGAAGTTGACCAAAAAGCCATTAAGTCCTTCTTTGGCAATGTAAACTATGCACCTAAGAAAGTGAAGGAAGAGAGTTCTAGACAGGTTGCGCCACACAGATTGACGGAAAAAGAAAAAGACGATGCAATCTCACGAATCGACAAGCGAATCGCAGAACTGCACCGTCTAGGAAAGGAGCAATCTCTCAAATCCAATATTGGAAACTCAGCCGACTCCCACCGTCGTGGGTACCTCCCATCAGGAACGTCTCCTGATGGCGCACAGAGCGTTGCCCCTTCTGATGGCAAAGATAATAAAAAATTTCCATCTAAGTATCTATTTCTTGGGAATTTAGCCCATTTTATAACATCTTTTAATACAAATATAGGCATTAACGCCAGCAATTTTACAAAAGAGTTATATAAAGGCATAGGGTTACACCCTCACGGTAAAGATGTTCAAGTTTCTGAATATATTAATTTTTCCAACGACAAAGGAGAAAAAACAACAGTCCGTCTTTCTGATCATCGAGCTAACGCACTCAGCATCATCAAAAAAGGAGGAAGAGCGGCCGAAGGATATTCTATCGTTATAAAAGTAGAAGATTCTCCCGAAACAAAGTTCAAGGCAAACAAACATTCCCAAGTAAAGGAATACGTTTATGACAATCCAGACCGCCAACGCCTTCTGAACATTGGCAAAGGAATCTTCGACCTCTTGGACAGAGGAGAATACACCGACTTGGCCAATGCCAACGAGATAAACATATCCCCTAGAGGAAGGCAGCATAAAGAACTACGCACTCCTGACGGCAAGCTACTGGGCTTCACCTATCAAGGAAAGATTTACCTTTATCCTGAGGCAAAGGGCTTTGAGCCACCAGTACATGAGTACACCCACTTGTGGGCGGAAGCACTGCAAGACAGGAACTGGAAAGAATGGAAGAATGTCGTAGGCATGATGAAAAAGTCGAACCTCTGGAACGAAGTAAGAGACCTCCACACCGAGCTTATTGCCACCGATGACATTGCCGAGGAAGTCCTTGCCACCTATTCTGGAAGAAGAGGCGCAGAGCGTTTGGAGTCAAAGCTTAAGGAAATTGTTGCTAGCAACAAGAGTATGGACGAGAAGACCGCAGAGACCCAGGCCGTCACTCAAATGAACAATGCCGTTTCAAAGTTCTGGAATGTCATGTCTGACTTTTTGCACATTCATTATACATCCGCAGAAGAAGTAGCAGATAGAGTCTTGTATGAATACACCAAAGGTCTCTACCCTCTCAATTATGAAGAAGTCGCTCAACAAAAGGGCAAGACCAAGCCATATTATGTTTCCGTAGAGGAAAAAGACAATGGTCGATGGCATCGTCCTGAAGTAGAGCAAAGAGCGGCCTATCAGCGTTATGGAGAGATGATGGCTGATAAGCTATCCCTTCAACTCACCTATGGCGATATGCCATGGATAAAGAGCGACAAGCAGATTCCATGCGACCTGAGCAAGAAGGCATACCATGGAATGGATTCTTTCATGCTGGCCTTGGACGCAGAAAAGAACGCCTATACCTTACCTATTTATATAAGCAAGGAAGATATCCAGGCAAACAACTTGCTGGTGAAGTCAGATGCCACCTCCTTCCCTATCATAGAAGAAGTAGGTGTAACAGAGTTATATAACATCGAGCAAACCAACTTTCCAATCTTGCACCCGAAGGATTACGAGGAGTTAAAAGTAGATAGCATCGCATCCAATCGTTACAAGCAAAGTAACGAACTGGGCCAACTACTCCGCAAAGGAGCATGGCAGACCGCTATTGCCTTCGATGGCAAGCCTAGCCTTGCCTCCTACAGTGCGAAGAACGACACCATCCATGTGGCACCTGTTCAACACTATGAGAAAGAGCAAGATTTCTATCGAGACTTAGGAATGGGACTGACAAGAAGCACCAGAAAGGCAGAGGCAAGAAAGACCAGCTTCGAGTCACTATCCAGAGAAGAATTGGTTTCCTTGGTTGGCAGTGTCATCCTTGGTCAAAAGAACCACTTTGATGTAACAACGCCACAGCAAACATCCATGTGGAAAGAGCGTCTAAGAAAAGACCCTAGCTACACCAAGCAAGTATTATCTTCTGCAGATGTTGCGTCGCAGATTATCATGCAACGTATCGACATTCTCAAAAAAGGAGGAAACCAAGACATTGACCTCCGTTCTTCCACACCAGTAGAAGTAGATATTGACGGTAACGGCATTGTTGAAAGCCAAGAAAACCTTGTCCCAGACCAAAAGCAAAGCTCCAACGAAAGCCAGGAGCAAAGTGACGAAGTTTCTAGGCAAGAGAAGAGACATATGCACAGATAAAGAAATCCCTCGCTACTTTCACAAGCGGCGAGGGACTGACATTTAACTTTATATTTATGAAAAACTCTATTTACTGTTATCGTAAAACCTATTCCATGCAAGCCTGATTGGCCGCATCAAAAATCAATTCTTTGATATTTGCCAAAGTTGGATTTATCAAAGAAAAGTGTCCATCTCCCATTGCACCCTTGACAAAATCAATGGTGTCCCACCATTCGATGACCTTGTCTTCTAGTAGATGCGTTTGAACGGCACAGTCCGTTTTGCTCGCAGTTGGATTATTGTATCTCCAAAGCGTAACAATAGCAGCCTCTTCGCACCCTGCAAGGAGAATGTTCACCTTTTCATTTTCATCTACCCACTTTCGGTAGATGTCAACATAAGAAGGCACATCCACTTCCTCTTGTTGATTATCATTCCCTTCATCCTCCTCATTTCCATAGCTGACATTTTCTTCCTCCAGGAATTTTGTTGCAGAAGTGTTGTTATCAGGAAGGTTGTTGTCGGCAATGAAGGAAAAGTAAGCATCCAACATTCCTTGGGAATGATGCTTCACGTAATCCAATTCCGTTATATCTCTCGACAGGAACATACCATTCAGGCGTTCCTCGTCCACAAAACCTACAATTTCCATATAATCTAGCCTTAATTACATATGTATTCCACGACTTTGTTTAGCCTTTTCTATAGCAGCATCCTGTGCCACACACATCTCCTCGGAATATTCATCCTCCGGGACATAAGAAAGCATGCCTTTGTTATCCTTTGTCCAACAGCCATAGATGCCAAAGTTATACTTGTCTAGCATCACGTTGCCATCTTTTTCCTCCTGCCACTTTTGAGCATCACCGTTGACACTACGGATTCCAGTTTCCTCGTTCAAGTCGATGCCGGCAGAAAACATCTTGCCTTCCTCTCCCTTGGTAACAACCTTTCCTTCTTCAAGTTCCATAACCTCACTTTCAGAAAGCCCCACCTTGTTAGCCAATGTAGATAAGTTCTGGTCAATGATGTCTGCCTTTACAGAAATGGTAGCATTTGTAGCCCCATCGAGCTGCACATAGTTCCAGGAATTGTTCGACGGTAGCAACACCTTCAAAACTTGTCCGTTTTGCAAAGCGGTTTTCTGTTCCTCCGTAAAATACTCAAGATTGTTCTTTGCGATGAGAGGCAAGAACACTGGATGAAGCCCATCCTCTGTTTGCTGTAAGCGGATTCGAGCAAAATCCTTGTGGACAACTCCATCAAAATCAGCTCTCTCAATAGGGAGCAAGGGAGTTCTTTGCCCAGAAAGGAACTTATTCATAATACTTTCAGGAAAGTCGTCTATCATTTCCTGTGAGAGTCCGAAGTTAGCCAACTCCTCGTATGGGATTTCGCTTTCAGAAAATTTCAATTCGTTCATAATCTTATTCTTGTTTAAAGTTTTCGGCAAAAGTACACATTTTCTTATCAAGGCTTTCCACAAATACGATATACCTTTTTATTTAACATAGATTTTATCCCTATCCAAATCAAAGCTCTTGCTACAAATAGCCTTCAACCTTAATAATCTATACCTGAAAACACCGAGGGGTTAAAGGGGGCGAGCAGCCTCATTTATAATAATTTACACAAAAGTCTTTAGAAAAAGAATATGTTAAATAAAAAGCTATTTTATATTTACGCCCATAAATTCTTCCATTCATATTACTTTTGCAAGCTAAAGAAGTATTATTATATAAAGAATAAGGCATGATTAGATTTCTTTCATTTTTACTATTTCTCCTATGTTGCCATTCCCCGATGGGGATGGCGCAAGGAAAGAAAGACATGAAGGACTACTGGATAGACAAATACCTAAGTGTGAGTTTTCCTTTGGAAAGCATAAGGATAAACTCCACCTTTGGCAGTAGGGTTGATCCTTTCACAGGGAAGCACAAGCAACACAAGGGACTTGACCTTAGGGCAAGATACGAGGAAGTACTATCCATGTTCGATGGCTACGTGAAAGGCGTAGGCTACGACAGAGGTTCGGGAAAATACATCACCATGCAGTATGGTGATTACACGGTAAGCTATTGCCACTTAGCTGAAATTTGGGTGAGCGCCAACCAGAAGGTCTATGCAGGAGACCCAATAGGCATCAGCGGAACTACAGGACGCTCCACTGGGCCACATCTGCATATCACCTGTAGGCTTCGGGGCAGTTTGGAAGACCCATACGACTTGCTTCTTTACATAAAAGAGACGAGAGAGAAAGCCATCAAGGCATTGAAGATAGACGAAGACAAAGTGCTTACGCCCGATGATTTCATCAAGCATTATGCCCAAGCGGCCATGCGCCAACAAAGAAAATACGGCATACCAGCCTCTGTTATACTGGCACAGATGGCGTTTGAAAGCAGATGGGGAAACAGCAGCCTGGCACAAATAGGCTATAATTTCTTTGGAATAAAGGCCAATAGCAACTGGCTCAGAAGAGGCCTACCCTACAGCATTCATGATGATGACCGCAAAAACGAGAAATTCTGCAATTTCTCCTCGGCAGAGGAAAGCATCGAGTATCATTCCAGGTTGTTGATGAGTGACAGATACGCTCGCTGTTGGCGATACAAGCCAACCGACTATCACAACTGGCTTGTCGCAATCAAGGCAGGAGGCTATGCGACTAGAAAAGACTATGTGAAGAAATGCGAGAGCATCATTCTTCAACATAAGCTTTATCTATACGATATAGAAGCTGAGAAAATGTAACATAAGACAAAACTATAATAATAAATAAAATGAAGAAATTAAAGATTTTGCTGGCAGCCTTATTGGTAATAGGCAGCACAGCCAAGGCACAGGTAGTTTATGGAGAGAATGAGAAGGAATATATCAAGGCATCCTCTTTCTCCAATGGCAGAACTGAAAAGAAAGACAGCAAGCCATTCCTTTCCGGACAAGAGAAATATAAGTTATCCAGCATAGGTAGCAATTGGTTTGGCAGCATCAAGGCTGGTATGTCCACCTTCTCTGGAGCACCAGTAGGATGCACAGACTTCTTTGGCCATACACGTCCTACCATGGTATTCAGTTTGGGTAAATGGCATTCACGTTTCTTTGGAACACGCCTGGTGTACCAAGGGTTCAAGTTCACAAATGCAATCGATGAAGCCATGAAGTTCCAAAATTACCATGGAGACTTGATGCTCAACGTATCGAGTTTCTACAGAACCACCTACGATCCACTTCCAAGATGGGACTTGGTTCCATATATTGGAGCTGGTGTAATTCACAACTCAGAGCTACACCATATTCCGTTTGCCCTCTCATACGGCCTACTCTGCAGTTACAGGGCAACCAATCGCTTGCACGTTACCGCCGAGTTGGGAGGAACCAGTACCTACCAAAAGTTTGATGGTTTAGGAAAAAACAAGCATTTCGGTGACAACCTTTTCCAAGCAACCGTTGGACTCACCATCGGTATCGGCAAACAAGGATATGAACGTAAGCCTGTTTTGGAGGTCTTAGACACAGACAACCAAGGCGTAACAGACTTGACCAACTATCCCAAGAACAGTTTTGATGGACTTCGAAAGCTAAGAGACAGAATGGCAAGTGAAGAGCAAGCCGTCGAGAACAGTGGCATTCAACTGGACGCACCTATTCTATTCTTCTTCAAGATAAACTCCACCAACCTTGTTGACAAGCAACAACTGGTAAACATAGGAGAAATAGCAGGAGCTGTGAAGGAGAACAATCTAAGTGTCAAGATTATAGGAGCTGCAGACAGCAAGACTGGCACACCGAAGCACAACAGAGCACTCAGCGTGAAGCGTGCAAAGTATATTGCCAAGCTACTTATGAAGGCAGGAGTAGATAAAAGCAAGATGCAAGGCATCAGCAGAGGCGGCATCAACCTTTACAAGCCATACACCGCCAATCGACACACCTGTGTTATTGTGTACAAAGAAGAAACAAAATAACATACATCATTCCTTTTCCATAAGCAATTATGGAAGAGGAAAATTTCCTATATAACCTTAATTCCGCAACACTATATTTAACATTATTTATAAGTGCCTGTGCAACAAAAAGTTACCCAGGATTTTGCCATGTCAGAATTTTCACTTACCTTAGTGTTGCGAAAAGAAGACAAGCAAAACTCTAATATGACATGGCAAAGATACAAATAAAATCTGAGAAACTCACTCCTTTTGGGGGAATTTTTTCGATTATGGAGCAATTTGATGCTCTTTTAGCTCAAACCATAGATTCCACCTTGGGATTGAGATGCACTATGTTTGGTTATCAATATAGCGAGATTCTACGCTCTCTGATGTGCGTATATCTTTGTGGTGGCTCATGTATTGAGGATGTTACAACTCACCTGATGAAACATTTGTCTCTTCATCCAACTCTTCGCACTTGCAGCGCAGACACCATATTACGTGCTATCGAAGAACTGACTTTTAAGAGCATCACCTATAAGTCTGCTTCTGGCAAATCCTATGATTTCAATACTGCAGACAAGATGAACTGCTTACTGGTCAATGCCCTGCTTGCTACTGGTCAATTGAAATCCGGTCAAGAGTATGATTTTGACTTTGACCATCAGTTCATTGAAACAGAGAAGTATGATGCAAAACCAACCTACAAGAAGTTCTTGGGCTATAGTCCAGGCGTAGCTGTCATTAACGACATGATTGTTGGTATTGAAAATAGAGACGGCAACACAAACGTACGCTTCAACCAAAAAGAAACTTTGGAAAGAATCTTCAAGCGATTGGAGGCTTCGGAAATATATATTTCTCGTGCCCGCATGGATTGCGGCTCATGTTCGGAGGAAATCGTAGATATGGTAGAGGCTCATTGCAGGCATTTTTATATTCGTGCCAACAGATGCTCTTCTTTCTACGATTCCATGTTTGCCTTAACTGGATGGAAAACTGTTGAAATCAACGGTATTGAGTTTGAGTTGAATTCTATCCTTGTTGAGAAATGGAAAGGAAAACCGTATCGTCTTGTCATACAGAGACAAAGGCGAATAGATGGAGACCTTGACATTTGGGAAGGCGAATATACCTACAGATGTATACTGACTAACGATTACAAGTCGAGTGCAAGAGACATCGTGGAATTCTACAATCTTCGTGGTGGCAAGGAACGCATCTTCGATGACATGAACAATGGCTTTGGCTGGAATCGATTGCCAAAATCGTTCATGGCACAGAATACTGTATTCCTGCTTATGACAGCTCTCATCAGAAACTTCTACAAAGCTATTATGCAGAGATTGAAAACCCATGAATTTGGATTGCGTGCCACCAGCAGAATCAAGACCTTTGTTTTCAAGTTCATCTCTGTTCCTGCGAAATGGATTAAGACATCACGTAGGCATGTATTGAACATTTACTCAGACAACAATGCTTATGCCAACCTGTTCAAGACAGACTTTGGTTAAAGACCATGCTTTTCTGGTTAAACCAGCGTATTACCTCAAGTCGCTTTATGGGGTAAGGGGATTTTGTGTCTGCGACATTTCTGTTGTGCAAGAAATATGTACAATAAAATGAATTTTGTCGCTTTGCAAGCAAAATCCCACTAAACCCTATAGGTTGCGGATTTGAGGTATAAATATAATAAGGTATGAGAACCATAAGAACAAACACAAATCCACGAGCCACGGATGTAGCCCCACAGCTGCAAAGCGTATTGAATGCCAATGGTATGCAAGCCCATATTTCGATGACAGAGACAGGCATCTATCAGCTTGTCACCATGTCACACAACTCTTCGCAGCCAAGATATTACAATATCAACCAAAAGCAGTTGGAAGCCTTGATGAACGGAGGAACAACCGTATGGGACAAGAATGCCTACAACACTTTTGTTTCTATTGTGAAGAACGATTATTACATTCCAGGTTCCTTTGTAGCAGCAAGAAATGCCAATTCTCCTGTTAACATGGGATTGAATGGTCATCGACTCAACGTAGGAGAATACGGCTATATGGGCGACCCACGTTTTCGTCCATTTTCAGGGCCAGGTTTTGGCAGATTCGACAACTCAATCTTTGGAATGTTGTTTGGAAGAGACAGATATCACGTTCGCAGAATCAATGATCGACCTTTCTTTGCCAATAGTGCGCCAGTTGTCATAGACCGTCCAGATGGTAGATTAAAGCCTGGAGAATTGAAGACAGGAAGCTATGGCTTCTATGACAAAGGTAACCAGCAGCAGGATGCCCTTGCCAACATGAAGGTAGAAAGCAAGCCTAAGGAGTTGGTGCGTCCTAAAGGACAGGCAGAAAGATTATCAGATATCTATAGCCCAGACTTAACGCTCACCCCAGAGACCTTTCAGCATTTGCTGGCATCCCATGGTGTAGTGATAGACGAAAAGAACAAGCTCCTCACTATCAAGTCATCTTCTGTAAACAAGGATTGCCAATACAGTCTTACCGATGAAGAAGTAAAGAAATTGATGGCAGAAAAGTTCAAGAACACAGGTAAGAAAAGTAGCACAAAGAACGCAGTAAGCATCGATGAGCGTCTTGCCATCTTGAACAATGTTATAAAAGCTGACTTTAGCGACAAAATAACTCGTGAACAGCTTAACACCAAGGACTATGTTTCCATTCATCTGACACCAGAGAAAGAAAAGGAAATCTTTGCAAAGGAAGTTGCATCCCAACACTATACGACAACAACGTCTGACATCATCGACCTACAGAACATGAGAGAGGACTACCATTCGGGATATATTGACAAATGGAACTCAATCGGGGT
The DNA here is from genome assembly GCF_949820605.1 of Segatella copri. Lineage (NCBI taxonomy): Bacteria > Pseudomonadati > Bacteroidota > Bacteroidia > Bacteroidales > Prevotellaceae > Segatella > Segatella copri. Next base: position 1,713,639 of record NZ_CATKVU010000006.1, read on the forward strand.
TGTGGATGGTAGAACACTCAACCCAAACGAAGGGTTCTATTTACCAGTGAAGGATGGCAGAAGAGTTGCAGTTGGTGAAATCCAAGCCTATCCTACCCATGATGGAGTGAAACCATCTTTCAGAATGACAGCAGTCATCAATGGGCAGGTCATGAGCCATGAGATTAGCAAGGAAGACTACTTGAAGTTCATCAATTACGAAGACAAATACCGTCTTCAACTCTTTGACAAAGTGTTTGACGAGGTAAAGATAAAGAATGCGTCCAACGGAGAGTTGCAAGACAACGTGAAGTCAGGGAACCTCACCACAGCCAATGGAGTTGTTACCTTAAATGGTGACTACAGCCTTGTCAGTGAAAAGTCCTCAGCAGTAATCACGAGTGCCACGGCGTGGAAAGACGAGATTTCTGGCAACTATCTGATGAACGTAAGAACCAACAAGGATGTTGGCATGTGGTCTTTCAAGATTACTGAAGCTCAGTACAACAACTTCAAATATTCCACAGACGAGGAACGTGCGAAGTTGCTTACCAACATGATTCCACTTACAGACGAGAACAAGGAAAAGATGAAGGTGGTGGCAAGCAATACCCTCTATCAGGGTGGTTACACTAGAGGTCAAAATGCCAATATTCCTCCTTCACTTGCAAAAGTGTTGAAAGACTTAAAGGCAGCAGGACTTGGCTATGAAATCATCACTTCTTCGAACACATCAGAACAAGAGCGTTTCGATACCATAAAGAAAGGTCTTCAAAAGCTTCAAGACTATGGACAGGCAAAGGGAAAGGATGTAAAGATGCCGTCTGACAGCGAGATATGGCAAATGCTCAAAGAGAATCCCGATCCTCGCAAACTACCTTCCGTAGAAACCAGAACCAAGGAAACTGTTCTCTATGGAAAGGAAGTAATCAACCTCAACGACCTTCGAGAACAAACGAAAATCAACCTTCTTGGCGATGCCAGTATAAACGGTGAATCACTCAATAACATCAAGGCGAGCAAAGAATGGAAGCGAAGCGGAGAGCATGGCAGGGCTACAGAAGTCGGAGATATTGCAGTAGAGAGAATCAAAGATGCCAATGGCAATGCCGTTGAAGGGAAATACAAGATGACTGCAGTAATAGATGGGAATGTCTTTTCCCATGAGATTACCCAAAAGCAGTATGACAAGTTCCTTGCCATCAACGACTATCAAAGAATGAAGCTCTTCGACAAGATTTTTCCAGAGGTAGAGATGAAGACCAAGCCTGAGAGCCGCTTCAATCTTGGCGCAGCCATCCTTGCAGCAGTCACTGTTGGAGCGGATGTAGTGGCAGGTTTGTCCGCACCACCTCGTCCTCGCCCAGAGATATACGAGTCAGCACCAGTTTTCCATAAACCAGGTGTCGTATCTCCACAAGCAGTGTCTGCGGCCGTATATGAAAGCTTGGCAGAGCAACCAGGTAGAGGTCAGAACGAAGGTATGGGAATGGGAAGATAACGCTTCCCATCCCTTTAATAAAATATAAATATACAAGAGATATGAACAAAACCATATTTATGTTTCGCACGGTTACGTTGCGTCCTCATTGGTTTCAATACATAATCAATGAGACAGGTTCTTTGTGCCTCCTTGTTGCTAGTATATGGATATACAAGTTTTGTAGTTTCGCCTATCATGAGTGGGCTATCTATGCTTGCATCCTGCTATTGTTCCACCTTCTTTTCAAGTTAGTTTATCTTGCAAGAATGGAATATATCATCACAGGAGAACAAATCATTATCCTTCATGGGGTGTTCTCCCACTCCACTGATTACGTGGAGCTATACAGAGTTGTTGACTACCAGCAAAGTAGAAGCTTGCCCCAACAACTTTTCGGTTTGAAAACCGTCACCATATACTCAGGTGACCGCAATAATGCCAAACTTGACATGATAGGCATCAAGGCTAGCAATGACATTGTTTCGGAGATAAGATGTAGAGTTGAGTTTAACAAGAAAAACAAAGGAATATATGAAATCACAAATCGTTCGTAAAATTTTGTTCCTCATCTTGCTGGTCATTTTGTACAACGTACAGGTGTTCGGACAAGGAGCATCCTCCTCCAATCCAATTGAATATACAGCCATAGGTGAAGGAGAGGCATTGTTAAGCAAACAAATAAAGCAACAACAACATTGTCTTGATACATTGTTTGTTCTCCAGGGAGGCATAGTTTACTCACAAACGAAGATGAAGAATTGGGAGCAAAAGTATAATTCTTACTTAAAGACAGCACAAGGATTTGCTTCTTCCATCAAGGCTGCAACAACCTTATATGCAGAAGGGATGCAAACCCTCTCCGCCTTATGGGAGATAAAAACAGCTTGCAAGCTCAATCCACAAGGAATAGCTTCATCGATTTCCATGAACAACCTATATGCTGAAACAGCCGTGGAATTGGTGAAAACCTATAGGTTGCTAAAGAAAGTAGTGGCAGGAGAAGGCGAAGGCCATATGCTCAATGGAGCGGAAAGAACAAAAATATTATGGCAACTGAATAGCGAGATTGAACAGCTCAACAAAAGATTCCGAGCCTTGGCACTAAGCATCAGTCTCTATTCCTTCGAGGATGTTTGGAATCGTGCCATTGCAGGAAAGATACAAAAAAGCAATAAGACACTTGCCGAGGAAGCCAGAAAAAGGCAGTCTCGCGCCATGAAAATAGTAGCCAAGTTCTATAAAGAACGACAAAACAGCAAACCTTGGGGATGGTAAAACAAAAAAAAGCATCATTATGAAGAAAAGTAATATTCTAATATTAGCAGTCACAGCAATCTTTATGTTCCCCAATCCTACCCATTCACAAAATGGTCCGGATCCAGTGAGAGCAGGAATGTTCAAACTGTATGCCAAGACTGCAACAAAAGCCTTAGTTGCACAAGATGCTGTTTTGACTTTGAACGGAGGTGAACATATCATGTCCAAGGAAGAAGTGGACAAGATTAATAATTTTCAAAACCAGTTCAACAAATATCTGACAAGCTTCGATAATATTCTTACTATTGCAGCAGAGATATACGCCATCTATTTTGAGGTTGACCACGCTGTAAAGAACATCAAGGAATTGAAATCCTTTACGTTCTCTTGTCCAGCTAACACCCTTGCCGTTGCCTTGTCAAAATCAAGAAGCCATATCTACAGCGACATCATAGACAACGGCATCCAGATAGCTGCAGATGTAGAAAAGCTTCTTCCTATCAGCAAGGACGAGGACAAGAACAGCAAGATGACGGAAAAAGAAAGAATTGACTGCATTAGCAGAGTCAGAAAAAGCCTTCAGAGCATGAATTATAAGATAAGAAAGCTGAATCGCCTCTTGCGCTATACAACCCTTATGGATTCATGGTATGAACTGAGAGGAAAATATTATAAACCAAAGAGCATGTACACCATCAGCACAGAATGCCAAAAGAGATGGGCAAGAAAGGCTCGTGGCGTAATGAATTAGAAATAAGAATAAAATAATGGAAGAATCGAAAGAACTTCAAGGTCTCTACACCCTATTTCGAGTAGCCATCTACGTATCGTTGGTGCTAGAGTTTTTCATGTATGCCCTCGATCCATCCGCTTTGGATTTCTTGGGAGGTCTCATCACAGACATTCATTCTCGTCTTCACAGAATGTCTGTATATCAGTATTTGCCTTTCAGTAAACTGGTGACTGTAATGTTGGTCATCATCACCTGTATAGGAACAAAGAACAAGAAGCAGTTAGAGTTTGATGCCAGAAAGATGGTCTTTTGGCCAATATCTATAGGATTGTTACTTGTTACTCTATCTGTATTCTTATATAACTGGGATTGGCATAGTAGAGTTTGGATTCTCAAAACAAACATTTGGTTCTACATGGCAGCATCCATCATAGGAACAGTGCTCATCCATGTTGCACTTGACAATGTTTCCAAATACTTCAGGGATGGTATGTTGAAAGACCGCTTCAACTTCGAGAACGAGAGTTTCGAGCAAGCAGAAGAATTGGTGGAAAACAAGTATTCCGTAAACATACCTATGCGCTACTACTACCGAGGCAAGTTTCGCCATGGATGGATAAACATCATCAATCCCTTCAGAGGAACATGGGTAGTAGGTACACCAGGTAGTGGTAAGACATTCTCTGTGATAGAACCATATATAAGACAACACTCCAAGAAAGGCTTTGCCATGGTAGTATATGACTACAAGTTCCCTACCCTAGCAACCAAGCTCTATTACCATTACAGGAAGAACCAAGCTGCCGGAAACACTCCTGCGAACTGTAAGTTCAACATCATAAACTTCGTCAATGTAGAGTATTCCAGAAGAGTAAATCCTATTCAGCAAAAGTACATCAGCAACTTGGCTGCTGCAATGGAAACAGCCGAGACTTTGGTAGAATCCTTGCAAAAAGGACAAAAGGGAGGCGGCGGTAGTGATGACTTCTTCCAGAAGTCTGCAACCAACTTCCTCGCCGCTTGCATTTACTTCTTTGTGAACTACAACAAAGTGCCTTATGACAAAGACGGAAATATCCTTGATGCCCAATACGAGCAAGTTGAAGGAACATTCCACCAACGACTCACAGGTAGGGTCTATGCAAAAGGATGTCTGGGACAAGCAGACAAACTTGTGGAGCCAGCCTATTGGAAAGGGCAATACTCCGACATGCCTCATGTCCTATCCTTCCTCAACCACGACTACAAGGAAATCTTTGAGGTGTTGAATACAGATACAGAGGTGGCACCACTTCTTGGTCCGTTCCAAACAGCCTTTGAGAACAAGGCCATGGAACAGTTGGAAGGTATGATTGGTACACTTAGAGTTCAAATCTCTCGATTGGCCACAAAAGAAAGCTATTGGGTATTCAGTGGCGATGACTTTGACCTAAAGGTATCAGACCCTAAGAGTCCAAGCTACCTTCTCATAGCCAATGACCCAGAAATGGAATCCATCGTGGGAGCATTGAACGCTTTGATTCTGAACCGTCTTGTAACACGAGTGAACAGTGGACAGGGAAAGAATGTGCCTGTAAGTATCATTGTGGATGAGCTTCCTACGCTTTATTTCCATAAGATAGACCGTCTGATAGGAACTGCCCGAAGCAACAAGGTAGCAGTGACATTAGGTTTCCAGGAACTCCCACAGCTTGAAGCAGACTACAGTAAGGTAGGAAAAGATAAGATTATCACTACCGTTGGTAATGTAATCAGTGGTTCTGCGAGAAGTAAAGATACCTTGGACTGGCTTTCCGGAGATATTTTTGGCAAGGTGGTACAGTTGAAGAAAGGTATCACCATTGACCGAGATAGAACATCCATCAACCTCAATGAGAATATGGACAGCCTTGTTCCTGCTTCCAAAATATCGGATATGGCTTCAGGATGGATTTGCGGTCAGACAGCTAGAGACTTCACTGTTACAAAGACAGGAAGAAAAGGGGCTATGGATATTCAGAAGGCTGAGGAGTTCAAAACTTCCAAGTTCTTCTGCAAGACCAACTTCGATATGGACGAGATAAAGAAAGAGGAAGCAGACTATGCAAACTATCCTCTTCCGAAGTTCTATGTCTTTGAATCTCCTGATGCCAAGGAGCGAATGCTCTCACAAAACTTCAGTAGAATCAATCAAGAAGTTGACGATATGATAAAGCATATTCAAACAGAATGCAAAAAAGAAAGTAAAACAAATAAAAAATAGAAAGAGTATGAAGAAGTATGATTTATATATTTTTTTCTTAGGTCTCATCACTGGTATATTCCTAACAGTTATAATTGCTATTTGTTATAACAATTATTACAATCAAGAAAGTTCAGACATCACCTTCTTTGAAAAACCAAAAGATTTTATCCCCATGAAAGAAATAGAGGTTTTTCAAGTTTTGGATGACAGTATAGCTTTGGCTAAATGCAATGACTTTGGTAGCGGTCATTATGGAACAGTTTTCCTAATAAAAGGCAATGAGAACTTATACGACGACCAAAAAATTGATTTGAGTCATTTTAGTGTTCAACAGATAGGAATATATCGCTATGAAACTCGTGATGATTTAGAAAAGGCTGTTCCTTTCATAGAAATTAAAAAATAATATTTACAGACTAGCAGCTTTATGGAAACAAGATTTAGAGAAAATGAATATTCTGGTGGTATTAAAGAAATGCGTTCTACTGATTATCGTGACGTTGCACAAGAAAAAAAGACGAATGCAATCGTTACTTATCGTAAGAAATATCTTATGTTATCCAAAGAAAGTGTGGCAAATATCATCTTGCAAGAAGGACATTTGTATGGAAGTGCCCTATTGAAAGCGTGCCAAAAGAATGGTAATCCTTCTATGTGCAAAGAGGCTCAGATTATTTTTTCCGATGATATAATCTGTTGGCTATAATATAAGGTTCAACGCTCCTGGTTCGAAAGAATCAGGAGTTTTTTGTTTGTAAGCCATAAAAACTCATAAAAGTTTGGAGATTAGAAATATTTGTCGTACTTTTGCAGCGGAATATAACGTTATAACAATATGAAATCACAGGAGCAGATAAACAAGATAGAAGCGGTTGTGTTGTATATATTGCAGCACTTCAAGGAAGGTTTGGACTATATCAAGCTGTTTAAAATCATGTATTTTGCACAACGTGAGTATTTGGCGACCTACGGTTTGACGATTGCCGAGGACACTTTTAAGGCACGTCAGTTAGGGCCTGTTCCGTCGCTCACCTACAAGGTGGTGAAGATGGCGGAGAACGGTGACGAATCGGCAGACCTCAAAGGCTTCACTTCTTCTATTCGAGTGGACGAGAACCAAAATGTTTATGCCACGGCGGCACCAGATATGGACTATATAGCCGATATGGAAAAAGAGGAATTGGACAAGACGATAGCCAAGTACGGCAACGTTGGCTCAAAACGACTTTCGGAGATGTCGCACGACGATGCCTACAAAGCAGTGTGCGAGCGAATGAAAGACGATCCACAGAAAGATGTGCTTACGCTTATTGACATAGCACGTGCCGGCGGTGCGACGGATGCGATGGTAAACCACATTCGCCAAGTGCAGATTATTAAGGAATCGATGGAATGTTGATAGATGATGTCAAAGGGGCATTGGCGGCACTTAAAACCGAGATGCAGGAAGACAGGCGAATAAAGTCGGGTGCTGACCTCAACGTGGGCGATATTGTCTATCAGAACATGGACAGAAGCGATGGTTTGGTACTTAACAAAGGTTACGATGACAGACTGAAATACTTTGTAATCGTTGGCAAAAACTCTAAGGGCGATGCCATAGGGCTTTGCCTAATAAACTCCGACTTGGATTTTTACCGTAACGTTCCAGCCATGCAACGCTTTCAGTACATTTTAAAAGCCGAAGACTACAAAGGCGTGTTGACAAAAGACAGCCGCTTGGATTGTGCACAGTTGTTTCCAATGAAGGCGAAAAAGAGCGTGGCGGTGAGAGCCGAGCGTGTTGGACATCTCACGGCAGAGGACGAAGCAAAGGTTTTGCCGCTTGTTGCGTCATGCGGATTTATTGACGCACACATGAGAAAGGTTTACAGAATAGGACAAAAATAAATAACGAACTAAAATACATTTAGATATGGACACAAACTATAACTTTATTCTTTTATCATCGCAGAAGATAATTTTAATCGAAAGAGACGATGGAAGAAAGAAACAAGTTATGGAGAAGAAAGCAACAGTATCGTTTGCTTAAGTCGAGAATCGTTAAGCGTGCCGATGGCTTCCGCGGTTTTATGTTGGACGATGGCACATATGTGCAACATCCACATTGGACACAGTTAATAAAGAGCCACTGGGCGCAAGTGTACAAGACCACTGGCACACCGTGCAGCTGCCCATTGTGCCAGGGCGAGAGCTATTCACGCCTCGCTTACAAGCACGACACCAAACGAATTATCGAAGAATCGGAAATGTAAAAAAAGCATTTTGGTGAGAAATCACAAAGATTAAGCCGTGTTAGGGTAGCACCTCAATACGGCTTTTTGTGTGTCATGGACTTATGACACACTCACTTATTCTATCTATGTAGTGTAGAACCACATTTCCATTCCATCCCTTCTTCTATACGTTCTTGAAAAACTTTTAGGTCACTTCTTGACAAACCGCATCTCAAAGCCATGCTCTCCCAATATCTCATATTGCGAGTAACATCCTTAATAATTCCTCTAGCAGTTGTCTCATCCAACATATAGCTTTCATGGGCTTCATAAAGTACATCCAAGCTAGATTCATTGGTATAACCATCGATTAGCAAGGAATGGTAATATTTGTTGGTAGGGTTCATATCATAAGCTGGTGACAGGTGCCATCCATCCTTTTTCAAAAGGAAAGCATGATTTCTGAAATGGTCATCAGTATTGCCTATGCAAATATTGAACGCCACACGGCGATACAGTTCCTCCAATTCTTTTTCCATATCAACACTTCCATTGGCCACAATAAAATCCACAATATCAAGATACCCCTTTCCTGTACTTTCCCCATCACCATCGTTCAATCCCAACAATGTAAGAGAAGATGCCATGTGTATTCTCTTTCCATTCTCTGTTCTGTCAAACCTTTTAGACAAAAGGACATCACGACTATCCTTGCTTGAAACCACTCTGCACTCCGCAGCGTTTATACCACAATCCTTAGCCATAGAATGAGCAAAATATTCCCAACGTGAAATGTTTATCTCATCCCCTACAGAAGGAAATTTCGCAACATATAAATCTTCACCTTCCTTCACACAAGCCTTAGGTCTAGCTCCTCCCATAGAAGAACCTGGTTGGAATATTCGCTGAATCCATCTTGATTCAGGTTCCATTCTGTTCAACTCACTCTTCTCTATCTGACCTGCAGCCTCCAATAATTCATCCAAGAACAAAATTGGTGGAATTGAATATGACTTATTATAACTTATGTAAGCATCTGTAGCTATGTCCTTGAAACGAAAAGCACCCATTCTTAAGGAATCCTCCACTCCTTTTAAGTAGTCCCAATCAGAAATATTTACCCTGCGTTCTCCAGAGTCTTTCATTTCCTGGTGGATTCTCAAATCAATAAGTCTTCGTCCCCATCTGTCAGGCTGTGCATCAGAGAATGTTCCAAATATCCTGTTTCTTGTAGGATTATATTGAACCCCAGGAAAAGATTGCAGCTCCTTTCCTAGATTTAAAGAAGGATGTCTTTTCAACCAGTCCTTATCATACTCAAAGGTATATACATCTGTCCCCCTCTGGGATTCATGCCCAAGAAGTCCTATAGTTTCCTCATTTTCAAGCCAATCAAAGTCGGCAACAACCTTAATTTTTTCCATTGTCATTTTCCTGTTACACGTTTTTTATTCTTTAGATCTATGTCTTGTATGACCTTTCCCATCTCATCGTTCTTAGCAATGAGCAACAACTCATCAGGCATCTGCAGTGCATTCAAAACACGTGCCAATACCCCTACTGAAACTTCAGGTGAGCCACTTTCCAATCTTGCCAAAGTTTGGCGACTACATTGTGCTCTTGCTGCTACAATTTCCATGGTCAAGTTTCTCCTCATTCTCGCCATTTTAAGTTGCTCACCCATTACACAAAGATTCTCCGCCAGTTGTCTGGTCATCCAATTTGCTTTTGTAAACTTTGTCATTGCTTATAATGTTATATATACGCAACAAAGATACAAAATAAAGTTATATGAATATAACATTCCGCTCATTCTATAACTTTTTTTAATTTAAGTTTATCTGATATAACAAAAATTCTGAGGCACGACATTAATTCCATAGTCTTGGAGAGTTTTGGGCTTCAAGAACACATTGACATTCCCGACAACATAAGCACAAGCCTTGTCTCTCCCTTCGAAATATGAAAAGAAGTCACTTTCCGATATACCAGCATACCCCTTTGTTCTTTCCCATATATTTCTTGGAGTATCACATAACCTATCCGCTATCTCAAACTCACCAACAACAAGTCCCTTTCCCCTTGATTCGTAGATAACAATAGTATCTACTTCCAAAGAGCAAAAGGACTTTCTATATTCATACGCCTTGGAGCCATCAAAGATTTTCTTGACATACTCCTTTTTTATAGGAAACAATGCTTTCATTTTATCTATGCATATGTTGTGAAACAGTCTCTTCCATAGAATCATCCCCTAGAGACAAATTATAGTTTTTGATTTCCTCTTTGAGATTCATATTAAGTTCTTCCATGCTCTTTCCCCTGGCTGCCAAGCCCTCTTCAACAACACTTGGTTCTCCACCTCTGTCATAGTAGATCCTTCTATAGCGGTGGAATGAGTTACGATGGAATATAAATAGAACTTGTCATAATCTATGAGATTAGACATGCCCAGTTCTTTATATTCCTGTATTGTATTAAAAAACATATTTTTATCCATACTATCTTCTTTTTGATGCACCGCAAAGGTACAACATTTTTTCTAAACTAGAGAAAGAAAGACTTACTATTTGCAGTTTCTACCCCTCAATTTTCTTGAAGATTACATTCTTGTGGTCTGAACGCTCACAAGATGCACATCTTAAAGTTTCCAAGATTTTACCCTCAAAGAAACAGCCGGTACAGGTTGGCTTCTTTGTCTCAACCGCCACCAAGGTCATACCTTGGAACTTGAACTTTTCGCCTACTTATGTTCCTTCATTATTCTAACTATATAATTTGACACCATGCAATCTTTTTAATTTGGATGTAAAATATCTCATATTTCCATCACGCCATCTTATCCGTTAATGTATATAAGTTTTACTTTCCTATTCTACTTTATTACAATACTTTATATAAAACAATAAAGATATAAGCATATAAACAAACAAATCTATAATTATTGCATTATATGCATATAGTATTATAGAAGAATATAAGGTAATAACAAAATAAAGAAAGATTCCTATAACCATACCTTTATATAAGTATATCTCTATATTCTTCCATAAGAACCGCATCAACGTTTTCGCTGCTGCTTGTTTCCAGACCTCATCATGTGCATAGCCATTCCAAAGCATCTGCGACGGAAAGCGAGGTCATCCTCGTCATCCTTTTTACCCCAACCACTGCCAGGACTTCCGCCTCCACCATGACTAGCAGCAATGGTCGTTGCACTATCGAGGTACCCCATGAAGAGAGCAGTAGCGACAGAGCAAACAGCAGATGTATTCTCGGCAATTTGTTCCATAAAGGAACCATCCCATATTTTGCCAACAGTACTGTCCAAGAACTCACGCTGTTCATCAGGTAATTGAGCCTTGAACTCATTATACTTTTCCAATCTATTTTGAGTATCGATGGCACCTAGGTGGTAACCCAGAGCTTGCATCTCACGCATCACCTGTTTGTTGAGAGCAGGAGTTTCCTTGTCTATTTTTGCCTTCACTTCATTATATTTCTTTTCAGCTTCCGTCGCTTTCTCTTCTGCCATAGCAGCCTTCGCCTCAAAGTTATTCTTCTTTTCTTCGATAATGTCTAGTTGACGTTGGGCGATTTTCAACTTTTCTATTTTGTCAGCAATTTTTTCTTTTGTCTTTTCAATATCAGCATTGATTTGCGCAAGTTTACGGTCTGCTTCTTCTTTGGTAATCTTACCGCTTTCCAAGTCACGCTCCAACTTTTTCACCTCACCTTCCAAATCCATCTTATGGGTTTGAAGATTCTTAATCATAGTCTGCAAAGCCTTCAAACGAGCAGCCGCATGTTTGATTTCCCGACTCTGAGAATCCATGATGTTGTTCTGAGTATCGATAGTCTTTTTATTGCCCTCGATGGTCTTGTTGTTTTCCTCCACCTCAGCTTCTTTTTGCTGCGCTTCCTTCCAAAGTCGCTCACGGTACTCTTCGGTCGTACGATGTTCGGCACCAGTTTCTTTGATGCTGTCACCACGTTCCAATCCATACTTTATACCAACCTCGTTGGCAAACTCTGTATGAAGATTAGTCATATGTCTAGACAAAGCTTCCTTGTCATCATGACCATCTAGGAATACGCCCAAGAAAGAAAACTTTTCCTTTGGAGTAATAGGCAAAACTGTACAATGAATATGTGGGTTAGCCTCGTCAAGATGCACAACAAAAGCTGCTATGTTTTTTTCACCATATTTTTTACACATAAACCGATAAGCATCTTTCGCCCAATTCTCAATCTCAGGCATACGTTTCAACTGGGTATTGTCAGCTCCTTGCTCCCAATTTACATTTTGGTTTCCAAACGCCAAGTTGCGCATGACCTCTCGGTTTCCTCCCAGAATAAAATTAGCAACAGTCTTAAAGTAAGGCCTTTTGCCTTGATTTATCAAAGACAAGTTTGGGTCTTTTATTCCACGAGCCTCCAAGTTCTCTGCAATCCTCTGGGGTATTGATTTCATCTTGTTGACTTTCATAACAACCCCACCTTTCCCAATCTCAAAGTTAAGGTGTTCACGAGAAGGGTCATAATTCCACTGAGCCTTTTTAGCTCTATCCTTATCAGAGAAAACTCTGAGGTGTTCATTACTTTGGGAAGTGGTAAAGCCCTTTCCCGGTCTCATGTCTATTACATTTTTTGCTCCTGCCATATGTTATTTGCTTTAAAGAAGGGTTCTTAGGGAAGAAGTCCCTGAGCCTAATAATCCCCACGGCTTGCCGCACGAATGTCAAAATGAATTACTTTTCATTTTTGGGGGTTACAGTGAGTTTTGCAGAAACTCCGTATTAGGCTACTAGAGCAGAGAAAAAAATCCGCCCATGCGCAAGCGCATTTGTAAAGAATCCTTTCTATGTGAATATTTTTATTTTTCTGTCACAGAGTTTTCTTCCGTTTCATCGGAAGAGAGATGTGGCTGGGTTGGTCGAGACTGTAGGGAGTCTCCGCTTTCTCTGCCACCGGATGCTTTGCCCCACCTTGGAGAAGAAAGAATATTCGGATTAATCGAAACGTTCTTTCCTTCCTTCGAGTCCTTCACTTCAAAAGCATTCATTGCTTTGAGGTTATTGACATAAGCTATAACCGTTGGGCGTGTCCAATTCCAACGCCTTGACAGTTTTGCTATATTAAGTGCAGCGTCCTGCTCATTCTGAAGAGAATCCAGATAATGATCCACCAAATCCACAAAGGCTTGAATCTTTGAAAGACGCTGTGGGTTGTTGTAAGCCCTGTCATTGGCCAGATAGATGAAGACATTAATCGGAAGAACTATCTCATCAGACAATTCCCATATCTTGCTATCTATACCTTGTACTTTTTTATTGTCATTCATAACTATTTTTTACATCATATTTTATATGGAAAATCTGTGAAGTGCAATACCTTCACAACCTTTTCCATTGTTAGAAAACTAAGCAGCTTTTCTCTCTGCGTTTTTCCAAAACAATTCTTCCTTTTTTGAATACTCTATTCCTTTTCTTCCTCCTGGCACTCCCTCGCCTGTTTTATCTGGATAAACGGCAGCAGCCATCAATATGATGAACACAGTTTCCGCTGCGCACAAGTATTGTCCACAATGGCCAGCCATGACAAAAATGACAGTTTGTGCTACTAGAGAAAATGCCATATTGTTGCCATGCAGAAAGGATAGAACCTTATCCGAAATCCGATAATAGAACATCAGACTAACTACCATCAAGCACCCCACAGAAAGGAAAATTGGTGTTTGGAATGGATAGAAATAATCAGCTATCTCTTCCCCACTATCAAACATATTGTCTAGCAACGACAGGTCAGCTACATTTACAATCTGACCTGTCATCGTTACTCTTCCCTGAGCTAATTCATTACTAAGAAGATTGGCAGCGTTCGCTGCTTCAAAATCCACGTACTGAACAAACAGGAGGACTATCAAGAAAACATGTATAAAGAATTTTCTTGCATTGTCACTATGTTTCATCCTTTCATAAATAGCAGAAAGCACGGAGTACAAGCTCCCCCACTTGTTAGAGGACGCTTTCCTCGGCTTTACCCAGAGATGAAAAGCAAAAGGAATGGCCGTGAGCACAAAAGCCAGTATCACCTTCAATGTTATTGCAAACATACAACCATTATTTTTTTAATAGAAACTGTTTATGACATCCGAGTACTTTTCCTTTTCAAGGATAAACATATCAAACTTCGGCATGTTGGTAAATTCCTTACAAACCTGCTTGTACATGATCTCCAAGCTATCATAGAAGTTGACCGTCATGTTTTCTATGACACCATGTTGTTGTGAAGCCAGATGAATGACATACATTTTATTTTCCACAGGAACGGAATAAGCCACAGCCTTATATGTCTGCCCTTTATTATCTCGGACGGCATACAGAACATGGATGCCCAACACATTAGCCAGCTCATCCACCAAATGTTCCATCATCACTTGCTTGTTCAATAGTACAAACACTTCTGCATAGCCATGGTGCAATACTGTTTTCACACCAAGGGAATTGAAGTATTCAGGTGATTTTTCTCTAATTTCCGAGAGGAAATCAGAGATTGAATCTTTCAAAATCTCATTCTCGATGAGAGTATAGTCTATAAGTTCGTTCATGTTTTTATTATTATAAAGATGTTGACAAATACGATTTCAAGAAATATTCGGAAAGGACTTTTGTAAATTTATCTTCTTCCTCCTTAGTCTGCTTTTCCAACTCCAATTTGTTCAGCAACATAGGAAGTTCATTTGACATGTCAAGAAGTTCCTCCTTTTGCTTACTTGTTAGCGCAGCAGTAGAATAGTCATCAATAGCCATGAACGGCTGAATGAGCATCCATCTGTAGTTAGCCCTCTGGAGACGCCTAAGCTTCTTTCCATTCTCCACATCTTGCTTGCAAGCCAAGGCATTTTGAACGATGCGGCGATTGAAACGCATGGTAAGATAAAGCATTGTACGATCATTGACATCATCAACTTTTCTGCCGACTGAAGAATACAATCCATCGAAGATGCTAGCAGTAGCATCAGTAAGCTGCTGCAGTTGCTCATTAGAAACCTGACTCAAAAACTTCATCAAAGAACGAAAGCATCTATCTTCTTCAGAGATGAATCCAAGAAGTTCACTTTCATGCTTGAAAGGCTTGGCATTATGCAGCAAAGCCGAATACACAATAAGTGTCTTTGTCAAGTTTGGATAAGTATCTTGCTTATCGAGCTTGTCATAGAAATCCAATGCCTCCTTATACACATCAGACTTTTCTATCTTCTTTCTTGCCGTTGCCGTATTCAATTTAAGATACATGACATCACGAAGAGAACGAGGATTGGCAAACGCCAGTCTTTTGAGTTCTCCACGTATAGAATCCGACACAACAAAGTAAGCCATGGCAACAGGGCTTCTTAGATTGATGGTAGTGTCACGAGAGAATACACTATAAGCCGAATCTTGTATTTCCAGCCATGCAGAGGTAGCTTTTGCTAGATTCTCCACAGATACATCATCCATTTCCTTCAACTCTGCTAGCTCCTTCTTGCAACCTTCCACAGCATCTACGGAAGTCTTGAAAGAAGGATGTTCCTCGCACCCCACCAGGACAGAGGAACAAAGCAACGCTAATAATAATACCTTTTTAAATTTCATAAATCATTGTTTTAATTGAAAATTTCATCGCAAAAGTATATAAATTAGATAGAAACGGCTGCATAAACACGATATACCTTTTTATTTAACATATTCTTTTTCTACCCACCTATAGACTATAGGAACAAAAAGAAAACAATAATATTCCAAATAACAACTATATGGCATATTCACCCCCACAAAAAGACACAGATACGCCATCTCACATAACAGGCAAATGAGAATATAAAAGAATTATCCAATTACATCAACAAGTTAGATATAAAGGATAGGCATTACCTTTTTAGCAATACCTATCCAAAAGATAACCATCAAAACAGATTAGAAATTTGCAAGCCTAACCTCCTTGCATTTCTTACAGTATAAAAAGTTCCACCCTTAGGCTTTCCATCAAAGTATGCAAGCAAAGCTGCAACATGATCTAACATGAAATCATTGCGTTTGAGGAAACAACCATTGTAATAATATTCACTCAACACAACAACATCATCCACTTTCTCCAAAATCTTCAGATAACGTTTCTTCTGATTGGCGCCCCATCTTTCATTTTGCTCCCGATATGGAACAGTGGCAACAAGAAGGATGGCTGGAAGTTCCTCCTTCAGTTTCAGCACCTCTTCAGCAGCAAGCATATCAAAGCCTAGAGCCATTCCACAAAAGAAATTACGAAATCCCTTGGAATAAAGCAAGCGAATCTCATTGTTAACACTTTCCCTCACCTCTTCCACTCTATCAGAAGAGATGAATCGGTGTCCCGTAAATGCTACGGAACACCATTTTTCATACTTTTCAATCATTGTCTATTATATCTATAATAAGTTTTACCTAAGAACATACCACCCAAAACGTGTGCTCCGCTATCCTCCAATTTGTTAGCAAAATCCGCATAGCTTTTGCCTGTGGTGACAACATCATCAAACACACATATCTCCTTGTCCTTGAAATAGTAAGTGTCCAAGTCAATAAGTTGCGCTTGGCGTTCCGTCTTTTTCTTACCTCTTCGATGGTTATGAACATCCAATCGGTCTTGAAGCACGCACACATGAGAAAAGCCATTGCCTATGCCGGTAAGTTCACTGACTCTATTACAGAACATCATGTATCTGCTTTGGTAATTCTCCTTCTTACTCGTCGGAACACAAACCAAAACCATACTTTTTACTTTCTCGCCATATTCCTCTTTCAAGTGCTTGGCAGTCATCTGAGCTACTTCCTCATAAGCAGAATCACGAGAATCTTTGAAAGCCCATACCAACTGCCTTGCAGCCTTGGCATCCTCACCTACGTTCTGAATGCGAGCAGGAAAGTATTTCACGAAGAAACTAATCTTCTTATCCAGCTGACGCTGAATGTTTTCGTCTATTACTTTTGTCATAATCACTATGTTTTATTGGTTCAACTTTAAAAATTATACTTTGGATTTCCGGAACCTTCTAGCCTTTTACAGTTATTTGTTTCGTTCGATCCGATATTTTTTTTATCATACCTCGGCGTGTCCTTCGCCTCCTGTAGCCTTTTTACGTGCAGAAAGGATGGCAGCCCAGAGGAGTCAGAACGCCAAGGAATTTGGTAGAAACTTTTCAGGAATACCCAAATAAGAATTATTTGCGGAAGGCTTCCAGGAAAGTTTTAGCCAAATAAGGAGTCCTCTCCTGGTACTTGGCATCTGACAGGGCCGCCATAACTTTGCACGGGAAAAAGCAAGGGAGGCAGATGGCACGATACCGCTTCAATAAAAAAGTGAGGTCGAACAATAGAAACAAATATGAAAACATAGATATAAGAAAAGTAGAAAAGAAAAATATAGATATAGCACTGTAGTTCTATAGGTAGAAACAATTATATTCTTATAGAACTATATACTTATATAAATATATAAAGAAATCAGAAAATAAGGAAATATAGAAACAGAAAAATAAGATTCCGAAACTTCGGCTATAGATATAGGAGCGTAGAGGATGGCACACTTGTGAGGAGAATGGCATGTCCATGTGGCTTGGAGAGAGGGGTAGCCTGGCTTTCAAAATAGGTGGAGATGGGAAGGAAGTCCATCTTCGCCAAAAACGGAAGCAAGCCTACCCTGAAAGAAAAGTCCTCCTCGCATGTATGCCATCCGCCAAGGGGTGTGGTGGCCAAAGCCCCACATGAAGGTTCGACCTATCTCCCTTGCTGCTCTATGGCATCATAGTGCAGTTTCTCCAGACTTTCAGGAGAACTCAGTGAAGCCGAGGATGGATGAAAGTCAGGAGAAAGGGAATAAAGCGAAGCCATAGACATAAGAAAAGCGCAAATGTTCCAAACAGCTACTATTTGGAACATTTGCCAAGACACCCATCGGCGATACCGCTTTACAGGCGAAGCTGAACGGTTCGTTTGTTGGCTGCGACTGAACAGGGAGCAGCCGAAACCAAAAAGAGGTAACAAATCAACTTTGCCACCTCTCTTTGTCTTAATACTCAAAGTTCTTTAGACCATTTCTTACCCCATGGGGTATAAAGCCATGCTAAAAAAGCCAATGCTGGCACTAAGCAAATAGCAAAAGTTAATCCTAAAGCATTCATAATTCTATCTTTTTGATATTATTAATCCAATTATAGCCAAGACTATTGTCAAGACAATCCCCAAGTATCTAGCCGATACCGTGCCATCTTGGTCTGTCTTTATTATTTTAAAAAGTGCCGCCAATCCACCCAAGACCATGATAGTGTATGTAGATTTGCTCATGTCAAAGAAATACTTGATTACAGTTTCTCTGATAAACCTTTCTTTCTCATTTTTCTGTTTCATTTTCTTAATTGTTGGCAAAGTTACGAAAAAGTCTCGTAACTTGCAAGTTATTACTAATATTTATTTCACTATTCTACTATAATCCTTAGTTTGCCCCTTATCTTTGTTTTCGATACGGATTTGAACCATCGTTCTTGCAGGGATGGTATCTGGCATTCTAGCCATAAGATATTCAATAACATCATTTACATTATTGTAGCCGACATCTTCCACCTTCACTAGAGCCTTGCCTCTATAATACAGCGTACCTTTGATGAGCTGCTTATATGAGAATCTTTCGAAATGGTCACCTTTCTCATCTGAAACATGAGTAGTAGAGCGATCTTCCGTGAAGAAAATCTTCTCCACCACCTTTTCATTGAGTTCCCAGGCTGGCGTAAAATCTAGCTTCACATAAGTTCTCGTAACTCTATAGCGATCAGAGTGGTTCATTGCAAAGCCAACCTCTGCCAACGTAGCCCCACATTCATTTTGAGCCACAGTAGCCCACGTATGGCGAAAAGTATAGACGCAATAAGTTTCATCATGCTTCATACCAAGTGATTTCTCGCAAACTTTTCTTATGCCAATGTTGACATTGGCACCGAAAGAGTCACTGGAAGTCATTCTTTGGTGGAAATTAAACAAGTAAGGCGACTCGGTCTTATCCAAATACTTCTCAAATAAAGGCAGGATGATTCCAGGCACTCGCATCTCGATATAAGCATTATCTCGTCGGGCATTTCTTGTCTTTGCTCGCTCATAGCCAATTATTCCATCATGATAGTCCTCTTTCTTCAACCTGTAAATATCAACGGTATTGATACCAGCCAAGCACATGACCATCATAGCAACATCCCTGCCTAATTCTGGCAAAGGAAAGACTCTGTCACTCTCTGGAAGTGGGGCAGCAAAGAACGCCCGAACTTCTTCCATGGTGATGGCCTTCTTCTCAGGAACATCAGAACTTGGTATTTTCACCTTTAGCCAAGGATTTGTAGTGATTCGAATCATACCATTATCATAATCATTGAACTCAGCCAATGCTTGCTTGAAAATCTGTCTCACACAAACAGGGTACATCTCCTTGGCTCTAGCTGTCTTAGATAGAGTTTTTATCCAACCATTGATAAACTGGGTAGTAAGCTGGGAGAACATAACCTTGTTGCTTCCGGCATATCTTTCCAAATGCTGATAAGCCAATTCGTAGTTTCTTGCATTTCGCTCATGCCCATCATTATACATTTCATCATGATATTTTCTAGCGTAGTCAGAAAAACATATGTCCCCAGTACCTTTCTCCAAATATGCCACAACATCATGGACGCTCCACTTTCTAATCTCCACCTTATTCAACAACTCTGCAAACTTTGCGATTCTTGCAGAACAAGACTGAAGGACAAAAGGATCCTTAACCTCTCTGTTTTTCTTGTCCACACCTTTAGAATCAACAATCTTATCCGTCCTTATATATTTCACTCCACGATTGTGAGTGATACGGATGTAAACTGGCCAAAAGCCATCATTTCTCTGTTTCTGAACAATTACCTTAAATGTAGCCATAAAACTTCTAAACACGCTCTAAACGTTAAACAAAATTACTCTAAAACTTTTCTAAACATTTCGTTTCATTTTTAGCATTTTAGTGCTACTATTGCTAAAAACGAATTAAGAGGAAAGCCCCTGTTTAAAGGACTTTCCTCTTAATTAACTGATAATCAACAAATATTCTTTATTCTTCAACAGCAGCCTGCGCCGCAGCAAGTCTGGCGATAGGCACGCGGAATGGTGAGCATGAAGCGTAGTTCATGCCGACCTTAGCGCAGAACTTAACTGATGAAGGCTCACCACCGTGCTCACCGCAGATACCAGTGCGCAGGTTAGGACGGGTAGCACGACCATTCTCTACAGCCATCTTGATGAGCTGACCAACACCCTCCTG
This sequence comes from Segatella copri, assembly GCF_949820605.1. NCBI lineage: Bacteria > Pseudomonadati > Bacteroidota > Bacteroidia > Bacteroidales > Prevotellaceae > Segatella > Segatella copri. Next base: position 1,733,876 of record NZ_CATKVU010000006.1, read on the forward strand.
GTCGAGAACCTGGAATGGGTCAACCTTCAAGATCTTCTTCTCCATGTATGCAGGGAGGAAGGAAGCGATGTCATCACGAGAGTAACCGAAGGTCATCTGTGTCAAGTCGTTAGTACCGAATGAGAAGTACTGAGCCTCCTCTGCAATCTGACCTGCAGTAAGGGCAGCACGAGGAATCTCAATCATGGTACCAATCTCAAATTCTACCTCTACGCCGTACTCAGCGAATACCTCCTTAGAAGTAGCGAGGATGATAGCCTTCTGCTGCTTGAGCTCCTGAACGGTACCGATGAGCGGAACCATGATTTCAGGACATGGGTTATAACCCTCCTTCTTCAACTCGCAAGCTGCACCGAGGATGGCACGGGTCTGCATGGCTGTAATCTCTGGGAATGTGATACCGAGACGGCAACCGCGATGACCGAGCATTGGGTTGTTCTCTGCCAGAGAGTTTACACGCTTCTTGATTTCCTCTACGCTTACGCCCATCTCCTTAGCCATGGTCTGCTGACCAGCCAAATCGTGAGGTACGAACTCGTGGAGAGGTGGGTCGAGCAAGCGGATGTTCACGTGGCAGCCATCCATTGCCTTGAGGATTCCATAGAAGTCAGCCTTCTGATATGGGAGGAGCTTGGCAAGTGCCTTCTCGCGACCCTCAACAGAGTCTGCCAGAATCATCTCACGCATCGCAACGATCTTCTGATCATCGAAGAACATGTGCTCTGTACGTGTCAGACCGATACCCTTGGCACCGAATGCACGGGCTACCTCAGCATCATGTGGAGTATCTGCATTGGTACGGATTTCCATCTTTGTATATTTGTCGCAGAGGTCCATCAGCTCCTTGAAGTCGCCTGAAAGTTCTGCAGCCTTTGTCTCAATCTGTCCTGCGTAAACCTGACCTGTAGTACCGTTCAGAGAGATATAATCACCCTCCTTGTAAACTACGCCTTCAATCTCTACAGTCTTGGTCTTGTAATCTACGTTGATAGAGCCGGCGCCTGATACACAGCATTTACCCATACCACGGGCTACAACGGCAGCGTGAGAAGTCATACCACCACGAGCGGTAAGGATACCCTCGGCAGCAGACATACCAGCGAGGTCTTCTGGAGATGTTTCGATACGAACCATGATGACCTTCTTGCCGTCCTCATGCCACTCCTGAGCATCGTCAGCGTGGAATACAATCTGACCGCAGGCAGCACCTGGAGATGCAGGGAGACCCTGTGTGATGACCTTAGCCTTAGAGAGAGCCAGCTTATCGAATACCGGATGCAAAAGTTCATCGAGCTTCTGAGGCTCACAGCGCAGGATAGCAGTCTTCTCATCAATCATACCCTCGTGGAGGAGATCCATGGCAATCTTCACCATAGCTGTACCTGTACGCTTACCATTACGAGTCTGGAGGAACCAGAGTTTGCCTTCCTGTACGGTGAACTCCATATCCTGCATATCGTGATAGTGGTGCTCCAGCTTATCCTGCAGCGCGTCGAGTTCCTTATAGAGTTCAGGCATAGCCTCTTCCATAGAAGGATACTTGGCAGCACGCTCCTCTTCAGAGATACCTGCACGCTCAGCCCAGCGCTGAGAACCGATTTTCGTAATCTGCTGTGGAGTACGGATACCGGCTACCACGTCCTCACCCTGTGCATTGATAAGATACTCACCATTGAAGAGATTCTCACCATTACCAGCGTCACGTGAGAAGCAAACACCTGTAGCAGATGTATCGCCCATGTTACCGAATACCATCGCCATGACAGATACGGCAGTACCCCACTCATCAGGAATACCTTCCATCTTGCGGTATAGGATAGCACGCTCGTTCATCCAAGAACGGAACACAGCGCAGATAGCGCCCCAGAGCTGATCGATTGGGTTGGTAGGGAAATCCTGACCGGTCTGCTCCTTGATGGCAGCCTTGAAGAGTTCAACGAGCTTCTTGAGCGACTCTACAGAGAGGTCCTTGTCAAGTGTAACGCCCTGCTCTTTCTTCACCTTTTCGATGATAGCCTCAAATGGGTCGATATCTTCCTTGTTTACAGGCTTCAATCCCATAACGACGTCACCGTACATCTGTACGAAACGGCGATATGAATCGTATACGAAATGAGGGTTACCGGTCTTCTTGACCAATCCCTCAGCTACTTCGTCATTCAAACCGAGGTTGAGGATGGTATCCATCATACCAGGCATAGATGCACGAGCACCCGAACGTACTGATACGAGGAGTGGATTCTCTACAGAACCGAACTTGCTGTTCATCAAAGCCTCAGTATGAGCCACTGCAGCCTTCACTTCGTCCTGAAGAAGTTCTTTGATTTTTTCCTCACCCACTTCATAATATTCATTACAAGTGTCTGTAGTAATGGTGAAACCTGGAGGAACAGGTACACCAATCAGGTTCATTTCGGCAAGGTTCGCGCCTTTACCACCAAGTACTTCTCGCATTTGGGCATTGCCTTCTGCTTTTCCGTTTCCGAATGTATAAACTCTTTTTTCGTTCATAATTGTTATAGGTATATATTTTTTTCGTTTTACGTTGCTAATTATTAATTGTAATGCAAAGATACGATTTTTATTTGATACCACCAAACTTTTATACGCTTTTTTGCTATCCCGAGATTACATTTTATACTGTTGACGCACACACGGGCAGAAAATTAACAATCCCGTATACGATAGAAAGATATTTGACGAATCTGAAAGTGTGTCTCTCGGGATTGCAGCCTGCATTCTGATGTTTTTTACCTCCCTGCCGATGCGCCCAAAACTGCGTCACGACGTAGCAACGGCTGCGTCGGGACGCAATTTAAAGGTAAAAGGATTGTGAGACGATAACAAAAGTAACAAAAGTAACAGGTGACCTCTGATGTAAAAATGTGAATGTGAATGTGAATTTGAAATGTAAGCAAAGAAAAAAGAATGCATGTAATGATATTATATCATTTAATTCCAATATAATAAGGTACGCGCGTACATACAATTAAAATATATACTATCAAAAATCATCAATAAACAGCCTCGACAAAAGGATACACATGACAGTCCGTTTTCTTCACTTACATTTCAAATTCACATTCACATTCACATTTCATCCCTTTACAATCACCGAATATTACCTGTTACTTCTGTTACTTTTGTTATCGCCCGATAATCTTTTTACTTTTTTACTTTTTTACCTTTTTACTTTTTTACCTTTAAAAGCCTTTTTACCTTTACTCGCAAATAATTTGGGACAACTCTTGCATTTCTCATAAAATTGCAGTATCTTTGCACCCATAAAAAAAATACAAAACATTATTATGGCAAGAAAACGTAAACCATTACCTCTGTTAGAGAACATCACCATCGAGGCAGTAGCAGCCGAGGGTAAGTGCATCACACGCGTAGATGAACAGGTCATCTTCGTACCTTTCTGCGTGCCAGGAGATGTTGTCGACTTGCAGGTAGTAAAGAAGAAACATAAGTATTGCGAAGCCAAGGTGGTTCGCTTCATCAAGAAGAGCGAGGTGCGACAGGAGCCTATGTGCAAGCACTTCGGCATCTGCGGCGGATGCAAATGGCAGAACCTGCCTTACGAGGAGCAGATCAAGGCTAAGCAGAAGCAGGTGGAAGACCAGCTCACCCGCATCGGAAAGATTGAACTACCTGAGTTCCGCCCTATCATGGGCAGCGTGAAGACTCAGGAGTACCGCAACAAGATAGAGTTCGGATGCAGCAACAAGCGATGGTTCACCGCCGAGGAACTGGCACAGCTCCCTCAGAAAGAGAATGATACCGTAACATCGCTCAAGGAGCGCCACGCCCAGAACGCCATCGGTTTCCATATCACCGGAGCCTTCGACAAGATTTATCCTATCAGGAAGTGCTGGCTGATGGATGACCTCTGCAACGAAATCCGCAACTTCGTATTCGAATATGCAGATTCTCACGACTATACCTTCTACGACCTGCGTGAGCAGCACGGTTTGCTCCGCAACATGATGATCCGTAATTCGAACACCGGAGAGTGGATGCTCGTCTTCCAGTTCCACTACGATGAGGAGGGCGATGAACAGAGAGCATTGGAACTGATGCAGCAGGTGGCTGACAAGTTCCCTCAGATTACATCGCTCATGTATGTAGACAACCAGAAGGGAAACGATACCATCAACGACCTAGAACTCAGCCTCTTCAAGGGCAACGACCATATCTACGAACTGATGGAAGACCTGAAGTTCAAGGTGGGTCCGAAGAGTTTCTACCAGACCAATACCGAGCAGGCTTACCACCTCTACTGCGTGGCACGCGAGTTTGCCAACCTTACCGGAGATGAGCTGGTTTACGACCTCTATACCGGCACCGGAACCATCGCCAACTTCGTGGCTCACAAGGCAAAAAAGGTAATCGGTATCGAGTACGTGCCAGAGGCCATAGAGGATGCCAAGGTGAATTCTCAGGTGAACAACATCGAGAACACCCTCTTCTATGCAGGCGACATGAAGGATATCCTGACCAACGATTTCATCGCACAGCACGGTCGACCTGACGTCATCATCACCGACCCACCACGTGCCGGAATGCACCCAGACGTAATAAACGTCATCCTGAATGCAGCACCAAAGCGCATCGTATACGTAAGCTGCAACCCGGCAACCCAGGCTCGCGACCTGCAGCTGATGGATGCGGAGTATAAGGTAGCTGCCGTACAGCCGGTGGATATGTTCCCTCATACCCCTCACGTAGAGAACGTGGTATTGCTCGAAAAGAGATAAACCTAGAAATCAAAATAGAAACAAGATGAAGAAAACCATCATCATGGCACTCATGGCTGCAGCTTCGGTCTCAGCCAGCGCCCAGCAGAAGCAGACCATCGAAATACCATCATGGTTGAGCAACGTGAAATTGTCGGGGTATGGAATGACCCAGTATCAGTACAACGGACAGAAAGATGCTGAATCCAACTCATTCAACATCCGTATGGCGCGTATCTCTCTCGAAGGTCGCATAGCAGGCGACTTCTACTGGAAAACTCAGATTCAGTTCAACGGCAACACCTCTACCCTCGGTTCCAGTCCGAGAATGGTGGATCTGTTTGCTGAATGGCAGAAATATGAATACTTCAAGGTGAAGATTGGTCAGTTCAAGAACCCATTCACCTTTGAGAATCCGATGCACCCTATCGACCAGGGCTTCATGGGATATTCACAGAACGTGAGCAAGCTGGCTGGTTTCAGCGACCGTGCCGGAGAACATGCATCCAACGGCCGTGACATCGGTCTTCAATTCCAGGGCGATTTTCTCAAGAATGCCAACGGCAGAAACCTGCTGCACTATCAGATTGGTGTATTCAACGGACAGGGAACCAATACCAAGGACGTTGACCAGCAGAAGAATGTGATTGGTGGTGTATGGGTAATGCCTGTAAGCGGCATGCGCATCGGTGCCTTCGGATGGACCGGTTCTTATGCAAGAAAGGGAACCTGGAACGACGATGAACAGGGAAACATTATCTACGAGAAAGATGCTGCTGGAAATTCTGTTCTTGACAAGGAAGGAAAACCTGTAAAAAAGACATTCAGCGGTACACGCAGCCTGAACCAGAACCGCTACGCCTTCTCTTTCGAATACAAGAAAGACGGCTGGACTGTACGTTCTGAGTATATCCACTCTACCGGCAAGGCTTTTGCCAAGAGCATCACCAACTTCAACGATGCCAACGCCAAGGCCTGCAATCTGAATGCAAAAATCGGCGACAAGGCACAGGGTGTATATGGATTGGTCATTGCCCCATTGGCTCAGCTGCCAAAGAACAGCCGTATCGACGTGAAGGCGCGTTACGACATGTATCAGCCTAACGGCAAGAGCGACATGCAGAGAACCCAGTATGAGGCAGGTTTGAACTTCCACATCGGCAAGCGAATCTCTATCCTTACCGAGTATGCGCTCATCAACGACAAGACACTCGCGAAGCATAATTACTCCATGGCAGATGCCGAGGTTTGCTTTCGATTCTAAGATAGAAAAAAACTGAAAAATTCTTGGTATCCAATACAATGAAGGCTCGTTTCCATGTAGGAAACGAGCCTTCATTATATCCATATAGTCCAAGCTATACACTTGAATTCTTCACTCTTCGTTCTTCACTCTTCACTTATAAATTATCCTAGAATGAATAAGAGAAACCTACTGACATGAATTCCTTAAACTGCCAATAGCTCTTATCATCCTTGCGCTTCACACCATCGTCGAAACGCGGATAGAGGAAGATGTTGGTAGAAATATAGCGGTTAAACTGGAAGGTAATGGTGTTTTCCCACTCTATTTCAGCACGCTTGTAAGTGGTGTATCCCCAGAGACGGGTCTTCCACTTGATATTATCCGCTATCTGCCACGACAGGTCGAAGGTACACTCAGAACCGTAATCGGTCATGCCATGCTTCCCCTCATCCAGTCCGTACCGCGTAGCCAGCGACGCTCTGCCCACATACTTCCAGTTGAAAGCCAGAGGAGCCAGATGGGCACTACCCTTCAGGCGGTGATTGAACCAGTCTACATTATAATCCATACCGACAGAGAGGTTCAGATTGAATGGCGAGAAGAAATCGGAATAAACCGTCTTGTCATTACTCTTGTAACCATGCGTAAACTGAGTCTGGCCAACCAGCTGGATGGTATAATACCACTTCCTGGAAGCCTGCAGACCGAGTTTTCCGGTGTATCGTATCATATCGTCGCTCGTTTTCAGCGTATGAACCGTATCACCCTTCGAAGTCTGATAACCCAGGCGCATCTCCACCTTATTATCCCATTTTACCTTCTGCTTGTTATTGTAGTTGGCAAACATCGTCACTCTTCCGAGCACCGAATAATTGCTCTCACCACCCTTATACCAGTTGTCAGAAACATAGTTTTGCAGGAACTGCAGATAATAATCGCCACCTATGGTCCAGAAGTTAGGACGGGTGATGACGATATCCATCGGCGCCGCATCCACCTCAATCGCCTTCGGAGCCACCTGCTCTACGATATCAGGATGATTCTTCTTCGGTTTGCTCTGCGCAGCCAGCGGTGCCCCTACCTCCTTGAGATGAGTCTCGGTATTGCGCACCAGGTCGGGACGCTTGAGATATACCTCCATCAGCGTCTGGTCGAGCATCGTTCCGAGCGAATCCTTCACCCCGTCCTGAGGCTTGAGTCGCAACATGCGGGCTGCCGGCCCATGATAGAAGGTGAGCGGCGTAAAGAGCTGGGCATATCTGCTGTCCCCGGAATCCATCTTCATGGAATCGATGCGCTGACGGCACATCAAGAGCGAGTCAGCATAGATTTCAGCCAGTCTGTTCTTCGATGCCTCTCCGGGTGCCACCTTCTTCAATTTGCGCTGGGCAGAAACAGGCGTCAGAGCCGAAAGGAACGCAAGAACGAGTAATCCAATTTTTATTTTCATACCTTAATTTTATAAATTTGGGCACAAAGGTAATAAATAATTCATAAATCTATGCCCTTTATTAGAAATATTTTTGCTCATTTCACAAAAATATCGTAACTTTGCACCCAAATAATTCTAATTTAAATTATAAATATCGTGGCTGAAACAAAGTACATCTTCGTAACTGGTGGTGTGGTTTCTTCTTTGGGTAAAGGAATCATATCTTCATCCATCGGTAAACTTCTTCAAGCAAGAGGTTACAACATTACTATCCAAAAGTTTGACCCATACATCAACATCGACCCGGGTACGCTGAACCCGTATGAGCATGGTGAGTGCTACGTAACGGTAGATGGTATGGAGACCGACCTCGACCTCGGACACTACGAGCGATTCACCGGCATTCAAACTACGAAAGCGAATTCTCTCACCACTGGTCGTATCTACAAGGCAGTCATCGACAAGGAGCGTCGTGGCGATTATCTCGGCAAAACCATCCAGGTGGTGCCTCACATCACCGACGAGATCAAGCGCAACGTGAAGTTGCTCGGCAAGAAGTATCACTATGACTTCGTGATTACCGAGATTGGCGGAACCATCGGCGACATAGAGAGCGCCCCTTACATGGAGGCTATCCGACAGCTGAAATGGGAGCTGGGCAAGAACGCCATCAACGTTCACCTTACCTATGTGCCTTATCTGAAGGCAGCAGGCGAGTTGAAGACAAAGCCTACCCAGCACTCCGTGAAGGAACTGCAGAGCGTAGGTATTCAACCAGATATCCTGATTCTCCGCGCCGAGAAGAATCTCGAAGAGGGAATCATGAAGAAGGTAGCAAGTTTCTGTAACGTAGACCTGGACTGCGTGATTCAGAGCGAAGACCTTCCTAGCATCTACGAGGTGCCTGTAAACATGCAGAACCAGGGCCTCGACACCGCCATCCTCCGCAAGATGGGCGAGCCTATCGGCGAGACACCTGCACTGGGTCCTTGGAAGACATTCCTCGACCGCAGAAACAAGGCTACAGAGGTGGTAAACATCGGTCTCGTAGGCAAGTACGACCTGCAGGATGCATACAAGAGTATCCGCGAGAGTCTCTCGCATGCCGGTACCTACAACGACCACAAGGTGAAGATTACCTTCATCAACTCAGAATATCTCACAGAAGAGAACGTGGCAGAACAGCTGAAGGGACAGGACGGTATCGTCATCTGCCCAGGCTTCGGCCAGCGAGGCATCGAGGGCAAGATTATCGCCGCCCACTATACCCGCACCCACGACATCCCTACCTTCGGCATCTGCCTGGGTATGCAGATGATGGTCATCGAGTTTGCCCGCAACGTATTGGGCTACAAGGATGCCAACTCACGCGAGATGGACGAGAAGACTCCACACAATGTCATCGACATCATGGAGGAGCAGAAGAACATATCAAACATGGGTGGAACCATGCGTCTCGGCGCTTACGAGTGTGTGCTGAAACAGGGTTCACGCGTGTTCAATATCTATAAGAAAGAGCATATTCAGGAACGCCACCGCCACCGCTATGAGTTCAACAACGAGTTCCAGCATGAATTCGAGAAGAACGGTATGATGTGCGTAGGCAGAAACCCTGAGAGCGACCTGGTAGAAATCGTAGAAATCCCAGGCTTGAAGTGGTACGTAGGTACACAGTATCATCCTGAATACCAGAGTACGGTGCTGAAACCACATCCACTTTTCATGGATTTCGTAAAGACAGCAATAGAAAACAAAAAGTAAATATTAGGAGTTAAAGGAGTAATCCCCTTTACTCCTTTAATTTCAAATTTTAAAAATGAACAAGAACAACATTATCGGTTTCCTCCTGATTGCCGTAGTGCTGATTGGCTTTAGCTGGTATAACCAGCCATCTGCCGAAGAACAGAAAGCGGCATTCGTTCAGGACTCCATCGCCAAGGCTAAACATGCCGAGATGGAAAAGGCCAGCAAGGCTGCCGCTGCTAAGCGCCAGACTAATGCCAAAGCAAAGGTTGAGGCAGACTCAACCGCCCTCTTCTATTCGGCACTCAAAGGCCAGGCTAAGAAGATTGTATTGAAAAACGAGAAGGTAGAATTAACACTCAACACCAAGGGTGCTACTGTAGAGAAGGCTGTCATCAAGGGCTATGTGGGACACAACCTGCAGGTGAAAGACGGTTCGGCTGATGCCAAGGACGTAACCCTCTTCGACGGTAACGACCAGAGCCTCAAGTTCATGCTCGAGGCTAAGGAGGCCAACATCATCACCAGCGATCTCTACTTCACTCCATCCAACGTGACCGACAAGTCTGTCACCATGACCGCTGTGGCTGGTGAAGGCAAGACGCTCACCCTGACTTATACATTGGGCAATGACTACATGCTGCACATGAGCCTTCAGGCAAATGGCATGGCGGGTCTGTTCTCACCTAATTATAATAAAATGGATGTTGACTGGAGCGACAAGGCACGCCAGCAGGAACGTGGTTTCATGTTCGAAAACCGTTACACTACCCTCACCTACCATAATGCAGAAGGCGGTACCGACCACCTCAACGAAGGTAGCGAGAAGATTGACGAGAAGATAGAAGAAGCCATCGACTGGGTATCTTTCAAGAACCAATTCTTCTCTGCCATCATCGTAGCAAAGGATAACTTCGAGAAGGATGCTTTCATGACATCTATCCCTCAGGAGAAGGGTTCGGGCTATCTGAAGCAGTTCCAGGCTAAGATGAAGACAGCTTTCGACCCAACCGGTAAGAAGGCATCTGAGTTTGAATTTTACTTCGGTCCTAACGACTTCCAGATTCTGAAGAATACCGAGAAGGAAAGTACCTTCGGCAAGGACTTGGAATTCCAAAAGCTCGTATACCTGGGATGGCCTATCATCCGCTGGATCAACCGTTTCTTCACACTCTACGTATTCGACTGGTTGAGCAATATATTCCCAATGGGTATCGTATTGATTCTCATCACCTTGCTCCTCAAGCTCATCACCTACCCTATGGTGAAGAAGAGCTACATGAGTTCAGCCAAGATGCGCGTGCTGAAACCAAAACTCGAAGCTGCTACAGCTCAGTATAACAAGCCTGAGGACCAGATGCAGAAGCAGCAGGCGATGATGGCGGAATATGCCAAGTATGGTGTAAGCCCATTATCCGGTTGCGTGCCTATGCTGATTCAGATGCCGGTTTGGGTTGCGATGTTCAACTTCGTGCCTAATGCCATCCAGCTTCGTGGTGAGAAGTTCCTGTGGATGAACGACTTGAGCACCTTCGATCCAATCTTCGAATGGAACACCAACATCTGGCTGATTGGCGACCACCTGAGTTTGACCTGTATCCTGTTCTGTGTAGCCAACTTGTTGTACTCTTGGATGACCATGCGTCAGCAGCGCGACCAGATGGTAGGTCAGCAGGCAGAACAGATGAAGATGATGCAGTGGATGATGTATCTCATGCCATTGATGTTCTTCTTCATGTTCAATGACTACTCAGCCGGTCTGAACTTCTACTACTTCATCTCATTGTTCTTCAGTGCCGCTATCATGTGGACCCTGCGCAAGACTACCGACGACGAGAAACTCCTCGCCATCCTTGAGAAGCGCTATCAGGAGAACAAGAACAACCCTAAGAAGGCAAGCGGCCTGATGGCAAGAATGCAGGCTCTCCAAGAGATGCAGCGCAAGCAGCAGGAAGAGATGATGCGCAAGCAGGCAGAACTGAACGAGAAAAAGAACAATCTCGGAAAATAAAGATTACCAGATAAAAATGAAAGCGTAATGGATTACCTGAGAAAGGTGTTCATTACGCTTTTTTGTCCCCGAAAAGGTATAATTAGTTAAATGATATTATAAATTATACCTTTTCGGGGGTATTTTTATTTTTTATTCGTATATTTGCCACCGAAAGGGTATAATATAATATTATCCCAGATATAATATTACCCGATAGGGTATAAAACAACAAGAATATGAGCAATACATTATCATCATACGTCAAGGAAATGCGCAAGCAATTCGGATTGACGCAAGTAGATCTGGCAGCGAAATCGGGCGTAGGACTCAGATTCGTAAGAGAACTGGAACAGGGAAAGGAAACATTGCGACTCGATAAAGTAAATCAGGTCCTCCTCCTGTTCGGTCAGGAAATAGGCCCCGTTCCTATCAAAAAAGAATAAAAATAAAATATGATGAAACAAGGAAAAATATATCTCTACGACCAATACGTAGGTCTGCTGACGGAAGACGAGACAGGCTTTACCTTCGCCTATGATTCAGATTATCTGGCATCGGATGGAGCGGAAGCCGTAAGTCTGACGCTTCCCTTATCCGATGAGCCCTACCACGATACCGTACTGTTCCCATTCTTCGATGGATTAATCCCCGAAGGATGGCTGCTGAACATCGCAGAAAGCAGTTGGAAAATCAACCAGCGCGACAGAATGTCGCTCCTCCTTGCCTGCTGCAAGGATTGCATCGGAGCAGTAAGCGTGATCCCAGCAGATGACTCCCCTGCAGAAGCAACAAATGCTTCACCCCAAAACTAGAAAGGAGAAAGAATTATGGAGAAATGTCTATATTGTTATAAACCACTCAAGCCTGGTCAGGTAGATTACCATCCCGCCTGCGCACGCAAGCTCTTCGGCACCAAGGAAGCCCCTGTCCTACCCTACGTTAGAAAGGAAATTGGCAACCTGGCAAAACAGGTAGTGCGTGCCCAGACCACCCTCACCGGTGTGCAGGCGAAGCTCTCGCTCGATGTAAATCCGGGCGGAAAGAACGAACCATCCCGCTTCACAATCGTAGGTCTTTGGGGAAAATATATCCTCAAGCCACAAACCGATCGCTACCGCTGTCTACCGGAAATAGAAGACCTCACGATGCATCTCGCCGAAGCTGCCAAGATAGCTGTGGTTCCCCACGGACTGATTCGCTTTGCCGATGGTGAACTCTGTTATATCACCCGGAGAATAGACCGACTGGATGATGGTCAAAAGGTACCGATGGAAGATATGTGCCAACTGTCAGAGCGCCTTACCGAATACAAATATAAAGGTTCCTACGAGCAGGTAGCCAGACTCATCAAGAAGTATTCATCGTTCTCGCAGCTCGACCTCGTGAACTATTGGGAAGTGGTCATCTTCTCATGGATTACGGGCAACGCTGACATGCACCTCAAGAACTTCTCGCTCTACAACAACCGCAAGTTGGGTTATGGCTTAACTCCAGCCTACGACCTCCTCTGCACGAAGATTGTGATGCCAGAAGATACCGAGGAACTCGCCCTAACGCTCAACGGAAGAAAGAAAAAGATTCAGAAATCTGATTTCGTCAAGGTAATGACCGCCTCGGGCCTCAGCGAGAAGGTAATCAACAACATCGCCAAAAAGTTCCGCCGATCCATCGTGAAATGGATCGACCTGATAGAAGCCTCCTTCCTTCCGGACAGCATGAAGAAGGAATACAAGAAACTGATCCTCAGCAGAGTTATGGCATTAAGATAATGTTTCTGTATAAAATAAAAACAAACACCCCCGAAAAGGTATAATTAATCAATCTACGAGATTAACTATAACTTTTCGGGGGTGTATTGTTTAAAGTAAATTTGCTTCTTCAATAGTATCCAACCCAAATTTACTTCTTCAATACCGGCTCGCAGGTGATATCCACACCGAGCTTCTTAAAGATTTTCTGGTCTACATCACTCAACATCACGGTGCAATGAGCCTGACAGCCACGAAGCTTAGGCAACTGCTCCAATGCCTTCTTGCAGTTCTCATCATTCTCCGAAAGAACAGAGAGGGCTACGAGAACCTCATCCGTATGAAGACGAGGATTGTGACCACCGAGATAATTCACCTTGGTATGCTGGATAGGCTCAATCATCGACTGAGGAATAAGCTTCAATTCATGGTCGATGCCTGCCAACTGCTTGGTAACATTCAGGAGCAAGGCGGCACTACAGCCCAGCAACTCGCTGCTATGACCGCAGATAATGGTACCATCCTCCAACTCAATGGCAGAAGAGGTATGTCCCGTCTCCTTCTTATGATTCTTGGCAGCTACCGTCACCTTGCGGTAATCAGTAGTAATCTTAGCCTGATTGAAGAGCATCTGAATCTTAGTGATCTCATCATCATTGCAAGCACCAGCCGCCATCTTGTTGGTAGCCGCATAGTAACGGCGGACAATCTCATTTTTGGATGCCTCGCAGCAAGCCTCATCATCAGAGATACAGAAACCTACCATGTTTACACCCATATCCGTAGGCGACTTGTATGGATTACTACCATAGATACCCTCGAATAGCGCATTGAGCACAGGATAAATCTCTACATCACGGTTATAGTTGATGGCTATCTTGTTGTAAGCCTCCAGATGGAACGGGTCAATCATATTCACATCGTTCAGATCGGCAGTAGCAGCCTCGTATGCGATGTTCACAGGATGTTTCAATGGGAGATTCCACACTGGGAATGTCTCAAACTTGGCATAACCGGCACGCACACCACGCTTGTTCTCATTATAAAGCTGACTCAGGCAAACCGCCATCTTACCGCTGCCAGGACCCGGCGCAGTAACAATAACCAGCGGACGCTCTGTTTCAACATAATCGTTCTGACCGAAGCCCTCGTCAGAGGCAATCAGACTCACGTTATGAGGATAGCCCTCGATGAGAAAATGGCAGTAAGTCTTGATGCCCTCGCGCTCCAGACGCTGTTTGAAGGCAATGGCGGCAGGCTGACCGTTATAATGAGTGATGACAACAGAACCCACCATGAAACCACGGTTTTGGAACTCACCACGAAGGCGCAACACGTCCTCATCGTATGTAATGCCCAAGTCGGCACGCTTCTTGTTCTTCTCTATATCGGCTGCACTAATCACGATAACAATCTCGATGCTATCGCTGATTTTCTGGAACATGCGCAGTTTGCTGTCAGGCTGGAAACCAGGCAAAACTCTGCTGGCATGATGATCGTCAAAAAGTTTACCGCCCAATTCGAGGTAAAGCTTTCCGTCAAACTGTGAGATTCTCTCCTTGATGTGTTCTGACTGAATCTTCAGATACTTCTCGTTATCGAAACCTATCTTCATACTACTTTAAATAAAACTATATCGCTATTATTTTGCAAATTTGACTGCAAAAGTACAAAAAAAACTGGCTATTGAACAATGTTTTACGCAAATTATTCTTAATTCTCAGGGATTTGCCGTATCTTTGCATCTAGCAATGGGCAGCATAATATGTCATATCGCAAAAACATGAATTTTAAAAGAAAACATAACCGACAAATGAAAAAGAATTTACGTACCGCCTCTATCTGCGTGCAGGGAGGCTATGAGCCAAAGAACGGCGAACCGATTGAAGTGCCAATTTATCAAAGCACTACTTTCAAGTATGACAACTCTGAGGAGATGGCTATGCTCTTCGACCTGAAGAAGGAAGGCTACTTCTATACCCGTCTCCAGAACCCTACCAACGATGTTGTGGCTAAGAAGATTGCCGAACTCGAAGGTGGCGTGGGAGCCGTTTTAACCAGCAGCGGTCAGGCTGCCAACTTCTATGCTGTGTTCAACATCTGCGAAGCGGGCGACCATATCGTTACATCCAATGAGATTTATGGTGGTACCTTCAATCTCTTCGGCGTAACCCTAAAGAAACTCGGCATCGAGTGTACTTTCGTGAATCCGAACGATAGCGAAGAAGAAATCCAGAAGGCTTTCCGCCCTAACACCAAGGTTGTTTTCGGCGAAACCATCAGCAATCCGGGCTGCGCTGTACTCGACATCGAGAAGTTTGCACGCATTGCTCACAAGAATGGGGTGCCTCTCATCGTTGACAACACCTTCGCTACGCCTATCAACTGTCGCCCATTCGAATGGGGTGCCGACATTGTTACCCACAGTACCACCAAGTATATGGATGGTACGGCTTCACAGGTAGGTGGCGTGGTAGTAGACAGCGGCAACTTCGACTGGATGGCTCATGCTGATAAGTTCCCAGGTCTCTGCACACCGGATGACAGCTACCATGGTCTGACCTATGTGAAGGCTTTCGGCAAGATGGGTTACACCACCAAACTCGTGGCTCAGCTGATGCGCGATCTTGGCAGCATCCCTGCCCCAATGAATTCGTTCATCCTCAACCTCGGTCTTCAGAGTCTCCACCTCCGTATGCGCCAGCATTGTGCCAATGCACAGAAGGTGGCAGAGTTCCTGCAGAACGACGAGCGTGTGGCTTGGGTTCATTATAGCGGTCTGGAGGGCGATGAGTATCATGCGCTTGCCCAGAAGTATATGCCAAACGGCACCTGCGGTGTTATTGCCTTCGGATTGAAGGGAGATCGCGAGACAGCCATCAAGTTTATGGATTCTCTCGACATGATCAACATCGTAACCCATGTAGCCGATGCCCGCACCTGTGTGCTCCATCCAGCCAGTCACACCCATCGCCAGCTCAGCGAAGAACAGCTGAAGGAAGCAGGTGTTGCTCCAGATCTGATTCGCCTCTCTGTAGGTATCGAAGATGTAGAAGACATCCTCGATGATATCAAGCAGGCTTTGGATCAGATTTAAGACAAATAGGATACATAACAACAAAGCAACATTATAACAGTAAAATTAGAAACATGATTAAAGCTATGATTTTAGCTGCTGCGGCTCTCACTATGGGCACAGCAGCTGATGCACAGACTATGATTCAGAAAAATGACATCAAGGTAGAAAACCACCTGATGACTCCTGAGGCTCTCTGGGCAATGGGACGTATCGGTGGCGCCGAAGCTTCGCCTAACGGCAAGCAGGTGGTGTACCAGGTAGGTTACTACAGTGTAAAGGAAAACAAGGGTCATCAGATGCTCTTCATCATGGATGCCAACGGCAAGAACCAGAAGGCATTGACCACGGATGCAAAGAGCGAAACAGATGCTGCCTGGATTCAGGGCGGACAGAAGATTGCCTTCATCCGCGACGGACAGCTCTGGAGCATGAACCCTGACGGTACAGGCAGAAAGCAGCTCACCAACGACAAGTTGGGCATCCAGGGCTTCCGCTTCTCTCCTGACGGCAAGAAGGTAATCCTCATTAAGGAACTCCCTTACCACGGAACCATCAAGGAGAATCCTTCTGATCTTCCATTGGCTACCGGCCGTCTCGTAACTGATATGAACTATCGCCACTGGGACCACTACGTAGAGAGCCTTCTCCATCCTTTCGTGGCTGATGTGGCTGAAGACGGTACCATCAATGCCGGCGAAGACATCCTGAAGGATGAACCATTCGAGTGCCCTATGGCTCCATTCGGTGGCATCGAGCAGCTGGCATGGAGTCCGGATTCCAAGACCATCGCCTATACCTGCCGTAAGAAGGAGGGCGTTCAGTATGCCATCTCTACCGACTCAGATATCTACCTATATAATATAGGTACGCGCGAGACAAAGAACCTCTGCAAGGAGGCTGGCTATGTAGAGCCTAAGATTGATGCTACCAAGAGTATGAAGAACCAGGCTGTCAACGCTCCTGAGAATCTGAAGAACAATCCGGGTTACGACGTGAACCCTCAGTTCTCTGCAGACGGAAAGTACATCGCTTGGCAGAGCATGGCTCGCGATGGCTACGAGAGCGACCGCAACCGCCTCTGTGTTTACGAACTTGCTACCGGCAAGAAGAACTATGTATCAGAGAAGTTCGACTCTAGCGTAGAGGGTTTCGTATGGAACAAGGACAACAAGAGCCTCAGCTTCATCGGTGTATGGCACGGAACCCTGAACCTCTATCAGGCTAACTTCAAGGGCGAAGTAAAGCAGATTACCAACGAGTGGGCTGACTACGGAAGCATCTCGCTTGCCAACAACGGCAACAAGCTTCTTGCTACCAAGGCTAGCATGAGTCATCCTACTGATATCTACATCGTAACTCCAGGCAAGGATGCCAAGAGTACCAAGGTAGAGCAGATTACCCGCGAGAACGACCATATTCTGAACCAGTTGAATATGGGTAAGTGTGAGCAGCGTTGGGTAAAGACTACCGACGGCAAGCAGATGCTGGTATGGATTATGTTGCCATCTAATTTCGATGCCAACAAGAAGTACCCTACCCTTCTCTTCTGCGAGGGTGGTCCTCAGAGTCCGGTAAGCCAGTTCTGGAGCTACCGATGGAACATCCAGATCATGGCAGCCAACGGCTATGTTGTAGTATTGCCAAACCGCCGCGGTCTCCCTGGTTTCGGAAGCGCATGGAACGAAGAGATTTCTGGCGACTGGACAGGCCAGTGCATGAACGATTATCTTTCAGCTATTGATGATGCTGCCAACAATCTTCCTTACGTAGACAAGGATCGTCTGGGTTGTGTAGGTGCCAGCTTCGGTGGTTTCTCAGTATACTATCTCGCCGGTCATCACAACAAGCGTTTCAAGGCATTCCTCTCTCACGATGGTGCTTTCAACCTGGAGAGCATGTACACCGATACCGAGGAGGCTTGGTTCTCTAACTGGGAATACGAGGATGCTTACTGGAACAAGGACCAGAGTGCCAACGCCAAGAAGACCTACGAGAACAGTCCTCATAAGTTTGTAGACAAGTGGGATACTCCAATCCTCTGCATCCACGGCGAAAAGGATTACCGTATCAATGCCAACCAGGGTATGGGCGCCTTCAATGCAGCCCGCATGCGTGGCATCCCAGCCGAGCTCCTCATCTATCCTGATGAGAACCACTGGGTATTGAAGCCACAGAACGGCGTGCTCTGGCAGCGCACCTTCTTCGGCTGGTTAGACAAGTGGTTGAAGAAATAATATATTAAAAAACGAAAAAAAAACGAGGTAACAGGTTACGCCTGATACCTCGTTTTTTCATTAAAGACTTTTAAGCCATTTTTTACCAGATTTGGTACTTAACCAAATATTTAATACCAAAGCTACTACTCCAGTACCAGCCAATGTTATAATTAATGCTTCCATTAGCTTACGCGATTCAACTTCTTGATGATAGAGAAGATGAAGAGAGCTGAAACCAGACAGATACCGGCGAGAACACCCCAGATGGCAATGAGGTTGAAGTTCTGACCCCACATGATGCCAGGAATCATAACCAACTGGTTACCGATGGCTGTTGCACCAAACCAGAGACCCATCATCAAACCAGCATACTTTGGAGGAGCTACCTTCGATACAAATGAAATACCGATTGGAGAAAGCAGAAGCTCTGCGAATGTAAGGATGAGGTATGTAGAAATGAGGAGGTTAGCACTTACACGTGTACCCTCTGTAGCAGGATCGCCCTGTGTCAAAGGAAGCTCCAGCCCCATAGAACCTACAGCCATCCATACAAAACCGAGAGCTGCAACGAGCATACCCAAACCAATCTTCTCTGGCGATGTAGGCTCCTTGCCAATCTTGTGAAGCCATGAGAACAAAGCAACGCTCACTGGTGTTAATGCCACAACATAGCATGGGTTGAACTGCTGGAAAATAGGAGCCTCAACATCTACGGCACCTTCAAGGTTGCTGTACTTGTAGAAGAGGAAAGCGATGGCAGCAACAATGACACCAAGAGAGATGCCCTTACCCTTGCCAGTCTTGCTCTGTGCCAGACCGAAGCAACCGTAAACCACGAAGATGCAGGCTACGAGGTTGGTAACGTCGAATGCCATAGACTGCAGACCCTCTGAAGTCTTCTGTGTATAATCGCGGGCAAAGAGTGTCAATGTATTACCGTTCTGGTGGAAAGCCATCCAGAAGAAGATAACCACAGCGAATACGAGACAGAGGCAGATGATGCGCTCCTTGGTCTCAGCCTTAGAAAGTTCGTTTGTCTCCTTAGCAGAAGTCTTATCATCCTTACTCTTGGTCTCTGAAGCAAGAACATGCTTGTATGTAAAGCTGAAAGCATAGTAGATAGCGATACTGAAAATCAGTGAAGCACAAGCCACAGCGAAAGCGAAGTGGTATGAATCTGCCACCGACACGCTCAGGCTCTCCTGCGCCCACTTCATAATCTTGATGGCAGCAGTAGGAGCAAACATAGCACCGATGTTGATAGCCATATAGAAGAGTGAGAAACCGGAATCACGTTTGCTGGCATACTGTGGCTCATCATAGAGACGGCCTACCATCACCTGCAGATTACCCTTGAACAGACCGGTTCCCAAAGCGATGAGAATAAGTGAAATACCCATAGCAGCAACGGCAACGGTTTCCTTGCCAAGAGGAAGTGAGAGAACAAGATAGCCAATGAACATGATGAAGATACCTGTAGTAACCATACGTCCAAAGCCAAACTTGTCGGCTGCGATACCACCGATGATAGGAAGGAAATAAACCATCATCAGGAATGTAGAGTAAATAGTACTTGCCAATCCGGTTTCAAAACCGAAGTTGGCCTGCAAATAAAGCAAGAACACAGCAAGCATGGTGTAATAGCCGAAACGCTCACCCGTGTTTGCCAAAGCTAAGGCCCACAGACCTTTTGGTTGATTCTCAAACATAATTTTTTGTATTATTGTTATTTTATTATTTAGTTATTCTTTTCTCGCAATTTTTGTGCAAAGATACATAAATTATTCCATATTTCAAACTTATTGCACCAAAAACCGCACTTCACATAGCATTTTTCTACTAGAAACCGGCTAAAATTCTAAAAAACAGACAAATCAGATTAAAAAAAATCCGTTTATATTACAACGTAATTGCATTTTTTTTCGTACCTTTGCACCCCGAAACCATGAGGAGGTTTCAGGATACACAAAAATACTTCAAAAAATTCTAAATAGAAAGGTAAAAGGATATTTATGAGACAACTTAAGATTAGTAAGAGTATAACCAACCGTTCCAGTGAAGCACTCGACAAGTACTTGGTGGAGATTGGTAGAGAGCCTATGGTCTCTATCGATGAAGAAATCGAACTTGCCCAGAAGATTCGCAAAGGCGGTCGTGAGGGAGAACGTGCCAAAGAGAAATTGGTAAAAGCAAACCTTCGTTTCGTTGTATCTGTTGCTAAGCAATATCAGCACCAAGGTCTTTCTCTTACCGACCTCATCGACGAGGGTAACATCGGTTTGGTAAAGGCTGCTGAAAAGTTTGACGAGACCCGCGGTTTTAAGTTTATCTCATACGCTGTATGGTGGATTCGTCAGAGCATCCTGCAGGCTATTGCTGAGCAGAGCCGTATCGTTCGCCTGCCTTTGAACCAGGTAGGTGCATTGAGCAAAATCAGTGCAGAAATCAGTAAGTTTGAGCAGGAGAACCAGCGCAAACCTTCTGTTGCTGAGCTCGCTCAAATTACAAAGATGGAAGAAAGCAAGATTGACCAGACTATCAAGGCTGACAATCACCACATGAGTATCGATGCTCCATTCGGTAGCGATGATGATGACAATGCTATGGTCGACGTGATGGCTTCGGGTGATGACAGCCGTACCGACAAGGGTGTTGACTTCGAGTCTATGGCGAGCGAGCTTGACCGCGTTCTCAATTCTGTATTGAAAGACCGTGAACGCAAGATTCTGTGCTACTGCTATGGTATCGGTTGCCACGAGAAGGGTTTGGAGGAAATCGGTAGCGAGTTCAACCTTACCCGTGAGCGTGTTCGCCAGATTCGCGAAAAGAGTATCATCAAGCTCCGTGATAGCGGTAAGATCAAAATCTTGATGAAATACTTGGGATAATTTAAGTGAAGAGTGAAGAACGAAGAGTGAAGAATTCTTTTGCTTTTCTTCACTAGGGTTTGAAGACGAGAGAAAATTAGATAAAAACTAAGTTGCTCATAGCAACGAAAGTAAAAAAGGGCAATCAGTTGGTTCATCCCAACCTGATTGCCCTTTCTCTTTCAAGCCTTGCGCCTCAACTAATTGTACATATTAATTGTACACATCATTAACTATTCACAAAGTTACCAGTCTTGTCAAGAAATCCGTTCTCGCCATCTTTTGATGCTTCGAAGTAAGGATATTCATCACGCAAGCAAATTTCGTCGTAAAGGAAATCCGCCACTACCGTATCGTTACCATCCGGCATTACCAGTCCCATCTTTCCATTCTTCTCAGCTATTACCGGCATGATACTCAAGTCATCATTATAAATGTAGCATGTGCGCAAGAAATCATAACTTGGCGAGAGCATGATATTGCCTTGATGATCTTTCATACCAAACTTTCCATCCTGCTCAAATACCTCATGATACTGAATGTATTTCGCCTTGATGCGTAGGTAATAGAAAACCATCTTGCGCTTATCGTTGACAAAATCCAGCATATACTGGAAGGTATCACAATAGTTGGCTACCGAACGGACCAGAATCATCTTCAAGTCAAGACCATCCAATGCTTTTCTGTTCAGATCAATATACTTGGCTATCGCCTTCTCCTTCTCTGGTACAGAGAGGCTGGCTAGCCTTTCTTCAAATTTCAACATAGCTTGCTTGGTACCCGACATACCCTTAATATACCGGTGTATCTGTCTGCCCATCTCTGAACATACAAACTTGTCAATCTCCTGCTGCTCTATCGGGTCAGCATAGTCCTTAATCAATGATTCAGGTGTCGCATTCATGGTTATTCCCTTTCTTTTAAAAATTACACTTTCAAAGATTTAGAAGAACAAAGAGCAAACGGATTCTACACTCTTCGTTTTTACTCTTCACTCAATTTGCTCTTTGTTCTTCGCTCTTCACTTATTTCACATTAGGCTTCTGCAATCCATATCCCTTTCTCTTATCTTCAAACAAGAGGAGGAAAGAAATGATAATAGCAATCACACCGAAGGCTGCAAAGATGGTCATCGTCTGGGTATAGTCAATAACACCATCAGCACTCGTGTTAGCCTGGTTCACCTTACCAATCCATACCGGAATGAGAGCCAGTCCGATGTTCTGGATATAGAAGATAAGGGCGTATGCAGTTCCTAAGAGTTTCATTGGGATAATCTTTGGCACAGATGGCCACATGGCTGATGGTACCAGTCCAAAAGCGATACCCAGGATGAGCATCAGCACGATGGCAAGCACCCATGAGTTGATTGGCAGGGCAAACATAACGTGTACAAAGGTCAGGAGGCAACTGCCGATAATCATCAGCGTAGCACCCTTGCCATACTTATCGTATATACTACCGAAGAGCGGTGTGAGGAAGATGGTACCGAATGGCAACATCGCAGGAATCAGACCTGCCAAATTAGCATCCACACCATACTTGAAAATCATCAGCTTGGTGGCAAACTTTAGGAATGGGAATACACCGGCATAGAACATCA
Organism: Segatella copri; assembly: GCF_949820605.1. Lineage (NCBI taxonomy): Bacteria > Pseudomonadati > Bacteroidota > Bacteroidia > Bacteroidales > Prevotellaceae > Segatella > Segatella copri. The sequence continues at coordinate 1,756,542 of NZ_CATKVU010000006.1, forward strand.
GGCAAAGGAATGCCACATACCAGAAACCTGTTGTCTTGAACAAACCGCCCAAGTCTGAAAACTTGAAACCTTCTTCCGGTTCAGTAGCTACAGCTGCTGCAGAAGCATCCTCTTTCTTGTCCATCACGCAATAAACCAGATAAACCAGTACACCTGCGCAAAGCAATACAGCGCCCAAAGCAACAGAAGCAGATACTCCACCCATTGCCTTGGCAAAAGGAAGAGAAGCACTCAGAGCTGCAGCAGTTCCCAAACGAGCCGTAGCAACCTGTACACCCATTGCCAGAGCTAACTCATGGCCCGTAAACCACTTCACGATAACCTTGCTCACTGTGATACCGCATATCTCGCATCCTACACCATAGATGGCAAAGCCAAGAGCAGCTATCACTACCTGCGTACTATAAGTACCGAAGAATGGCACAGCAACCATTCCGTCAAACTCATGACCTAAAGCATACCACTTCAACAAGGCTCCACCAAACATCAGGACGGTAGAAAGGATACCTGTGAAACGGATGCCAAACTTATCGAGGATAAGACCACCGAAGAAGAGGAGCAGGAGGAACACATTGAAGTATCCGTAAGCTCCAGAGAAGAAGCCGTACTCATCCGAATTCCAGCCGAGTCCGAGACCATTCTCTGCTCCCTTGGCTGCTGTCAAGAGAGGCTCCAGTGGAGACATCACATCTGTAAAAAAGTAACCGAACATCATCGTGATACTCACGATGAGGAGGGCGGTCCAGCGAGCTGACTTAGAGTCGCTCAATTTCATCTGCATTTTTTCTGTTGTACTCATTTTCTTTAAAACATAAATGATAAACCCGTTATCATTATTAATTATCAATTATTAATTATCGTCTATTTCCGTTTCACGTTCTTCGTTCTGGTGATATCAAAGAGATAAGAGAGTTTCAGAACAATCTGTCCATAGTTACTCTTTCCGAAATAATCACGCTTAGAAGCACCGTAGATATTTCCCAGACCATAGTAGTATCGGGCTTCGGCAAGGAAATGCCCCACCTTCGGAATACTGTATTCAGCACCCAGACCCAGGGCGATACCATAATCGAGCTTATTCTTGACTGCCATCGTATCCTGAGCCACCACCGGACTTACACGGTTATTGTCGGTTGCCGGCATGTGCTCTACCGAGAAGTTGGTCTTCTGCGAATCACTCAGATAGAAACCAAACTGCGGACCGGCATTCACAAAGATGTTCAGTCCTCTTGTCTCCCTACCCCATGCCAGATGCGCAAAGATTGGTACCTGAATATAGTTGATGGTACGCTTGTAAGCCATCGCCTCTTTGGTTTCGGTTATAATCACCGGATTATTCTCCTTATCCAGAATATCCTCTTCCCATCCTGCCTGCGCATAGTTTACCTCGGCATAGATAGAACAGATGGTCTTGAAATATTTCTCACAGGTATATCTCATCGAGAAACCGCCCGTCAGTCCGCCGTGCTGCTTCTGCTGTACCTCGGGTGTGAATCCTACGCTACTCATCATATAGCCCCCATTAAAACCGATGGCGAAATCATTACGATGCTCTCCTATCTGTGCCGAAACTGGAATTCCGAAGATGAGCATCAGAATCAGCAACCCAATATTTCTATTCATTATCAACTATAAATTGTAAACTATAAACTAGTACTTCACCGCCTCTATCTGATGATTAAAGGTATAGTGAATCAACTGGAAACTCTTGTTTTTGTATCCTCCTCTACTGGTCTTCTCGAAACGGAGTGGAGTCTGCACAGGCTGGTAAGTCATCTGCTGGCGCTCACCTGTGAAGTTCTTTCCGTATCTCTTGACACCCTGAATCAGATACATTCCGTGATCGAAACCGGTGATGGCGAATCTTGGCTGTGCCACCATCATAGGCTGATGGAACCATCGCTCATAACGGCTCTCAAGCGCCTTGGTCTGTGCTGAGTTCGGGTTATAATAGAAGGTGGAAGGGATATAAGTATCATACTTATAGAATCTTTCCAGATTATACTTGGCATACATCAGCCATTCGGTATAGCCAAAGAGCGAAATAGCTGCACCTGGATACTTCGCATCAAATTCGTCGAGCTTGTTCAACACCAGAGTTAACTGTGGTGAACGTCCCGTATTCAGGATTATCACATTCTGCTTGGAAGGCATGAAAGCCTTGGCAAACTGCTCGATACTCGAATTCAGATTGGTGATGCTATAATTGATTTTCCTGCGTTCCAGTTCCTTGCGCAGACCGAACGTAAAGTTGCCCTTTCTCGAAGTAGAATCATTGCAGTCTACAAAGATAGGATGCACATTGGTAAAACGGCTCAGGAATGCCTTGATGGTCGCATCATTCAGCGCATCATCGCTCTGATAAACCTGGAAAATCTCTTTGTTTCTTTCTACATCATCTCCGCTGATAGAGAACGGAATCACCATTTTGATGCCGTAGGTCTTGCAGAAGTTGGTCAGCGGAGCCACCTGCTTGGTATAAAGTGGACCAAAGATGATGTCGCATTGGTTAGCGCCCTCCTGCAAGAGTGTATTCCGGATATCAGCATCAATAGGAACGTTCCAGGCACGCACATCTATATCGGCACCCTGCTGCTTCAGGGTTTCGCAAGCCAGCAGCAAACCGCGGTAATACTCCACCATTCGCTTGCCGTCGCCATCAACATTATGCAAAGGTAACATCACGCCTACCTTTACCGCATTTCTGGCAACAGCAGCCTTTGAGGTTGCCGTAGCTGTAGCAGTTTTCTGAACCGTCGCCCCATTCCACGACTTCTGACCGTTCAACTGATTAGGATTCTTCTGGTCTTTGGTGTATGGAATAAAGAGCGTAGTTCCCTTCTGCAGCATGTATCCCTCACGCTTCATCTCCGGATTGGCATCCATCAGTTCAGGAAGGCTCAATCCATATTTATTGGCGATACCAAAGATTGTATCTTTCTTCTTAACCGTGTAAATGTCGCGCCATTTTACAGTCTGCGCGCCAATGCTGACACTGAGCATAAGCCCAACGAACAGCAGGAAATATCTCATTTTTTGTCTCATATCTCAAGATTTTTTTAACGATATCTTCAAATATTTCATGTTTTCATCTGCAAAAATACAAAAAATCTTGCATCTGACGCAATATCTCTCATCTTTTTATTATCTTTGCACAAATTATTTTAGAAATGAGACGAAAAATAGCATTACTTTGCATCATGTTGCCACTTTTAACGTGTCAAATACACGCTCAGGAAGTCAACGACGACGAGGAGGACAACACAGAAGAGACGACCAAAGTCAGTTCTCTTCTCATGCCGAATGCCTTCTCTCCAAATGGCGATGGCATCAACGACATCTACAAGCCCAAGGATGGTTACCGGAACATTGAGGAGTTCCACGCCTATATATATAATAGGTGGGGACAGAAACTCTATGAATGGACCGACCCTGCCACGGGATGGGATGGCACCTACCGCGGAAAACCGGTCAAGGAGGGTGTATACTTCTGTCTCGTCAAGGCGAAGGGGGCAGATGGCGTTGTGTATAACATCAAACGTGATGTCAACCTGCTCAGAGGTTATACCGAAGAACAGAACAGTAACTATTAGGTAAACAGCAATTAGCAGAATTGGAATATGAATTCAGAAGAAAAGATAAATGTATGGGGCGCACGGGTCCACAACCTCAAGAACATAGATGTGGAGATTCCGCGTGATTCCCTCACCGTGATTACCGGACTCTCGGGTTCGGGCAAGAGTTCACTGGCATTCGACACCATCTTTGCCGAAGGTCAGCGCAGATATATCGAAACTTTCTCTGCCTATGCCCGCAACTTCCTGGGTAATATGGAACGCCCGGATGTTGATAAGATTACGGGATTGAGTCCGGTCATCAGCATCGAACAGAAAACCACCAACAAGAATCCCCGCTCTACCGTGGGCACTACCACCGAGATTTACGACTATCTCCGTCTACTCTATGCCCGCGCCGGTACTGCCTACAGCTATCAGAGTGGCGAGGAGATGATGAAATATACCGAGGAACAGGTCATCGACATGATTCTCAGCGATTATAAGGGCAAGGCTATCTTCCTGCTCGCTCCCCTCGTACGCCAGCGCAAGGGTCATTATCGCGAACTCTTCGAAAGCATGCGCAGAAAGGGGTATCTCTACGTGCGACTCGACGGCAACATCCTCGAAATCGTTCCCAATATGAAAACCGACCGCTACAAGAACCACAATATAGAAGCTGTGGTCGATAAACTGGTGGTGAAGGAAGAAGATGAGGAACGCATCCGCAAGAGTGTGGCGACGGCTATGAAACAGGGCGACGGCATGGTAATGGTTCTTGAGAAAGGTGCCAAGGAGGCCAAGACATACTCCAAGCGTCTCATGGACCCTGTAACGGGTATCGCCTACCAGGATCCAGCTCCTAACATGTTCTCCTTCAACTCTCCCGAAGGTGCCTGTCCGCATTGCAAGGGTCTGGGAAAGGTGAACCAGATTGATATCAAGAAGGTAATTCCCGACGATAAACTCAGCATCCATGAAGGCGGCATCGCTCCGCTCGGCAAATACAAGAACCAGATGATTTTCTGGCAGATAGAATCATTGCTCAGCAAGTATGACCTCAACCTGAAGACACCTATCTGCGAGATTCCGGGCGATGCCATGCAGGAAATTCTCTATGGTTCGCTCGAAAACGTGAAGATTGAGAAGGAAAAGGTACATACCTCTACCGACTACTTCTGCGCCTACGATGGCATCATCGACTACCTGCAGAAGGTGATGGAGGATGACGAGAGTGCGGCGGGCAAGAAATGGGCCGACCAGTTTATCTCTACTATCGAATGTCCTGAATGCCACGGTTTGCGACTCAAAAAAGAATCGCTCTCTTTCAAGATCTGGGATAAGAATATATCCGAAGTAGCCAGTCTCGACATCGATGAACTGCGCAATTGGCTCGAAGAAGTGGAACAGCATCTGCCTTCGATGAAAGCGAAGGTGGCTCACGAAATCATCAAGGAGTTGCGCTCACGCGTTACCTTCCTCCTCGATGTGGGACTCAATTATCTCTCGCTCAACCGCCAGTCAGCTTCTCTATCGGGTGGCGAGAGCCAGCGCATCCGTCTGGCTACTCAGATTGGTAGCCAGCTGGTCAACGTGCTCTATATCCTCGATGAGCCGAGCATCGGTCTGCACCAGCGCGACAACGAACGTCTGCTCAACAGTCTGAAGGAACTTCGCGACCTGGGCAATACCGTTATTGTGGTGGAGCACGATGAAGATATGATGCGGGCTGCCGACTGGATTGTAGATATCGGTCCGAAGGCGGGACGCAAGGGAGGTGAAGTTGTCTTCCAGGGCACACCTCAGGAGATGCTCAAGACCAATACCATCACCGCCCAGTATCTCAACGGCAAGATGGCTATTGAGGTGCCTGCCCTCCGCAGAGAAGGCAACGGCAAGCATATTACCATTCACGGAGCTACGGGCAACAACCTCAAGGGGGTGGATGTTGATTTTCCACTCGGCAAACTTATTGTCGTAACGGGTGTCAGCGGCTCAGGCAAATCTACTCTCATCAACGAGACCCTCCAGCCGATCCTCTCGCAGCATTTCTACCGTTCGCTCAAGAAACCGATGCCATACGAGAGCATCGATGGTATCGAGAATATCGACAAGGTAGTGAATGTAGACCAGAGTCCTATTGGCAGAACGCCTCGCAGCAATCCAGCTACCTACACAGGCGTGTTCAGCGATATCCGCTCACTCTTCGTAGGACTTCCCGAGGCAAAGATCCGCGGTTACAAGCCGGGCAGATTCTCCTTCAATGTGAAAGGTGGAAGATGCGAGGAATGTAAGGGTAACGGATATAAGACCATCGAAATGAACTTCCTGCCAGATGTCTACGTACCTTGTGAGGTATGCCACGGCAAACGCTACAACCGCGAGACGCTGGAGGTAAGATACAAGGGAAAGAGCATCGCCGATGTTCTCGACATGACCATCAACCAGGCGGTAGATTTCTTCGAGAATGTTCCTCAGATACTGCAGAAGATCAAGGCTTTACAGAATGTAGGTCTCGGATACATCAGGTTAGGACAGAGTTCCACTACCCTCTCTGGCGGTGAAAGTCAGCGCGTAAAACTGGCTACCGAACTCTCGAAGCGTGATACGGGCAAGACGCTCTATATTCTCGATGAACCGACAACCGGTCTGCATTTCGAAGACATCCGCATCCTGATGGATGTACTCCAGAAACTGGTAGATCGTGGCAACACGGTCATTATCATCGAGCACAATCTCGATGTCATCAAACTCGCCGACTGGCTCATCGACATGGGTCCGGAAGGTGGACGAGGCGGCGGTCAGCTCCTCTTTGCCGGAACACCAGAAGAAATGGTGAAGCAGCAGAAGGGATATACCTATAAGTTCCTCGCCCCTTTACTGAAGAAATCAGGGAAACCTGAATAAATCAAGATAGGAACGAAGGCTGTGGCAGAAGAAAAAAATCCCCCAACCTACTTTCTTAAGCGGGTTGGGGAAATTTGTTTCAATATAAATATCAGTAACAACCATACTTGACATGAGATGGGCATCCAAAAGGACTGCTACCCTTTCATTTTCCCAAACACCAAAGGCCCAATCCTTGTTAAGGAGGAAGATATGGATGCTTATATCAGAAGCCATGAAGATGACTTCATCAGCCAAGCCGAAGTATCCGTGCCAATCAAATTCTGCAGAAGATTATTTGAATTATTCGACATAGATACCGACTGACTTGAATTATAACATACCGCCAAAGTACATGATAACAGGAGTACTTTGGCGGTACGGAATTTAAGCAATGTTGGGGCTGCTATTTACATTTATTGCAATAATTTTGCTTTCTGTGCTTGGAATTCTTCTTCCGTAAGAATACCTGCATCTCTGAGTTGAACCAATTTGGTCAGTTCATCTGCAATGCTATTTGATGAGGAAACACTTACCTTTTGATTTTGGCTTGCACAACTCTTATCAACTATGTCTATAATGATGGAAAAAATGTCCTTTATGCCCGTAACCTCTTTCATCAGCCCCTCATAGAAAATTTTATCAGCAGTATTCTTTGTCTCTAGAACAGCTCTATCTTTTCCTGTTTTGTAAATATCAAGCAAAATAGTAGAATCAGATGTACTCTTGAGCAATATCTTTATAGACATCCTTTCGATTTTCTTGTTTTTAACAGTCTTCGCTGTATTACTACCTACGATAGCACCAACACCACCGAAAAGCAAACCACCAACAACTGCTCCACCGAGAGACTTATTGTACATATCATTACCATTTTCTTCATACGTAATGCTTACAATATCAGAATATTGATGCAGATGCATATTTGTTGGAGTAACTATGGCAACAAATTCATTGACATCATCAGTAATGAAAGCATAATCATTATATGCCTTAACTGCCGGAATAGATTTCTTCATTACTATATTCCAATTTTTAAACGTATAATTGAGATTGAATTCTTTAAGCAATATATTGCCATTGTTAGTCTTTATACGCAATATCTTGTTATGGGCTGCATCATAAGACACAATATAATTATCTGTTTTCACAGTTTCCGTAACAGAAAAATCTCTAACTACTTGGATATTTTTTCCTTCATTCGTTGTTGCGCATATGGTCACGTCCTGTCTTTGAGAATTAAAATATAATTTTAAGTCACCATTTCCAAAACAATCATCGTAATCCAGCGTCTGGGCAAAAATATCCTGCTGTTCTTTTCTTGCTTTTCGATCAGAAGCCTTACTTTTGGCATTAAGAGCCATGACTAAACCAACAACTACGCCAATAGCGGGTATTATGGCTATGGGATTTCCTGACTTATCAGAATTGTAAGATAATATAGCCATAATAGCAAAAATTACGGAAAGGAATAAAGCCCCTCCAACACCAAAATCATCTTGTCTTTTCATACTAAACTAATTTTACAAATATTATAATTGGAATTACATAGCACACCACATCATAGATATCAAATGTACCAGGACAAAGGCCAAACAGTTGCATGAACTCCAATACAACTGCAGATATAGGAAGAGGTAGAGCCAAAGATAGCCTCATTTTCTTATTTAGTTGCTTAGTACATAAACACATAGCCATAAGATATGATGCTGTCCATAATCCTGCAGGTAAACTATAAACCACAAAATCGAGAGTGTAAACTAAACTGTGTCAAGCTACAATAAAAGTAGTTTAACACAGTTTTTATATTATGGACAACTTAGAAATTGATTACAAGAAAGCAGCTCAGCAGTTGCGTAGTGGTGAAGCCTTATTTGGCAAGGACGGAGCATTAGCTCCATTGTTAGAGCGTATTCTCAACTCAGCTCTCGAAGGTGAGATGGACGCTCATTTAAGTGAAGAGGAACGCTCTTCCGGCAACCGTCGTAATGGTAAGATGAGTAAGAAGGTTCAAACAAAATATGGTGAGGTCACTATAGAGACTCCTCGTGACCGAGACGGAACTTTCCAACCTGAGACCGTAAAGAAGCGTGAGACTATTCTTGCCAATGGCATGGCAGACCAGATTATTGAGATGTACGCCATGGGCACCAGCACACGTGACATCAGCAGCTACTTTGAGCGTGAGTTCAACACAACTCTATCAGCCGATACAATCAGCTCTATAACAGACCGTGTATTACCCGAAATCACCGCCTGGAAGTCTCGCATGCTCGATCCTGTATATGCCATTTGCTGGCTTGATGCTATCCATTATAAGGTAAAGGATGAGAATGGCAGAGCTGTCACACGAGCCATTTACAACATTCTTGGTATCAACAAGGAAGGCCAAAAAGAACTGTTAGGTATGTATGTGTCTAAGAGTGAAGGAGCTAACTTCTGGCTAGAAGTTCTTACGGATCTTCAGAACCGTGGTGTTCGAGACATCTTGATTTGTTGTATTGATGGTCTCAAAGGCTTCCCGGATGCCATCCAAAGCGTATTTCCTGAGAGTTCTGTGCAGCTCTGTATTGTCCATCAGATACGCAATTCTATCAAGTATGTTGGCAGTAAGCATCAAAAGGAGTTTATCAAGGATTTAAGAACAGTATATGGTGCAGTAAACAAAGACTCCGCTGCTGCTAATTTAGACCTGTTAGAGTCTAAGTGGGGAGAGATGTACCCAATTGTCATCAAGTCATGGCGTGACAATTGGGAACGTCTGACAGAGTATTTCCAATATACTCCAACCATCCGTAAACTCATTTATACGACCAATACGGTTGAGGGGTATCACAGACAGGTAAGAAAGGTCACAAAGACTAAAGGGGTCTTTCCTACGGATAATTCTTTGGAGAAGCTTGTGTACTTAGCTTACCGCAACATCCGTAAGAAATGGACTATGCCACTGGCAAATTGGGGACAAATTTCTCAACAAATGGCAATAAAATTTGGAGATAGATTTAAAATTATGTAACTTTGCAGCCGAAAAGGCTTCCCTGCTGGGGGCATGCCCCCAGCAGGGAGTGGGAATGAAAGTTAAGAACAAGCCTTGACACAGTTTAAATTACACCCCCACAAAATCCGGCAAATGAACATGCTCCACTTTACTTCTTACTATATCAACAGTCGTGGAACCACCCAATTTGTTCAATACCTCAAACAAAATAATATTTTTAGGACGATAAAGCAAATATACAAGTCCTCCGAAGAGAACAGGAATCAATGCTATCACCCATACCAAACAAGGGTACTTTCCTAACTTCTCTTGCACTCTGTCCATACTCTAACTATCTGTTTCCTTTAGCCCGATTATGGGTCTTGCAGAGCATCTGACAGTTGCTTTCATCTGTGGCTCCACCTTTGCTCCATGCTTGTACATGGTCGGCATCCATTTCCTTTAATGCCCAAATTTTATCCTTATTGGGTCCATCGCCACAAGCACAAAGACGACAATTGCTTTCATGCTTCTTTTTGGCATCTGCCGTCTGCCGTTCATAAACCCTGCGCTTGGTATTATCATCGAAGACACGGACATTCAGAAATCTTGTATCCTTACAACCGCCAAGCACATATTCAAATACGTTCTTTTTATCTTGAACGCATGGATCGTTATAAAGCTCTTTCACCTTTTGTGAAACCTTGATATGATCGTATGGAGTAGTATGGTACTTTTCGTAGAGTTCTCCCCAATTCAATCCCTTCATCTTTGGATAGACATCATCAAAAGTCTGCTCTATCCATGAAATGACATCGTTGAAATATAGTTTGAGTTCATTGATATCGGTATCACGACGATGCTCCTGCATATAATCCTTGATGTTGCCATGACTAACCCATCGCAAGGCTTCTTGCAGAATTTCCTGTCTGTTGGCTGAGCCAGAGATGTAGCATCCCCATTTCTGTATACGGGCATCTTCTTTATTACTAAACTCCTTTCGGGCTGCACTAACGAAAGGTCCTGAATAAATAGCGTTCAACTTCTCCTGCTCATTAAGCTTGATACCGCCAATATTTATGATTTTAAACCACTCCTTGATTTCTGTCTCCGTTCCTTCGCAAATGTAGGCAAGAATTGGTGTATTCTCTATAAGTTTCCTATCTTCGTCATCTAAACTTTTGAATTTATATGGAATATCTTCTTTCATATAAGAGAATTTACCTATCAGATATCTACCAAGACTTGTAATACGCTGCTGCCCATCAAGTACCTCCAAACGTCCATCTAGAAGTTTGTTAAAATAAAGAAGTCCCAATGGATATTCTTTCAACACAGAATCAATGACGGCAATTTCTTTTTCGCTTTTATTCTCACTATAGAGATAGTTGCGCTGGTATTCAGGCTGAATGGTAAGCTTGCCAGCCAAACCATACAACCCCTTTCCATCAAGTTCACTATATGTGAATCCTTCACATAGTTCCTTTACTGTATATGTATGTAATGTTGCTTTCATTTTAGCATTGTTTTTTACGGATTAATATTCGGGCATAAGCTTGTGTATAATACTTACCATCAACAATATAATAGACTTCACCATCAAGTGGACCATCCAATTCTATTACAGGTCCGTCATTTAGTTTGGTTACTATAGTCTTTATGCCAGTTTTACTAACCTGTATCTGCTTTGGATATACCTTATTAGCCATAGCAAACCAAGTTTTAGTAATACCAACGATTTCAAATTGCTCCGGACAATACTTATCCATATAAGTAAGAGACATTCCCATCATACCATCATAATCAGAAGGTATTGCATCATAGTAATTAACCTCTATCGCATCGAAATTATCATAATGCTGATAGCCTTTTCCTTTAATTTCGCTATGCTTGCTATATTTGATGTTGTCAGCCATAGACATTAAAGGCGTTTGAGTGTGGCGGCGTCCATGTTCCAAATTGGTAAACCAGCAGATTGCAGGAACACGATTTACCTTCATTCCATTCTTCTCTCTTTCAAACTTGTATGTGGATGCATACTCGAAATCTTCGGGTACACGAAAATACATACCTGTATTGAAGTTGGTTGCTCCTATCCACATCTTATTATCCTTTAAACTCGGGAATACCTCTTTATATGAGATTGCATTGATATTGCCTATAATAACAAATTGCTTATCTGCTTCCATAATCCACGCAAGAAACTCTCTAAAAAGTGAGAATGGTGGATTCGTTACAATAATATCCGCTTCGTCTCTTAACTTTTTAACCTCTTCACTCCTGAAATCACCATCACCCTCAAGATAGTCCCACTCCAAGTCTTCAAGATTGATTTTACCATCACCAGACGATTTTTTTTCTAAAACGAAAATTTTACCATGGGTGTTAGTCTTAGACTTGTCAAACTTTGGAGAAGTTGTTTCCAAAAAGGATGTTTGAATTCCTGCTTTGATAAGCTTGCTATTGATAGCATAGCTCGTTGAGATGAGTTTCTTCAAGCCTAGTTCTTCAAAATTCTGTGCAAAATACTTAGTGAAGTTACTCCACTCCGGGTCATCGCAAGGCAGAAGAACCGTCTTGCCACGAAATACATTTGGATTGTAATCGAGATAGGCTTCCATTTCGGTTTCTATATCATAAAACATGGTATAGAACTCGTCTTTCTTGGCAGCCTTAGCATTTGATAATGTACTATTTGCCATAATTATTGATAGTTGTTACGCACCCAACTATCAATCCGCTAAAACACAAAAAGGGCGTGATGCCTCTTATCGCGTTTAGCACGGGGCGGCGTAGGAATGGAGCCCCAGTCAATCCATAAGAATGCATCACGCCTATAGCGTGTTTGCATTGCTTAATCGGATTGACTGGAGGCTACATATATATACGAACCACCTATCACATATTATTTCCGTGCTTGTTATTCCAAATTGAGTTTCCTACGCTCTTGGCTAAACGCGAAATAATAGCGAATGCTTTTGTTTTTACCCACAATGTCTTGGGAACCATACTAATCCTAGAACGATACCCGATGCAAAGGTACAAGTTTTATTTTTAACAACAAAACTTTTAGCTAAAAATATTTCAAAAAGTTATATGAGGGACACAATTAGAAAGAAGAAGTTTATAAGAGAATCCTGCTGACTATGATGCCGACAGGATTCTACATTTTAAAGCATATTTTCTTCATGGTTACTTTTGATAGTTACTTTATCTTCTTGATGGTTACTTTTGTTGGTTACTCTATCGCCTTGATAGTTACTTTTGATGGTTACTTCTCCTAAAATACCACTTCCTCCATCCTCACCAACTTACCTGCTACAAACTGCATGATGATTTTATGGAGCGTTGTACCTTGACGTAGCACCTCGACCCTTGGAGCTGTGGCATATTGATTGATTTGTTCCTCAGCCTCTTGCCATTGGCATTCTGCGGTAGAATGCAATTGTAAAAATAATAATTATTTCTGAAATACGTGCGCTAATCTTAGATTATTATTGTAGAAAAGACGTTAAACCCATAGATTATGACTACATATCTCAGATTCTTCAATTATGATGAGGCCTTTAAATACTATTGCGGACTCATCGATAAAGTTCTCAATGTTTTCAAAGAAGAAAAGAACAAGGGCGGCTTTAAGGCTTTGCTGCAATTGTTGATGGTAATATAAAAACAACATGAAATGGATTATAAAGATGTCGCAAATTCTTTCATTACAAGACATTAAATCTCACAGGCTCCTCGCCTGTACGTAATTTGTAGTCTTCATAAAGCATCTTCTGCATCTTGTCAACCATGGCTTTCTTTGTGGCCTTGGCAGATTTCCAACGTCTAAGCGCCTCTTCTCTTGTTAATTTATTCATATCCAATCCTCCATTATTAAATTATGAGCATCCCAAATGTCCGCTCTTTCTAAATTTCATTCTACCAGATTAAGCATTTAAGAACTACTATCGGGAAGAATACGACTGCAAAGATACGGATTATTTTTGAAACTAAAGCATCTTTATCCTAATAAAATGCAGATTAATTTTATTTTAGCAACACGGCTGCAAAGAAACAGTATCTGGTAGAGTGTAGTGAGAAAATCGTGAGGGATAACCCCAAATCGTGATGGATAGCGTGAGGGATATTTCCGTTTTTGAAGTATCTATCACGCTATTCAAGTGTCTGTATATTAGTATATAAAGATGTATGATACATGCAAATCGTGATGGATGATAGATGATTACATAAAATTTGTTCATATGAAGGCTGCGCTGGGTTACGAATATGGCTGCGCTGGGTTACGAATATGGCTGCGCTGGGTTACGGATATGACTGCATCGGGTTACGGATATGACTGCATCGGGTTACGAATATGGCTGCATCGGGTTACAGATATTACTGCGTAAGCTAACGGAGACGTATCTGTAAGCTTATCGAGACGTCTGCATCAGCTAACTGAGACGTCTGAACTCGCTTACTGAAATACTTGAATTGTCTTACTGAACTACTTGAGTTGCTCGACTGAACTACTTGAGTTGCTACCCTTCCACTGGACTTACCGAACCCAGACTTGCTCTTTTGGTAAAGTGAGGGTGTGTCATAAGTTTATGATTCACCCTCTTGACTTTTCCTGATGCATAAAAAAAGCACGGAATATTAAACTCCGTGCTCTTTGAACACTAAATTTATTCTACATCTCTCAACATACCACTTCCTCCATCCTCACCAACTTACCTGCTACAAACTGCATGATGATTTTATGGAGCATTGTACCCTGACGCAGCGCCTCGACCCTTGGAGCTGCGGCATATCGCTTGATTTGTTCCTCAGCCTCTTGCCATTGTGCTTCTGCCTTAGAAAGTTTGCCATCCTCTGGCTTTGACTCGTAATCTTTCTTCGACAACACCTTCAGCTCCAGGATATAACTATGCTTCGTAGCATAATGAGTAAGATTTGGCAAAAGGAAAAAATCACAATAGCCATGGTTCAACTCTAGCTCCGGTGCGGTATAATAGTAATTGTTCAAATTCAGATATGCCATGAAGAAACCTTGAAGATTGCGCTCCGACTCTATGCCGTCACGAACTGACGATACCTTGGAATAGGCATCTGCCATAAACTGTAATCCTTCACGCCACTTACCCTCGTACGCCATATCATAATAATAATCAGTAAGTTGGTTGGTATCTACGTATGACCTTTCCTCATACAAGTCCATCAAATAGCCATAGTACTGCTTACGGACATTATTGTTTGGAATACCCAATATCATCTTATCGCCACGAGTTCCCTTGATGGTCAACATACCATAATAAAACAGCAGACTCGTAAATATCTGAGGGTCGGTCAACCTATAGGCAGAAAAGGTTTCTGTCAAAGGAGCCACAATCTGCCCCGTCTCGGCTATCGTGCGGATAACACCTTTGCGGTCGCCATCCAACTTATCCAACTGAAGAAGTTTCTTCATCTTGTTGTAGTCTGTCTTCGTGTTTGGATCTATCATCTGCTTTGGAGCTTCTCCCCTATCTATATAATTTCGGAGATAATAGATGACCATATCACTATTGAACACTTTACTCTGAGTATGCAGAGCATCCTCTGAGAAACAATAGTTATCATACCAAGGCTTCATCTCGTCTATCATTGCCTCGATGTCACTTGTTGCAGGAATACCCCCCATTTCCTTGTAATAAGCAAACATCTTGCGCACTTCCTCCAAAGAGAAGCCCAACATCTGATTGAACTCTGGCTTGGTGGAGATATGCCAGCCAATATTGAATCCACTCGTCACATCGTCCAAGGTAACAGGACTGACACCTGTGATGAAAATACGTTCAAACATACCCTTGAACTTCTTGAAGACATCACGGTAGAAGCCGTCGGCATGGGTGATTGCCCAATATACATTCTCGCCCTGCTCATTGAGCACGGTATTGGTGAAATTGTCATATTCATCGATGATCAGATAGAGAGGAATGCCCTTGGCTGCAGTCTCATCCTGAAGCAAAGCCAGTTTCTCCGTACCAGAATCTGACTTAAAGAATCTCTCCTTAAAATCTGCCAGATAAAACTCTTGGTAAACTCGCATGAAACCGTCCAATTTGACACGCAGATACATATTGAAGTTTTCCTCCAACTTTTCGATTCCACCACCCACATACGAGAAATCAAGGTGAAGAATCTGATACTTTCCCTGCAAAGGAGTAGGATGCTTACCAACCCATAAATCACCGAAAAGAGTTTGGAATTTTTCTTTCTTGCTACAATCATAGTAAGCATGGAGCATACTCAGGAATATGCTCTTACCGAACCGACGTGGACGAATGAAGAAGATGTTGCTTGGTTGGTTTTCCAACAAAGGCAAATACATCGTCTTATCCACATAATATTGATTTTGTTCTATTACCGCCTCAAAGTCATTGATGCCGTAAGGCAAACGTTTCATATTCTGATCCATGATTGCTCCTTTTTATAATTTACCTTTGCAAAAATAAGAAAATTATCTGAATATGCCAAAGAATCTGTCTGTCTTTTCTTTGTATTGCTAAAAATTATTGGTATTTTTGCAATATGAACCCTATATAACCTTCTAATAGTTGAATAGATTTGATGGCTATGGTGATTTTTTCCGAGACTCATTTGTTATAACACAAAAAAGCACGGAATATTAAACTCCGTGCTCTTTTTTGCTTTTATATTTAATCTTGTCAAAACCTTCACCATACACACCGATAACGGCACTCTGACTGACAAAGGCATGGGGATCAATCTCGCCGATAAGACGGAAGATAGCAGGAGCCTGACGCTGCTTGGCTAACACGAAAAGCATCTTCACATCCTGACCGGAATAAAAACCGCTGGCATTCACCACCGTTACTCCCCTATCAGCATCTACATTGATGCGCTTGCCTATCTCCTCATACTTCTGTGAAATGATAAAGAACTGTACGCTTCGTCTTCTGCTGTTTACCACCTGGTCGATGCAGAATGCCTGAACGCAAAGAACTACATAACCATATAACACCTTCTCCCAATCGTGTACCACCAGATAGCTGGAACTGATGATGAAGATGTCGCATATCATAATCACTCTACCTAGAGAAATGTCGCGATACTTGTTGACGATGGCTGCGATGATATCCGTACCACCCGTACTTCCACCAACCGAGAAACCGAGTCCGATTCCGCAGCCACAGAAAACTGCACCCAGGAAAGCAGCCCATAAAGGTTGGTTTTCCAAAAGATGAACATCACCTAAACGGCTGGAGAAGAAAGAGGTCAGGATGGTTACCACTATAACGGCATAAACAGTCTTGACACAGAACTTTGCTCCCAAAATCTTGAACGCACATATTAATAAGGTGGCGTTGACGATAAAATACGGAATTTGCACAGGGCAACCGGTTGCCCAATAGATAATACTGGAGATACCAGGAAGTCCGCTTGCTGTTACATTGGTTGGCAAGAGGAACACGTTCCATCCAATAGCGTAGGATATCATACCTATCGCAATCAAAACATAGTCTTGTACAGACTTCCACAAGGGTCGAGGAGGAGTCATAATTAATTTATAATTTACAATTTATAATTTACAACTAATAGTTGATAGTTTATCATTTATAGTTTATAGGGCACTCTTTATAGTTGAAAGCATGCTCTTTACCAGAATTTCTTCTGTTGCTCTGACCACTCAAATCCTTGGGTAGCCAATTTGGCTTCTAATGCCGCACGGTTCACATTGAAGTGATTACAAATCTCATCGAGTGTTTCAAACTCGTGGTCACGAAGCAGGAAGTTGATGGCGCTTACGAGCATCGGAACATCATTCATTGGTAACTTATCCATCCTTTTTATATTGATTAATTAATATTTATTATTGATTACTTGAGGCACCATGCCTCTTTCGGGGTGCAAAATTACTGCAAAAATCAGACAATACCAAAAAAATCCCAGCAATCTTTTACCGATTGCTGGGATTTTTATAAATTATTGATGATTTACGCATTCACTGCCACTGAAATCCAGTCGAAGACGAATGAGCAAATACCGAATGCTACGATACCTACGGTGCAGATTGCAAGCGCCAACTTGGTTGAGCATGCGCTCTGGAAAGTAGGAAGTGGATTATCGCTGTGCTTGATGAACATAGCCTTCACGATGAGCAGATAGTAGTACAAGCTGATAACTGTGTTTACCAACGCGATGAATACTACGCCGTATGCCCAGGCTCCCAATGTGGTGTGGATGTCGTGAGTTCCAACGGCTGCCATGAACACGAAGAACTTCGAGAACATACCGGCGAATGGAGGAATACCACCCAATGAGAACAATGCCAAGGTCATCAGGAATGCCAGACGAGGATTGGTCTTGTACAAACCATTGTAGCTGTCCATCTGAACAGTACCGTTGTTGTGCTCCTCAATAGATGAGATGATAGTGAAGACGCTCAGGTTGGCTACTACGTAAATCAATACATAGTAAGTCAGGGCGCTCACGCTCATCGCTGAGTTACCTACCACTGCCAACATGATGTAACCTGCCTGAGAGATAGAAGAGAATGCCATGAAACGCTTCAGGTCGCTCTGACGGATGGCAAACAGGTTAGCGATAGTGATAGAAAGTACAATCACGATGTAAAGCAACACGGTCCAGTACTCTACCATTGGCTGGAACACCTTCATGAGGATAGCGCAGAGAGTGAATGCTGCAGCACCCTTAGATACTACTGACAAGTAACCTGTAACAGTAGTTGGTGCACCCTGGTATGAATCGGCTGTCCAGAAGTGGAAAGGAACCAAGGAAATCTTGAAACCGAGACCACTGAAGAAGAATACCATACCGGCGATGGTCAATGGAGATGCTGAAATAACCTTTGCTACATCATCGAAGTACAAAGTACCACAAGCAGCATAGAGCAGAGAGATACCATAGATCATCACGCCACTTGAGAAAGTAGCAGTAAGGATGAACTTAGCTCCTGCCTCAGCAGAATTGTGACGGTACTTATCGAATGCTACCAAGCAAGCCATTGGCACAGATGCCATTTCGAGACCGAGGAAGAACAGGAGGAAGTGGTTGGCACTAACCATCATGTTCATACCGAGCAAGGTAGAGATAATCAGCATATAGAACTCACCCTCCTTGAAGGCTGTGTCCTTGCGGCTCAACCACTCCTTAGCCTGTACTATCACGATGAGGGTACCCAGCGCCAGGATAGTCTTCAAGACACCGGCAGCAGGACCTGTTGTGTACATGCCGCCAAATGCCTCTGTGGCTTCTGTTGGGAAGATATTGATGGCAATGTGAGCCACCATCAAGAGACATACCAGAGGATTGAACCACTTACGGTCTGCGCTCTTGGAACTGCAGAAGTCAGCAATGAAAGTGATCAACAGAACTACCATCAGGGTAGCTTCTGGAATCATATTTAAAAATTGACTGTAATTCATTTCTTCTGATATTTATTACATGATTACACTAAAGATAGGACCGACAGCGTCCATGATAATCTTCTCTGCCCAGAGTGGGAACATACCGAGACCTGCAACGCAGGCGATAAGACCTGCTACAGCGATACGCTCGTCCCAGGTAGCATCGTGAAGCTTCTCCAACTTAGGATTAGGAACCTTCTGATAAAGAATCTTACCAACACAACGCAGAATGTAAACCGCAGTTATTACGATTGAGGTACATGCGATGATGGTACATACGCGATGGAAGGTATCTGCATTCTGGAAAGAACCTACGAAGATGGTCATCTCGGCTACAAAACCAGAGAAACCAGGCAAACCGAGGTTAGCCAAACCTGCTACTGCATAACCTACAGAGAGGAATGGAATGATCTTCATCAAACCACCCAGGTAACGTACGTCACGTGTACCAGCCTGATGGTAAATCATACCGATAACGGCGAAGAAGAGGGCGGTCATCAAACCATGAGACAACATCTGGAGGATTGCACCAGTAGCGGCTGTCTCGGTCATCATACAGAGAGCGAAGAGCACCATACCACAGTGAGATACTGATGAGTAAGCGTTGATGTACTTCAAGTCGGTCTGTACACAAGCTGACAAAGCACCATATACGATAGAGATAGTAGTCAGTACGAGGAACACCTTAATCCAGAATCCGTGAGTAGCAGCTGGCAAGAGGAACATGGCGATACGGAAGCAACCGTAACCACCAAGCTTCATCAATACACCGGCGTGCAACATAGATACGGCTGTTGGCGCACTGGCGTGACCATCAGGAGACCATGTATGGAATGGGAACAGCGCACCGAGGATACCGAAACCGATGAAGAGCAATGGGAAGAACACGTTCTGCACGCTCTCTGGAATCGCATGAGCACCATTGGTATGGTGAGCGATATCGAGGATTTCGAAGGTCTGAGCACCACTGTAGAAGTAGATACCCAGGATACCGATAACCAAAAGGGCTGAACCACCCATCAACATCAAAGTCAACTTCATGGCTGAATACTCCTTTGCACCACTACCCCATACACCAATCAGAAGGTACATTGGGATAAGCGCTACCTCATAGAACATGAACATGGTGAACATGTCGATAGAGATGAAGAAGCCATATACACCGATGCTCAGGAGTGTGAACCAGAGGAAGTATTCCTTCTTCATTGGCTCCATCTGCCAGGAAGCAAATGTACCGGTGAACACGATGATAGAAGTCAGGAGAAGCATCACCACTGAGATACCATCCACACCGAGTGAATAGTTGATGTGCAATGGTTCAAACCAAGGCACACAGTAGGTGAAGAGCATCGGAGCTTGGTCGGCTGGCATTGTCTCACGAGCTTCGAGAAATGCAAACACCAAATAGATGGAGAGACCGAGCAATACGCTGGCACCTGCTACCATCACACCACGAACCTGCTTGTCGTTGCGTGCCAACCAGAGGCCGAGCAACATCAGGAGTGGTACTATGACGAATATACTTAAATTCATTTCTTTTCTATTTACTTAATTGTGAGACTTTCATTAAAGAAGTGCGAGCAGGCACAATGTCAATGCTACGGTACCGGTGAGGAACCAGATAGCATAGCTGCGAACATCACCACTCTGCCATGGGCGGATGGTTTCACCTGCCTCCTGTGTACCCCAAGCCATGAAGTTGAAGGTACCATCGATAACGCGACGGTCGAACCATGCGATTGGCTTTGAGAAGCAACCGAAGACAATCTTGTGGGTGAAGAACTGCCAAGCATCGTCGATATAGAAACGGTTCAAGGCTGCCTTGTGCAACTTAGGCATCTTCTTAGCCAAAGCGTCTGCCAATGGAGTCTTCTTAGGAGCATACATGTAAGTAGCCAGACCGATACCGATGATAGCAACGATAACAGAGGTTGTTGCCACACTCATGTCGATATGGATATCGTAGCTCTGACCTGTAGCAGATACGAAGTGACCGAATGGAATCAAACCACAGAGGCAAGAGATGATGGCGAGGAATACCAATGGACCCCACATCACGAAAGGAACCTCCTGTGGCTTGCGACGGTTCTCAGGATCCAGCTCATAGTAGCTCTGTCCCCAGAAAATGACGTAGTAGAGACGGAACATGTAGAATGCTGTCATACCGGCAACCACTGTCATGAACCAGCCCATGAATGGAGAGAACTGGAAGCAAGCCGAGATAATCTCATCCTTTGACCAGAAACCTGCGAATGGAGGAATACCTGCAATCGCCAAGCAACCGATGAGGAAGCAGATGTTGGTAATAGGCATGTACTTGTGCAAACCGCCCATGTAATCCTTGAAGTTGCTGCCGATGATGACGATGATGGCACCAGAGCAGAGGAAGAGCAACGCCTTGAACATAGCGTGGGTAAACAGGTGGAAGATACCAGCCATGTAACCCAAACCACCATGGTGGTTATCTACTGCGAAGCAGACACCGAGCGCTACGAGCATGTAGGCAATCTGAGAGATAGTAGAGAAAGCCAGACCACGCTTGATATCACGCTGGCAGCAAGCTACGGCTGCAGCATAGAATGCGGTGAAGGCTGCAATGTAAGCTACATAGTGAAGAGTCTCAGGAGCATACTGTACCCAGATTGGGAAGAGGCTGGCTACCTGATATACACCGGCTACAACCATGGTAGCGGCGTGGATCAACGCAGAAACAGGAGTTGGACCCTCCATCGCATCTGGCAACCAGATGTGCAATGGGAACATCGCACTCTTACCGGCACCACCGATGAACATGAGGAACAACGCTGTTGGCATTACCCAAGCAGCACCTGCCAAAGCAGAGTTGAGCTCTGGCTGAGCATTCAAGTCGTAGTTGAAGGTTCCTACATAGAAGCTGTAGAACAGGATACCGATGAGGAAGAAGAGGTCAGCGAAACGGGTTACGATGAACGCCTTCTTGCTGGCATGTACTGCAGCATGCTTTGGATAGTAGAAACCGATGAGCAGGTATGAGCAGACACCCACCAACTCCCAGAACAGATACATCTGGAAGATGTTGGTAGCTACTACCAGGCCCAACATAGACATGGTGAAGAGGCTCAGGTAAGCGTAGAAACGCTGCATACCCTTCTCATATTCCTCAACCTTGTAGTTCTCATCACGCTCTGCCATATAGCCGAAGCTGTAGATGTGAACCATGAAGCTGACGGTGGTAATCACGATGAGCATCAATACAGAGATTGGGCTCAGGCGGAAACCGATGTTGAAGGTGAGCAACTCAGTAAACTTCAACCATGTGAAATTAAATACGGTAACAGTTGGGTACATACCTGTTGAGGCATCGCGACCCACTGCAAAGAAGTACTCGTATGCTGTATAGACAGACATCGCGAATACACAGCCCATCAATACGGTACCGATGAGTGCTGCTACCGGTCTTTTCATCTTCATACCCACAAGTCCCAGAACCAGGAAGCTCAGGAATGGCAGAAGAAGTATCAAAAATGCATAATTGTATTCCATTGTCTTTTAGAATTTCATGTTTTCAATACTGTTCACCTGGTCACTGTGATAGTTGCGGTAAACGTTGATAATAATAGCGAGCGCTACGGCTGTCTCGGCTGCTGCTACTCCGATAGAGAACAATGTGAAGAAGAAACCTTCCAACTGTCCTGGGAAGAGGATGCGGTTGAACACAGCGAAGTTCAGGTCGGCTGCATTCAATACAAGCTCGATGGAGATAAGCATGGCAACGAGGTTACGGCGTGTACAGAAGCCATAGACTCCGATGAAGAACAAGAGTGCTGAGAGCACGAAGAAATATTGTACTGGAATCATTTCTTATCCTCCTTTCTTGCGATTAAGATACCACCGATGATACATGCCAACAGGAATACAGAGATAAACTCGAATGGCAATACATAGCCATACTTGTCAGCACCTACCAGTGCAGAACCTACCTGATCCATTGGCACCTCGGTGTCGGCTACGGTTGCAGCCATATCAATAAAGTGATTCTTCAACACGATGACTGCCAGGGTTACGAAACCAACGAGGCAGACGAGTGCGCGACCTACAATCTTGCTACCCTTGACATGCTCCAAAAGACCCTGGAGGGTACGCTTTGATACCAACTGGATAGCGAAGACATAAAGCATGGTGATACCACCGGCATATACAGAAATCTGAGCTGCACCCAGATAAGTATAGTCGAGCAGGAAGAACATGCCTGCTACACCGAAGAGTACGAACAACAGGAAGGTTGCCGCACGCATGATGCGCTTGGTGAACACGCACATGATGGCTGAGCCAAGAATGACTACTGCCAAGATGACGAACATAAATAAATTTGCTGTTATCATTGTCTAAAGTCCTCCTTACTTAGTCTTGGTGTTAAACTTACCGATTTCCAATGGAGCACCACCATCGATGAGGTCAGGAAGGCTGCCGCCCCTATAAACCTCCTTGTCAAGGTGCATCACCAACTTGTTGCGGTCGAAGACTGCATTCTCGAAATCGTTGACAAACTTGATTGCACCGAAGTTACATGCGTTCACACAGAGCTCGCAGAACATGCAGTCGCCCAAGTCGTACTGGTAATCTACCAGCTTGCGCTTCTTCTTGCCTGTCTCTGGGTCCTCCACCATCTCGGTTACGATCTTGATGGTATCGTTAGGGCATGACTTCTCACACAATGTACAACCCACACACTTGTAAGCCTCGTTCTCATCACGAACGAAGACCAGGCGTCCACGGAAACGTGGAGATACGTGGAGTGTAGTCTTGCGGTTCTCAGGATACTGCTCTGTGCTCTTTGGTGTGAAGTACTCCTTCATGGTAGTCTTCATACCGATAGCGAGGGTCTTCAAACCCGCTGCAATACCGCCGAAATATGAATTGTTAGACATACTTTCTTATTATTATAATAATGTGTATTAAAGATTATCCGTGGAATCCAAATGCTACGCATACTGTCATCAAGATCAGGATGACCAGTGACAATGGCATCAGATACTTCCACTCCAACTTCAGAATCTGGTCGATACGCAGACGTGGGAATGTCCAACGTACCCACATCAGG
Source organism: Segatella copri (assembly GCF_949820605.1). Classification (NCBI taxonomy): domain Bacteria; kingdom Pseudomonadati; phylum Bacteroidota; class Bacteroidia; order Bacteroidales; family Prevotellaceae; genus Segatella; species Segatella copri. The sequence continues at coordinate 1,780,458 of NZ_CATKVU010000006.1, forward strand.
AGCCATACCACCGCGAAGGTCTTACCGAAGAACCAGATGAAACCAGGAATAAGGTTCATCAGATTGTCGAAGCCCTCGATACCGATGTTCAATGGCGCCCAACCACCGAGGAATACGGTAGAAGCAATACCGGAAATCACGAAGAGGTTAAGGTACTCTGCCAGGTAGTAGAAACCGAAGCCCATACCTGAATACTCAGTGTGGTAACCTGCGGTCAACTCACTCTCAGCCTCAGCCAAGTCGAAAGGACCACGGTTAGCCTCAGCATTACCTGCTACGAGGAATACCAAGAAAGCCAGGATAGCTGGCACATGACCCTTGATAATCAACCAGTTCCAAGCACCAGTCTGTGCCTCTACGATACCGCTTACCTGCATGGTGCCGGTAAGAACTACTGCAGAAATCAGGCAGAGACCGAGAGACATCTCATAAGAAATCATCTGTACGGCACCACGCATGGCAGATACCACAGAGTATTTGTTGTTAGATGCCCAACCTGCGAGGAATACACCCAGCACGCCGATAGAACTTACGGCTGTGATGAGGAATACACCTACGTTGAAGTCAAGAATATGAGCTCCCTTGTTCCATGGAAGGAATGAGAAAGTACCCACAGAGGCAATGATCACGAGGAATGGTGCCATGTAGTAGAGCAGCTTGTCGGCTCTATCTACAGCGAAGATCTCCTTGATCAACATCTTGAGCACGTCGGCGAATACCTGGAAGATACCCCAAGGACCTACACGCATAGGGCCGAGACGGCACTGGAAGTAGGCACACACCTTACGCTCCATGAAGATAAGTACGATAGCGATGAGGGCGTATGCTGTCAAAATACAGATACCCACGAGCACGCACTCAATCAGAATCGACAGGAAGTCGCCCAAACCCAAGGTCTGGCGAAGCAGATTGTCGATGAATGTTGTTACTATACTAAAATCAAACATAATTATCTATCAATATCAGGGATTACGAAATCGATTGCTGCACCTGTAGTGATGAGGTCGGCGATCTTCTGACCACGGAGCATTGAATCCAAAGCTCCTGTGAGTGAGAGACCCATCGGACGCATCTTCATACGGTATGGACTCTTGTCACCCTTTGAGTCGAGATATACACCAAACTCGCCGCTGGCACCCTCTACAGAGAAGTACCACTGTCCCTCTGGAACCTTGATGATTGGCTTCTGCTTGATGTAGTACTCACCCTCTGGAATGTTGTCGATCAACTGCTCGATGATGTCCAAGCTCTGATACAACTCCTGGATGTGTACATAGTAACGATCCATTGAATCGCAACCGGTAAGGGTGATTTCCTTCCACTCTACCTTGTCGTACATATCGTATGGATGACGCTTGCGGGTATCGTTCTTCCAACCTGATGCACGACCAGCAGGACCGGTTACGGCATAGTTGATACAATCCTCATAGTTCATTGGACCTACACCTTCGAGACGGTTGTGAGTAATCACGTTGTCACCGAATACGTCGAGGTACTCCTGAATCATCGGACGGAGATACTTGCAAAGGGTCTTCACGTTCTGAACGAAGTTAGGGTCGATATCTGCCTGCAGACCACCGATACGGTAGTAGTTCTGGATCAGACGGCCACCGGTTGTCTCCTCCATCACGTTCAATACGTGCTCACGGTCGCGCATACAGTAAAGGAATGCGGTCAAGGCACCCAAATCCTGTGCGGTACAGCCGAGGTACAACAAGTGAGAGTCGATACGCTGCAACTCATCCATGATGGTACGGATGTAGTGGATACGGTCTGAGAGTTCGATACCCATAGCCTCCTCGATAACGCCAACCAGAGCGTGGCGGTGCATCATCGCAGAAAGATAGTTCAGACGGTCGGTCAATGCCAATGTCTGTGGATAGGTCATATTCTCCCACATCTTCTCGATACCACGGTGAATATAACCGAGGTGTGGATAGATGCGCTTCACGGTCTCACCATCGATAACGGTCTGCAGACGGAGCACACCGTGGGTAGATGGGTGGTTAGGACCAATGTTGACAACATAGTCGTTCTCATCAAAGCGACGCTTCTCTGTAGCTACGAGATGTCCATCCTCGCTCAAGGAATACTCCATGGTGAAGTCATCCTCTGGCTCATCAGTACAAGGGAACTTGTTTGCCTCAGGACTCATATCGAAGTCCTTGCGCAATGGATAGCCCTGGAAATCGGTACGGAGGAAGAGACGACGCATGTCTGGGTGACCCAGGAACTTGATGCCGACAAAATCGAATACCTCACGCTCCAGGAGGTCAGCCACCTTCCAAAGGTTAATGACTGTAGGAATCACATCACTGCCATCCACCTTCTTGGCGATGGTCTTTACTGAGCAGCACTCGTTGGTCTGAGTATTCTCGAGAATATAGATACATCCGAGACCTTCCTCACCGAAGTCTTCACCGATGATGGTAACAAGGTAGTCGAAATGCTTCTCGTTCTTCAACTTCGCCATTTCTGAGGCGAAATTATCAAAACTCAATTCAATATTATTCAGTTTCATGTTCTTATACCTTATTATATTAATCAGTTAGACCTTTCTGAGGGTCGAAATCCTCAGGTACTTCAGTTACGATGATAGGCTCCTTGTGTCCGAGCTTCTCGCTGTCAGAGAGGTTCTCGTTGCTCAAGCCGCGAAGGCCACCCTTGCTCATAGAGAGTTCCTTCTCATCCTGGGTCATCTTGTGGTTGGCACCACCGAAGAATTTCTCAACCTTTACCTTACGCTGCAACTGCATCATACCGTAAAGGATAGCCTCAGGGCGTGGAGGACATCCAGGAATGTAAACATCCACAGGAACCAACTCGCTGATACCACGAACCACGTTGTAGCTCTTCTTGAACGGACCGCCAGAGATGGTGCATCCACCTACAGCTACCACATACTTAGGCTCAGCCATTTCATCGTACAAACGTTTGAAAACAGGTGCCATCTTATTGGTAATAGTACCGGCACACATGATCAAGTCTGCCTGACGTGGAGAGTTACGGGTTACCTCGAAACCGAAACGGGAGAAGTCGTAACGCGCACAACCTACAGCCATGAACTCGATACCACAGCAAGAGGTACCGAAGGTCAAAGACCAGAGTGAGTTACTGCGTCCCCAGTTGATGGCAGCATCAAGGGAACCGACTACCACATTCGCACCACCCTCATTGAGCTCCTGCGCAATCTTTTCGAGGGTATCATTGTCCTTAAACTCGTCGTAAGGAATACTCTTGATAGAGGCTCTTTTGTTTACTTCCATTCCAATGCTCCTTTCCGCCAAGCGTATGCAAGGCCAAATACCAATACCAACAGGAAGAACCCGATGCTCACGAGAGCCATAGATCCAAACTGCTTAACTACGACTGCCCATGGGTAAAGCAATACTGTCTCGATGTCAAACATCAGGAAAAGGATGGCGAAGAGGTAGTAGCCGATGTGTGATGGCAACCATGAGCTGCCACGAGTCGGAATACCGCACTCAAAAGGTTCACCCTTTACCGGATTGTATGAACGAGGACCGATCAACTTCGCGATGACATAAGCAGCCACCACCAAGGTTACAGCCGTCAGCAAAACGGTGATAAATAGTGTAAAGTTCATAAATTTGTTATAACGTTATTTTATATAAATGCTTCTAAGCGGTTGCAAAGGTAACACTTTTTTCTGAAAGAGCACATTTTTTTATGGTTTAATTTGCATCCAAAGTGAAAAAATACAAAAAACTGCTTGATTTCATCAGTTAACAGACAGTATTAACGAAGGTTCGGAAACAGCTAAAACGAGCGTATTTTGTAGCAAAAAGGAACAGAACAGTAGGATTTTTTACCCAAAAAATCATCCGCTTCGACATTGTTTCCGGCACAACTTTCATCGTCTCTCCTACCCTTCATAAAAAGGATGAGAAAGAGATTATCTATAATCTCAATGGCCAGCAAGTAGATAAGACTTCAGCCCAAGGCGGCATCTTCATCTCCCGCCAGAAAGGTTAGTTCTACAAAGCATCCGGCTCTTCCGGGGGAAGAAGATAGTTCGCTGGAGAATTCAGATGTTTGAATAAGCAGAAGATTATGATTGAATAAGCGTATTCAGATGTTTGAATAAGCGAAAGGATATGATTGAATAAGCGAAAGAAGACGTTTCTTTGGGTTAAAAGAGACGTCTCTTTTAGTTTTAGGAGACTGCTTCTCGAGTTGAAGGAGACTGCTTCTCGAAGGTTGCCACTAGGCTCAGCAGACCTGCTGAGCCTAGTCAGCAGCTCTGCCGACTGCAGTCAGCAGGTCTGCCGAGCCTAGTGACAACACCTTTTAATCGTACAACTACAACCCTTATAGTCGTACAACCATACACCCTATAGTCGTACAACTATAAACCCTTTAGTTGTACAACTATAAACCCTTTAGTTGTACAACCATAAACCTTTTAGTTGTACAACCATATACCTTTTAGCTGTACAACCATAAAACGCAACCCCGCCAGGCGTTCCTCCTTTGACGCCTAGCGGGGTTGCGCTTTTTACTTTTTTACCTTTAAAAGCCCTTTAAACTCCTTTTTCAGCAAACAGGCCGAAGAGCTCAGCATCTATCAGGTCTGTAACCTTTCGGAAGTCTTCCGGACTCTCTCCAAACTCCAGATTATCACCATCGATGATGATGAGGCGACCTTTATAATCCTTGATCCAATCCTCATAACGCTTGTTCAAACCCTGGAGGTAATCGATACGGATGCTCTTCTCGAAATCGCGGCCACGCTTCTCGATATGCTTTACGAGCGTAGGAATGCTGCTCTTGATATATATCATCAGGTCTGGGAGTTTCACCAGACTGATCATCAGATCGAAGAGATCGGTATAGTTTTTGAAATCCCTGTCGCTCATCATACCTATATCATGAAGATTAGGCGCAAAGATACGCGCATCCTCGAAGATGGTTCTATCCTGTACGATGGTCTGCTCAGAACGTGAAATCTCCACAACATCATGGAATCGCTTGTTCAGGAAGTAAATCTGAAGATTAAACGACCAACGTTCCATATCCTTGTAATAATCAGCCAGATATGGATTATTATCTACCGGCTCGAAATTAGCTTTCCAGCCATATCTCTTGGCAAGCATCTTGGTTAATGTTGTCTTGCCGCTACCTATATTTCCTGCTATTGCTATATGCATTTTTTTAACTTTTTACTTTTTTACCTTTAAGAGAACAGCCCGAAGAGCTTGGCATCTATCTTATCTACGATTTCACCAAACTGCTTGGGATTGTGCTCGAAATCGAGATTATCAACTTCTACGATAAGCACCTTGCCCTTATACTTGTTCATGATGAAATCTTCGTAAAGATAGTTGATACCTTCCAGATAATCCAGAGGCATCTTCTGCTCATAATCACGACCACGCTTCTGGATATTCTTCACGAGGTGAGGAACAGAAGAACGGAGATATATCATCAGTTCAGGCATCTCCACCACTTCCATCATCGACTCAAAGAGCTCCATATAAGTCTCGTAGTCGCGCTGGTCCATGTTGCCCATTTTCCGGTTGTTGGCCGCAAAGACATAAACACCCTCAAAGATGGTGCGGTCCTGGATGACCGTCTCTTTACTGTGTTGGATTTCCAGCAGATTCTTGAATCGCTGCTTCAGATAGAACACCTCCATATTGAGTGCCCATCGCGAGATATCCTTGTAATAGTCATCGATATAGGGATTTTCAGCCACGGGCTCCAAGTACTGTTTCCATCCATAATGTTTAGACAGCATCTTGGTGAGTGTTGTCTTGCCACTACCGATATTTCCTGCTATTGCTATATACATTTATTTTTAATGTTTAATGTTTAATGTTGAATGTTGAATTTTTGATGCGATACCACCCTCAATTCCACATTGGCTGCAAAAGTACAATAAAAAATCGGGATAAACAAAAAAATCCAAGCAAATATATGATTTGCTTGGATTTTTGTTGTCTATTCCTGCCTTGCAGGGAATCTGTATGTTAATAGTCACGTTCGATGAGTTCGAGACACATACGGGAGTTGTGGTAAGGACATTTCCAGAAACCCGCCTTATCATCTTCCTTGTTCACCGTACCATCTTCCAGGATGGCCCAGTGCCACTCACCGTTCTTGGCATCCAGCAGATGCTTGGCTACATAGTTCCAGCAGGAGATGGCAACCAGAAGATTCTCTTCGGTACAGAAATACTGATAGAGATCGATATGTCCGATGATGTTCTCGCACTGCACCCACCACTGGCGCTGGAGATCATACTTATCTCCATCTTTCCAATGCTCATAAACCATACTGCCATCCGGACGTAAGCCTTCATCTGCAGCATCGGCTATACGACGGATGATGCGCTCTATCTTATGCAGCAATATCTTATCGTCCAAAACCAGCGCGGTTTCGTGGAGCAGCCAGGACGCCTCAATATCATGACCATAGCTCTCGATGTTGCGCTTGCCCTCCCACTCGTCATTAAAGAAGAGGTCGAGATGATAAGTCTCCTTGTTCATAAGCTTATCGGTGAAGATATCGAGCAAATTGCGGATGCTCTTCTCCAGTTCCGGAGTCTTCCATACACGATAAAGATTGGTATATGGCTCGATGATATGCAGATGGGTATTCATCGTACGGGAACCATTCTCATCCTTATCAGAGAGACGCATGTCTGCAATCGGATTCCACTCACGGGTCAATGCCTCGATATATCCGTTGCTCTCGGCATCAAAGGCATGCTTCTCTATGTCATGATACAGGGAGATAGCGATATCCAACGCCTCCTTGTCACCTGTTGCACGGGCATACTCCGAGAAACCATAGATGGCAAAGCCGATGGCGTAAGTCTGCTTCTTGGTATCGAGCGGATTACCCTGATAGTCAACACTCCAGTAGATGCCGCCATATTCCCTGTCGAGGAAATAATCGCGCACATACTCCTTGGCACGGGTGGCAGCCTCAAGATACTCCGGCTTCTTCAAGACACGATAGGCTGCAGAAAACGCCCAGAGGATACGGGCATTCATCACCGCACCCTTCTCGGCTTCAGGATGTACCTGGTCGTTACCGTCTACACGTCCGTAAAAGCCACCGTTTTCTTCATCTTTCACTTTCGTTAGCCAATAGCTGAGGATGTTGTTCTCCAGAACATCCCGCATCGTTTCTTTAAGATTTTCCATTTTTCCTTTCTTTATAGTGATTATTAGTTATGTTAAAACAATTATTTGCGGATAGGGAACTTCCAGGCAAGCACCATCAGCAGGAAGGCGATGACGGCTGGGAAGAGTGAGAACAATGACCATACCATCGTAAGCACAGAGTCGGTAACACTGGCTGGGTCGATCATCGTATTACCCATCTTATCTGTTATCATGTTGGCACCTGCCCAGCCCAGGAAGAGGGCGATGAGAGAACCGGAAATGGCGGTACCAAACTTCTGGCTCATCGTACCGGAAGAGAAGATAAGACCTGTAGCGGATGTTCCGAAATGCTCGGTATGATAGTCGGCTACATCGGCATACATAGACCACATCAATGGCGAATAGATACCGATACCCATAGAGGTAAGGATAACGATGGCTATCATCACCCAGATATACGACGGATTCATCGGGATGAAGAAGAAGACAACCGAGAGAACCAGACAGAGTGCTGCAGCCCAGAAGAATGCCATGCGCTTGCTGCCTACCAGACGGGTGAACCAAGGAGATACACCACCGAAAATCATACAGGTTACTTCACCGAACGCCATGAAAACGGTATAGTTGATAATCAGTCCCTCGATGGTTACATTGCCATGCAGACAGTAATCAAACATATAGCCAGCTACGGCATAACGGAATCCGTTGAAGAAGTTGGTACACACGGCGATAGCTGTCATATAGAGCCAAGCCTTGTTGTGAACGAGGTCGGCAAACTGCTGGAAAGAGAACTTCTCAGCGCGCTTCGGCTTCAGACGTTCCTTGGTAAGGAGTCCGCAAGCCAATGTCATCACAGCTGCAATAATACCGAGCACGGCACCAATGACAGCATACTGATGTGCGGCTGTTCCACCTACCATCTTCTGTAGATAAGGGAAAGAGAGCAGGGTGACGAATCCCATGGCATAAGCACCCACCATACGGAAAGAAGAGAACTGGTTCTTCTCATCATCATCCTCGGTCATCACACCGAGCAATGAGCCGTAAGGCACATTCACCATGGTATATACCGCCATCATCAGCAGATAGAGGGCGTAAGCATAGATTCGCTTGCCCACAGGACCGAAGTCTGGAGTATAGAGCAAGAAGGCGAATATCAATCCGAAAGGAATGGCACCATAGATGAGCCAAGGACGGTAGGTACCGAAACGGCTCTGGGTACGGTCGGCAAGAGTACCCATCAGCGGGTCAGTAACCACATCGAACATGCGGGCTACGAGCATCAGTACTGCCGCATCCGCAAAAGAGAGTCCGAAGACATTTGTAAAAAACAGAGGAAAAGCGATAGACATCACCTTCCATACAATACCACCCGCAGCGGCATCACCCAATGCATAAGCTATTTTTTCTTTTAAACGAGCCATTGTTTTACTTTGAATTTTGAACTTTGAACTTTATGATTAGCAAAAACTATTGAATTCTTCGTTCTTCACTCTTCACTTATTAATATTTAAAAAGGGATTCGCTCCCCATCTATATCTGATAATACGGATGAGGAGTACGAATCCCTACAATCTTAATACCTGAAACTATTTACTTAAAGTCTGTTTATTTTTTGCTACCAAAGCCTTGATTTTCTCTACAGAGAACTGAGTACGATAATCATCCTTTGGTGTGTTCATGCAGTAATCTACCAATCGGTCGATGGTAGAAGTTGCCACATGCATGCGAGTATCAGAAGAAGCATAGTAGATGAATACCTTGCCATCCTCATCTGCAATCCAACCATTGGCAAAGACTACGTTCATTACATCACCGATATACTCAGGACCTTCCGGTACGAGGAGATATCCACCTGGTTCAGCAATCACCTTAGTAGGATCCTCAAGAGAAGTCATGTACATATAGAGTACATAGCGGAGACCGCTGGCACAGCCACGAACACCGTGAGCCAGATGCAACCAGCCCTTATCAGTCTTGATAGGATGAGGACCCTCACCGTTCTTCACCTCCTGGATGGTATGATAGTGACGGGCATTGATAATCTTCTCTTCCTTGATTTCGGCATGAGTGATATCATCAACAAGAGCCCAACCGATACCACCACCAGAACCTGTATCGATGAAACCATCCTGTGGACGGGTATAGAAAGCATACTTGCCATCAACAAACTCCGGATGGAGAACCACATTGCGCTGCTGACTCTTGGTCTTCAGATCAGGAAGACGCTCCCAGTTTATCAGGTCCTTGGTACGGGCGATGGCTGCAGTAGCAGTAGCAGCACTGAGGTCGCCAGGCTGATCATCATCATGACGCTCAGCACAGAACACGCCATAGATGTAACCATCCTCATGAGCTGTGAGTCGCATATCATAGATGTTGGTAGCAGGAACAACATCCTCCGGCATGGTAATAGGCTCATCCCAGAAACGGAAGTTGTCAACACCATTAGGACTTTCTGCTACGGCAAAGAAGCTCTTGCGGTCAGCACCCTCAACACGAACAACGAGGAGATACTTACCATTCCACTTGATGGCACCCGAATTGAGCGTAGCATTCATCATGATGCGCTGCATGAGATACGGATTGCTCTTCTCATCGAAGTCGTAACGCCACTCCAAGGGTGTATGTTCTGCGGTGAGGATTGGGTTCTTATACTTTTCGTAGATACCATTTCCCCACTCTACGGGTTCATTCTTACGGCTCAGCAATTCCTCATGATGAGCGCGAAGTGCTTTCACTTTGTCTTGAAATGTAGTCATATTTTGTTTTATATTAATGTTGAATGTTGAATGTTGAATGTTGAATGTTGAGTATAAAATGCACATTGGACTAAAGCCAATTTAACATTCAACATTCAACATTCAACATTTATTTAACCTTTACAATATCTTTGGCAAAGAGGACTTTCTTTTCCTTCTTGAATGCCTTGAAGTCGTCAATGATGGCTCCATCGCCTACTCCAGGGAGATAGGCTTCCTCCTGAGGTTTATCCCAGGCATTACGCCAGAAGAGTACATAACTCAACTGATACTTCTGAAGTACAGGCCAAAGGGTTTGGGTAAACCAATCCTTCTTGCTGGCGATACCCCTGCAACCCGTTTCGGTGAGGGCTGGAATCTTGCCAACCTTCTTGGCTGCCTCCATCAGCACATCGAGCGTAGCAGCAAGGTTCTGCTGATAGTTGGCATCGCTGTTGTCGAACTCGTAGACGTCAACACCCAGCATATCCACATACTTTTCTCCCGGGAATCGCTCCAGAAATTTTTCTAGCGTCTTCTCGTCGCTGAGATTTGGTGACCAAGCCCAAACGATGTTATTGCACCCTGCTTTAGTAAGTATATTTAGGGTTTTTACGTATAATTGGTTATATTGTGCAGGTGTGCAACTGCTAGCTCCCCACCAGAACCATCCGCCATTCATTTCATGCCATGGTCGGAAGATGACAGGAACCAGTTTACCATCGTTTGTCTTCAAAGAAAGGATGAAATCGGAAACCTTCTTGAGCCATCCGTCGAACTTCTGTTGCTGGGCGCCTCCATCCAGGACAGCAGCTACAGCATCACCTTTCGAATCCCAGGCATTCTCGCCTGTAACCGGATTCCAAGGATGCCAGCTCAATGTGACGATGCCTCCTCTCTCATTTTGGGCAATGATTTCTTTTCGCATACGATCGAAAGACACGCCGTCAAGGTTTTCCTTGCTGTCCAACTCTATTTTTCCAAGATCGAAACCCATCACAGCAGGATAATCACCTGTAGTGAGGAATACATCGCTCTTTCCTTCATCCCATTTCCAAGTAGTACCATACACCGGATCATCCTGATGTCCGAGCATGATTCCCTTGTTCAGTAATTTCTGCAGTCTGACCTTCAGTTGCTCTGCCGGGGTATTGCAACATTGCTTTTTACCCTTGCAGCAGGAAGTATTGGCAGTCTGGACTGATGCGCCCGTAACGCCATCAACCTGTGCCATTGCTCCTTGCATCGCCATGAGGCAAGCTGCACCAATCAAAATTCTTTTTCCTATCATATATCTATTTCTTTAATTGCTGAATTATCCAAGCCTGCCATTCATCCCACTGCTCCTGATACCAGTAATGACCGGTCATCTGGTACAGACTCAATGTCTTTGGCGCTTTTACCGAATTATAAAGGCCGTAAGATGATGTTGGGGGAACCACCTCATCATTATAACCGAAACTGTACCAGCCAGGAACGGTGATGCGACGGGCGAAGTTGACGCCATCATAATAGCGTGCACCTTCGAGTCTTGCTTTTTCCAAATCCGTAAGTTTCTGCTCTTTCCATGCAGCCCCCTGCGCCTTGTCTTCCTTATAGAAGTAGTGAGGCCAGCCGCCTGCAACTCCGTGAATCTCAGCTTCATAATCACACATGGCATCATGAACAGGAGCCAGGAATGTGATTCGCTTATCGAGAGCTGCCACAGCGATGGAAAGGAATCCACCCTGTGATGAACCCGTTACACCGATAGTCTTTCCGTTCCACTCAGGAAGAGAAGCGATATAATCCACACCACGAACAGCACCGGTTACTACCCGTCTGTAAGCATTGCGATAAGGATTCTCGAGATTGGTATCCCAGTAACCTTTCAGCTCGCCATTGGCAAGATCATCATAAATTTTCTGCTGCATGGTAACAGGAACACCGTGAATACCGATTTCCAGTACGATGCACTCAGCAGGAGCCGTATAAGTATCGCCGGCATAAGGGCGTACACCCGCACCAGGCACACGGAGCAAAGCCGGATACTTACCTTCTTTTACCGGTACACTCAGGATGCCATACATCTTAGAACCCCATCGGTTGTTGTTATAACTGATTTCATATACATTCTTATCCTTGGTACAACGCTCAGGCAGAAGCACCTTGGTAGGATTGAGGTCATTCTGTCTTGCCTCATCCAGTGCCTTCTTCCAAAAAGCATCGAAATCCTTAGGTTCCTGTGCGAAAGGCTGGATCTTCTCTGGAGAGAACCCTGCCGTGCAAAGTCCTTCATATTTCTTGCCGTCAACATGAGCGATAACCTTGAGGCGGTAGAAGCCCGGTCTGTTCAGACTGCCGCACCATTTCATGGTTCCATCCTTGAGAGTGGTACTTTTCTTCACCTCCGGAAACATTGCCGGTCCGGCTTCGTAATCTACCTTCACCTGATTGAGTAGTGTACCGCTCTTTCTCACATTCACCGTGAAGTTAGCCTTCTCGTCTACCCGGTAATTCCAGTTCTGATGGTCAGGAGTTACCATTACCACAATGTTGTTTCCTCTGATTTGTGCGCTGAGGCTAGAAGTCCCCAGCACACTCATCAGAACACCTATAATTATTAACCTAAAAACATTTGCTATACGATGATTCATATTGTCGTTGATAATCTTGTTAGTTAAACATTCTGTTTTACGGTTGCAAAGTTAACACAAATCTTTCTATAACCCTTGTACTATTTTGCTAAATGATTACACTTTCTTTGCAAAGCACAAAAAAAATGCATTATTCTATCTTTAAATTACCAAAAAGTAATCACTAAAAAAGGTGGCAAGCCCCTTTTTTATGGGATTTGCCACCTTAATTATATAATACCTGATTGATTCGTTCAAACTATTATTTGAAACTTGGAACTTGATCACGTGTAATCACATTCTTGTTGTTGAAGAAATTCTTCATGAAAGTTGATGTATTGTATGCACTGTTGAAGTAATCAATACCATCGGCATCCTTACCACACCAAGGCATAATCCAACTCCACATCGCTCCATCGGTGAACATATTCTCGATAGAAGGAATGGCATCACACTCGCCCATGGTAATCAGCTTCTTGCCATTGGTAATCTTGCGAAGTTCCTCATACTCCTGAACCAGAGATGAATGATATAAAGAATTCTGATTCTTGCAGTAGTAATCTCGTGCAATGATATCAACATACTCATCTCCAGGATACCAGTCCATATCATTGGTGATAGTATTGTCACTCTCATCCTGGTAGTAACCTTCAGAAGTCCACACCCAAATCAGGTTGTTCACACCCTTCTGCTTAAAGGTTTCGTACATCAGTTTCCAAAGTTTCTTGAACTGAACAGGACCATTGGATCCCCACCAGAACCAAGCTTTACCTGTATCGCCCCACTTGCCATAGTTACCACGAGCCTCGTGGAGAGGACGCCAGATAACAGGAATACCCTTCTCCTGCAGAGCCAGGAGATAATCGGCAATGACATTCAAGTCGCGCTTTACTCTCTCATTCTCCCAAGTGCCATTACGTGTTGCATTCTTAGCTGAGAAAGTGGTCTTGTCAGCTGAACATGTATATGAGCTGATGTCATCTAGCTGGTCCTTTGATGCAGGAACATTCCAGTGCCACATACACTCTACGATACCACCATTGTTGTACCAATCCTCAACGACACTTGTGTTGGTGTAGTCAATCCAGTTGGCATTGCCAAGAGGCTTACTGTTGTTGAAATGAATGAAGTCGAAGCAGTTGAGCGCAGGATACTTGCCTGTGAGTTCATACATCTTCTCCGCATTCTCCATATTCCAGTTTACATTAGCCATTGCACCTGTAATGGTTTTCTTTCCAAAATTCTCTACCAGATAAGCATAGAGTTTCTTGGCAGGATCAGTAGCATCAGGGTTCACCAGGCTCGGAGTGATATCAAACTGTTCAGCATCCCAGTTGTTGTAAGCACGGGTAGAGAAGTTGAACGTATACTCAGAAGCGAAATTATACGAACTGTCACGCACCGAAGGCTTCATTATCTGGATCTTATAGTTTGTGGCACCCTTTGCATGCAAAGGAATAATCAACTTATTACCCTCGGTATAAGAAAGGGTATCATCCACATAATAAAAGGTGGAGTCATCGGTATATACTTTAATTGTCGTGTTAGGAGCTGCATATACAGGCTCATCATATGTGACAACCACATTGACGAAGGTATCGAGTTCTGAAGTTCCATCTTCTGGCGACACAGACACCACCGATGGTGCCGTTGCATCGTCGAAATGACGAGGAGGCAAGTAATCGGTGTCGTTGTCAGAACATGCAGCAAAGGTCATAGCCAGCATCGCTGCACACAAAAATAATATCTTCTTCATAATCTAAAAGTCTTTAATATTTCTTTGGTTCAATACGGAACTGACCGAAACAATGGTCTACATTCCAGGCATCAGCCGTATTAGGCTGCATTACGAATTCCAATGCTATAAACTGATCTGCCTCTGTAGGCAAACTGCCCCCCTTCAAGACATCAGTTAGAGGAATAGATACAGTTACCCATTTGCCATAGGTATTGCTGATACCCATAGATACAGGGTCAAACTGGCATCTTCCTTCGCCACCAACCTGTAAGGTGAAGTTGTATCCACCATTCTTACTGCCGCTGGCACCATTGTCACCATAATTGTTAAATGGATTAGATGAGTTGGTGCAAACCTCAAACTTCAGCACATAGTTTTCTGGATGAGCAGAAGCATCAAACCATTTCCAGTTGCAACCGAAACCAGTACTGTTCCATGACCAGGCATCATAAGTACCCTTGACACGGAGAAAGCCGAAGCCGAGTGACTCAGGGTCACCACTCTTGGTACCATCAGTAACAAGGCCCTTGCCCCAATCGTTCCACCAACCAAGGTCACCTTTGAAATCACCGAACATCAGCCGGTCTGTCATACGATAAGGAATCGTTGCAGTCTTATCACCGCTGATCTCATGCCATGAGAAATGAATCAACGAATTGTCTGGGCAATCCTCAGGAATCACGATGCTGGTGAATTGCTCTGAGCAGGAATCACAATGGATTTCCTTTCTGTAACCAGCATCCACATTCTCGATGTATACCTTTGCAGGGCTTGTCTCTGTGGTATCATTGAAACCATAGAGGTCCATATACTCTGAAGTGATCTGAACCTGGTTGCCCTGCAGAGCAAACTCGTTCTTCAATCCCTCAATCTCCACAGTAGGAATTGAAACCGGAAAATACAATTTTGTTTTTCCCTTATCTGTCTCATAGACAAGGCTGTCGTTCTGCACACCAGGAATGGCACGTGGAATCTTGACCCACGCCTCATCGGTTGTTGCATAAACCTGACGAACATCCACATCCACGTCGTTGAAGCGAATCTTCTTGGCATTAGCCAGGTTCTGTCCCTTGATGTGAATCATCTGGTTGAGCACACCGCCATTGAGCGGTGCCACAAAACCAGTATCCTGCACATCATAAATCTGGCTGATAGCAGGAGCTCCGCTGTTGGAGGTTCTATCTGGCACAGAGTAATCTACCACATCACTGCAAGATGCCAAAGCGATAATTGCCATCGCTGATAGACTGATATTTTTGATATTAATCTTCATAATTATCTTCTTTTAAAAGAATTACACATTAATTCCAACCTGGGTTGTTGGCAGAGATACTATCATTTACATTGATTTCATCTGCTGGGATTGGATAAAGCAGGTTGCGTTCAGAACGAGCCTTGTTGATATTTGCCTCATCACGACCTCCGATGGCATTCATAGCCTGGAGATAGATACCCCAACGGATAAGATCCCAACGGCGGTCACCCTCGCAGGCAAACTCCTTAGCACGCTCTTCCAGAATGCTGCTTCGCATACCGGTCTGGGTAGATACGGCACTCATCAATGTAGCATTCGAGCGCTTGCGAACTACATTGAGATACTTCATCGCCTCTTCCAGGTTACCCAACTCGGTTTCTGCCTCAGCATAAATCAGGAGAACATCGGCATAGCGCAGGAATGGCCAGTAGCTGTCTGGATACTCCAAAGCATCATTCTCACAATCATCATACTTGGTAGTGAATGCCAGACACTCGCTTCCCTGATTGTACTGGTATGCCATACCCGTATTCTTGTACTCAGCATCCGGTTCACGTACATAGTTGCCGTAAACATCATAACCGGTAATCTTCTCACACCAGGACTGTGGATAATAGAAACATCCGTTATACTCTTCCTGATAATAATATCTCCATGTGTGACGTACTCCCTTCACAATACGCAAGTCCTGGTCGTCGAAAAGCTGATACCATGTATTGGTACATCCAATCCATCCACCAGAAGTAAGAAACTCGCTACCAGAACTCTCCTTATAACCTGAATAGGTAGTGTGGATATTGGTACGATAGTTATCAGAAGCAGAAGAAATGGCAGAACGCACGCCCCACATCATCTCAGAATCAGTGCGATGGTTACGAGACCACAGATTGTTGTATGCACTCAACTCATATGGTCCGAACTCGCCATCAATCACCTTCTTTGCCCACTTAGCAGCCTCGGTGTAAAGCTCATGCGGATCCATATCCTGATATCCATCTACCTGAGTCTTTCTGAAAGTCTCGGTGGCAGGGGTACGGTAGAGTTTGTATTCCTTGCCGTTCACGGTTTCCGTGCGGAAAGGCTCACCGGTACGTACATTCACCTCGGTGCCTTCTGGCATAGCAGCAGAAGCCATCGTTGCATATACCTTAGCCAACAAACCGGCAGCTGAACCTGCATTGACATGACCCTCCTGATAATTGTTGTTATCACGATGGTACATCAGTTCAGAAGCCTTGGTCAGCAAATCGATGATGTGACCGTAAATCTCCTTCACCGGACGGCGACTATTCATGAACTCACCACTGGCACTCACATCGGTGGCCATATACGGAATAGGTCCGTATGCTCTTACCAAGAGGAAATAAGCAAAAGCTTCCTGGAAGTAGCACTCGCCGAGGGCATTGTTCTTGTAATTCTCATCCACGTTGCTCATGACAGAGATATAGCGCACAGCAATGTTAGCATCATTAATCAGATTGTAAGGACCCTTCCACATCTTGTCCAAAGCAGGCTCTGCCTGGAAGTTACCGGCACCTAGAGTACCAAACAGCCAGTCCGGACCGGAAATATAGTCGGCGTCGAGTTCCAATACTTTAGGGAACTCACCCCAACAGAACATATCGTTAAGCCAGTTGCTATAAACACCTGTCACCCAAGTATCAACAGCCACCTTTGAGTCACCGATATTATCAGGACCTATCATACTTTCAGGCTTTTCTGTCAGAAAATCATTGCAGGAAGTGGTTACCATGGTTCCGCATCCCAGCAACATAGCCGACAGTATATATTTATTAATTCTTTTCATAATTCTATTTTTTTAATATGTGTATCTTTAGAATGTTGCATTGATACCAAATGTGAATGTACGGGCTGATGGATATGAGTAGATATCCACACCACGACGGGATGAGTCGCTACCGAATGCATTTACATCTGGGTCATACCAACTGTAGTCTGTGATAGTGAATACGTTGGTGGCAGTAAAGCTAAACTGCAGGCGCTCCAGGCCTACACTCTTGAAAGGATGATTCCAGTTGTAGGTCAAGCTGATGTTCTTCAACTTGATATAGCTGCCATCCTCTACATAGCGGTTGCTTACCAGGAAGTTACGCTCGTAACCAGAAGAAGCCTTAGGCCACTTTGCGTTCTCGTAGCTATCTGCCTGCCAGCGAGAATTGTATGCATCTACAGGGATGTTACCAATGTTACCCAACTTCACATCCTGCAAGTTGCCATTAAAGATGTCGTTACCATGAGAACCCTGAAGCATGAAGCTGAGAGACAAGTCCTTCCAGGTCAGGTTGTTGGTCAAACCCCATGTATAGTCTGGGTTGGTATCACCAATGATGGTACGGTCGGCCTCTGTTATCTTGCCATCATGATTAAGGTCAAGATAGCGGATTTCACCAATCTTCGACTTCACGGTAGCATCGCTTGCAAATGTATATTGCGGATCGGCACGTACGGCAGCCTCATTGTTATAGAAACCATCCTCCACATAGCCAAAAATGACACCGATAGGACAACCATTGCGCTGGATAAAGACATTATCAGCACCATACCACAAGGTATTGGCATACTGGTCACCATTCAAACCGCCAATCTCATTCTTGTTGAATGCCAGGTTCGCATTGATGTTCCAATGCCAGTCGTGACTGTCAATAGGAGTAATACCCAAGGTCAACTCAAGACCCTTGTTGGTTACATTACCCGAGTTGGTCAACTTATTAGAGAAACCTGTAGAAGGTGGTATCTTCACCTCCTGCAGCAAGTCGCGGGTCTTCTTGTAATAATAGTCGGCAGTAAAGGTCAGTCGGTTGTTAAACCATCCGAAGTCAACACCGAGGTTATACTGAGCAGTGGTCTCCCACTTGATATCAGCATCTACCGGACCGCGCCATGAAACCATAGCAGAACCGCTCTGAATGCTGCCGCTGAATGGATAGTTGGCAACACCGAGCTGAGGCAAGGTGCGATAAGAACCAATACCTTGGTTACCGGTCTCACCATAAGAGAGACGGAACTTCAAGTTAGAGAAGATATTCAAGTCCTTGATAAACTTCTCCTCAGAAGCACGCCAAGCGAAGGCACCAGAAAGGAAGGTAGCCCACTTGTTCTTGTCAGTAAACTTAGAAGAACCATCAGTACGAACACTGGCTGTGAACAGATACTTGTCCATCAGGGTGTAATTGATACGACCCAGGAAAGATGCCAGACGCTGATTACCCTTGTCACTGCTGAGAGTTGCCTTGTCGAGCGCACGGCTCAAGTCATTATCCTTTGTCAAGTCATCCGGGAAGTTGGATGCCAGGATAGAAGTATTGTCCCAAGACGCATTCTCTACAGTGAAACCTGCTACAGCGTTAAACTTGTGGACCTTAGCCAATGTATAGTCGAATGTGAGGAGCGACTCGGCAGTCAGACTCTTCCAGATATTGGTAGCACGGCTAGCCTTACCATTTGTAGGAGCCTTACCCTCCTGGGTATGACGGTCGTAATAGCTTCCACGATGTGAGTCATTATAAGAAAGACCCAGGTTCTGGCGGAACTTCAGGAATGGGAACAGCTTGATTTCAACAAAGGAACTGCTGAAATAGTTGATGCTATGCAACTCATCCTTTGCACTGTTTACATAAGCTGTAGGATTGGCTGCCAACCAGTTGAGATCGTCCATCTGGGTTGTATCCGTGTTAGGACCATAGGTTGGAGGGAAGAGCAACGCAGAACGTACAACACCGGTGTTGTAGCTCAACGTGTTGGCAAAATTGGTAGTACTGTTGGTAAAGCTCTGGTTTGTACCTATTTCCAACCAACTGTAGATATGGCGTGCGATATTGGCACGAAGTGCATAACGCTCATATCCGGAATTCTTGATGGTACCATCCTGCTTGGCATAGTTGCCAGAGAATGAGTAGTAACCCTTGTCATCACCACCGCTCACGCTGAGGTTATAATCATGCTGGAAAGCTGTCTGGAAGATTTCATCCTGCCAGTCAGCCACGTCAATCTGGGTAGCGTTTCCATACTCATCATAGTACCAGCCTGGGTGAGCATAGTCCTCAGGCTTACCAGTATACTTACCTGTATTATAATTAATGTGATTATCATTATAATACTGATAGCCCCATGTACCAGGATATGGCATATTAGTAGTACGAGAGCCCAAATAATACTGGTCGTTAGTAACCTGCTCATTCTGATAACGGGCATAGGTTACAGGATCCAGCATATCAATCTTCTTAGAGATATGAGAGAAGCCCCAGTTGCCTGAGAACTCAACCTTAGGCTTACCCGCCTTACCACGCTTGGTAGTGATGATAACGACACCATTGGCACCACGTGATCCATAAATAGCCGTAGCAGAAGCATCCTTCAGGATTTCGATGTTCTCGATATCATGAGGGTTAATCATGCTCAGAGGGTTACTACCCTGCTCATTCTGAGTAGCACCATTACTAGGAGTAGAACCGGTTTCAAAAGGAATACCATCTACGATATAAAGAGGCTGAGAAGAAGTTGAGAATGAGTTAGCACCACGTACCACGATACTCATACCACCACCAGGGGCACCATCGCTCTGGTTAATCTGTACACCGGCAACCTTACCCTGCATACCATGAGCCAGGTCAAGAGCACCACCCTTCATCAGGTCTTCACCCTTCAGAGAACTCAAGGCACCACTCAAGTCGCTCTTTTTCATCGTACCATAACCTACGACAACGACTTCATCCATCACCTTGGAATCTTCCTGCATCGTAATGATTATATTCGACTTATCGGCCACATTGATAACCTGAGTTTTCATACCCACACTCGACACCTTGATACGTGTCTTACCCTTAGGCAAAGTAATACTGAAGTTACCATCCATGTCGGAAACGCCTCCAGTACCAGTGCCTTCCACGATAACGCTTGCGCCAATCAGAGGCTCATTGTTCATGCTACCATCAAGGATGGTACCAGTCAATTTACTCTGGGCGAAAAGCTGGCAGCTCATAACGAGCGCCAAGAAAGCAAAAACTATTCTTTTCATATTATAATTGTTGTTAATTGTAATCGTTGTCATTATCATATTGTTTATTCATCAAAATCATACAGAAGTTTTATCATTTAGCCGATTGTCTTTATTTATCATTTTCGGTTGCAAAGTTAATACTAATATTCAATACTATATGATATTATTTTGCCGATTACTAACATTTATTTGCTTTTAATAAAAAAAAGGTGATAAATCCACCTTAAATGAACTTATCACCCTATATATATATGTATATTTATTAATTGTTTATCATTGCGCTTTAAACGCAATGCATTTTTTGTTTTCTTTTCACGCAGATTACTGAACGTACTTCTTACCGTTCTTGATAACAACACCCTTGAATGACTTGCCTACCTGCTGACCCGCGAGGTTGAAGACCTTTGAAGACTTAACTACAGGAACAGCAATAGCCTGAGAGATACCTGTTGCAACATAATCCTTCACACAAACGTAAGCGCTTTCCAATACATACTGAGCATCAGCAGGACCCTGAATATAAATCTGCTTTACTGAATTCTTTGCTGCAGCATCAAGAGGTACCTCTACAGATGTAGCACCCTCAGCGAATTCTGCCTCACCGTTAGAAGCTTCATTATACTCAACAACAACCTTACCATTGGTAGCGGTAGGTGTAGCAAAATTGATAACTACCTTATCGAAATCACTATAATCAGCCTTTTCAAGCCACCAACCCTTACCAGACCAGTCATCACCAATTGTCACTGTCT
The DNA here is from genome assembly GCF_949820605.1 of Segatella copri. Lineage (NCBI taxonomy): Bacteria > Pseudomonadati > Bacteroidota > Bacteroidia > Bacteroidales > Prevotellaceae > Segatella > Segatella copri. The sequence goes on from NZ_CATKVU010000006.1 coordinate 1,801,712, forward strand.
TTGTGGCTGCATCATAGGTAGAGTTACCCCAACCTGTTGGTAAATCACCAAGATTCAAATCTGACTTCTGAGGCTTGTTGGCAGCCAGCATAGCCTTGTACTCCTCTTCTGTACCCACATACGCACCAGTTACAACAAGTTTACCTGTAGTCTTACTCTGAAGGTAATACTGTGCAAACTGATCGCTATAATCTTCATTCAACTTAACACCCAAAACCAAAGTTCCTGCAACAGCGTCAATTTGAACAGGCTGATTATAATTTGTAGTATATTGAGTACACAATACAAAATCACATGTAGTCTCGCTGAATGTTACCCAAAGATAATCATAGTCAGAGAAGTCTGTACACTTCTTTGGTTCTGTCTTACCATCGCCTGTAGTGAAATTTACTCCAGCACCCTTCCATGCTTCAGTAAAGGTAAGAGTATTACCCTCTACAGTACATCCATCACCCCAAGAGCCAAAGGCTGTTGAAATCTGCTCAGAAGCGTTAGCGCAGAGCGCCATTGCCAAGCCACATACTAAAGTAAAAAACTTTTTCATAAGCTTCATTTTTAATAGGTTTAAAATTTATAATATTATTGTTTATACTATTGCATGAATTGATCTCTCATATTCACAGTCGCAAAGTTACAACAAAACGCCGAGAATACATGATATTATCTTGCTCATTATCAATACTATTCTTTCTACATGCCATTTTTTTTAGAATTTGATGCAATTTATCTAAACTAAACTTTCGCATGTGATTTAAGTACGGGCTGAAGGCCGTTTCTGTGTTGGCCTCATGTTTGCCTTCAACTCTGCCTTCTTCCATACTTCCGGGAAAAGTTGCTGAAAAAGTTTTATGGTTGCATGCAAGCACATGAAGAAGAATACTCAAGTGGTTCAGTCAGCTAACTCAAGTGGTTCAATCAAGCAACTCAAGTAGTTCAGTTAGCGAGTTCAGACGTCTCTGTTAGCTGATGCAGACGTCTCGATAAGCTTACAGATACGTCTCCGTTAGCCTACGCAGCCATATTCGTAACCCGATGCTGCCATATTCGTAACCCAATGCTGCCATATCCGTAACCCGACGCTGCCATATTCGTAACCCTACGCAGCCATATTCGTAACCCTACGCAGCCGTATTTATAACCCGATGCAGCCGTATTCGTGAATAAGTTTTATGTAATCATCTATCATCCATCACGATTTGTGCTCCTAAGTTTCTTAACATACTAATATACAGACGTTTAAATAGCGTGATGGATACTTCAAAAACGGAAATATCCATCACGCTATCCATCACGATTTGGGGTTATCCCTCACAATATTCTCACTACACATTACCAGATACTGCATATCATTGTTGAAACACTTGCGATAGTTCAAATGAGGCTCACTTGAATCTGGACAGGATGTATCCGAAATTACATCGCGACGTATCTGGCGCTGCGTCGTGACGCGTCTGTTATCACGTCGGGACGTACCAGATGCTACGTCGGGACGCAATTTCGGGAACAGCATTGGAGATTATACGGGAAAAACAGCATCAAAAACAATAGGCATTGAACCGAAAAAACGCCTTTTTGCTCAATGCCTCCTGCCTTTTGCCTCAAAAACACCGCTAAAAATCACCAAAAACACCTAAGTATCGCTATTTTTATGGCAATATATGGCAGATTATGGCAATTAAAAAGCTATTGCAATATCGGTATCAACTAACAATCAGGCTGTTACCAGCTTATATGGCAATATGGCAATTCTTTTACGAAAAAAAATCCTACAGAAGTCTTTCACCACAAGAAAACAAGTTAGAAATAGCATAAAGAGGATTGACTAATATCTTCTTCCCTTTTGGGCTGACAAACTCCCCAAAGTTCTCCAAAGAACAGCGAATGGCATACTTAATATGCTCTTTTTCCATAAAAACATAAAGACTCGCCATCGAACCTCGTAAACCAGACTTCACTTCCATCGGAACAATGTCAATGCCACGAGACAAGACATAATCGACCTCCGAAACGGTTCCACGAGTCAAGTTTTGCCAATAGTATAAGTCATGGCGCTCATTAGGCGACATATACTTTAGTAATTCCAATCCTGCCACCATCTCCGTCAAACTACCCTTATCAACTAAGTCTGCAGCATTGTCAACCAATAGTTCTTTCACTATAGAATTAGTAGAGTCTCCTATTCCTAACAGATTGAGGAGAAAGCCATGATCTATCAGATTATACTTCACAAACTTCGGATTAATCTCTGCACCAAGCGGAATGCCATTTGCCGCAGTATGCCATACAGGTATAATGATACCAGCATCTCTAAGCATCTCCAAAGCATTCTTGACTTGCGCAGTCGTATATCCCCCTTCCACTTGGCTAAACACGAATTTACTCCCCACTTGATGAGCCACACTAAACAATGTTTGACGCAGCAAAACAGGATTGACCTTGGCTTTATATTTCACGAAATCATCTATATAAGTTTGCTTCAACTCACTAAGCACAGAGTCTACTTCCAAATAACTATTCGTATCAACGTACTTAGCCACAGCAGCAGGCATACCACCTATAAGCAAGAATGAACGAAACCTCTCCACTAATCGCTCATAGAAGACATTCATCAATGGCTTTTGAGAGGTTGCATTCCGTTTCATACTTACCAATCCATCATCACCTAAAGCATAAAGGAATTCATCAAAAGACATCGGATATACAAACATCGAACGGATACGCCCTACTCCATAAGCACCTAAATCCTTCAATGCAAATTCCAATAGCGATCCAGCCGCCACTACATGAAGTTCAGGATAATCTTCCTTGAAAAACCACAAGCTATGGATGGCATTAGGGCATGCCTGTATCTCATCTAAGAACAACAAGGTTTTGCCAGGAATAACGGGAACTTTGAAATATGCCGACAATTGCTCCGAAATAAACTTCACGTTTAAATCGCCATCAAAGAATTCCTTGACAGTCTTATCACGCTCAAAGTTCACTTCCAAGAAATAAGGAAAGGACTCTCCCAAGTGTCTAATGGCACTTGACTTACCTACCTGCCTTGCTCCTCTCACAAGCAATGGTTTATGCTCTACAGAACTTTTCCACGCTTCAAACTCTTTATCTATTTGTCTTTTCAGATACTTCATATCTCTATATTATTGATTTTCAATGCAAAGATAATGCAAACGAGTGCAATGAAAGCTTGCTTTCTGATTGCCGAGTGCAGCTTATCTTATGCAAAGATAATGCAAACGAGCGCAATGAAAGCTTGCTTTCTGATTGCCGAGTGCAGCTTATTTTATGCAAAGATAGCACTTTTATCTGAATAAAAGCCAATCAATTAAGCTTTTTTATAAAAAAGTCAGAGGTTATTTGAAGCTAAATTACAAAAAAGTCAGAGGTTTTTTGATGTTAAATTATAAAAAAGTCAGAGGTTTTTGTCTTATACGTGAAAAAGTTGTCACCTTTAGCTGTAGCAGTTCCCCAAAGTGGACACGAAAAAGCCAGAAAAAAGAGGGTGCACCATGAACTGATGGTACACCCTCCTAAAACAACTAACAATTTCACTAAACTTATAACTTACCAATCTTCTTCATTCTGTCTACCTGCGTCTTTACTACATCCAATGTAGATTTATCGGTAGAGAAAACGGAGTTCAGACCTTGCGCTTCCTGAGCAGGATCACCGGTGTAGTCATCACCTACCTGCCACTGCTCATGCTTAGGATTGGCAAAGCCGCCCCATCCCCAGAAGTTGCAACCGGCAAAGTAACCGCCAGATGCAGCATTGTCGCCAACAAGACTGAACACATACTTATAATATCCATCACGTGCTTCTGTTGTAGAAGAAGTTGAAAAAGAGAAACCATCACGAGGATAGCCGAACTCCTCCATCACCAATGGCTTCCTGATACGTCCGCATACCTCAAGATGTTCATCAATATACTCCTTTGTGTTCTTGCAGGAGATTCCCAAATCTTCCTGCAAATGGTCTTTTCTCGCCCAATTCCAGTTGTATGGCCAAAGATGAATGTTGCAATAATCCACATTCTTGTCGGCACAGATCCGTTCCCAACAGTTCAGTTCACCTTCACATCCCCATTTACCTTCGCTACCGATAGAAATCAGATGATTCTTATCGAGCGAACGAATCAGCTTGCTCGCTTCACCCAGCCATTTTTCGAAAGCAGGCAACTGCTCTTTGCTGAAAGCACGAGGCTCGTTACCTATCTGCCATGACATGATGGCCGGGTCGTCCTTATACTTCTTCTTTGTATATCTGTTGGTTCTCGTAAGTATGAATTTCACATAATCATAGAATATCTGATGCGCCTTTTCGCAGGATGCATATTTGGCGACGAAGTTCATGAAGGCAGGATATCCATCTTCGTTAGGACGGGGAGCCTGGCCCAAACCAGCCTGCTCCAGGTAATAGCCATAACCACCACTCCATTCCCAGGAATTGTTCAGATAAAGCACGGCCAGCATCTTGCGTTTGCCCATCTCCATCAGCAGATAGTCGAGACCGGCAAGAATTGTATCGTTATAAATGCCCGGAGCTTCCTGCAGCGTCGGCTCAACCTTGGTCTTCACTCCTCGCTTTCCATCAGAGCCCACCAGGATGCGGAGATTATCAATGCCCATCTCCTTCATCTTATCGAGTTCCCTACAGAGACGCTCACGGTTGCCGCCCTGTCCTTCTGAACCGAGGATTGCTCCATACCAGAAATTGGTACCTACATAATAATAAGGTTTACCATCACGAACAAAATGTCCGTCCTTCACCTGCACAAAGTTCGACTTCGCTGAGATATTGCATGTAGCCAATGCCATCATCAAAAAAACAAATATCTTCTTCATTTATTATTTAAGTTTACAGTTTAAAGATTCATTTTCGGTTGCAAATTTAGATAAAATTTCTGAATTATAAGCCAGTATAATAAAAAACTTCAATGATTTCCCTCGAATTGTGCGAAATTAGCCTTGTTTTTCGAGAAATCAAGACCACAACTGCAAAAAATCCTACTAACGTGCTCTGAGTCACAAAAATATTTATTATCTTTGAAGCAGTGTTCGTTAACTGATTTTTTAACTTCAAAAATGTAGGCTTATGAAAGCAGTATGTGGTCTTGACGTGCACAAAGATAGTATTTTTCTTTGTATTTTGCACAGTGATGGTGAATTATTTGAGCAAGTTTTCGGTGTTTTAACATTTCAGCTGGAAGAAATGCGGAAATTGCTCCAAAAGCATCATGTTTTTGAGGTTTGTATGGAGAGTACCAGTATCTATTGGATACCAATATGGCGTGTGCTTTCTCCTCATTTTACTCTGCGTCTGGTAAATCCTTATTTCATCAAGCAACTTCCAGGTCATAAGAGTGATATCAAGGATGCCCAGTGGATAGCAGAATGTACATTGAAGGAATTGGTTAGGGGAAGTTTCGTTCCTCCAGAGATTATTCAACAGCTTCGCCAGTACGATCGCCGAATCTTTGACCTCAATGCGGAGATTGTCCGTAAGGTTTCCAAGGTGGACGGCGTACTCCAACGTTGCAATATCCGCTTGAGCAATTATGTATCCAACATCGAGTGTAAGAGTTACCGCGATGTCGTGCGCAGGCTCTCGGAAGGTGTCACAAATCCAAACGAGCTGATGAAGCTTGTTCATGGTCGCATTATCAATCGTCATGGTGCGGAGACGATATTAGCCTCATTGACAGGCGTTGTCTCCCAGGCAGAAATAGATGTACTGCGCCAACTCCATGAGGAGATTGGCATCGCCGAGAGCCACAGAAACGAATGTCAGCAGAGAATGTTGGAGATATGCGAGAAGCATTTTCCAGAGGAACTCGAACGCTTGCAGAAAATTCCCGGAATCAAGGAACGTGCCGCAACATCATTGATCGCAGAGATCGGAACGGATATGAGTAAGTTCGAAACGGCAAACCACCTTGCTTCCTGGAGTGGACTGAGACCAAGAAATGACGAGTCCAACAAGAAAATCAAGTCTCGTAAAATTACCCATGGCAATGTCTACCTCCGCAACACCATCATTCAATGTGCCTGGGCTGCCAGTCGTCAGAAAGACTGTTTCTTCAGTAGATTCTCGTATCACCAAACAATTGTGAGAAGAAAGAACAAAATGAAGGTGATTGTTGCTGTGGCGAGAAAGTTACTTGTCGCCGTATGGCATGTCTTACATGACAAGACAGACTATGTCGACTTCAAACCAGATCGTGAAGAATCCGCCAACAACGGATGACCATGATATACCTTCCATGATAAAGCTATTATCTTTGTGATGGGTTTAGACCTCGTTTGCAAATTAACTTAATGTCATGGGAGGCTATGGAAGTCAGTATGAGTAAAACTCGAAGAGGAAAGTATACTGATAATCGCATTTGCTATATAAGCAAGTGCAAGGGAGACATGCGCCTTTATTTACGAAGAAAAGGCAAACTCTCTTGTTTTAGTTACCTTGTGCGAGGGAAATCATTTTCGTTTTATAGAGGAAAGATACTAAATAAGGGCAAAAAAGCATGATACTTTTTTGCCCTTTCTACATATAAATCTAAACTATGCTTATTTATTATTGCTTTTTCTGCTTTTTTCTAAGGTTTCGATTACCACCGGTAGCACGGACGGCATCGATAAACACCTGTTCGTATGCCAGGAGCCGGTCGGCAAACTCCTTGCTATCAGGAGCCAGCATGTCGCCTTGAACCTGCGGACTTGCGTATCTCCATAACGCCTAGCAGACTTGCAAAAATAGTTTAATTAACATGATATTTTATCAACCCCGGCATCGGAGCTTTCAATATCTGGGAAATCTTGAGATGAAACTCATCCTCCATCACATTTCTCAAAGGTGATTCAAAGTAATGAGCTATGCTTCCAACAAAACCAAGCATCGGGATTTCTTCTTCCAAGGATGAATGCCATGCCTTCATGCCTGGCTCCAACTGGCTTATATCCTCGGTGCTCGCCTTGACATATTTAATATAAGGTGTGAGATTCTTTGCGTAGAACTGATTGAAACTCTCCAATATCATACGATAGAGAGCCATCGCTTCATTCAGTTCATCAGTCCCGTTCTCATGTTTCTCACCTTCTGCTATCTGTTCTGAGATAAAAGGACAGATGGAAGCCAGAAAGCGATTGGCAAGCGGCTGTCTGTACACCTTATTAATAATAGTAGGATAATCCAAACCCGACCAGGCAAGATATTTATTCTTTAGCGATACAGGCAATGTGCCCTTGAAGATACCATTGAGGAAAAGTTTTCCGATTACTGCCCCACTACCCTCATCGCCCAGGATATATCCCAACGGAGGCGTGTTCATCACAATCTTCTCTCCATCGTAAAGACAACTGTTGGCACCGGTACCCAAAATACAGGCAATACCCGGTTTCTTGCCAAAGAGGGCACGGGCTGCTCCCAGCATATCACCTTCTGCCTCAACCTTGGCTTCGGGAAAAGACTGCTGCAAGAGTGATTTCATGCGAGACTTCATCGCCTCGGTTACTCCACTGCCATAAAAGAAAACCTCCTGAGGCTGCTCTGACAGAACAAGTTCCTTACACAATACATCCAATATCTCGGCATCACTCTGATGAATCGGACTGATGCCCTGCGTCTTACAGGTAACCATCACGTTACCCTGTTCATCAACCAGAGCCCAATCGGTCTTGGTACTGCCACTATCTGCTATGAGTATCTTCATATTCTTATCTGATTAATTAACGTATCCTTTGACGTTGCAAATGTAATCAATTTATATGAAAAATGCAAAAGATAACCCTAAAAATCGAACGTAAAGGTGCTAATATATCAAAAAAGGCGATTTTCTCTTTGCTTTTTCACGAATTATTAATAACTTTGCAGTCAAATTTACCAAATATGAAGAAGAGACTATACATCATAATTCTGCTGATGGTGGCATTCGTACTGCCAAGCAACGCAGTGCTCAAGGAAGCCAACCTGGACACAACACTCTATATGCTGCGTACAGAATTGACCAACTATCACATAGACTTGGAGAAACAGAACCAAGCTGCCAAGGCTCAACAGTTGGCTGTGATTCAGGAACTCATCAGTATTGTGAAACAGGCTGACCAGAACTCCATCATGCTCTATTCGCAGCGCAATGGGTATATTTTCGACATGACGTATGCCTGTCATGAAGCTACAGAGCAGTTTAAGAAGTTTAAGTCGAAGGCTGTTCCTTTCCGCCAGATGATCAAGAAGAACAATGTTGAGGTGGCGCGTTTCGATTCACTCATCAACTATCTCTACGGCATGAACACCATGTTTCTCAGCGAAGAAGCACAGGTGAACCGAAACGTAGACCTGACTCTGGCTGTCAATATCCGCCGCCAGCTGGTAGAGAAACAGAAACAGTTGCAAGCCTATGTACAGGCTTACGACAGAACCGACCGTAAGCTACAGGCACTCAACGACTATGCCAACCGCAGATATGAAGATATCCAGAACAGCATCTTCAATAATGGAGGCGACAACTATCTGCGTATACTCCGCAATATCAGCATGAACTATAAGGAGGCGAAGACGTCTGTAACCGAGAAATACAAGCCCGTACCAGGCATGATGTCGCAATGGGATGTTCGTATCATCTTCATCCTCTTCGGTATCATCATCTTCTGGGGACTCATCTCCATCTTCCTCAATCTCTTTACCATCCGCATCGTGATTACCCAACTCATGAAGCATGGTATGTTCGAGAACAGAAAGGAAAGTTTTATGGCAAAACGACCATGCCTTATCATGGCGATGACGGTAGTAACCTTCGCATTCATCCTGGGTATCGTAAGAATGGCGGTTACCCAGAACTTCGTGATTATGGCAAGCCAGCTGCTGGTAGAATATTCCTGGCTGGTTGGCGTCATCCTGGTATCTATCCTGCTACGTGTAGACAACGATAAGATCAAGAATACCTTCCGTATCTATTCGCCATTGATGCTGGTAGGTTTCATCGTTATCGTGTTCCGTATCATCCTGATACCAAACGACCTGGTAAACCTTATCTTTCCACCAGTCCTCCTGCTCTGCGCTCTCTGGCAGTGGAATGTGATTGGCAGAAAGCACAATCAGGTATTGCGTACCGACAAGACATACGCATTCATATCGCTTGCCGTATTCGGAGTAAGTACCATTTTTGCCTGGACAGGTTTCACACTGCTTGCCGTCCAGCTTATCATCTGGTGGACCATGCAGCTTACCTGCGTGCTTACCATTACCTGCTGCGAGGGATGGCTCAGCGTATATGCCAAGCGTAAGAAGTTGGCAGACAAGGCGATTACCGACAAATGGCTGTATCGCTTTATCTATAAGGTATTGCTCCCTATTTCAGGCGTGCTCTCGTTCATCATCTCTATCTATTGGGCTGCAGATGTATTCAACATGAGTGATACGACATGGGAGATATTCAACAAGGATTACATCAAGACCAGCAACTTCACTGCATCGCTTTTCAGTATTTCAGTGGTAGCTTGTCTGTACTTCCTGTTCAACTACATCAACATTACTTCTGTAGATTTCATGCGTCATCACTTTGAGAAGGCAGACCCGAGGTCGGCTGCTTCAAAGATTGTGATGTTCAAGAACGTGATGCAGGTGATTATCTGGGGTATCTGGCTGATGATAGCCCTGAACGTGTTCCAGGTAGGAAAATCATGGCTGCTTGCTATCTTTGCCGGCTTATCAACCGGTCTGGGTTTTGCATCAAAGGATATTCTCGAGAACATCTACTACGGCATCTCTCTGATGATGGGCCGTGTGAAGGTGGGTGATTATATCATCTGTGACGGCACCCGTGGTAAGGTGAGCAGTATCAGTTATACCTCTACGATGCTGGAGGCTACCGACGGTTCGGTCATAGCCTTCCAGAACTCGCAACTCTTCTCGAAGAACTACAAGAACATGACCAAGAATCATGGTTATGAGCTGGATATTCTGGAGGTAGGTATTGCTTATGGCAGTAATGTGAAGGAAGTGAAACAGATTCTGATTGATGCCCTCATGAAACTGGACTGTATCTATCAGGACAAAGGGGTGAAGGTGTTACTGAAGAGTTTCGATGACAGCTGCATCACCCTCAAGATTGTTGTATGGGTCAACGTGCTTACCCAAGCCATCGACGATGCCACCATCATGGAGTGCATCTACGATACGCTCAACGATCACAACATCGAGATTCCATTCCCACAGCGTGAAATTACAATTAAACAAGTTAATAATTAACAATTTATAGTTTACAGTTAATAGCAGGTTTACTCCCTATTAACTGTAAACTATAAACTATAAACTATAAAAATATGGCAACATTCATAGCAGGTCCTTGCGTCATCGAGTCAATGGAACTATTGGAAACAGTAGCTCAGGAACTCGTCCGCATCAACGAAAAGTTAGGAACCCAAATCATATTCAAGGCTTCATTCGACAAAGCCAACCGCACCAGCATCCACTCTTTCCGTGGTCCAGGACTGGAGAAAGGACTCCAGATGCTGGGAGATATCAGGGAGAAGTACAACCTTCAGGTTACAACAGATATTCATGAGAGTTATCAGGCTTCAGCAGCAGGCGAAGTTTGTGATATTCTCCAGATTCCAGCCTTCCTCTGCCGACAGACCGACCTTCTGGTTTCTGCAGCCAAGACTGGTAAAACTGTCAACATCAAGAAGGCACAGTTCCTGAGCGGTAGAGATATGAAATATCCTGTAGAAAAAGCTTTGGAGAGCGGTGCCAAGGAAGTTTGGCTCACAGAACGCGGCAACTGTTTCGGCTATAACAATCTCGTAGTAGATTTCAGAAACATCCCTGACATGAAGGAGATTGTGCAAAATGTCATTATGGACTGTACCCATAGCGTTCAGCGACCGAGTGCAGGTGACGGCAAGACGGTAGGCGACCGTAAGTTCGTTCCAGCAATGGCAAAGGCGGCTAAAGCTTTCGGAGCTACCGGCTACTTCTTTGAAGTACATCCAGACCCAGACCAGGGCAAGAGCGATGCTGCCAATATGCTGGAATTAAACAAGTTGGAATCACTTATAGAAGAACTCCTGTAAGTGAAGAACGAAGAAACAACGTTCGGCGTCCGAAGGGAAAGCCAATTCAAATGATTTAGAAATGACCGATAAAAATAACAATATAGATGATAAGATTGTTCGCGGTTATGGCGAACAGGCTCTTAGAGACGAGGCGCAAGCCATCCTCGACCAGATACCTTATCTGGACGACAACTTTGAGAAAGCTGTAGACATGATGTATCATTGCCAAGGCAAGATTATCGTTACAGGTGTGGGCAAGAGTGGACACGTAGGTGCCAAGATTGCCGCTACACTTGCCTCTACAGGCACACCAGCCTTCTATATCAATCCACTGGATGTCTATCACGGCGACTTAGGTGTAATGACCGACAAGGATGTGGTTCTGGCACTGAGTAACAGCGGTCAGACCGATGAACTGCTTCGTTTCATCCCGATGGTACTCCACATGAATGTTCCTATCATTTCCATCACCGGAAATCCAGATTCCCTGCTGGCAAAATACTCCAACCATCATATCACCGTAAAGGTTAAGAAGGAGGCTTGCCCGCTGAACCTCGCCCCTACCAGCAGTACTACTGCAGCATTGGCTATGGGTGATGCACTGGCTATCGCCCTGATGCAGGTACGCCACTTCAAGCCTCGTGACTTTGCACAGTTCCATCCTGGTGGAGAATTAGGCAAACGACTGCTGACCACAGCAGAAGATGTGATGCGCACCGATGATATGCCTATCATTCCTAAGGAAATGCATCTGGGCGAGGCTATCATCCACGTAAGCAAGGGCAAACTGGGATTGGGTATCTCATTAGATGAAGACAACCACGTTATCGGACTTATTACTGATGGTGATATCCGACGCGCCATGGAGAAATGGCAGGCAGAATTCTTCAACAAGACTGTAAGCGACATCATGACCACCACTCCGAAAACGGTGACTCCGAAGACGAAGATTTCGGAGATTCAGCGCATCATGCACAAGTATAAGGTGCATACGGTACTGGTTGTAGACAAGGATAACCATCTGAAGGGCATCGTAGATCACTATGCCTGCATGGTATAATTTTTTAGGCACGGATTACACGGATTTATAGATAACACGGTTATAGATAAGATGAGATTTTTTTTATTAATAGCGACATTATGGCTGTCTTGTTCGCTGTGTAGCGCACAGACCAGCGATTCACTGATCGTAAATCAGCTTCGTGGGAAAGGGGTGAGTTTTTCTCACGATAATTCAGTAACCCTACTGATGAACGGTCAGGAAAAGTTTGATGATATGTTCCAGGCAATCCGACAGGCTAAACATAGTGTACACCTGGAATACTTCAACTTTCGCAACGACAGCATTGCCTCCCTTCTCTTTGATATTCTTGCACAGAAGGCAAAGGAGGGTGTAAAGGTGAGAGCCTTATATGATGGTTTCGGAAACTCTTCCAACAATAAGCCTCTGCGAAAGAAACATCTCAAGAAAATCCGTGCCAACGGCATAGAGATTTATGAATATAAGCCCCTGAAGTTTCCATGGGTACATGCAATCTTCAACCGTGATCACCGTAAAATCGTTGTCATCGACGGGCAGATAGCCTATACGGGCGGTATGAACGTAGCCGATTACTATATAAAAGGTACGAAGGTTGTTGGAGAATGGCACGATATGCACTGCCGCATCGATGGCAGTGAGGTAAATACCCTGCAGAAGATATTCCTCAAGATGTGGAACAAGGTGAGCGGACAGCATGTTGCTGGCGAAGAGTACTACCGCAAGGAAAAAGAAGACTATCTGGTAGAGAATCTCAAGCCAGACACAACAGCAACTGCCTACAGAAAGATGGTCGGCATCATCAACCGCGAACCGCATATTACAAAGGATATCATCCGATATTTTTATGTGAATGCCATCAATGATGCACAGGACAGCATCAAGATTATCAGCCCCTACTTTACCTTGAGTCATAAACTCAAAAAGGCATTGAAGAATGCTGTGAAAAGAGGAGTAAAGGTAGAAATCATGCTCTCAACCAAGAGCGACATTCCTCTGACTCCTGACTGCGGTTTCTATAATGCGCACAAACTGATGAAGGCAGGATGCAATGTTTGGATGTATACGCCGGGTTTCCACCATACCAAGATTATCATGATAGACGGCAAGTTCTGTACCGTTGGCAGTGCCAATCTCAATGCCCGAAGCCTGCGCTGGGACTATGAAGAGAATGCAGTGATTGTGGATTCCTGTACTACACAACAACTGGTACAGCTCTTTGATAGGGAAAAGAAAGACAGTTTCTTACTCAATGAGAAGAACTGGAGAGAGTGGCGTACGGGCTGGCAAAGATTCAAAGGATGGTTTGCGGCAAAGGTACTCACTCCATTCTTATAAAACAAGATATAAGTATAACCCAACTTTCACTAGCAGAAGTAAAATAAACAGAGATGAATGAAGAAATGATGAAAGCCATGACTGGCAAACAGATGCCGGAAATGGCAATAGTAGAGAGCAATACACTCGCCGCAATGGGACTCAGACAACTGCTTGAGTCGGTGATGCCCATGATGAAAATCTCGACCTTCGGTTCGTTCCGTCAGTACGAGGCAAACAATCCAGACCACTTTGTTCATAGCTTTGTATCTATGCACATTGTATTGGAACACCGTTACTTCTTCACACAGGGCAACAGGAACCGCCACGTCATCGTTCTGACACCCAGCAACGATCCCAATTCGCAACTTGCCGAATTTCATTGTCTCTGCGTCAATGTACCAGAAGGATACCTGATAAAAGAGCTTCTCAACCTGCAGCATTCCGGTCATCCTCATGGCGAACATATCCCTGCCATGCCTCCTGTCACTCAGGAAAAAGTTCTGTCGGATAGAGAAATAGAGGTATTATCTATGGTAGCACAAGGGAAAATCAACAAAGAGATAGCCGACCAACTCTGTATCGGACTTACTACCGTAATTACCCATCGCAAGAATATACAGGAAAAACTGGGATTAAAAAGTGTGTCTTCACTCACCATTTATGCTGTGATGCATGGTTTTGTTGACATCAATATGATCTAGCCTTCACCATAAATAGTGATGCAGAATCATCACATACCTAAATATAATGATAGCGCCTTCCCCTCATGTGAGAGGAAGGCGCTATCATTTTAGAAAAAATAACATTATTTAAACTGATATTCCACAGATAAACTACAGCTTTACAGAAGAAATATCAACCAAATTGTTCACGATGGCATAAATTGTAAGACCTGCAGGAGAGTGAATCTGAAGCTTTCGGGCTATGTTTCTGCGATGCGTAATGACCGTATTGATAGAGATAAACAGGTGGTCAGCAATCTCCTTATTGGTCATTCCCTGAACCAAAGCAACAATCACATCTTTCTCACGGTCGCTCAACTGTTCATCGCTCATAGGAGTCTGATTAATCATGCTCGAAATCTTGGCACTCACATCGTTCTGTTTCAGTTTACGCTCTGCATTTCTTACTGCAGGAATAAAGATTTCTTCCTCAACCTCAGAATGATGTTTCAGCCATTCCTCATTATTATATATATCATAAAGAGTGGCGCTGAGCTGATTGTTATGCAAGCCATCAGAAGGTAAATACTTGATAATGATACTCTTGAGTTCCTTTAACTTCAGATCTACCTGAGCATGGTGCTTCGAGAAGGTTTCTATATCAAAGCTAGCATTGGCATTACCATCTATAAGTGCCTGAACATAAGGGAATACCATCTTTTCTTCATACCGCATATGATTGGTTATACTATGGGCATAATCATCATAAAGTTTGAGGATAAGACGAGCCAGATTATCCTTTTCATCCAGCGCTTCAACCAGTTCCTTACGGATAAACGGCAACTGGAAATCTATGTAATAGGCATGCGAAGCCTTGAGATAGTGCAATAGGGTCGGCAGCGACAGGCGGTCAGCATTGTCATACTCCTTGTAACCATTAATCGTCAAGTTTACCACGGACAGGAAAGTATAAGTATCCACCTTCTGCTCGTCGCAAACCTCACACACAGTCTTGTCGCCAAAGCCCAGGTTTATGCCGAAGCTGCCGAGGCTCTGTAAAATGTTATAATTGTCTCTAATGATGCTGATCATCTTGTCATCAGCTTCATACATCTTCTGATTTTTCATCTTTCTTTATCTTAAATGAAAACATCCTTGTATCAAGAACATTCATAATGTTTCTATTTCGGCTGCAAATATACAAAAAAGTTTCGAAACTCACAATACCTAAAAATGGGGATGCCGTAGTTTACCGATTTTTAGGTATTGCAAGATATTTTAAAACTCCGTACCTTTGCACCCGAAATCGAGAAAGAGCGCGGTGATGATTGCCATTCCCGAGCGGCAGAGCTGCGTAATTCCTTATCATGCCTCATGGCTTTAAGGAGATACTAGGCCTCTAAAGTGTCGAGACCGCAAACAGACATCTGCGCTCTTTTCTTTATTATACTAAGGATAGTACGATAACAATAATTTCAAAATATTAAAGATGAACAGTTTAAGAATTGGATTGATGTCAGCTGCCCTCGTTGCCGGTTTGGCAACGGCAAGTGCACAAACTGTGGCTGCTGACAGCGTGATGCAGCACGTGAATGGCAAGCGCCTCAGCGTGGGTGGTTATGGCGAGGTTGCCATGAGTCGCAACTTCTATAGCGACCACGTAAGCCGTTACAGTTTGGCTGACGAGCACAAGAATGACCCTAGCCATGGTCGTTTCGACATTCCTCATGCAGTAATTTACCTGGGTTACGACTTCGGAAAGGGTTGGACTATGGGTACCGAGATTGAGTTTGAGCATGGTGGCGTAGGAATGGCCTATGAGAAAGAAGACGAAGAAGGTGGCGAATGGGAACAGGAAGTTGAAAAAGGCGGTGAAGTCGAACTCGAACAGTTCTGGATTCAGAAGTCATTCGGTCATTGGGCAAACATCAAGGCTGGTCACATTGTAGTGCCTGTAGGTTTGAACAACGCTTACCATGAGCCATTGAATTTCTTCACTGTTTATCGTCCTGAAGGTGAGAATACGATTCTTCCAAGCACCTGGCATCAGACAGGTGTCAGTTTTTGGGGACGTACCAAGGGTTGGAGATATGAATTGCAATTCCTGGCAGGCCTGAACTCAGACAACTTTACCAATACAGGTTGGATCAAAAAGGGACCAGGCACTCCTACCGAAGGTGAAATTGCAACAAAATATGGTACAGCCCTCCGTATCGACAACTACTGCATAAAGGGCTTACGCATCGGTCTAAGCGGATACTATGGTCATGCCATCGGCAACTCTTATCCAAACAACAAGGATGGAGCAGAATCTAAGTACAAAGGTGTGGTAGCTATCGGAGCCATCGACTTCACATACAATAATTATAACTGGATTGTACGCGGTCAGGCAGACTATGGTTACCTGAGTGATGCAAAACAGCTGAAGTACTTCACCAACCGTCTGAATGGTCTCTCTCCATTCCATCACTCTGCATTTGTCAGCAAGAATGCTTTTGCATACGGAATCGAGGCAGGATATAATATCTTCTCACAAATTGAGAAACTCCGTCAGGACAACCAGAAATTGTATCTCTTTGGCCGTTATGAGCACTATAATCCATACGCTTCCAAGACCAAGAATACTTCATACGATTACACCAACGTACAGCGCATGGCATTTGGTATCAATTACTATCCTGTGAAACAGATTGTAGTAAAGGCAGAATATTCACATCGCTTCCTGAAGAGCCAGTACAACAATGAGCCAGCCATCAACATCGGTGTGGCTTATGAAGGATGGTTTCTCTAAAGATTCTCACAGAAGAACTTAATATAAAGTGATTGAAACAAACATATAAATAACAAAATACTTATATTAAAAATGAAAAAGGTTTTTAAAAGTGCAGTAATGCTCATGGCAGCCTTCATGTTGCCATTAGGTTTCACATCATGCAGCAGCGATGATGATCCTGTAGCGAACAACGACTTTACAAACAAGGCATATGGCCAGGATGCTATGGATGCCTGCGATGAACTTTGCAATGCGCTCCGTGCAGCTTACAGCAAAGTAAACGACGCACATTTGAGCGCAGATCAGGAAACATACCTGAAGAATGTATGTGCTAACGCTGTAGACAATACCATCCAGCCAACCTACAAGTCATTGGCTGATGCAGTAGAGAAGTTGCACACAGCTCTTCCTAAGAGTGTAGATACCAACAACCTGACTCAGGAGAACATCAACAATGCCTGCGCAGCTTTCAAGGACGCACGTGCATTGTGGGAGAAGAGCGAGGCTTTCCTCGGTGGTGCAGCATCAGACTTTGATATTGACCCACACATCGACTCATGGCCATTGAACCGTACACTCCTCCACAGCTACTTTGCTACAGGTAAGTTTAGTGATGCTGCGATTGAGGATGCTTCTATCCTTGGTTTCCACGCACTTGAGTTCATCCTCTTCCGTGATGGACAGCCACGTAAGGTTGCTGAGTTCAAGGGTAACGATACCTACAAAGGCTTCACAGACGTAAAGGGTTCTGAGGAATTGAAGTATGCCGAGGCAGTGATCGAGGACTTAGTAAACCGCGTATATGAGTTGGAGGTTGCATGGTCTGAGAATCCTAACGCTACCCGCCTCGCAGCAGTGAAGGCAGCAGGTCTTGAGTACCAGACAGACAAAGGTCAGTCATACGCTGCCAACATGAAGTATGCAGGCAACAAATCTATCAGTAAGTACACTTCTTTGAAGGCAGCCGTCCAGCAGCTTCTCTCTATGGAGGAAGGTTCTTGCTTTGCTATCTCTAACGAGGTAGGTACAACCAAGATTGCCAACCCATTCCAGAATGGTGATATCAGCTACGTAGAGTCTCCATATAGCTACAACTCTATCACCGACTTCCAGAACAACATCCGTTCTATCGAGAACTTGTGGTATGGTGGAACTAATGGTACAAGCTCTAATGCTAAGTATAGCTTCCATCAGTTCTTCAAGGATAATGCATCTGCAGAAGGTCAGCGTGTAGAGACAGCTATCGCTAATGCTATCAGCAAGATTGGTGGTATGCCTTACCCATTCGTTAAGTATGTAAGTACCGTTTGGGGCAAGAAATTTGACGAAGTAAACCCAAAATAATCTTGGGTAAACAAACATACAGGAAGCATCTCACCATACGCTTTTTGGTGAGATGCTATTCTGCGTAAAACAAGAATATAAAACATTATAAAACAGAATAACATTATGGTTTATCAAAGAATTAGCAAAATGTTATTGCTCGGCTTGCTCGTATTGCCATTGGCATCCTGCTCTGACGATAACAGTGTTGTAAACAATGACAAGTTAAATGGTGACTCTCAGTTTGGTAAGGCAAACGATGTTTTTGAGGCCTCAGAATGGTATCCAGGTGGTGAACTTGGTACAGACGAAGGCATGAGCTATTCGGCAGAAACTCCAGCTACCACCAACCAGGGATTGTCAAACAGTTTCAACAAAGGTGAGGATTTCTTCGAGCACCTTTACACTATCACAGAGGCTCCACGTAAGGGTCTTGGCCCAGCATGGGTTCGCAGCAGTTGTATCCACTGCCATCCTAACTATGGTCATGGTAAATTCCAGAACCAGTATCAGGCAGACCAGTTTGGTAACGGCTATCTGCTCGTAGTTTATCACCCTACAGCAGGTACTACCGCTGACGGAAAGCCTTACGCAGCAAACAGCTACATATCTGAGGTTACAGGTATGCCACAGACCAAGGCAATGACTCCATTCTCTGCTCCTATCGACGAGAAGCAGATTAACATCCAGTGGAATGAGGTTACAACCATGCCTAGCGGTTTGGCTATGAAGTTCCCTAAGGATGGCGAGGCTTTTGCTTTGCAGTATCCAGAGGTTACCATCCCTCAGTCTGCATTCAATACCAATCCTAAGCCAAACAACTATGAAGTACGTTTGGAATCAACCATCGGTATCTATGGTACAGGCTTGCTTGATGCCATCGACCAGGATGATATGAAGAAGGTTTATCAGGATGAGGCGAAATACGGGGTAAAGCTGAACCCTGCCATGTGGGACAAGACTGCTAACGATTGGGCTTCAAGTGCCTGGTACACGTTGGCAGATGGAACCAAGAAGGTGAAGAAGTTTACCTATGCCATGACCCGTGCCTCCCTGCAGGATGGTCCAGGTGCTAACGCCATCTGGAACATTACCAACGTAACACGTTCCGATCGTCATTACCTCTATACCACTCCAGCCTGGGCAAAGTATCAGAGCGAAGACCCAGAAGTAATCAGTTATATCAAGAAGCATGGTGCTGACGAGTCTTCTGTACTCCACCCATACTATGCAGATGGAACTGACGAAGGTATCAAGGAGAGAGTAAACGAGATTCTGAGCTGTAACAAAGGACCTAAAGATGGCAAAGAAAATGCCTTTGAGAAGTACCTCCTCAAGGGAGCTCCTTACAATGGCGAGGAAGAGATGAACAACAAGGATTACTATGACTTCATGGTATGGCACCGTGGTCTAGCTGTTCCTGCTGCCCGTAACCTCGACAACGCACAGGTTCAGGAAGGTAAGAAGCTCTTCACTCAGTGGGGATGCACTCATTGCCACAAGCCATCATGGAAAACAGGTGCTGACAACTATTGGGTAGATAATGCTATCAAGGCTTACGCCAAGAGCATAGGTCAGGATCCTAACACCATGTTGCCAAAGTATCCAAACCAGACTATTTATCCATACACCGACTTGGTACAGCACCGTCTGTACATGGCTAACGACATCCGCACAGGATGGTGCCGCACTACTCCACTCTGGGGACGTGGTTTGTCAAGCATGCTGACTGGTCGAAGCGACCGTTTGCACGACTGCCGTGCCCGCAACGTAGTAGAGGCTATCATGTGGCACTGCTATGATAAGCGCAGCGATGCATACAAACCAGCACTCAACTTCTACAATGCAACCAAGGAAGAGCGTGATGCTGTAGTAGCATTCATCAATGCTATCTAAGTCTTTATATGAAGAAACAAAAATAAGAAAAGCTGCCAGGCTATCAAAAGCATTTGGCAGCTTTTTTTATAAGAATCTACAAATATACGGATTATCTCTTGCTCGTTTCCGAATAATATCGTATTTTTGCAACGGAAATTCTATCAAGATTCCAACTAAGTATGGTTAAAAAGATTATATTCATTCTTTACATCCTTGTGCTCGTATGCATGGCAGCCGCCACCATCGTGGAGAAAAGCCAGGGCACGGATTATGCCCATGCCCACTACTATGGGGCATGGTGGTTCATTCTTATCTGGGCAGTACTTGCTGCCCTCGGTGCTTTCTACATCATCAAAAGAAAAGTGAAGTGCGCTTCTACATTGGCACTCCATCTCTCCTTCATCATCATCCTTGCCGGGGCATTGCTCACACATATATCGGCTAAACGGGGCATGATTCATCTGCGCATCGGTCAGCCTACAGATACTTATATGGCTCAAGATGAAGAGCAGGGCATGAAGGAAGAGAAACTGCCTTTCTCGCTCTGCCTGAAGAAGTTTGAAGCGAAAATGCACGATGGTACCAACGCCGTGGCTGACTATTCTTCAAAATTCACCGTAATAGACGGAGATGATAAGAGCGAAGGCGAAGTTTCGATGAACAACATCTATTCCCACCGGTCTTACCGTCTTTATCAGTCATCTTACGATGAAGACGGCAAGGGAAGCGTGCTCGCTATCAATGCCGATCCATACGGCATACCAGTCACCTATACTGGCTATGCACTGCTCTTCATCTCCCTCGTATGGATGCTCTTCGACCCTAAGGGTGGTTATCGCAAACTACTGAAGAGTCCTTTGCTCAAGAAGGGAGCCTTGATAACAGCCCTCATCCTCAGCATGGGCAATATACAGACACTGCATGCAGAACCTGCAACAGGCAATCTCCAAAATGCTGTATTGACAAAGGAAACTGCAGAGAAGTTTGGCGAGCTTCATATTCTCTACAACGACCGCATCTGTCCGGTACAGACCTTTGCCCTCGATTTCTGCAAGAAGATATATGGAGCCAGGAGCTATCAGGGATTGACTGCAGAACAGGTGCTCTCTGGTTGGGTATTCTATGGAAATACTTGGGCAAACGAGCCTTTCATCAAGATCAAGAGCGGAGAAATGAAAACTGCGATGAATCTGCCTGACTATGCTTCGCTCAATACTTTCTTCAATCGTGAGATGGGTGGCTATACCATCGGACAGTATGTTCAGGAATACTACAATGGTCAGCAGGACAAGTTCCATCAGCAAGCCGCTGATATCGATGGCAAGATACAAATCATCATGGAGTTGCGAGAAGGTATCTCATTGAAAGTTCTTCCTTACACCTTCACCAGGAATGTGAAGGCTACCAAGGATCATTCATTCATCAAGGCTGGCACTACCACGTGGTTTTCACCTGTAGATAAGTTGCCACAGGCCGTGGAGCACCAGCATGCGCTCTATATCAGGAATGTATTCTCTCTGCTGAATGGTGATGTAAAGGCAGGCAATACAAGCCGTGTAAACGAGTTCTTCGTCAAGATGAAGAAATATCAGGAGGTTAGTAGCGGTAATTCGCTGCCAACAGCTACACAGTATAAGGCAGAACGCATCAATAATGCCTTTCCTTTTGCAACCATTCTCTTCATGGCAAACCTCACACTGGGCTTCATTGCCCTCTTCTACACCATCTATCGCATGACGAAGAAGAGAGAAATCAAGGCATTGAACATCGCTTTGCCTATCCTGCTTGGCGTATCCTTCCTTGCCTTAACCTTCGGATTGGCATTGAGATGGATTATCAGCGGCAACATACCTATGTCTAACGGATATGAAAGTATGCTGACTGTAGCCTGGTTCGTGATGCTTATCAGTATTCTGATGCAGTTGCGCATCCGCATCGTCATGGTATTCGGCTTCCTGATTTCAGGATTCTTCCTTCTGGTAAGCCATATCAACCAGATGGATCCAGCTATCGGACAGATGATGCCGGTATTGAACAGTCCGTTACTCAGCATCCATGTCAGCATCATTATGATGAGCTATGCACTGCTATCCTTGACTTTCATCTGCGGCATCATGGGCATCTGCATGCGCTCTCATGGCGACGAACTGCGGGATTTAAGCCGTCTCTTCCTCTACCCTGCCCTCACCACGATGGGGTTCGGCATCTTCATCGGAGCCATCTGGGCTAACGTGAGCTGGGGTAATTACTGGAGTTGGGATAGCAAGGAGACGTGGGCGCTCATCACCTTTATGATTTATGCAGTAGTAGTGCATACGCAGAGTCTGCCGGTCTTCCGCAAGCCGCTGGTGTATCACATCTACATCACCCTTGCCTTCCTGAGTATCGCCATGACCTACTTCGGTGTGAACTATTTCCTCACGGGCATGCACTCGTATGCATAACCCATCAGAAGACAGAATATATTTAGTCTTAAGGCAAAATTTATTTTCCCTTAAGGATAAATATATGATGGTGTTGACATCAATCTAATCATCATGCTCTTCAAGAAGGGAGAAATCCATTCCCCCACACTCTTTTTATGTTTTTTTAATATCCTACGGTCACAATTGTTACCGTAGGATTATTTTTAAAGCCGTAATTTTGCAGCCGGAAACCAGGAATGGCAGATTGCCGCCTGGAAGAAAACATTAAAATAACTCATTAATTGATAGCAATATGGCAGAAAACAAGATGTTCTGTTTCCAGTGTCAGGAAACAGCTAAGGGTACAGGCTGTACCATCAAGGGTGTTTGCGGTAAGGAGGCTACAACTTCCAAGTGGCAGGATCTGCTGCTCAGCGTGGTTCGTGGCATAGGAACCATACAGCATAGCATAGGCGAAGAGCCGACACCAGAGGTAACTCGTTTCCTCACGGATGCACTCTTCACCACCATTACCAACGCCAACTTCAACGACCAGGATATCCTGCAAAAGGTAGATAAGGGCATCGTACTGAAGAAACAGCTGCTGCAAAAGGCAGCAAGCATGAATATCCACCTCCCTGCCTATCAGGAGGTAACCTGGGGTGGCGAGAAGACAGACTATGAGGCAGAGGGCGCCCGTGAATCCGTGCTCCGCCACGAGAATGCAGATATCCGCTCGCTCAAGGAACTCACCATGCTCGGTCTGAAGGGTATGGCAGCATACTACGAGCACGCAGCCCATCTGGGAGAAGAGAACAGCGAGATTATCAGCTTCATCTGCCGTGCTCTCGCCACCATCAGCAACCCTGATGCTGATATGAACACGCTGCTGGGCGTGGTGCTCGAAACTGGAAAGTACGGCGTGGATGTGATGGCACTCCTCGACAAGGCCAACACCCAGGCATACGGTAATCCGGAACTCACCCGGGTGAACATCGGCACAGGCAGCAATCCGGGCATCCTCATCTCCGGTCACGACCTGAAGGATATCGAAGATCTCCTCATCCAGACCGAAGGCACGGGCATCGACGTCTATACCCATGGCGAGATGCTTCCTGCCCACTACTATCCGCAGCTCAAGAAGTACAAGCATCTGGTGGGCAACTACGGCAATGCGTGGTGGAAACAGAAGGAGGAATTCGAGAGCTTCAACGGTCCTGTAGTCTTCACCACCAACTGCATCGTGCCGCCATCGCCATCGGCAGGCTACAGGAACCGCGTCTTCACCACCAACTCTACCGGTTTCCCTGGCTGGAAGCATATCCAGGCGGGTGCCGACGGCCACAAGGACTTCTCCGAGGTGATTGCGCTTGCCAAGACCTGCCAGCCACCTAGGGAGATAGAGACAGGCGAGATCATCGGCGGTTTTGCGCATGCCCAGGTCTTTGCCCTGGCAGACAAGATAGTAGAGGCTGTGAAGAGCGGAGCCATCCGCAAGTTTGTGGTGATGAGTGGCTGCGATGGCAGAATGAAGAGCCGCAACTACTACGAGGAGTTTGCCAAGGCGCTGCCTCAGGATGTAGTGATACTCACCAGCGGCTGTGCCAAGTTCAAGTACAACAAGCTCAATCTGGGTGACATTAACGGCATTCCCCGTGTGCTGGATGCCGGTCAGTGCAACGACTCCTATTCCTGGGCGGTTGTGGCATTGAAGCTGAAGGAGATCTTTGGAGCCAGCGACATCAATGACCTTCCTATCTTCTTCAATATTGCCTGGTACGAGCAGAAGGCAGTCATCGTACTTCTTGCCCTGCTGCATCTGGGCGTAAAGAACATCCATCTGGGTCCTACGCTCCCAGCCTTCTGTTCACCAGCCGTACTGAAGGTTCTGGTAGATACCTTTGGCATTGCCGGAAACGGAACGGTAGAAGAGGACATCAAAAAATATATAGGATAAAAGGAATTTAATAATTTTATATTACAATAGGATATGAGAGCATCAAAATATCAATTCGAGGAGTGGCCAACCGATCTGCTGATCGATTATGCCCTCAAGATTCATCACCGTGGAATCCGTGAGAAGGGTCCGGAAATCCTCAGTCTCATCCACTCGATGATGGGTGAGAATCAGTTAATGGCAGAAATAGAGAGTCTCTTCAGCGAGTGCATGCTTGACCTGGAGAACCATCTGCAGAAGGAAGAGCAGGTTCTCTTTCCGTTCACCTATCAACTGATGGAATCGCAGCTTACGGGTCAACCTGCAGCGCCGATACATTGCGGCTCTGTAGCCATGCCTATTCACGTGATGATACTGGAACATGATAATGAGACCAAGCGCCAGCAGCGCCTCAGAAAGCTCACAAACAACTACACCCCGGCAGCTGATGCCAGCGGAGATTATAAGTTGCTACTGAGTCTGCTGAAGAATTTCGCAGAAGATCTGAACGAGCATGTCTATATAGAGAATGAGATCATCTTCCCTCGCAGTCAGCTGCTGGAACAGCAGCTACTAAGTTAAGGGAGAATTTGCAGCCGTTAGACAACGTCCATGCCGAGCATACAACAATAAAGGGAGATTTCTTGGCGAAATCTCCCTTTATCTATTGCAAAAAGCAGCTATAATTTCTTGATTTCATCTAATGACAACTGGGTTGCTGCTGCCACTTGCTCGGCAGACAAGCCCATTGCAAGAAGACGACGGGCTGTGGCCTTCTTCTCATCTTGGGCTCCTTCGGCACGACCTTCTTCTCGTCCTTCTTCTCGTCCTTCAGCTCGTCCTTCAGCTCGTCCTTCAGCACGTCCTTCAGCTCGTCCTTCAGCACGACCTTCTTCTCGTCCTTCTTCTCGACCATCGGCAAGACCTTTCTGCCAGCCATCATCATACCCCGTCTTGATAACGCTGCGCTGATAGCGCAGATTCTCCATGTGACGGACATAATCATTCTTTTCCGCTACGGTCAACTTATCTATATCCAGGCATTTGCGGGCATCTGCCAAACCTGGGGCCTGGGCTGCCTCGCTGATCTCGCCGGTCTTGAGAAACTCGATCCATTCATCCAGATTGTTCACCGCCAGCTTGTCAAAGTTGTTCACGCAGAGCAGATAATACTCCGGGAATATGTCTCCGGCTTCGCGATTAGTCTTGCGCCCCTGAGGGATTTCATCACCGAAGAAGAGTTCACTCTGTCGGTTGGAGAGTTTCAGGATATCATTCGGCTGATGCAGTCCCTGGAACATCGTCTTGCCATGATATACATAATCCTTAGCCTGTCCCAATGTGAAATACACGATATTGATAGAATATACCTTGCGCACTTTGTCGTAATCATCGCCCAGACTGATATTGTCTGTGATGACCTTGGAAACTCCATAGAGCATACGGTGGAAATAGGTATGTTCACGGGTATTCTGTATTTCGAAGATGATGAATTCTCCCTTCTCATTTTCTGCCAGGATATCCACTCTGTTGAATTTATCATTCTCGGTCTGCTGATTGCTCTCACTATCCAGGAATCGGTTGATCTTGAATTTCTCGTTCAGCAGCGAACACATAAAGCCTTCCAGCACGGCATAGTTTGCCTTGTTGCGAAGCAGGCGCTTCATCGCCCAGTCAAATCTGATATAATTTGCCATATTCTTCCTCCATTTATTAATATTCAGCTGCAAAGTTACGACTTTATTTTAAGACACCAAAGTTTTTTCGTATTTTTCTTGCTTATTACCAGAACTTTAGCTAGTAAGATTCCACTCTTATAGGGCGTGTGGAGATTCTGCCTTCAAGATTCTAAATGGAGCAAACAATAAATCGGGGGAAAATGCGTTATTGAATATAAAACTTAAATGTATGAAAGAATCAATATTCGTTACCTTGCAGAAATGCACGGTGTTTGAGGGGTTTACTCCAGAGGAAATCAGAGAGGCACTGTCGATGGTAAGCTACCGGATGGTGGAGCTTGCTGCCAGGGAAACCTATGTGCTGGCAGGAATGCCCTGCAGATATGCCGACATCATTGTCGAGGGGGAGATGATAGCCCGCATGTCGGGATTGTCGGGCAAGCAGGCTCAGATAGATAGGCTGGGAGAATCGATGCTGATTGCCCCTGCCTATATATTCGCACATAATAACGAGATGCCCGTAAGCGTGGAGACAAGTAGGAAGACTACCCTCCTGCGCATGAGGCCTTCTGAACTGAAACTGCTGATAGATACTGATGAGCGCATACGCTGGAACTTCATCCAGCACCTGTCAAGGATAGATATCTTCCTTTCGCAGAAAATGCGCATGCTCTCCCTTTTCTCCGTCAAGGAGAAGGTGGCGCAATACCTCATCAAGATGGCCACCGAACAGCAGAGCAGAACCATCCGACTGGATGTCAGCCGACAGGAAATGGCGGATATCTTCGGTATCCAGAAGTTCTCGCTCCTCCGCTGCCTCTCCGAATTCGAGGAGAAGGGTGCCATCAGGATTGAGGGCAAGACCATCACCATACTCAACTCGGATGAAATGAAATAAGAAGCAGGAATGAATATTCAATCATTTTTTAACAGTTTATTAAGAGTTTTTTGGAAAAAAAAGCGTAATTTTGCAGTGAAACTAGATGTTGAACTAAACGAATGGCGTATGAAACAGGTAGAAGAAAGATACATCAGCTTGCTGACCGACTTCGGCTTCAAGCGAATATTCGGAACGGCAATGAACAAGGATTTGCTCATCTGCTTCCTCAACAGCTTGTTTAATGGCAGACAGGTTGTGAAGGACGTGTCGTATCTGAATCCAGAGCACGTAGGAGGCAAGTAAGATGGCATATCGTGATATCAAAAACTCTATTGATACGGCAAAGCAAGAAGGTAAGAATGAGAAAGCCTTGGAAATTGCCAAGAACATGCTTGCCGATGGTGTTGACATCAATCTAATCAAGAAGTATTCCGGACTAACCCAGGAACAGATAGAAAAAATGAAATAACTAATAGAATAAAAAATGAAGAAAAAAATCAAGTTGGTAGGCTGGAGCATCTTGGGAATCCTGCTCATAGCGGTAGCAACATTACTGTTGGCACGCTTTGTTTTCAATAAACAAGTGGAAGCTTATCTTTGCAATTCGCTGAAGAATGAAATGGTAGAAAAATTAAAAGACGCTGGCAAATATGTACCAGATACTACGTCCTATCATTTTGCATATCAGAAAGATTGAGAGTGTAAACTAAACTGTGTCAAGCTACAATAAAAGTAGTTTAACACAGTTTTTATATTATGGACAACTTAGAAATTGATTACAAGAAAGCAGCTCAGCAGTTGCGTAGTGGTGAAGCCTTATTTGGCAAGGACGGAGCATTAGCTCCATTGTTAGAGCGTATTCTCAACTCAGCTCTCGAAGGTGAGATGGACGCTCATTTAAGTGACGAGGAACGCTCTTCCGGCAATCGTCGTAATGGTAAGATGAGTAAGAAGGTTCAAACAAAATATGGTGAGGTCACTATAGAGACTCCTCGTGACCGAGACGGAACTTTCCAACCTGAGACCGTAAAGAAGCGTGAGACTATTCTTGCCAATGGCATGGCAGACCAGATTATTGAGATGTACGCCATGGGCACCAGCACACGTGACATCAGCAGCTACTTTGAGCGTGAGTTCAACACAACTCTATCAGCCGATACTATCAGCTCTATAACAGACCGTGTATTACCCGAAATCACCGCCTGGAAGTCTCGCATGCTCGATCCTGTATATGCCATTTGCTGGCTTGATGCTATCCATTATAAGGTAAAGGATGAGAATGGCAGAGCTGTCACACGAGCCATTTACAACATTCTTGGCATCAACAAGGAAGGCCAAAAAGAACTGTTAGGTATGTATGTGTCTAAGAGTGAAGGAGCTAACTTCTGGCTAGAAGTTCTTACGGATCTTCAGAACCGTGGTGTTCGAGACATCTTGATTTGTTGTATTGATGGTCTCAAAGGCTTCCCGGATGCCATCCAAAGCGTATTTCCTGAGAGTTCTGTGCAGCTCTGTATTGTCCATCAGATACGCAATTCTATCAAGTATGTTGGCAGTAAGCATCAAAAGGAGTTTATCAAGGATTTAAGAACAGTATATGGTGCAGTAAACAAAGACTCCGCTGCTGCTAATTTAGACCTGTTAGAGTCTAAGTGGGGAGAGATGTACCCAATTGTCATCAAGTCATGGCGTGACAATTGGGAACGTCTGACAGAATATTTCCAATATACTCCAGCCATCCGTAAACTCATTTATACGACCAATACGGTTGAGGGGTATCACAGACAGGTAAGAAAGGTCACAAAGACTAAAGGGGTCTTTCCTACGGATAATTCTTTGGAGAAGCTTGTGTACTTAGCTTATCGCAACATCCGTAAGAAATGGACTATGTCACTGGCAAATTGGGGACAAATTTCTCAACAATTGGCAATAAAATTTGGAGATAGATTTAAAATTATGTAACTTTGCAGCCGAAAAGGCTTCCCTGCTGGGGGCATGCCCCCAGCAGGGAGTGGGAATGAAAGTTAAGAACAAGCCTTGACACAGTTTAAATTACACCCCCGAAAGATTCTGTCCAATCACAAAAAATCCGTGAATATTTCAAACTCGATACAGTTGTATCTTCCACAATGCCAACATGGGACAAGGCCATTTCACTGGCACGTTTTGTAGCGGAAAACATTCCTCATGCCAATCAAAAGATTAATCCTAAGAGACGTAATGCTATAGATCTCTGGAAATACACTCGAACGATAGAGCCTGCATTCAACTGTCGATTACACTCCATCCTCTTACACGAACTATTGCTGTCTGAGGGTATTGTAAACCGCTTTGTAACTTGTCATCCCGCAGATTCCGAGGATTCCGACTGCCATGTTGTTAACCTGGTGTGGCTACCAGAATTACAGAAATGGGCTATGCTAGACTCGGATATGAAAGCATGGGCAGAAGATGAAAAAGGCACTCCACTTTCTCTTACAGAAATGCGTGAGCGATATATTGACGGCAGAGAAATCGTTTACCGTCCTCTCTTGAATTCAGATAATGATTTTGTTTATTACAGGGCATATTGGGCAAAAAACTTATATTGGTTTGATACTTGGGAGACAACAGGCTATGGTCGCGAAGATAATAATCCTGCTTATCGAAACAATAATCGCCATATCGTGCTTGTTCCTTCAGGATTCAAAGGTTTTGAAACTTCCCGACCATTCAGTACTGACAACAGATGCTTCACGTTTCTGGGCAGCTCCCCAAAATTAGTAACTGCCATTTACTAGATCTACCCAAGGAACAAATACAATAGGCTTCGATGGCAAATGAAGCCTATTTCATTGGCTAACGAAAGTAGTTTCATGCGCCCATGAAACTACTTTCGTTTTTTATTGCTTTTTCTACTATATTTTATACCATAAAAACGGAGCGCCAAAGACTGTAGCGCGCTTCGGGGTTCAACTGCTCCAAATGCTGGAAGACGGCTTGCATATCCGAACGGCGGGTAGTCTCTTCGTAAGGACACAACGCCTTCTGCTTAGTGAAATGCGACTCTTCTGCCACCTTACGGATATCCGCCTCATGCACCAGACAAAGGGGGCGGATAATGGTGAGCGGATAATGTTTTAAAGGAAGACTGGGCTGCATGGTGGAATGAGAACCCTCGAAGGTGATATTCATCAGCAGGGTAACGAGGATATCATCCATATGATGGCCCAAGGCTATCTTGTTAAAACCATTATTTACCGCAAACTCGAAGAGCGTCTTACGTCGGTTCCAGGCACAGAGGAAGCAACGGGTCTTATGGGGATCGGTGGATTCATCAAACGAACTATGAAGGATATGGAGCTTGATGCCATTCTCTGCACAGAAATCCTGCAGATAAGAACGGTCGGTCTCGTAAGGAATGTTATCCATGATGATATGAGCCGCCTCCACTTCGATATGCGGTTTATAGATACGGGCACGCTGAGCCAGCAAACGGACAAGTTCCAATGAATCCTTGCCTCCACTCAAGGCAATAAGAATACGGTCCCCATCCTCCAAAAGATGATAGTCAACACATCCTTTATTGAATCGCTTTAATACTTTCTGTTCTGCTTTCATCATATTCTGAAAAGGGAAAAGAAAAGCCGCACCCTATAAACAGAGTACGGCTTTATCAAGATACATCTCTCTACCTTGCAGAAGAGAAACGACAATTTAAACTTCAAATATAATTCTATTTTACTTAGCGTAAGCTACACTGCGAGTCTCACGAATCACGGTAATCTTTACCTGACCCGGATAGGTCATCTCGTTCTGAATCTTGGTTGCAATCTCGTCAGAGAGCTTGATACTCTGCTCATCGCTCATCTTGTCAGCACCCACAATGACACGAAGCTCACGACCTGCCTGGATGGCATAGGTCTTGGTAACGCCAGGATAACTCATGGCGATAGCTTCAAGATCGTTCAAACGCTTGATATAAGCCTCTACAATCTCACGACGGGCACCAGGACGAGCACCAGAGATAGCATCACAAACCTGTACGATAGGAGCCAATAATGTGTTCATCTCCATCTCATCATGGTGAGCACCGATGGCATTGCAGATATCAGGTTTTTCCTTATACTTCTCTGCAATCTTGGCACCATACAATGCGTGTGGCAATTCACTCTCCTCATCAGGCACCTTACCAATATCGTGCAAAAGACCGGCACGCTTAGCCTTCTTAGGATTCAATCCCAATTCAGAAGCCATAACCGCACAGAGGTTAGCGGTTTCACGGGCATGCTGCAAGAGGTTCTGACCATAAGAAGAACGGTACTTCATCTTACCGATGATACGAATCAACTCTGGGTGCAGACCATGAATACCGAGGTCGATAGCTGTACGCTTACCCGTCTCGATAATTTCATTATCCAACTGTTTCTTCACCTTGGCTACCACCTCCTCGATACGGGCTGGGTGAATACGTCCGTCAGCTACCAACTGGTGGAGAGCCAGACGGCAAACCTCACGACGAACAGGGTCGAAGGCTGAGATAACGATTGCCTCAGGAGTATCATCCACAACGATTTCTACACCAGTTGCTGCTTCCAGAGCACGGATATTGCGGCCTTCACGACCGATAATACGCCCCTTCACCTCATCATTATCGATATGGAAAACGCTGACAGAGTTCTCAATGGCTGTTTCTGTAGCAACACGCTGGATAGTCTGAATCACAATCTTCTTAGCCTGCTGGTTAGCATTGAGTTTGGCATCGTCCATAATCTCGTTCACATAGCTTGCAGCATCGAGTTTAGCCTGATCTTTCAGACTCTCAATCAATCTCTGCTTAGCCTCTTCAGCACTCAGACCAGAAAGTTCTTCCAGTTTAGCCTGCTCCTGTTTCTGCATCTTATCAAGTTCCTGCTGCTTGACAGACAAGAGTTTCTTCTCATTGTCAACACGCTGCTGATACTGATCAATCTCCATCTTGCGTCGACCGAGGTCTTCCTGACGCTGATTGAGAGAAATCTCGCGCTGCTTCAACTTATTCTCATTCTGCTGGATGCGAGAATTACGCTGCTGCACTTCTTTTTCGAGTTCCGCCTTCTTGTTGAGGAATTTCTCCTTCACTTCCAAAAGCTTCTTCTCTTTTACTACTTCTGCCTCTTTGTTGGCAGCTTCTATCATTTCATTATATTTTCCCTTAATGACATAACGGAAAATGAAATACCCAGCAGCACCGCCGATAACAAGCGCCACCAAGGCTGCTATAATAGTTACTATCATTATATTATATATATGTTTATTAATATTCTTATTTCAAAGCGTCTTCAATCTCGGAGGTAAGCTTCTCAAGAATATCATCATAAGGTTTCGTATCATTCCGATCCGATTCCTTCTCATATCTCAATGCCACATCAATGAGCGCCATATACAGGATTTCCTTATCGCTCTTTCTGCCTTTGAAAATCTTGGTATATGAGTTTACAATATCATCTATCAGTTTGGCTGATTTACGATAATACTCCTCATCTTCCCTAGGTATTCTTACCGAAAGATCTGTATCATAGACGTGTAATCGTATGAGTAATTTATCTTGTTCTTGTTCTGCCATCGTTCCGATTTTTACTTTTCACCCAATAGTGTGATACACTTATTGATATCTCTTATGAGCTTGGCGATGCGCTTCTGAGTAGCTTCCATATCATTGTCAGAAATCGTCATCATCTTCGCCATCTTCAAGCTGTTGTAATCACTCTGCGCTTGAGCCAACTTTTCCTCCAATGCCTTGATTTTGGCATCGCGCTCATCCACCATCGCATAGAGTTCAGCATTCTCCTGCTTGACCTCGTCAAACTTGAGAATCATCTGCCTTACTCTTGTGGCAAACGTATTAATTGTTTTCTCATTTGCACTCATGACTATTATTTTTGGCTACAAATTTAAGAGAATTATTTGAATAAAACAAATATTCTGCTATTTTTTTTCATTTTGGGCGCAACATTTGTTACTTTCCCATCTTCTGCTTTGCCTTTTCTACGTCTTCATCTGATGGACGTGGCTCTTTTTTGGCAAGCATCAATACCTGGAAGGTAAAGTCGGTTACCCATTGCTGGCTGAATGCCAAGCGCTTGTTGAACTGGCGCAACTGAAGCACGGTTTTCAGCACACTGGCATCAGAGAAATCATTCTTAGTGAAGATATCTTCTACAGTTTTAGCAGTCAGCTTGTAAAGCGAATTCTTCATGAAGCTAGGCAAACGGAGCTTAAACTTCATCAAGTTGCCCATCAGCATCATCAGATCCTGCGTAAAGTTCTGGAACTGGATGAGATATACATTGACATCCTGCAGTTTGTGGCAGTTCTTACGGATACTGGAATCTATTTCCTTGAAGAAGGCATCATCCGTATCATAGATATTCTTCATCATTTTCTTCACCTGTGCCTTTTCGCCAATACCCAGACGGTTATTGACCGTCGGAACATGCAGACTTGTCTTGAAGACACGCAAGTCTGGCAACATAGCCAAATTGGTGATACCTAACTGAGAAGCAAGTGCAGCCTGAAAGTATACACGGACCAAGGTCATGTAATCTTCCATTCCACCTACCTTTTTATCGTCGTCTTTACGACCGAATAGTTTAGCAAAAATTCCCATTCCTTTATTTTTTATTTTCTATATCTATTTAAATTGTTCTGCAAAAATACAATAAAATCAGTAAATACCCAAATCAAAGCGACGTTTTTTATCTAAAAAGGTGCTTTTTTTATCAAAAAATGCATTTTTATGGCTTATGATTTCACGCATTCAACTTTTTTTAGTAACTTTGCCGCGTTTTTAAGATAAGACTATTCAACTTTATTGTATTAGAAATAGAGAAGATATGAAAGGTATCGTATTAGCGGGAGGTTCGGGTACAAGACTTTACCCTATTACCAAAGGTATCAGTAAGCAATTGATACCAATTTTTGATAAGCCAATGATATACTACCCTGTTTCCGTGCTAATGTTAGCAGGAATCAAGGAGATTTTGATTATATCTACCCCATTCGACTTGCCTGGTTTCAAACGTCTGTTAGGTGACGGCAGCGAATTGGGGGTACACTTCGAATATGCAGAACAGCCATCACCCGACGGTCTGGCTCAAGCCTTCATCATTGGCGAGAAGTTTATCGGTAATGATACAGCCTGTCTGGTTTTGGGTGACAACATTTTCTATGGAGCCGGTTTTACGGGTTTACTCAAGGAAAGCGTAAAAGCTGCAGAAGAAGGACTGGCAAGCGTATTTGGCTATTATGTCAACGATCCGGAAAGATATGGTGTGGCAGAGTTTGATGAAAACGGCAACTGCCTGAGCATAGAAGAAAAACCAGAAATGCCTAAGAGCAACTATGCGGTTGTAGGACTCTATTTCTATCCAAACAGCGTGGTGCATGTGGCTAAGAACATCAAGCCTAGCGCAAGAGGTGAGTTGGAAATAACAACAGTAAACCAGCACTATCTGACAGAAAAGACTCTGAAGGTAAGAACCTTACAGCGCGGTTTCGCCTGGCTTGACACCGGTACCCACGATAGCCTTTCGGAAGCCAGTACCTTTATAGAAGTCATCGAAAAGAGACAGGGTCTGAAAGTGGCATGTCTTGAAGAAATCGCATTCAAACAAGGATGGATTGACCAAGAACAGTTGCTGAAACTTGCCCAACCGATGCTCAAAAACGGTTATGGACAGTATCTGAAAGAACTAGCGGCTAGCAGATAGTACAGATTCTATCATTTATCTTTTACGAATATAAAAAAGGTGTAAACACAATAGAATATAAAATAATGGAAGAAACAAAGAACTTTGATTTGGGACGTGATCAAGAGCAGGAAGAGAAGTCATCTATTGACTTCCAGTTGATTTATTCTACTCTTATCCTCAACTGGAAATGGTTCGTTCTATCACTCATTGTATGTTTGGGATTGGGATATCTCTACATACGCCATGCAAGACCGCAATACCAGGCAACCGCTAAGGTACTGATAAAGGATGACGACCAGAGAAAGAACAGAGGAATGGGTAACAGCATGATTCAAAATGCTGCAAACCTCGGTTTTATTTCAAACTCAAATGGTATAGACAATGAGATTGAAATTCTTTCGGCTCAAGACTTGGCTAACCAGGCTGTAGTAGACATGAAATGCTACGTGAACTATTACCATAAAGGAGCCCTCAGGGATCAGTTAGTCTATAAAGAGCAGGAAGTCAGCGTTGACTTAGACCTCGCTCATCTCAAGAAGCTGAATGCTCCGATCAAGCTTCTTATAGAGAAAACTGGCAGCCAGTATCAGGTAACAGGTTCATACTACATACCTGTAGATGCCTTTTCCTATCAGAAGGATCCTGTAAAGATTGAAAAGACTTTAGCTGGTCTGCCAGCAAGCATCAATACACGTGTAGGAACCCTCCACTTCACTCAGAACGGCAAATACGCATTAAAAGACGGTGAGAGCCTGAAGGTGATTATCGTGTCACCAGAAATGGCGGCTAAGGGCTATACAAAAGCACTGACTGTCAGCCAGACTTCAAAGACTACAACCATAGCCGAACTGGTGATGAAAGATGAAGATCCTCAGCGCTGCATAGACTATCTGAGAACTCTGGTAAATGTTTATAACCGCCAGGCCAACGAGGACAAGAATGAAATTTCTTTCCGCACAGAACAGTTCATCAACCAGCGTCTGGAGAAGATCAACAACGAACTGGGCAATACAGAAGGCCAGCTCGAAAGCTACAAGAAGCGTAACAATGTTGTAGAGATGAAGCTCAACGCAACAGCTGCCATCGCTAACTCAGACACATACGCCCAGAAACTCCAGGAGGCTAACACACAGGTTGAACTTCTGAATGAGCTTGGCAAATACATGAACGAACCTGGCAACAGATATCAGCCTATCCCATCAAACGTAGGTCTGACTGATGAAAGTTCAACAGAGTTGATTAACGAATACAACAAGATAGCTCTGAACCGCAACCAGATGTTGCATTCTGCCAGTGAGAATTCTCCAACCGTTACACCTTTGTCAGCCCAGTTGGATGACCTTACAAAATCTATCAAGCGTGCCATGCGCCAGGCTAAGCTGGGTATGGAAATCCAGCGTAACAGCATTGCCAAACAAGCTGCCATGTATGCCAATCAGATAGGTAACTCGCCAGAGCAAGAGCGAGTTCTTACACAGATTGGTCGCCAGCAGGAAGTAAAATCTGGTCTTTACCTGATGCTTCTTCAGAAACGTGAGGAAAACTCCATTTCGCTAGCAGCAACGGCAGACAAGGGTAAGGTTATCGATGCTCCTTCATTGGAAGGAAAGGTTAGTCCTAAGAGTCCTATCATTATGCTGATTGCCCTGGTACTGGGTATTGCAATCCCTGCCGGCATCCTCTTCCTGAGAGAATTCTTCAAGTACAAGATTGAGGGACATGAAGACGTGATGAAACTCACTCAGATACCTGTCATTGCCGATATTCCTGTAGCCAGCGACGCTGCCAAGAAGGAAGGAAAGGCTGACATTGTGGTTCACCAGAATGTAAACAACCTGATGGAGGAGATTTTCCGTGGCCTGCGTACCAATATTCAGTTTATGCTGAAAGAAGGTGAGAAGGTGATGATGTTTACCTCTTCTACATCAGGTGAAGGTAAAACATTCGTGGCATCCAATATCGGTATCTCGCTCGCCTTGCTGGGCAAGAAGGTTATCATGGTTGGTCTGGATATCCGCAAGCCACGTCTGGCAGAGCTCTTCGAGATTGACAACCACCATAATGGTATCACCAATCTGATTGTACACGACCATAATACATGGGATGACATTCAGAAACAGATTCTCTCTTCGGGTGTCAACAGTAAACTCGACCTCCTTATGGCTGGCCCTGTTCCTCCTAATCCAGGAGAGTTAGTAACCAGAGCAAGCCTTGACGACATTATCAGCCAGTTGAAGGAACATTACGACTATGTTATCCTCGATACGGCTCCTGTAGGTCTTGTAAACGACAGTTTGCAGCTTGGACGTCTGGCTAATCTCTGTGTATACGTCTGCCGCGCAGATTATACTCCAAAGGCTAGTTTCGGCATGATCAATGGTTTGAAAGCCGAGAATAAATTGCCTAACATGTGCTTAGTACTCAATGGCGTCGACCTCTCTAAGAAGAAGCACAGCTTCTATTATGGTGTTGGTAAGTACGGCAAATATGGTAAATATGGCAACTATGGTTCTTATGGATCATATGGCAAATATGGCAAATATGGAACTTATGGCCAGTATGGCAGCTATGGCAACTATAGCAACAGCCACTATGGCAATGCCAACGACAACAGTATCAAGAAGTAATTAAGAACATACATACAACAAAGAAAAGAGTCTTTCTATCCAGATAGGAAGACTCTTTTAGATTTTAAAAACATTAAGACTATATGGCAACAATTGCAG
Organism: Segatella copri; assembly: GCF_949820605.1. Taxonomy (NCBI): domain Bacteria; kingdom Pseudomonadati; phylum Bacteroidota; class Bacteroidia; order Bacteroidales; family Prevotellaceae; genus Segatella; species Segatella copri. The sequence continues at coordinate 1,839,099 of NZ_CATKVU010000006.1, forward strand.
TAGATTTTGATGGTACAATCGTAACCCACGAGTACCCGAAGATTGGTACAGAGCTACCTTTCGCCACAGAAACATTAAAGATGTTAATTAGAGACCACCACAAGCTTATTCTCTGGAGCGTACGCGAAGGAAAGCTCCTGGACGAGGCAGTAGAATGGTGTAGAGAAAGAGGAGTTGAATTCTGGGCTGTAAATAAAGATTATCCTGAAGAGAGTCTGGAGAACAATAACCACTTCTCCCGCAAGCTCAAAGCTGACTGGTTCATTGACGACCGAGGTATCGGCGGTTTGCCTGATTGGGGGGAGATTTATCAGATTATCACCAACCATACCAGTTATCGCAGAGTACTGAAACAGAAGTTCGGCGAACAGCAGGAAGCTCCCAAAAAGAAACATTGGTGGAGCCGCGGATAAAAATGCTTCTCCAAAAGATATTCTTGCAGATACGATAAAAGATATCCCAATAAATAAAAAAGGTGTATTGCTCATTGGCAATACACCTTTTTTATTTATTGGGATAAATCTAAGAGTCTGAATTAGAAGAACAAGTAGCGGTTATCTACTACATGAGCGTTCAGATAAAGCTCGTTCATGAAGTTACCTGCATACTGCATAGCCTTCTGGCGGCACTTCTGCTCGTATGTCTTGTCATCGAACTTAACAGGACGGTTAGTCTTGTTAGTAACCTGGAAGAGATACACACCAGCGTTACCCTTCACAGCATGAGCAGAGAAAGCACCCTTCTTAGTACCTGCAACAGCACCAGAGAGAGCTGGTTCGCTAGCGCCAGTAGCTGCGATGAATACAGGAGCAGCGAAAGTAATCTGGTTTACAGAAGAAACCTTACCACCCTTAGCCTTAGCAGCTGCAATATTCTTAACACCATTCAACTTAGCCTCAATCATCTCAGCCTTCTTATCCTTGAGCACCTCTGCCTTAACAGTCTCCTTGACAACTGCATCATCCAAATCCCGATAACCGACATGATGAATCTTATCAAGAACCACAACCAACAGGTGGTTGTTGTCACCACACTCATAGAGAGGTGAAACCTCACCCTCCTTGCTATCGAAGATCCACTTCAAAGCCTCGCGTGTAGAATGGATGTTTGCTACATAGTGAACAGAAGTTGTAATATCCTTCAAGTCCTGAACCTTGTAACCTTCCTTAGCTGCATTCTTCAAGAGATCCTCTGACTTAGGATTAGCACTTACGAAACTAGAGAACTTGTTGTAAGCTGTACGATATGTACCCTGCGAGAAGTCGATAGGCTTCTTAATAACGGCAGCGGTATACTTGCTGACCATTGCCTTGCGGTCAAGAACCTGAAGAACTACATATCCCTGACCCAACTGAAGCTGGTTCAAAGAGTTAACTGCTGCAGTATTCAATGTATTGATGAATGTCTTGTTGTCCTTATCCATAGACTGGGCATACTCATACTGCTTGGTAGTCATCCAAGCCTTGTCACCAGTCTGACCATACTTCTTAGCGATAGCCTCGAAATCAGCACCACCGGCAATAGCGCCCTGAATAGAATCTGCCTTAGTCTTAGCCTCAGCTACTGAGTTAGCAGCAACTTGGATAACACGATACTGTACTGAATCAGGCAATTCCTGCTTAGCTACCAACTTAACGATGTTCAATGTATTGTCACCAGCATTAGCCTTAACAGCAGAAGTAGAACCTACAGCCATAGAATCAAGCTGAGCAGCAATATCACGTGGAAAAGCATCCTTTGAAACAGGAATACCAAGGTAAGCTACTGTAGAAGCTGACTTACGTACAACCTCTGTAGGATCTGCAGCAGCGGCAAGCTGCGTATGATAACCTGCAAACTCCTTGTTAAGAGCAGCACGGTCTGCTTTAGAAGCCTGCACCTCGATATCAACGAACTTGATGTCACGGCTCTCAACAGGCTGTTTGAAGCGTGCCTTGATCTCATCATACTTAGCCTTCAGATCGCTTTCAGAAATCTTTACCTTATCATCCTGGATGTCAGAGTAAGGGAAAGCAGCCAACTGAATCTGGCTCTCTTCATTCTCCTCCTTGAAAGCCATCTTTGCCTCTACAGGATTTGACAGGAAGCAACCGGCGAGAAGAGCCTGATACTTCTGAGCCAAAGTCTGCTGGCGAAGAGTCTTCTCGATGAATGACCAGTAGTTGTAAATCTTGGTATACTGATCCATCATCTGTGCGTTAGCAGATGGGTTAGCCTTCTGTGCCTTGTAGTCTGCCAAGAACTTCTGGAGAGAAGATGCGTCGAAACGACCAGTCTGCTGATTAACAAAAGGAGTCTGCTGAAGCATAGGGTTAGTACCTGTCTTCAAGATGTCCTGAAGTTCAGCGTCGGTTACAGTAAGACCCAACTTGCTAGCTTCCTTAGCGATAATCCGGTTCTGGATGTATGTATTCCATACCATATCCTTCACCTGATTCATCTGCTCTTCAGGAAGATTTTCCTGACCCTGTTGCATTTTAATAACTTCTGAATACTCATCAACGAGCTTCTGGAAATCCTGCACGCTGATTTTTTCGCCCAAAACCTCACCAATCTGCTGGCGCTCATTATTCTTTGCTGAATCGCAAGAGCGGAAAGCTTCCTCGGCAATAAAGGCGAAAAGGCCGAAACTGATGATACAAACCAGTATCACGCCTCTTTTTCTAATTGTTCCTAATGCTGCCATTACGTTTTAATTATTATTATTATTTTTATTTTTTCCTAAGTTTAGATTGAACCACTTTTAATGCTAGTAGCCAATTGTCTGCAAAAATACAAAAATAATACGAGAAAAGGGAATTTTTTGCTATCTTTTTTGACTCTTACCTCAAAAAAAGCAAAAAATTCCCTTTTCCCGCTCAGCTATTTGATGATGTGGAGTTTAACAAGCTCTATTTTACGGGATGTTGACTTGATAATCTTGAACTCGAAGTTATCAAACTTTATCACCTCGTTGAGTTTAGGAAAACTCTGATATTCATGCAGAATCAAACCACTCAAGGTCATATATTCATCACTTTCCGGCAGTTCAAGACCAAACATATCGTTCACCTTGTCAATCTCCAGTCGCGCAGAAAGGAGATAATCACCATCATCGGTTTTCTTGGCCACATACTTGGCAGCATCGTGCTCATCTTCAATATCTCCGAAGATTTCCTCAACGATATCTTCCAGACTCACCAAACCGCTAGTACCTCCAAACTCATCTACAACGATACCCAAGGACTTTTTCTGCTGCAAAAAAGTCTGCATCAGTTTCTGTGCCTGCATCGTTTCCGGCACAAAAGGAAGTGAACGGATATGATCCTGCCAACGTGAAGGATGATGGAATAGTTCGGAACTGTGAATATATCCCGCAATATGGTCTATATCCTCTTCATATACAATGATTTTCGAATTACCGCTCTCTATGAATTTCTGCTGCAGGTCTTCGAGAGAAGTATCCATTTCAACAGCCTGAATCTCAGTACGGGGCACCATACAGTCGCGTACTTTAGTATCGGAGAAATCAAGGGCATTCTGGAATATCTTCACCTCATCATTAATTTCATCTTCATTGGTAGCATTATCGATACTTGACTGCACAAGATAATCAAGGTCTACCTTAGAAAAGCCTTCATCCGCCCCCTCAGTATCCATCTTCATACCTATCAGACGCAGCAGGCACTTACTCAAGAAAGTACTGAACTTGCTGATAGGCCACAATACCACATAGCACAGATAAGCTATCGGACTGAAGATAGAAAGCAAGCGGTTCGGATTAGACTTGAAAAGCGTCTTTGGCAGAAACTCACCTGTAAAGAGTACTATCAGCGTAGACAGAATGGTATCTGCAGGCACCTTAAAGGCTGCATCAAAACCTGCGAAAATCGTATTGTCGAAAAGACGGGCTATCAGGATACCATAAACTACAAGGGCTATATTGTTGCCCACGAGCATGGTACTGACAAAGCCATTCGGATGATTATAAAACAAAGATAACAGTCGTTGCGTAAGGCCGTTTTTCTCCTTATCCATCTCCGCCAACATACGGTTGGAAGAGACGAAGGCAATCTCCATTCCGCTGAAGAATGCAGAAAAGACCATCGTAATGAGAATGCCTACTACTAAACTCATATCCACCTGTTCATTCATTATATCTTTTTCTTTTTAATTAGTGCATGATAGGAATCGTAGTAGCTCTGACTGGTGTAGCCGGCTGACGGAAGTTATTCTTGACAGAATCAGGCTGGCTGCTCAAAGTATCGGCAGCACCACCACCTCCTGTCAGGTCTCCCTTTTCAAAGCTACCCTTCGAATTGCTCACATAATAGCGCGTCATCTTTTCATCACTCCAGAAATGAGAACCCTGTAGCGTTCTTTCAGGAGTAACAAGTTTACTGAATACGTTACTTGACAATTCGTGCTTATTCTGGTCCCAGGTAAGTTGCTCACTATTGAAGCGCAAACCATCTTTGGTCAGGATGCTCACCCTACCATAAAGTTTCCATATCTTCTGCTGATCATAATAATAAGCTGTATCACACTGGATATAACTATTAATATGGAATTTCTCATCAAACTGTTCCAGCAAAAGTCCCTTATCAAAGATCCACAAAGATGGATTCTTACTGGTATTCACCTCCCACCGTTCTGTTACGATGCGATATTTCATAACTCCCGAGTCGCTTACCAATGTATTTACACCATACGACGTCATCATCGCCACCGAGTCTTGCGGACGGATGGCGGGCGCAGTATGTTCTACCTGGTTCTGGCAACCAGCCAAAATCAGGAACATCAGGATACCGACAACATAAGAGCCTTTTATTCTATACATTATTATATATAGATTCTATACATTATTATATATAAGCGGAAGATTAATCCATCTTCCACTTCTTAAACCAATCCTCGTTGAATGTGAATCCGATATTGATACGGAAAGAATTTTCCTTAATCAGATCCTTAGCCGAACTCTTCACCCACTGACCGCTGATATTCAGCATGGAGCGGTTGTTGTAAGAGTTCATGATAGGAATACCGAAACCGGCACTTACAGAGATTTCCTTCGGACCATCAACACCATTCATCTTATAATAAGGTGTGGCATAGCTGGCACCTACACGATACTGAACACGCTTGAAGAAAGCACGGCTACGCTCTCCATAGCAATACTGGGCACCGAGATTAAACTTGCTTCTATCTTTGTAGATGCCACCCTGCAAAGTGTAATTGGTACCATCAAAACTAGGATAACCCAAGCTACCCCACTTCTGCAGACTGTAATCAAAGCCAACCTTCCACTGGTTGTTATGATTCCACATCACACCCGCACCAATCATGGTAGGCAACTTGTAAGCCTTGCCGATAGAGTAAGCGGTGGTATCGGTAACACCGTTCTGGGTATCATTAGAAATGATTTTCATATCAGCAGAAGCGCCCAAACCATGTCCTGGTGAGAAGGTGACACCCACGGTAGCCCAATCTTTCTTTGAGAACTGATGGGTATACTGTACACCGAAATCAACCTTATAGCTGTTCACCTGCATAGAATAGTAGCGGGTGAGGGTCTTGTAATAAGAATTGCTGTAGCTGTTTGATACACTTCTGTCTATACTACCCCAGAGATATGAGAAGTTGGCACCTACGGACAAGCCCTTGACCGGTTCCCAACCCGCACCGATGTATGCCTGATGCAAACCACCATCGCCGGAATAAGTATTAGTATAGTAAGCTTCCTTGTCAGCATTCACCCAGTCTGATGCAGAATAATTATAGCCAACATTGGTAAAAGGAATGATACCGAAGCTCATACCTACATGTGGCAGCAAGCGGAAACCTGCAACAACATACTCAAAATTTGAGTTGTTGGCATTCTTCTTCACACCATTCTCTTCAAAATTTGTCACCTGACCAGAGATACCGGCATCAAGGATGAAAGTCATCGAATCAATTGAAGCATAAGATGCAGGGTTGAGATAGTTTACCTGATTATGCTCATGAAAGCCAAGACCGACTCCATTCATACCGCGATTAAAACCAGAAGTCTGGTCCGACAAGATGCCAAGACCATACTGGCTGTATGGCGAATTAGTACCACTTTGGGCATTAACCATAAGGGCTGACCCCAACAATAGGGTTGCTAAAAAAAGCTTTCTCATTCTTTAATAATCATTCAAAATTATATTCAGAGTGCAAAAGTATTAAAAAAAATCTAGAAAAAAGAAGGATAATTGAAAATAATAAGGTATTTTTGCATCGTGAAACGTTTTAAGCATATTTTTAGTGCCATTTTAGCAGTAATTTTAATCAATTTAACTACTGAAGTGGCTGCACAGGATTTTTCAAGAGACAAAGACTCTGATATTTCTGTGCAGAACAGTCGTGTCAATGAAGAAGCTACTGCGTGGCTCGATTCTGTTGACATTTCTCTCCTGACTTGCGGACCAGGTCAGGAGGTGTGGTCGTATTATGGACATACCGCTCTACGCATCCAGAACAAAGCTATGGGAACTGATGTTGCCGTCAACTGGGGTATGTTTAGTTTTAACCAAAGTTGCTTCATACTCCGTTTTGTTTTCGGACTCACCGATTACCAGATCGGCATCTACCCTATGAGCGACTTCATTGCCGAATATGCACGTGAAGGCAGATGGGTAAGACAGCAACGCCTCCGCCTCTCCCGTACAGAGAAACTGGAAATTCTGAGAAGCATCGACAAGAATGCACAGCCGGAGAACCGCGTATACCGCTACAATTTCTTCTATGACAACTGTACGACCCGGGCACGCGAGATGATTCTCTCCAACATTGGGAACCAGAGTACCAACTTTAAAGATATCCCTACCACTTCTACCTACAGGGAAGAGATTCACAAACTCAACGCACAGCACCGCTGGGCAAGATTCGGCAATGACCTTCTTTTGGGTTGTCAGGCAGACCGCCCTATCACACAAAGAGAATGGGAATTCTTGCCAGACAATCTGAGCAAAGACTTTGCCACAGAAGGAAGAACCGACTTTATTGATGCATCTCAGACTGCAGACGGCAAAACCAATACAACAAGTGCCAGCGGCTATATCACCCTGGTAGATGAAACATCCGATATTATCCCAGCCCAGGCACAAATAACAGACGATGCTCCTGTTACACCACGAATGATAGCCATAGCCCTGGCAATCATCATCATAGGAACAACGGTAAGAGAATGTGTAAAAAAGAAAAACTACTGGTGGTTTGATGCCATTCTGCTTGTTCTGACAGGATTACCGGGACTGATTCTCTTTGCCATGATCTTCTCGCAGCATCCTACCGTCCAGATAAATTTCCAGATTCTGATACTGAATCCGCTCAACCTCATCTTTGCCTGGAAGACTGTCAAGAGGATGAAAGCAGGTCGTCAGTATTGGTATTTCGAACTCCTGGGATGGCTTCTGCTCATAGCTCTGTTCATGCAGATATGGCAGAACTATGCTGAGGGTATGAGTATTTTGGCACTTTCTTTGCTAGCGAGATACTGCGTCAAGTCGACCATGATGGATTTAAGTCCAAACAATTATGGTTTGCAGAAGCATATCGTAAAGAAATTCAGAAAGAATAAATAGACATTAAAATATACGTAAGGAAACGATTGGCACAACATCGTTTCCGAACAGAAGAAGATAAACAACAATGATGGTAAACAGATATATCACAGCCCTTTTGGTTGTCCTGGCGGCAACCGGCATGGAGGCGCAGACTTATCAGCAGGCGCTGAAGTTTGCGCTTACGGATATATCCTACGATGAATTCATCCAGCAACCGGAGGCGAAGGCATTGGAGGAGGACATTCTCTGCGTGCTCAAAGCCATCAAAGCGGCATCAGAAGATGAGAGCATCGCAACGCATCATCCTATCCTGTCGGCAACACTTGCCGCCAATTCTTCTGACATTCTGACAGACATTCATTCACATATTTATTATGATTCCCCTACGGAGCATAGATACAGAGTTCCGTATGGGAGTATTGTTATTCGAGGTCCAGACTGCTGATTTTATGCTTTCTGTAAGCAAAACTCAGAAGATTTGCCAATAAAACAGGTAATAATTGGCAATTCCTTGCAGATTTACAGATATTTTTAGTAAATTTGCAAACTAGTAATAAACAACAGGAAAAAGCAGAAGAGGAAAAAAGGACTGACAGAGCAGCATTTGTCTTAACTCCTTAACTTCTTTAACTCCTATATTTCGAATAATAATAAAAAATAAATATACAATGAACTTTAACAAAATTCTCCAGTCATTGTTTGGCAACAAGTCAACTCGCGATATGAAGTTGATCCAGCCAATCGTAGAAAAGATCAAGGCAGAGTATCCTAAGATGCAGGCCTTAAGCAATGACGAACTTCGTGCAAAAACAAAAGAACTTCAGAAGTACGTACAGGAGTACGCCAAGGAAGAGAAGGCTAAGATTGCTGAACTCAAGGCTAAAATTGAAGACACTCCTATCGATGAGCGTGAAGGTATCTTCAATCAGATCGACAAGTTAGAGCAGGAAGCACTCGACAAGTATGAGGAAGCCCTCAACGAGGTTTTGCCTCAGGTTTTCGCTATCGTTAAGGATACTGCTCGCCGTTTCGCTGAGAACGAGGAAACAATAGTTACTGCTACCGACTTCGACCGCGAGTTGGCTTCTAATCCAGCTAACGACTTCGTTACCATCGATGGCGACAAGGCTATCTATCACAACCACTGGACAGCCGGCGGTAATGATATGAAGTGGGAAATGATTCACTACGATGTACAGCTCTTCGGTGGTGTTGTTCTCCATCAGGGTAAGATTGCCGAGATGGCTACCGGTGAGGGTAAGACCCTTGTAGGTACAACACCTATCTTCCTGAATGCCTTGACTGGTAATGGTGTTCACGTCGTTACCGTGAACGACTATTTGGCTAAGCGTGACTCTGAGTGGATGGGACCTCTCTATATGTTCCACGGTCTCTCTGTAGATTGTATCGACAAGCACCGTCCTAATTCCGACGAGCGTCGCAAGGCATACCTGGCAGATATCACCTTCGGTACCAACAACGAGTTCGGTTTCGATTATCTTCGTGATAACATGGCTACCAACCCAGCCGATCTGGTACAGCGCCAGCACAACTACGCCATCGTCGATGAGGTCGACTCAGTGTTGATTGATGATGCCCGTACCCCATTGATCATCTCTGGTCCTATTCCAAAGGGCGACGACCAGATGTTTGAGCAGTATCAGCCATTGGTTGAGAAACTTTATGAGGTACAACGCAAGCAGGCTACAGAATTGCTCGCCGAGGCTAAGCAGAAGATTAACGAAGGTACAAAGGCTAAGAATCAGGAACTCCTTGACGAAGGTTTCCTCGCACTCTTCCGTTCTTACAAGGCATTGCCTAAGAACAAGCCATTAATCAAGTATCTTTCTGAGGAAGGTATCAAGGCTGGTCTGCTGAAGACCGAGGAATACTACATGGCAAACAACAACCGTGAGATGCCTAAGGCTACTGAGCCATTGTACTTCGTAGTAGACGAGAAAATGAATTCTGCCGACCTTACGGATAAGGGAACCGACTGGTTGGCTAAGCAGGTAAACGACAAGGAACTCTTCGTATTGCCTGATATCACAACTGAGATGAGCGAACTCGAGGCTCGTACAGACCTTTCAGACCAGGAGCGTCTTGACAAGAAAGACGAGATGTTGGCTCACTATGGTGTACAGAGCGAGCGAGTACACACCTTGCAGCAGCTCTTGAAAGCATACACCATGTTTAATAACAACGACGAGTATGTCGTAATGGACGGACAGGTGAAGATTGTGGATGAGCAGACAGGACGTATCATGGAAGGCCGTCGCTGGAGCGATGGTTTGCACCAGGCTATTGAGGCTAAGGAGCATGTAAAGGTAGAGGCTGCTACACAGACCTTCGCTACCATCACACTTCAGAACTACTTCCGTATGTACCACAAGCTCGCCGGTATGACCGGTACTGCAAGTACAGAGTCAGGCGAGTTCTGGGATATCTACAAACTCGATGTTGTTGAGATTCCAACCAATCGCCCTATCCAGCGTAAGGACTTGGATGACCGTGTATACAAGACTGCCCGCGAGAAATATCGTGCAGTTATCGACGAAATCGAGGAAACACGTAATGCTGGTCGCCCAGTCTTGGTAGGTACAACATCTGTAGAGATTTCTGAGTTGTTGAGCAAGATGTTGAAGATGCGCAACATTCCTCATAATGTATTGAACGCTAAGTTGCACCAGCAGGAGGCCCAGATTGTAGCCGAGGCAGGTCGCTCAGTAAACGGTAAGGGTGCCGTAACCATCGCTACCAACATGGCAGGTCGTGGTACCGATATCAAGCTGACTCCAGAGGTAAAGGCTGCAGGTGGTCTTGCCATCATCGGTACAGAACGTCATGAGAGCCGCCGTGTAGACCGTCAGCTCCGTGGTCGTGCTGGTCGTCAGGGTGACCCAGGTTCTTCTGTATTCTATGTATCATTGGAGGATAAGCTGATGCGTCTCTTCGCTTCTGAGCGCATCGCCAAGGTAATGGACCGTCTCGGTTTCGAGGATGGCGAGCGTATCGAGAGCCCAATGATCAGCAAGAGTATCGAGCGTGCTCAGCGCAAGGTTGAGGAAAACAACTTCGGTATCCGTAAACACCTCTTGGAGTATGATGACGTGATGAACCGTCAGCGTACCGTTATCTACGAGAAGCGTCGCCACGCCCTCATGGGTGAGCGTATCGGTATGGATATTGCCAACATCATCTGGGACCGCGTATTGAACATCGTTAACAACAACGACTTCTTCGGTGCCAAGGAAGAATTCCTGAAAGTTCTCGCTATGGAGATTCCATTCAACGAAGATGAGTATGAGAACGGCAGACGTGAGGATTTGGCAGAGCGTGCTTTCCAGGAGGCTATGGCTACATTCAAGCGTAAGACAGACCGCATCCAGGCTACAGCTATGCCTATCATCAAGCAGGTATACGAAAACCAGGGTGCTATGTACGAGCGCATCATGGTGCCTATCACAGACGGCAAGCGCATGTACAATATTCCTTGCAACCTCAAGGAGGCATACGAGAGCGAGGCTAAGACCGTAGTGAAGGAGTTTGAGAAGAGCGTTGTTCTCCAGATTATCGATGATGACTGGAAGGAGAACCTCCGCAAGCTCGACGAACTGAAGCACTCTGTACAGAATGCAAGCTACGAGCAGAAGGATCCTCTCCTCATCTTCAAGTTGGAGAGTGCCAAGGTTTGGGATGCCATGATCAATGACATGTACGACCGTATTGCAAGTATCCTGATGCGAGGTCAGATTCCAGTAATGGAGCAAGAGCAGCCAGTTCAGGAGGCAGCTCCTGAGCAGCACACTCAGCAGAACTATGTAGAGAGTAAGGTTGATTTGGATGCAGAGCGTGAGGCCCAGGAGGCAGCTGCTAACCAGGATACCCGAGAGGGCGCACAGGTAAACCGCACTCCTTACCGTGCCGAGCGCATGCCACGTCCTAACGACCCATGTCCATGCGGAAGCGGCAAGAAGTTTAAGAACTGCCACGGCAGAAACCTGTAATCACAGGAAATGATGATGCTCTTAATATATAATAAGTATAAGAACATCCATCATCAGAAATAATGATAAGAATACCTAGACTTGATGAAACTCCCATCATTTCTAGGTATTTTTGTTATAAAACTACATCATTGCTACCAAGTTGCAAAGAATTATTAGTATTTTTGCAGTCGAAAAGAAAAAAGAGCTGACCATGAGGTTATGCCCCAAAGAAAAGAACAAGATTAAAACAAGGAAAGATATATGAAATTATCAGAACTTAAAACAGGTGAAAGTGGAGTCATCGTCAAGGTATCAGGACACGGTGGCTTCAGAAAGAGAGTCATCGAGATGGGATTCATCAAGGGCAAGAAGGTTGATGTGCTCCTTAACGCCCCACTCCAAGACCCAGTGAAATACAAGATTATGGGTTACGAGGTGTCACTCCGCCACAGCGAAGCAGACCATATCGAGGTGGTTTCCATTGATGAAGCCAAGAACGATGCAAAGCTCAGCAAGGCGGAAGAAGAAGACCGCCAGCAGGTAATTGACTCAAAAGTAATAGATTCCAACGATAGCGACGAGCAGGCGCTCGGCGACAAGATGCTCGTGGCTGAAAGAAAAGACAATGCCAGCAACGAAGCCCTGGCTGAACAGGAAGCAGAAAGACTCCACCGCGTCATCAACGTGGCACTGGTGGGAAATCCAAACTGCGGTAAGACTTCCCTCTTCAACTTTGCTTCGGGTGCTCACGAACGCGTAGGCAACTATAGCGGTGTAACCGTGGATGCGAAAGTAGGTGAAGCCGATTTCAACGGCTACCACTTCAATCTGGTAGATTTGCCGGGTACATATTCCCTCTCGGCTTATTCGCCAGAAGAACTCTATGTGCGCAAGCAGCTCATCGAGCATACGCCGGATATCGTCATCAACGTCATCGACACCAGCAACCTGGAGCGCAATCTCTATCTCACCACACAATTGATAGATATGCACATCCGCATGGTCTGCGCCCTCAATATGTTTGATGAAACCGAGAAGCGTGGCGATAACATCGACTACGACAAACTGGGCGAACTCTTCGGTATCTCGATGATTCCTACCGTCTTCACCAATGGCCGAGGCGTGGACAAGCTCTTCGAGACCATCATCGAACTCTACGAAGGTAAGGAAGATTCCAGCACTCACTATCGCCATATCCACATCAACCATGGACATGAAATAGAACATGGTATTGAGCATATCCAGAAATATCTGAAGGCAGATGATTCCATCCGCCAGCGCTACTCTACCCGATATCTTTCTATCAAGTTGTTGGAGAATGATAAGCACGCCGAGGAATACGTAAGTCATCTGAAATCGGCCAAGGAAATTTTCGCAGCCCGTGACGAGGCAGCCAAGCGTGTGAAGGAAGAGACCCAGGAGGATAGCGAAACCGCCATCATGGATGCCAAATACGGTTTCATTCATGGTGCATTGCAGGAAGCAGGCTATGAACCGGGCAAGGCAAAGGATACCTATCAGGTAACCCATCTTATCGACAGCATCCTGACCAATAAATATGTAGGCTTCCCTATCTTCATCCTCCTGCTGTTTATCATGTTCTCAGCCACCTTCGTACTGGGCGAGATTCCTAAGGGATGGATTGAGGACGGCGTAGCATGGCTGGGCGAGTTCATCAGCAATACGATGCCGGCTGGACCAGTGAAGGATATGCTGGTAGATGGTGTGATTGGTGGTGTAGGTGCTGTGATTGTCTTCCTGCCACAGATTCTGATTCTGTATTTCTTCATCTCTTATATGGAGGATTCGGGATATATGGCTCGTGCCGCCTTCATCATGGATAAGCTGATGCACAAGATGGGTTTGCATGGCAAATCATTCATCCCGCTGATTATGGGATTCGGATGTAACGTACCTGCCGTGATGGCAACAAGAACCATCGAGAGTCACCGTTCGCGTCTGATTACGATGCTGATTCTGCCATTGATGAGCTGTTCTGCTCGTCTGCCAATCTACATCATGGTCATCGGAACATTCTTTGCCATCCAATACCGTTCGCTCATCATGGTATCGCTCTATCTCATCGGCATCTTCCTAGCCGTGATTCTGAGCCGCATCTTTGCCAGTTTCGTTGTGAAGGGCGAAGATACCCCGTTCGTAATGGAGCTGCCTCCTTACCGCTTCCCTACCTGGAAGGCGATAGGCCGCCATACCTGGGAAAAGGGTAAGCAGTATCTGAAGAAGATGGGTGGCATCATCCTCGTAGCAAGTATCATCGTCTGGGCTTTGGGCTACTTCCCTCACAATGAGGAACTTGACAACCAGGCACAACAGGAGCAAAGCTATATCGGCAGAATAGGTAAGACCATCGAGCCTATCTTTACCCCACAGGGTTTCGACTGGAAACTGGATGTGGGCTTGGTTTCCGGTGTGGGTGCCAAGGAGATTGTAGCCTCAACAATGGGCGTGCTCTACAGCAACAACGACAGTTTCTCTGACGATCAGGGCTACAACGATGAAGACGGAAAATACGAGGTTTTGAAGAAGCAGATGACGTCTGATTTAAAGAAGACCTACGGTTACAGCGATGCCGAGGCAGCATCCAAGGCAACGCTCACCGCCTACTGTTTCCTCCTCTTCGTATTGCTCTACTTCCCTTGCATTGCCACGATAGCAGCCATCAAGGGCGAGACGGGCAGTTGGAAATGGGCAGGCTTCGCCGCCGGCTACACCACGCTATTGGCATGGGTAGTATCAGCCCTGGCCTTCCAAATAGGAAATTTGTTTATATAATACATATAGTTCCCGACGCAAGCAGAATTACGTCGCGATGCCGCAAAAGCCCCTAGACTTTTTCATCGAAGTCTAGGGGCTTTCTTGTTTCCAAGTCAAATAACAAACAAAAACAGCAATATTCCTTGCTTATTTCAAATATTTATGCTAACTTTGCCACATAAATATAAATTATAAGGAGAATCGCTCATGGATAGTAATATCACAAAGAAGAAATTTGCCAAACGCGAATACATTTATCGCAAGCGCATCCCTTACGGAATGATGAACTTCGTTAGCGTGAGAAGAGATGACTGCTATTATGTTGACAAGACCCCATATATAGAAGATATAGAAAGATCTAACAAGTTTTTCTTCTATATCCGCCCTCGCCGTTTCGGCAAGAGCCTTACCCTCTCCATGCTCAAACAGTATTACGATATCAATATGGCTGACAGGTTTGAGGAACTGTTTGGAGGACTGTATATCGGCGAGAATCCGACACCTGAGCATAATACCTATCTGATTATCTCGCTCAACTTTGCCGTGGTAGATGCCAATCTTGAGAATTACAAGAAGGGACTTGATGCGCATTGCAACACCGAGTTTAACTACTTCTGCGATGTGTATGCACAATATCTGCCAGCCAATTTGAAAGAAGAGATGAACAAGAAGGATGGTGCAGCAGAGCAGTTGGACTATCTCTGCAAGGAATGCAAGAAAACCGGACAGAAGGTGTATCTCTTCATTGATGAGTACGACCATTTCACCAATACCATCCTGGCTGAACCGGATTGCCTCAACAGCTATCAGGCAGAAACCCATGGCACGGGGTATCTCCGCAAGTTCTTCGACACCATCAAATCGGCTACAGATTCTACCCTGGAGCGAGTCTTCGTAACGGGTGTAAGTCCTGTTACCATGGATGACCTGACCAGCGGTTTCAATATCGGCACCAACTATTCCCTATCATACGAGTTTAACGAGATGACGGGCTTCACGGAGGAAGAAGTACGCGAAATGCTCACTTACTATACCGACACCCTCAATCTCCACAACTACACAGTGAATGAATTGATAGAACTGATGAAGCCATGGTACGATAACTATTGCTTTGCAGAGGCTTCTTACGGAGAAACCACCATGTACAACTCCAACATGGTGCTCTATTTCATTGATAATTATATCAGAAATAGAGGAAAACTGCCAAGGAATATGATAGAGGAAAATATCCGATTGGATTACAACAAGCTCCGCATGCTCATCCGTAAGGATAAGGAGTTTGCCCACGATGCCTCTATCATCCAGCAACTGGTAGAAAACGGCTTTGTGGCTGGTGAACTCAAGACTGGCTTCCCTGCCGAGCAGATAGGCGACCCAGATAATTTCGTGAGTCTGCTTTACTACTTCGGCATGGTTACCATCGCTGGAACTCATCAGGGAAAGACCAAGTTCGTGATACCAAACGAGGTAGTGCGAGAGCAGTTGTTCAGATACCTTCTTGACACTTACAAGGAGAACGACCTGAAATACGACTCATACGAAAAGGGAAACCTGGAAAGTGCCTTGGCATATTGTGGAGAATGGAAACCATATTTTGAATATATCGCAGACAGCCTGCATAAATATTCATCCCAAAGAGACCATCAGAAGGGAGAATATTTCGTGCATGGATTCACGCTTGCCATGACCTGCGACAATAAGTTCTATCGCCCGATATCCGAAAAGGATACCCAGGAAGGATATGCTGACATCTTCCTCTGTCCATTGGTTGATAATTTCAGCGATATGCTACATTCCTACATTGTAGAACTCAAATATGCCAAGTCGAAAGATACCGATGCGCATGTGGAGCAACTCAGGCAGGAAGCCATCAGCCAGGTGAATAGATATGCAGAAAGCGAAGTGGTAACTTCTGCCATCAAGACCACGCAGCTGCATAAGATCATCGTGGTGTATAAAGGCACAGAAATGGTGGTTTGCGAAGAAGTATAAATTCTACAAACGAGGAATAGTATGTAAAGAGAGCGCACAACACTTGAACGACAGCCGCACAACAGCTGAGCGACGCTCGCACAACACCTGTTGTGCAAGCGCACATCAGCTGTTGTGCGGCTTACTATATAATATATCCAGAAGACTTATTCTATATATCTGAAAGACTTCAAGTAACTGTTCGGAAGACTTTAGTCATATACTGGAACGTTATCAGTCATATACCTGAACGACATCAATCATATCATTAGAAGACATCAACCGTTTCCTTATTCAGGATAATCTCTTTCCTACCTTTGCGGAAACAAACGCTATCATAAGACCCAGACAGGCGGCAATACTGATGGCAATGCGGAGACCGGTAGCCTCAGCAAGCCATCCGATAACCGGAGGTCCTATCAGGAAACCGAAGAAACTGATGCTCGAAACGATGGTAATGGCGATGCTCGCCTTGATGGTTCCCAGTTTTCCTGCGATACTGTAACAGATAGGAACCGACGAAGAGATGCCGAAACCTACCAGCAGGAAACCCAAGGTGGCAGGAATGAGATAAGGCAAGGCAGCAGCCAGCCACAAACCGCCCAATATCAAACCACCACAAACCTTCAAAACCCTAGCTGGGCCGTATTTCGTAACAAACCCATCAGCCATGAATCTACCCAAAGTCATCGCTCCCATACCAGCCACATAGCCCGCACGGATAAAAGCCTCATCGGTTTTTACTACTGATGAAAAATATACGCTACTCCAATCGTAAACGGTACCTTCACAGAACATGCCTGCAAATCCCATCAGTCCCAAAAGGAACAGAATCGGGTCGATGGTCTTGAAAGAAAACTTCGGAACATCCTCCTCTTCTGCTTTCGCCATGGCATCATTAATCAGAAAGCGGAAACCGACAGCAACGATGAGAATACTCAGAGCCAGGATAGTTCCAAAGTGGACATCTATCGGGAGCAAAGTGTTGGCAAAGATGGCACCGATGATACCACCGGAGAATCCACCCAGACTCCACAGACCATGAAACGATGACATGATGTTGCGCCCATACATCTTCTCTACCAGACATGCCTGCGTATTGGTGGCAATGTTCATCAGATTCGCCATCATTCCGAAAGCAATAAGACTCAAAATCAGATGAAAAACCGTAGTACTGCTACCGATGCAGAAAAGAACCAGAACATAGAGCAACTCAGAGAGAACCAGCATCTTCTTGCTGCCAAATCTACTCACCAGGATACCCGAGAAAGCCATCATCAGAAGTTGGCCGATAGGAATGGCGAAAAGCACCGTTCCCAACTGACCGTTGCTCAGATGCAACATCTGTTTTACATCCGGAATACGGCTTGCCCAACTGGCAAACACTACTCCCGGAACAAAATAATAAGCCGCAACCGCCACTCGCTTGCGCGCCAAATCACTTAAATTACTCAAATTACTCAAACTGACTGTCATCCTTAATAATATACCTATTATAAATACTCATTTCTATTAGCGGCTGCAAAATTACAAAAAAAAAACAGAAAAAGACTGATATTTGAACAATAAATGTTGCGCCGTTTGAGATTTTTGCCGTACCTTTGCACTCAGAAAAAGAATTAAAAACAAACTAGCAATGAAGAAACAAACAATGATTACCCTGGCACTCGCCCTCACTCTGGCGATGCCAACCCTACCCGCCTTCGCCCAGAAGGCGATGAGCAAGAAAGAAATTGCCGAAAAAGAGAAGACATTCAAGAACCTTCAGCATCCCTGGAAGGGAAAGAAAGTGGCTTACTTCGGCGACTCCATCACAGACCCTAACATCAAGGCATCAAAAGTAAAATACTGGGGATTCCTGCAGGATTGGCTCGGCATCACCCCTTACGTTTATGGTGTGAGCGGCAGACAGTGGAACGATATTCCCCGTCAGGCAGACCAACTGCAGAAGGAACATGGTGATGATTTTGATGCCATCCTCATCTTTATGGGTACCAACGATTACAACAACGGTGTGCCTGTAGGAGAATGGTACACGGAGACTTTCGACAGCGTGAGAGTAGCCCGCCACAAGCCAAGCGAAATGGTACAGCGCCGCCACCGCCACTTCTGTATGGACAAGAATACATTGAAAGGCCGCATCAACATCGCCATGTCGAAGCTGAAGCAGATGTATCCTACCAAGCAAATCGTGGTGATGACTCCTGTGCATCGTGCTCTCTTTGCCAGTGGTGACAAGAACATCCAGCCAGATGAGATGTACGAGAATGCGCGTGGCATCTTCTTCGATGAATACGTGAAAGCTATTAAGGAAACAGGCAATGTCTGGGCGGTTCCGGTCATCGACCTCAACTCCCTTTCGGGTCTCTTCCCTCTTTACGATGCTGGTGCGCAGATGTTTAACAAACCGGATACCGACCGTCTTCATCCAAACGATGCCGGTCACTCTCGCATGGCTAAGACCATCATGCAGCAGCTATCTGCATTGCCTTGCGTCTTCTAGAAATCCGTGGCAATAGGTGGCAATAGGTGACAATAAGAATACATCTTATTGTCACCCATTTCTTCCTGTGTATCAATTACTTACAATCTGCGTGGCAGATATGGCAATAAAATAGAAAAACTTTTTCCTACATATACTGTAAAATCATATCAACCATCGTTTCCAGATAGCCTTTATCATCCTTAAACAGCACATGATTCTTTTGGAATTCACCTTTTTCAAATGGATTCTTCAACCAAAACTCAACCTGCTCCATTGGCGTATTGCTGATAATGAAACTGTTCAACATCAGATGAGCGTTGCCCAACTGAGAAGCCACTTCTGTCTGTAAATACTTGAAGAGTTGAATCTTATCATCCTCCAATCCTTTAAGATTGCGAATACCTTTCGGGTCGATGAAGGTGATATATTGCTTCTCTCCATCCAATATCCATAAGATAAAATCAGGATAGAAGTTGTTTGCTTCAAAGAAACCCAACCCCCTCTTACTCTCATTGCGAAGCAGATAAACCTGCTTACCAGCCAGCACATCGTCTTGATGAACCTTACAATATTCACGGAAAGAAGTAACAAAGTTCTGTTCTCCCAAGTTTAATGCCACAGGAGACACCTTCAACTTTGGCTCACCAGTTACAACATCCACATAAGGACGATTACCATTGGTATTTTTCTCTGCAAGGAAGACCAAAGGCTTATACAGATGTTCCTCCACATTCAATGCCTTGAAATAAGGAGCATCAAGAACCAAGTCTTTACCAAATTCATTGGCCTCCACCTGCGTCTGCAATGTTTTCAAATGATCCACCACATTAAGCAGGTCGTTACGAATCTCTATTTCATATTCGTCAGGCATACCTATATTATAATAGGTAACGCGTGTCTCCTTCAGATGCTTTTGCTCTTCCTTCGACTTGGCCTTCTTGTAAGCCATATCCATATAGCCACGGAGCAGACTGATTGTAACATCCTGCCACAACTCCACATTCTTTCCGAAATCATGAAAGTTCAAACGGTCTTCCGGAATTGACAATTCGTACCAGGAAGGATTTGCCATCAGATACTTCAAGTCTTCCAATCGCAATTCCAGATTATACCAACCTCGCTCTGCCTTCATACCCTGCAAGGCAAAGAACACTTCCGTCCAGTCTATCCAATTCAGATGCTCCTGTCCCAAAACACCTATATAGCGACTTGCAGCATTAGCAGTTTGAACATTCTTGCTTCTCAGCAAATCCACCTTTGGATATTTGTCCAGTTTTACATTCACCTTTTTCATCAGGCTTTCATCGGCAGGTTCCACCACGGCAGACTTCTTGAAGTTATAGCCATCCACGACTTTCGGCAATGAGAGATGAAGCGCATCTAAATCAACAGACTTAATGGTTTTAATGACAATCTTCTCATAGTCTATCTCATTGGTTGGCAAACCTTCATCCTCCAAATATGCCTTGAGGGCTTCCATATAATCAGCCCGCACGCCAAAGATATTCAGAGTCTCTATGGTTGACAAATTCTTTGGAATCATCTCGTCCTGATAGCAGGCATCCAGCATCTTGCTTCGCTTCAGGGAATATCTGTATCCCTTCAGACGAACACCACGACCAAAAAGCTGAATAATCTCAGAACCTTCGCTGCGTCCCACATTCATCAGCCCCATCACGGAAACTCGCCAACTACTCCATCCTTCAGTAAACTTCTTGGAACCAATCAGGATGTTGACGGTTGAATCTTGAGAATTGATATTATTGAAGAGGCTGGAAGTTACGAATGCTTTCGTTTCGCAAAGGAATCCTTTATCCTGCAAGAGTTTCAGCAATTCCTTACCATCTCCCACATTGATGACTCCGAAATAATCCTTAGTACTTCCTACTCTCAATCCAATCTCCTCAAAACCTCCTTTTTGAAGATCAATATGAAGTTGGGCACCATGGATATTGGAGTGGAAAAGATCCCGCAGGATAGCATCGTAGATGTTCTCGGCAAACTTCAGTTTGTCATCTTCTACGAGATAACCACCTTTAAGCGCCAGGAAAGAGTTGCCAAATACAGAATAACCATTCTTTGTTTTCAATCCATCTTCCGAACTGAGCAAGCGACGGATATAACCAGAAAATTCGGTACGATTCCGGATAAAATCCTGCAAGAACAAGAGTATCTGAGTTACATCCGATACCTGATTCTTATTTTCCTTACTCACAGCCTTCACGCTACTTCCCACAAATATTCCCAATGGCTTCTCCACCAGAAACCTGTTATGAATCCGCACATCACTCTGATAGATTTTTGTCTGTTCATAAAGACATAGCAAATATGCCGTGAGATACATATTGAGCAGATCATCATCATTCCAGTCGTTCATATTCATGATACGATAATCCTTGCCATATCCATCGGCATAGAAATAACGATAGGAATAATCAAAAAGTGTTGCCTTACCATATTGGTCGAACATCGCCTTCCGGTCTTTGGCATTACTCTTTGCAGAAATGGCTTGACCAAAGGTAGCGGAATACTCAAAAGAGAAGCCTTCCTCGGTCAACTTTTGGCGATACCCCATCCAGACATCACCACTGGAACCTTTGTGACCTTCATCTACCAATACCAGGTTGTTGCCCTCGAAAGCCTCTACTGCTACCGTTTTATCTCCATCCTTATCTGCCAATTTATTGATGTCGATGATTTCTACAGCCTTGCCTTGAAACAAACCACCAACACCTTGCTTACTGAACATAGCAACATCCATATTAGAAGCCTTCAACTCTTCATAATGCTGACGACTCAATCCTTCATTCGGAGTCAATACGATGATGCGGTTGAGTTTCTTGGCATGATGAATCCTGGCATACTCCTGATATTGCTTGATATTGACATGCATCAGCAAAGTCTTACCCGAACCTGTTGCATTCCAATAAGCCAACTTATTTAAGTCATCAACCGTAAAGTCGGGCAACTCGTGCCAGGTTTCTGCACGATGATTGAAGTCATCATGCAGAAAACGATTCAGGTTGTCGCAAAGTGCCTGCGGATTACTGAAATACTGGTCGAGATAGATTTCCGTGAACAAGAGGGATAGATACTGGAAGTACTTCCACTTGATTGGTTCACTTCGCTTCTCGTTAATCTCATCAGTAAACTTCACGATATGCTGGTCGTAAAAGTACAACTGTTCTATGGACAAAGGACCTGTAGCATAGAGCTTATGACAAAGCTCATGATAGAGTTTTGACTCGTGGTCATCATTCAATCCTTCGTATGCTGGATCCTTGAGGTCACGAGACAAAGCCTCCAAGTCCTTACAGCCAAACAGCTGCAAGATATAATGAAACAGGACCAGTGCCTGCTGCAGTTTTCCTTTCTTCTGTATTTTCTTAGCCATAATAAGACCTATTCAAACATTCTCTTCTTAAATTCTTCCTCAATGAGTACTACTTTCCAATGCTCCTCATCCGTCTTGATATTCGGTAATGTAGTATCACCATTTACATAAATCTTATCGAACTCTGAGTCTGTGGTACAGTAGGCTTGCTTACGGAAGAATTCATTCAAGTCTTCGTTGCTCACCTTGTTGCAGTTTCTCCAAATCACGAGAGTTCGCTCATTGCCGATATGGGTAGTTCCTTCCACCACACAGTAGCCATCCTTAGGATAACGGAGCGTCTCTACATTCAGACCGATAAGGTAGTTGAAGGTTTCCACCATATCAACATGGGTATCTACCAACTCATTATCCTTGGTTGTCTTGATAGACATGGCAAACGGATTCTTAAACCATTCCAGGTTGAAGAGATCTCCCTTGGTTTCTGTATCGAGCATATAACGAAGGAAATAGGTTTCCTCGAAATCGCCCTTGCCATTCTCGTTATCGAAGTCGAGTCGCTGGTTCTTTGGCTGCAAATTATTTAGGGTATCCTCATATTGCTCCAGACGGATGTACTTGAAGCATTGAGAAATGCCTTTACGGGAAACAGGCTTGCCATCCTTCCAATCCTCGGAATAGATTACTTTTTCGATGCGAGGCTTTAGTACGTTTTTAAAATAATCGGCCATATCACAAAGAATAAATTTACGATGCCCACCATCTTCTTTATTTAGTTTTATGACAGAATGCCCATATGTTCCAGACCCTGCAAAGAAATCAAAAACGAGAGAATCTTTATCAGTAAAAGAAGCAATATGCTCTTTACCTAAGTCTGTTACTTTTGGTGTATCGAAAGGAATAGCCATATTATGAAGCATATCAGTATCTGAACCTCCATAATAAACCAAAGACGGTATATTCTCATACATGTTCTCACGAAGTAAGTATTTCCTCGTTGGTTGAGTTGTCTCATTTATTCCAAAAAGAATTTGACCTTTATCCATTAATTCTCTCATTGTCTGTGGTGGATTGCGCCATCCTCTTGCAGGAACAGGACACGGTTTATTCGTCTTTGGATGAATTAAAGGAATGAAATATTCTTTTGGAGCTTGTTTCTTATTTGGCCATGCCATAGATACCGCACGATAGACATCTCCATTCTCATCTATTGAATTATACGCCCTTTCGCCTCCACTAAAGCCAACTTGCGAATTTATCCATTTAATAAAATCCTTGTTTATATCATCTAATGTATAAGTTTCAGACTTTTTAGAAAATAATTGCTTTGCCTTTGAAAGAATCAATTCTGCATTACGCTTTGGTCGTTGAACCTTACAAGTCTCAGCCAATGCTGCCGCATCCTTAGCATAGGTTAATATGTACTCATGTTGGTAAGCAATTCCTTTTGAATCTCCTTTTGGATTACGTTTATCCCATACGATTGTACCTAAATCATTATTCTTTTCCAAGACATTCGAAGCCAATATTTCAGAATTGGAGATTTCATGCTCATCCATATTCATCAGTAGGACAGATTTACTGGAAAGATAAGACTTTGCCAAGGTTAATCTCTCATTCATCATTGTCAACCAACTTGAATCTTGAAAATTATCTTTATAATAGAAATCTCCCTTCCCTGTATTATACGGCGGATCTATATAAACGCACTTAACAGCCTCTCTATACTTCTCCAGCAACAGCTCCAAAGCCTGGAAGTTCTCACTATTAATCAGCAATCCGTTACACTCCTCATCCACATTCTCCATGCTCCCCACGAGTTTATGCTTGAACTCGGCACTAAAGAACTTAGTGTCAAGCACAAGGAAAGGATTGTCTTCCAGGAACTTTTCTGTTAATGGCTCACTATAGCCCTCGGTCATCATATCCCCTTTGATTTCATCAATGGCAAAGAGGCGAACCCATTCTTTACGCTGCTCATCATTAGCAATAATCTCTGGGTAAAGGGTACGAGGAATTCGGTCGAGTGTTATACAATAATCACAACCGACTACAAACTTTTTCTTGAGCCACAACCTCTTTTGGAAGTCTTCGAGCTGGGCAAGGAAGGTGATAATCTTCTCTCCTACCAACTTGATGGCTTTCACTTGTGCCAAATGCTCCATGATATGAGTGGCATCCAAATCATCCAAAAACATCACCTCGTTTTTGATATAGAAATCAAGTTCTCTACGAAGGAAACCACCCAAGTCTTTGTGGATGAAATAATCAAAATTGTTCTTTGCCGTATAGTCTTGCAGATGCTTCATCAGCAAAGTGCGTTCCTTATTCTTTTCTGTTGGCACCTTTTCGTTAACCAACTCAGCAAAGTCGGCATATTTTCCTTCTACAAACGAAGAAATAATCTTAGCCTCAGCATCCTTGATAAGTGCATCCTGCTTGGTGGTCTTCGGCATCAGCTCATAAGTAAAGAAGATGTTTAGCTCACCATCTTCCTCTGCGATACAGTCCTCTTCACAAAGTTGGAAACGGCGCTCCATATTGTTGGCAGCCTTGTTGTTCTGCTCTGTATCCGCATCACGAAGAACAAAGTGTACCTTACGACGGCTGGTCGGCAACACGAACGAGTAATTCTTGAAATACTCAGAAGTCTTGATGTAATACTGGTCGGCATTTGCCCAATACAACTTCACTTCCTCTCCGCTATAAGGAATGGCATAGGCATCGTCCTTATAGCGACGTTTAGAGATAAAATCGCCACCCTCATAATAACGACTAAAGAATTTAGCCAAATGAGAAAACACCTCATTCTCCATGGCAGAAATATCAGTTCCTGCCGCAGTTTGAGCCTTCAAAATCTTTGTAACTTCAGGAACAAGGCGATTGTTCAAGAACGCCTCGATATCCTTACGCTTCTGATTCATAATGCGATATATACCAAAGTCGAGTTCGGCTTGGTCGAGTTGCAGTATTTCTGCAAGTATATCTCTAAATTTCTGTTCGTATAGTGTCATTGTTTATTCCTTAGTTATATTATTTTTGCTTTGATTCCGATTCATTTCTTTAATGCCCAATGCACGCAGAAGAGTTCTTCTTCTGTAATATGCTGCTGGATAAATGCCTTCACTTTATCAATCATTCCGTCTCGCTTCTCCTCTATCTCATCTTCCAGATTAAAGATTTCGGCTCGCTTACGCTTCTGCTGACGAGTAAGGGTATTCAATTCCTTTTCCAGGGTCAATGTTTGCTGTGCATTCTCCGAACGACTCAAAAGTCTTTTCTTCTCCTTGATTTTAGCCTTGATGTCTTTCAGTTCATTCTCCAAAGTGAGCTGCTGATCTTCTGCCCACTTCTCGATATGCTGGATTTCAGCATCAAGCAAAGCCTTGTTTCGTTCTTCTATCTGAACGGTCAAGGCTGCTCGCCGGTTATCATACTGGGAAGCCAACTTCTGGCTTGCTTCCTCCTGCACACGAACATTTCCGGTACTTATCGTTGGAACATTCAATAGTTTTTCAGCAAACTCCTGCCCCAAAGCCGTTCCATCTTCCGCAAGTGCCGTCAGCACAATGTGCTGTTCCTGTTGCCCTTCGGATATAAAAGAAACAAGATGAGCCTGAAGCCATCCACTTTCATAAGCACATTGTTCTATATCTGCCACCTTATAACGATATAGGCTATAATCGAAGAGGAGATTCTGCTGGCTTTGTATATTCTGCTTACACAAAGCAATGACCTTTTGAGCCAAAGGATGCGACAAACGATAATTGATGTATTGCGATTGCAGCGTAGTTATCTGATACATGCCGCATTCTGCTGCCACATCAGGATAAGGATTGTGCTTCAAGCGAAAGACGAGATTGGTTTCATCTACCACTTCTACATTCTCCTTACCAAGCGTAGCAATGGTTATCGTCCAAAGCCAGCGATGGAACTTATTCAGATTTCCCATATCCTTGCCTTGGCGAATCTTCAGCAGTCCCACCACATCCTCATCAAAGTTTTCAAGCAGTTGCTTGCGGGTATCTTGCATCGTTGCCTTGATACTTGCATCCATCTCTTGCTGAATCTGGTCGAAAGCAGCATTGATTTCTTCAGGAGTACGGCACTGCTGATAGATGTTGAGCATCCGCTTCTCAAAGTCAACACCCGACTCGATGCTGCCCAGCACCTCATCACTGGAACCGAAGACACCATCAAAGAGATGGAATTTCTCAGAAAGCAGTTGGAACACACGCACATCAGCTGCATTTGCCTTGTTGATGAAGTTGAAAACCACAACATCATTCTTCTGTCCATAACGATGGCATCTACCTATGCGCTGTTCCACCCTTTGAGGATTCCACGGCAAATCGTAATTTACGATAAGTGAACAAAACTGAAGGTTGATACCTTCTGATGCCGCCTCGGTAGCAATCATGATTTCGGCTTCGTCTCTGAAATAATCTACAATAGCCTGGCGCTTGTTTGCCGACAAAGAAGGGGTAAAGGCTGATGTGCCTATATTCCGCTCTTTCCATGCCTTATATATCTTCCGGGAAGTTTCATCATTGTTGGAACCATTGAAGAGGACTATCTTGCCCATATAACCATTCTCTTCTAAAAGCTGTTTCAGATAGAGCTGGGTACGGGTACTTTCCGTGAATATCAATGCTTTGCGGTTGGCTCCCAACTCTTCCATCTTCTGAAAGCCGGTATGGAGTGCCGACAAGAGGCAATCACCTTTTTTATTGCTACTGATACTATTGGCTAGATCATATAGACGTTGGAGTTCCTTGATTTCATCCTTGATACCTTCTATCTCATCGGAAGTAAGGATTTCTCCTTCCTGTTCGTTCTCATCCTGCTCATTCCATTCATCCCAATCATCGCCCAACATATCTTCGGCAACCATAGCTATTTTTTCATCTTCTCCATACCAGCCTTGCTGTTTATCGGCTGAATAAGGAGCTATCTTGGTCTGCAAACGATCAATAAGCGTTTTGAGCGTATAGCCGATGGCAAAGGTTGAGGAAGACATGAGTTTGCGGAATATCAGTGTAATCAACTGACGTTGACTGGTTGGTAATCCGTAAGTATCATCCCGGCGAAGATACTCGCTGATTTGATTATAGAGTTTCTGCTCTTCAACGGCAGGATAATATTCCTGCGCCATCGGGATACGGGAAGTATATTTCACATACTCCGTAACCTGTTTGCGAAGCGTGCGATGCACGATGGGGCGAAGACGCCTGCGAAGATCACCAAAAGCAATATCATCGTTTTTGTTACTATAGCAATACTGAGCCTTGAAACTCTTCAAGTCACCAAAGTAATGGTCATCGATGATACTTACCAGACCATATAATTCCTCAATGTTATTCTGAAGCGGAGTGGCGGTAAGGAGGAGTTTATGACTATCAGAAAAAGCTGATTTCAGACGGGAAGCCATCGAAGGGGTTGACTTATAAACATTGCGCAGTTTATGAGCCTCATCATAAACCACCAGGTCCCAATGAGTGCGCGACAAGATTTCGGCTTGTCTGGAAGCAAACTGATAAGAGCAGATATAGATTTGCTTGCCATCGGAAAGATGGTCTAAAGAAATCCCTTTTTTCTTTTCGAGAATAAAAGAATCCAGAAAGAACTTTTCCTCCAGCTCCATGCTCCACTGTCGGCGAAGGGTAGCTGGAGCAACGATGAGGATACGACGCTTACGTTCAGCCCAAAACTGGCTGATAACAATACCAGCCTCTATTGTTTTTCCCAATCCCACCTCATCGGCAAGGATAACACCTTTGGAGAAAGGAGATTGGAATGCAAAAAGAGCCGCCATCACCTGATGGGGGTTCAGATCGACACGTGCCTCCGACAAGACACCCGTCAATTTATCATCATCCGCACCGCCCCTATTGCGTGACAACTGCCAGGCATAATACAAGAGCTGCGCAGATGAATAAGGGATTTCCTGTTTCATCGTCGCTATAGAAAAAAATGAGCGTTGAACTTTATTCTGGAAGTACGAGCCACAAGCAAAAAATACCTGAGAGCATGATACAAAAGAAGCGTGAGCTTCACTTATCATACTCTCAGGCATTTGGCGTGGCCCGTAAAACCGATAAGTTCCGCCCACGCTATAGCGCAGGCGTTCACTTAATCTCGGTTTTACATCTTTTAATCGCCAAATTTCGAGAGTATTCCGAATATCGTAAACGCTTTGTATATTAATATGTTATATGTCTAAAGTTTATTCTTTCTGTTTCTTATTATTCTATTTTATTTGTTCAACTTATGTTACAAGGGAACGAAGCCGAAGGCGCCGACACCCTATTCGATGGCAAAGTTACGAAAAATAATCGAGACTTCCAAATATCAAGGAAGATTTTCCAATCGGGATTAGAAAAATTTCTGTCTTGCTATTCATCCTCAGCACCCAATTCCTTGGCAATTTCCAGCGACTTTCTGATTTGCTCCATCAAGACTTTACGAGAAGGAAGTTCCGTCATGTATTGGACGACCTTGATTCCCGCCTTGTCGAGTTGGAGAAGTTCGATTTGTTCCCCATCTACCAGAAGACGACATTGTCAGATAGAACTCTACAGCTAAAGGATCTTTTACCGGAAGAACCTCTATATATATGCGACCATGTCAATTGGGTCGCAAGTTGCGACACAATTTGTTCTTTTGGTATTTATCCGATGCCTGTGAGATTCGGAGGCATCCATGTGCCATACGCTACCTTATTCAGGGCTGGAGCCAAGAGGTGGAAACCTGCAACCCTTCATCGAGGAATTCAAGTCATAAGCTCCCACAGATTTGGCTTTCCCTTCGGCCGCCGATTTTCAATTCACAGATTTACACAGATGGGGTTTGATTAGCAGTAATCAATGCCCCGCTTCTCGCACTCTCCTCGCAGGGCGGCGAGGAAGTAGCTGCGTTCACTGCCCCAACCACGAACCTTGCGCTCGTGATCCACGGTCTGCTTCAAACGCTCATCGCTGTATGCGGCAAAACGGGCAGCATACTCTGAAATTCTTGACTCGGCATAACCTGCATCAACAGTTGATGACTCGGCATTAGCTGCCTTAATTGTTGAAGACTCGGCATTAACTGCCATTACATTCTCATTCTTTAAATCTGAATTTGGATTCATAAAGATAATTATTTTAAGTTGTTAAACACTTACACATTCTTTTACCACCGTGGTTATCTCTATGCGAAACTCGGTTGGTGTGCCACAACTGGGCAACTCTTAATGCTTGATTTCGGGTGCAAAAGTACATCATTATTCTGAAACCACCAAATTTTTTCGGGATTATTTTTCCTGTTTTTTTCCTTCTTCTAAAGAAGAAGTTTTTTCGGGGTAGCAGATAGTAAGGAAGAGAAATCCTTTAATGGTTAAACTTTCCTATATTTGCATTATAATAGTATTATAATAATAAAATTATAATTACCTTTGTAAATTGACAATCAGAAAGATACAAACAATTGAAATATAAAAACAAAGAATGATATGATACAGCAAGTAGAATTTTCATTGCGTCCGCTTCCTCGCGGCTTTCACCTCGTAACCAATGAGGTGATGAGGAACCTGCCAGCGCTGCCTAAGACAGGGATCCTGAATCTCTTCGTAAGACATACCAGTTGCGGATTGTCGCTGAACGAGAACTTCGACCCGGATGTGAGACATGACTTGAAGGGTATCTTCGAAAGACTGGTTCCGGATGGCGACCCAAGATACCTGCACCAGGATGAAGGACCGACGGATATGTCGGCTCATGCCAAATCGAGCATGGTGGGTGTATCGCTCACCATTCCCATTACCAACGGCAGATTAAACCTCGGAACATGGCAGGGGATCTACCTCTGTGAATTCAGAGAGGGAGGCGGAAGCCGACACCTCATCGCAACGATTATCGGGGAATAAAGATAAAAACGAGGATGTTCGCACATCCTCGTTTTTACGTTAACATAATCATTTATTCTATCGCGTCCAATTCCGCTTCATCCTCTTCCTTCTCCTCTTTCTTTCCGAAATTAGGATCAATCTTCAGGAAAGCAGTAACCAGGAAGGTGATGGCGCAACATGCCATCACGATGATAAAGAACATGCGGTAACCTACCATATCCTTCAGATATCCAGAAACCATGCCCGGCAGCATCAATCCGAGATAGGAGATGCCCGTACAGATGGAATAATGGGAGGTCTTGAACTTTCCCTGACTGTAGAACAGCATGTAGAGGGTAAGAACCGTGAAGCCCAGACCATACCCCAACTGCTCGACAAAAAGACAGCTGGAAACCACGATGAGGTTGCTGTTGAGCGAATAACTCAGATAGATGTAAACCACATCAGGCAAGGTGATGGCGCAAACCAGAGGCCAGAGCCATTTCTTCATTCCATCCCTGCTCACCAGAATACCACCAAGAATTCCACCCAGCAGCAAACCTATCAATCCCACAGTACCATTGGCAAAACCATATTCCTGAGGTGACAGTCCCAGTCCACCCTGCGAATTAGGACGGAGGATGAAGGTCTTGGTCATGGTGTTCAGAAGCGCTTCAGGGAATCGGTAGAGCAAGAGAAAGAGCATCACACAGATGGTTTCACCCAATCCGAACTTCACGAAGAAGGTGCGGAACATGTTCTTCAGTTCATGAGCCACTTCACCCACCGTTCTGTCGGTCTGCACATCATCCTTCGGGCGCGGCATGAAGCGGCTGTGGTAGAGCCACAAACCGATGAAGATACCTGCCAGTCCGTAAAAGATAAGCGCCCATGAGAAGCGAATCTGGTTGCGGAAGAGAACCTGAAGCACACCTGCCAGCATCACCAGAAAACCATTTACAAAGATGATGGCGAGGCGGTAGAAGGTATTTCGCAAGCCTACAAACTTAGTTTGCGTATGTTCATCCAGCTCAATCATGTAGAAACCATCTGCCGAAATGTCGTGGGTGGCACTACAGAAGGCGATGAGGAAGAAGAAGCACATCGTTGCCTGGAACCAGAAGGCGGTAGGCAGCGAGAAGGCGATGCCGGCAAGGGCAGCTCCGATGAGAGCCTGCATGGTGAGCACCCACCAGCGCTTAGTCTTCAGCAAATCTATGAACGGACTCCACAAGGGCTTGATGACCCAGGGAAGGGCGAGCCATCCGGTATAGAGACCCACCTCAGCATCGGTCAGCCCCAACTGCATGTACATCACCACAGAGAGGGCGGTTACGATGACGTTGGGGAGTCCTTCGGCAAAATAGAGGGTCGGAATCCATGCCCATGGACTCCGACTGTTTTTCTTTGTTACCATTTTACATCACTATTTATAAAGTTTCTTGATTTCAGCACCCTGATAGTAGTGCAACAGGATGGCATCATAATGATAACCCTGCTCGCCCATCACGGCAGCACCAATCTGGCAGAGGCCTACTCCGTGCCCCCAACCGGCTCCGATGAGTTCGAAACGCTGAGGCACTCCCTGCTCATCCTTATCATACTTATCCACCACGAAGGCTGAACTCAGCAGATGACTGTCGCTCAGCGTACGGCGGATTTCGAGTTCCTTACCGATGGTAAAGGTCTTCTCGGTTCCGATGATCTGGAGCTTGCTGATTCTTCCACTCTTGCCGCGCTCCACGGCCTTCATGTCAAGGATGGCACCCAGGTCCATCTTCAGTTTGTCAGCGATGAGCTGCTGCAACTTCTCCTGGCTGAGCGTTTCCTTCCAGCGGTAGAAATTGACGGTTTCCTGATCATAGTCGTTGAGCACTTCTGACAGGATTTTCTTGTCCTGCGTGTTGCAGAAAGCTGGCGGATTGAAGCGGATCCATTTCTCTGCCTCTTCCTCATTGGTCAGATTAGGCAGTGTATGTTCCACCCCCAGGGCAATGTCGCGAACCGCCGTGAGATAAGTCTTCGGCGTGTCCTCCCAGCAATACTGGAATTCCTCGGTTATTCCGCCGCAGCATTTCGAGAATCTTGCATCGCAGATTTCTTCGCCGTCCATCAGAATCTGTCCCTTGGTCTGGCGGATGGCTTCAGCTACATGGGGCGATGTTTCCTTGGTGATGCCCTGGTAGCGCTGGCAGTGGTCGTCGGCACATACATCAAAGAGGGTGTGGTCTTCGCGGTCGTACCAGCGGATGAGCGTATCTTCCTTCTTGGTGAAGGAGAAGAAGTTGTTGCCGCTCTCAGCCACCTCTCGGCGCTTCTTCATCTGTGCCAGGAGCCATGAACGGGAGATGACGGCGTGCGCCTTCAGGAGTTCGAGACTCGAAGTGGCACTCATCTCACTGCTGATGACGCTCTCCAGATATTTCTCTACAGGCAACTCATTGATTGCCACAATCTTATCCGATTCTACCACAAAGCGGAGCGTGCCCAGGAAGGTTTGGGTTTCCTTGCGCTCCCAGTGGAAGTTGACACCGATGGTTACGTCGCTCAGCGAAAACGAGGCGTCGGCACTCTGCGGATGGAAGGTGAGCTGGCTGTACTGGTTGCCGTTCCAGAGCACACCACCCTCTGAGAATTCTACCACCTGTTCGCCCAGCACCTTTTCGCCCTTGGCAAGATAAGGTTTGTTGAGCGAGAAATGAATCTTCTGCGCACTCACGATGCCCACCGTTACGTCGGGCTGCTTACCTTTATTATATAAGGTGGAAGAGGCTTCGGCTGCATCCTCGGCATCCTTAGATGCCTTCAGTTTGGCGATGATGGCGTTCATCTTTTCTTCCGAAACGCCACATTCCTGCAGCAGCGAGAGGGCTTTCTCCTCGGTCAGCTTTCGGAAATCTTCCTCACGAGGGGTGATGATGAGTCCGCTCATATCCAGTGCTCCCGGCGAAACCACAAACTGGGCGTCACCTTCGGCAAAATAGGCTTCCGGACGGTGCTTTTCTCTCGGAATGACCACGCTGATGAATTCCTCGCCCTTGCGCCAGGAGATGATGTTCATCATCGGTTCGGTTTCGTCGCCACGCTGAGGCATTGCCTTGTAGAGACGGCGGAAGAGGGCCTCATCGCTCTCAGCACTCTTCGAAATGATGACGAAGGCGGGAACGATGAAGTCGCGAACCACTGAGATTTTCTCCTCATCATTGAGAGAGATGATGTCGGTCAGGTTGCGGGAGAGACGCTGCCAGTTGGTCTGAAGAGGAAGGATGCCGTTGGTTCCTGCCTGGAAATGAAGATGGTCTGGAGCCGATGCACCACACTTCGGACCGTTGTAGAACACCATCAGGTCGCTGTGCAGACTGATGAAGCGGTGCATCTCGCCGTAGTTCTTGTAGATGAGCTGAGGCTGATGCTTGCGTGCCGGAATGGTGAAGTGGACTGGCAGAATCGGGAACGGATTCACCAGAAGATGGAATTTCTCGTCTATCTGCTTCGACATCTGTTCCTTAGGACGGTTCTTGTCGCAAAGGAAACAAGGGCGCTCGCCCAGGGTTTTCTTATCTATCTTGGCGCCCGTACTTACGATGCGGGCTGGATTCCACTGCAGTTTCAGCTGGTCGGAGAACTGGCGGGTTTCTACATGCTTGAGGTCGCGGAAACGGTGGCGCGCATCGGTCCAAACCTCCAGCTGACGGTTGAAGAAACGCGAGATGCTGCTGTCTTCCATAATGTCGGCCTTGCCCTGCAGCATGTGCTGGCGTGCCTTCAGTTCCATGGTACGCAGGCGGTCCTTATACAGGTTGTTGGCGTTCACCTTTTCTACGCTGAGGGCTGCATCGCTGTTACCTCCCCAACGGCGGCAGAGGTAGAGTTCGTCGTAGATTCTGCCGATGCGGTAACGGCGCGAAAATGCCAAGCCTAGCGCATAATCCTCACCATACGAGGTGTTAGGAAACTGGATCTGTCTGACCAGTGGAGTGAAGAAGGCGCGCGGAGCACCCAATCCGTTGATACGCAGCGCATTGTTGCATCCGTTTTCGTCGGTCCACTCCTTGTGGTCTATCAGTCCCGGTGGCAGGGTGTTGAGGTCGAAGTCGCACATGCGGTACGAGCCTATAATCATGGCTGCCTTCTGCGTGTAGAAGGCATCTACTATCTTCTGGAGTGTCTTTGGTGAAGAATAGAGGTCATCGCTGTCAAGCTGTACGGCAAACTTTCCGCAGAAACTGCTGTTGATGGCTTCGTTCCAGCATCCGCCTATTCCCAGGTCGGTTCTCTCCGGCACAATCTGTATCAGGTTGTCGGCTTTAAGTTCATCCAGTATTTCGCCGGTACGGTCGGTAGAATGGTTGTTTACCACGATGACATTAAACTTGAAGTTGGCCTTCTGTCCCAGCGCACTCTTCACGGCATCAGCCACCGTCTTTTCGCGGTTGAAAACGGGGATGATGACAGATGCCTCGTATTCAAAATCCTGCTCACCGAAGTCGGGTTGGCGGTAGAAGGTGGTGTCTATCAGGGCGCCCACCTTGCCCAGATGCTGGGTGCATGCCTTTTCCATCTCAATCTGCACCTCGCGGTTGCGCGGGTTTACATAGTCAAACTGCTTCTCGCCGCTCTTACGGGTGTCGAGTTCGGCTTCTGAATAGAGGAATTCGTTGAGATGGAAGATTTCGCCCACGCGGCTCAGATAGAGACGGAGGTCGTAGAGGGCGGCAAACTGATACTCTTCGCGGTCGGGTTGGGCGATGTAGTCGACCAGCGCCTGTGCCTTGATGCACCAGAGGCTTCCAAAATCGAAGTCATCTCGCAAAGAACCTGACTGGTAGTCAATTACCGGATGTTTCTCCATTTTGCCTTCCACCATCTTGTAGTGGTCGGCGTAAACCATGACGGCATCCGTATCATCTGCCACTCTGAGGAATCGCTCCAGCGTGTTGTTTCCCCATCCTATGGTGGTGTGGCGGGTACAGATCATCACGTAGTCGGCATCTGTATTTTCTGCGATGCTGACAATGGTGTTACTGCTTTCCAGGCGGTCGGTGATGACAAACGTACATCCTTCGGGCACCTGATGATGAGCGGCAAAATCAGCACTCACCAGGAAGTGGATATGCTGTACAGTCTTGTACTCATGAAGCACCGACAAGGCATTCTGCGCATCGTCGATGTATTCACAAGGCAAGAAAAGGTCTATTTTTTCTCTCATTTTCTTACGTTATTTTTGTTCACTTCAGCCCTTTTCGGGGGGCTAAATCTGTGTTTTTTATCTTTATTTTATCTTATTATAATAAAATATGTGGCAAAGATACTAATTTTTCGGCAAAAAACACTATCTTTGCAGTATGAATAATGAAAAAAAATATCTTTTGGGTCTTACACTTGCCGAATTGAAGCAGGTGGCAAAGGACTTAGGCATGCCCGCCTTCACCGGTGGGCAGATGGCGAAGTGGCTCTATGAGCAGCATGTGAAGAGCATTGACGAGATGACCAACATCTCGAAGGCGAACCGTGCCAAACTCGCTGCCGAATACGAAATAGGATGCTTCGGATATTCCGATGCGCAACATTCGGTGGATGGTACCATCAAGTACCTCTTCCCTACCCGGAGCGGCAAATTTGTTGAAACGGTTTACATCCCCGACAAAGACCGCGCCACGCTGTGCATTTCTTCGCAGGTGGGATGCAAGATGAACTGCCTGTTCTGCCAGACCGGCAAGCAGGGGTTTGAGGGCAGCTTGCCTGCAGGCGACATTCTGAACCAGATTTACTCGCTGCCTGAGGCAGACAAGCTTACCAACATCGTGTTCATGGGTCAGGGCGAGCCGATGGATAATCTCGACAATGTGCTGCGCGCCACAGAGATTCTCACCGCCGACTACGGCTGGGCATGGAGCCCGAAGCGCATCACGGTAAGTTCGGTGGGCGTGAAGAACAAGCTGAAGCGGTTCCTAGAAGAGAGCGACTGCCATGTGGCTATCAGCATGCACGACCCTATCCCTTCTGAACGCGCTGAACTGATGCCTGCCGAAAGGGGCATGGGCATGGAGCAGGTAGTAGAACTGCTGAGGAACTATGATTTCTCTCATCAACGCCGCCTGAGTTTCGAATACATCGTCTTTAAGGGCGTAAACGACAGTATGCAGCATGCCAAGGCCATCATCAAGCTGGTGAAGGGACTTGACTGCCGCTTCAACCTGATCCGTTTCCACCAAATTCCAGACATTCCTCTGCAAGGTGTGGATGATGAGAAGATGGAGCAGTTCCGTGATTACCTCACCCAGCATGGTGTCTTCACCACCATCCGTGCCAGCCGCGGCCAGGACATCTACGCCGCTTGCGGTCTGCTCAGCACCTCGAAGAAAATCGGAGAAATCCGTGAGCACGAGGATGAAGAGAAGATGAATAAGTAAGGAAAGGAGGAGAAAAATGGATTTATTTACATTTACAATGACGATAAGTTTCATCATTGCTCTCAGCTTTCTGGCTTGGCGTTATACAAAACCAGGAAAGAAATGGTTAGAGAATCTTTAAAGATCCTACTTGCCGGCTGTCTTTTGTTCCTTTTTCTGGCAAGTTGCAGCCCGGGAGGAGGAAGAAACAGAAAACTGCCCAAGAGTACAGGACAGCCTTACGAGGTGGTACTCGAGGGAGATACCGACAGCATCGTTACGAAGATACTGACGGAAGAGGTGCCTGCCCTGCCCCAACCCGAACCGCTCTGCCGGCTCATCCAGGTTAAGAAGGGCAAGATCCACGGCAGCTACCTGCTCGTAAGAACTCGCATCGTAGTGAACATCCCGGCAGCGGAATTCTCAGTCAGGCTGAGCCGCAACGAGAATGCTTCACCGCAGACCGTCATCCGCATCTCAGCCCGCTCGCCGCAGCAACTCAGAGAGAAACTCAACCCCGAGAAACTGCGCCAGCTCGTAGATGAGACTGAACTGGAGCACCTCGCCTCCATCATCTCCACCAACCCGAGCAAACAGAACCGCGAGATGCAGCAACTGGTAAAGAAGAACTTCGGCATCAGCATGATCATCCCTGCCGAAATGCAAGCAAGCAAGAAGGTCGGGAACTTCATCTGGATTTCAAACAACGCCAGTTCAGGCATGAAGAACCTCATCCTCATGAAAGTGAAGAGGGAAGAACGAAGAGTGAAAGCCAATTCTGATGCTTTTCCTGCTCAAGAGAAGCAGCAGATTGACAGCATGCTCCGCACAAACATGCCCGGCGAAACCGACAGCATGTACATGATAATCCCAATCCTTTCAGAAAAAGGACTCTGGGAGATGAAGGGAGACGCCATGGGAGGTCCCTACGTGATGAGGCGCATCCGCCTGAGAAAAACGGGGGATGAAATCATCATCATCGGCTTCGTCTATGCGCCCGAAATGAAAAAGAAAATATTAATCAAGCAGCTAGAAGCTGCGATTTCTACTATAAAATAAAACGATAAATGGACAGCAAAAAGATTAGAGTGGCCATCACTCACGGAGATACCAACGGTATCGGATACGAACTCATTTTTAAGGCATTCAGTGAGCCAGAGATGTTGGAGTATTGTACCCCTATCATCTACGGTTCGCCTAAAGTGGCAGCTTATTACCGCAAGGCGATGAATCTGCCTGCCCAGTTCTCCATCATCCAGAAAGCAGAAGATGCTGAAGACGGAAGAATCAACCTCCTGCCAGCCGTAGACGAGGAGGTAAAGGTTGACATGGGCATGCCTACTCAGGAATCGGGTACGGCAGCCATCAAGGCACTTGACCGAGCCATGACCGACTACCGCGACGAGCTCTTCGACGTGCTCGTTACCGCACCGGTAAACAACCAGAACGCACAATTTGAGGGCTTCCAGTTCAAGGGCCACAAGGAATACATTGAAACTTGCCTAGGCGAAGGTGCCAAGGGCCTTTCCATCCTCTGCGGCGGCGACCTTCGCATCGCATCCGTAACCGGAAAGACTCCGCTCAAGGACGTGCCGGCAGCAATAACCCAGGAGCTCATCATCGAGAAGGTGAAGCAGATGCACACATCACTGAAGCGAGACTTCATGATTACCAACCCGCGCATCGCTGTGCTCGCCCTGAATCCTAGCAACAACGGTGAGGAGAGCTGCGGACAAGAGGAAGCCAGCATCATCATCCCAGCCATTGACCAGCTTGCCGAGCAGAAAATACAAGCTTTTGGTCCTTACCCTGCTGACGAGTTCTTCGGCAACGGCCATTTCGTAGAATTCGACGGCATCATGGCCATGTATCATGATCAGGCTACTACCCCGTTCCATTCTCTCTACACCGAGG
The DNA here is from genome assembly GCF_949820605.1 of Segatella copri. Classification (NCBI taxonomy): domain Bacteria; kingdom Pseudomonadati; phylum Bacteroidota; class Bacteroidia; order Bacteroidales; family Prevotellaceae; genus Segatella; species Segatella copri. The sequence continues at coordinate 1,877,394 of NZ_CATKVU010000006.1, forward strand.
ATGGCGTACTCTTTACTGCCGGTCTGCCACTCGTGCACACCGCCGCCAACACCACTCCTAGCTACAGCATCACGGGCTGCAACGAAGCCGATGCAATCTCCTTCCGCCACGCCATCTACTTGGCGCTGGATGCCTTCTGCAACCGCAAAGACTATGATGCGGCCTACGAGAATCCACTGCCTAAACTCTACCACGAAAAGCGTGACGAGAGCGAGAAGGTAAGATTCTCCATCCCTAAGAAAAAGGGATAAGATAAAGATTCCCTATTCCCGAGAAAAAGCGGAATAAAGAAAGATTCGGGAGAGCAGATGACGCAAAAAAGGCAAATCTGCCCTGTAATCAGACCTCCCGAATGTTAAAATAAAAAAAAAATGCAGATAATTCAGAAAAAATGAGTAATTTTGGCAGCTAAATGGATACTTCCGAACTACAAAAGATAAAACAACGCTACAATATCGTCGGTAACAGCGACGGATTGAACCATGCGCTCGACGTAGCCCTACAGGTAGCGCCGACCGATCTCTCCGTGCTCATCATCGGCGAGAGCGGTGTGGGTAAGGAAATCATTCCAAGGGTGATTCACGACAATTCGCCACGCCGCAGAGAGAAATATTTCGCCATCAACTGTGGAAGCATTCCGGAGGGAACCATTGACAGCGAACTCTTCGGACATGAGAAGGGTTCCTTCACTGGAGCCATAGGCGAAAGCGAAGGATACTTCGGTATTGCCAACAAGGGTACCATCTTCCTCGACGAGGTGGGCGAACTCCCGATACAGACGCAGGCAAGACTGCTGCGCGTGCTCGAAACGGGAGAATACATCCGCGTGGGTGGAACTGAGATAAGGAAAACGGATGTCCGCATCGTGGCAGCCACCAACGTAAACATGCGCAAGGCTGTGAGCGAAGGCCGCTTTCGCGAGGACCTCTACTACCGCCTCAACACCATCCCGATACAGATGCCTGCATTGAGAGAGCGTGGCGACGACATCCTCCTGCTCTTCCGCCTCTTCGCCATGCAGATGGCCGAAAAATACCGTCTGCCTAAGATTTCACTCTCAGATGAGGCTAAGCAGATCATGCTGAAATACAAGTGGCCGGGAAATGTGAGACAGCTCAAGAACATTACCGAACAGATGTCAGTGCTGAGCCGAGAAAGAGAAATCAATGCACAGACCCTCACCCAGTTTATTCCGAGAGATGAGGAGTCTACACAGCTCGCCACCATACAGAAGGATGGCAAGGACGACCACAGCTACGCCAGCGAGCGCGAACTGCTCTACAAGATTCTCTACGAACTGAGGGGCAACGTGAGCGACCTGAGGCGAGAGATGAACAGCCTGCGCAAGCAACTTGATGAGGCACGCCAGTTGGGCGGTACAGGCGGATATGTTTCTCCGGTTCAGCCGAATGTAGCTCCAGTATCATCCGTATCTCCGGTTTCATCGGTTTCTCCGGTTCCGTCCGTATCATCCGTTCCATCAGTTTCTTCGGTATCTTCCGTACCTCCGATTACCGATCTCGACGAGCTACAACACATCCGTCAGGAAATAGCTACAGGAGGCATGAGGGGCACTTACAAACCCGAAGCAGAGGATGCTGAGATTGAGGAGATCAAGGAAGAAAACGAGAATCTGAATCTCAGCGACCTTAGCAAGCAGATGATAGAAAAGGCACTGGAGAGAAACAACGGAAACCGCAAAAAAGCGGCAGAAGAACTGGGAATCTCCGACAGAACTCTGTACAGAAAGATTAACAAATATAAGTTATGAAGCATATACGCGCGTACATATATATAATAGGAGTCACACTGATGGTGGCGGTCATGGCAGCATGCTCCGTGAGCTACAAGTTCAACGGTGCCAGCATCGACTACACCAAAACAAAGACCATACAGATAGCCGACTTCCCTATCAGAAGTTCGTATGTGTGGGGTCCGATGGGTCCTATGTTCAACAACGAACTCAAGGATAAGTTTGCCAGCAACACCCAGCTCATACAGGTGTCACGCAACGGAGACCTGAAGATAGAGGGCGAAATCACCCAATATTCTCAGCGCAACAAGTCGGTTAGTGCTGAGGGATACTCAGTACAGACCGAGCTCAGTATCACTGTAAACGTACGTTTCACCAACACCAAGAACCATGCCGAGGACTTCGAAAAGCAGTTTACATCTGCCAAGACCTACGACACCACTCAGAGCCTTGCCTCGGTGCAGGAAGAACTGGTAACCCAGATTATCAAAGACCTGGTAGACCAGATATTCAACGCTACAGTAGCTAACTGGTAAAGTAAGTGAAGAACGAAAAGTGGAGAGTGAAGAATTCAACGGCTTTACTAATCATAAAGTTCAAAACTCAATGTTCAAAGTTCAAAGTAAAATAAAGTAAAGATAAAAATATCGTGGAATTAAGCAGATTGATACAACACCCGGAGGAAATGAACCGAGAGACGCTCTACGACTTGCGCGCCCTCTTGGCCCTATATCCGTATTATCAGACGGCACGCCTGCTGATGTTGAAGAATCTGTACCTGCTCCACGACCCGAGTTTCGACGAAGAACTGCGCCGTGCAGCCATCTACATCACCGACCGTAAGATTATCTTCGAGATGGTAGAGGCAGCCCACTATCAGATAAAAAACGCCCCTGAAGAGGCTGAATCCAACAAGCAGCAAGGCGTAAGAGGAATAGGAGCAGAAAAACACGGAGACCGTACTAGCGACCTCATCGACCACTTCCTGGGATCCATTCCTATGGAAGAAGACGAAGAAGAGAAGAAGGAGAAACGTAAGCCTACACCTGCTGACGCGGCTGTAGACTATGTGGCTTATCTCATGGAGACCGAAGACCAACAGGAGCCAGAAGATACTTCGCGCACCATGAGTCTCATCGACGACTTTATGGAGGATGGCGGTTTCAAACTGCCTAAAATCCAGCAGGACGAAGATTACAAACCAGAATTTACTCCCGAACTTCAGACCGATTCCGGCAAGGATGGCGAAGAGGAAAATAGCGGTGTATTCACCGAAACCCTCGCCCGCATCTACATCAAGCAGGGCAAGTATAAGAGGGCTTACGAAATCATCAGCCGCCTGCATCAGCAGCATCCTGACAAGAACGGATATTATGTTGACCAGCTCAGATTCCTTGAGAAACTGATGCTGAACAGCAAGAAGAAATAAAGAAGAATAATAAATAAATAAAACTAGTTTTAAAAAATGGCTTACACATTATTAGTAGTATTAATCGTCCTGGTAGCTATCCTGATGATTTTCATCGTGCTCATCCAGGAATCAAAGGGAGGTGGACTTGCAAGTAACTTCTCTTCAACCAACTCAATCATGGGTGTTCGCAAGACCACTGACATTGTTGAGAAATTAACATGGGGCCTCGCTGCAGCCTTGGTTGTCATCAGCGTGGCATGTGCTTATGTAGCGCCTCAGGCAGCTGGCGAAAGCAGTGTTTTGGAGGGAGCCACTCAGGAGCAGACCGCTCTTCCTGCTATGCCAGGTGCTAGCAAGGATGCAGCAGCAGGTGCTCAGAAGGCTGTTCCTGCAGCTGGTGCAGATGCCCATAAGGCAGCTCCAGTTGTTCCAACAAGCCCTGCAAAATAAAAAATAAGAAAAAAGGTACGAAAAAATTTGGTAGAACCATTTTTTTTTCGTACCTTTGCACCCGCTTAACAAGAATATGGTGGACGTAGTTCAGTTGGTTAGAGCGTCAGATTGTGGTTCTGAATGTCGTGGGTTCGAGTCCCACCTTCCACCCAACTATTTTTGAAAAAGCAAAACATAACCAATATGGTGGACGTAGTTCAGTTGGTTAGAGCGTCAGATTGTGGTTCTGAATGTCGTGGGTTCGAGTCCCACCTTCCACCCAAGATAAACCCTGCAAGATTCATTTCTTGCAGGGTTTCTTGTTATATATCCGTATTGAGCGGAAATTCTTTTTTGTCATATAAACGAATTGCAATAGTACTTCTTTAAACCTGTTGGCGGAATTAAAAAACCGCCTGAAAATTAGTATATTTTTATGGAGAAAAAGTTGTGCATCTCGTTGATTTTTAGTAACTTTGTAGTGTCCAATTATAAAGTTATATATTTCACGCTATGCACAACTTGTATGCAAATTTCGTAAAAATTCTTGAGATATGCAAGGATTTCTCCAAAAATTTAGTTAATGAGCTAGGAAATATTCCTCGCCCTGGAGTCGTACCACGTTTTTCAGACCTCGAAGTTGTTGCTTTGAGCTTGACAGCCGAGCATCTTAGCATCGACAGTGAAAACAACTTGTTCGATAGGCTGAAGGAGTATAAGGCAGATATGCCAAATCTGATTTCTCGACGCCAGTTCAATGACAGGCGAAAGTTCACTGCGGAACTATGTGAGAAGATTCGTAAGCGCATAGCGTCAAAGATGGATGGCGCAGAAGAATATTTCTGCATAGATTCCAAACCAATAGAGGTGTGTCGCTTGTCCAGAGGCTTGCGTTGCAAGATGAAAGGAACAGACGTAACAAACTCTCCTGCATTTGGCTATTGCGCTACTCAGAAGATATACTACTTTGGGTATAAGCTCCACGCTGTCTGTGGGTTAAGTGGAGTTATCCACTCGTATGACCTGAGTCCAGCTAATGTTCATGACATTCATTTTCTTAAAGATGTAAAGTTTCAATTCCATGACTGTTGCATCCTTGGCGATCGTGCTTACCTCAGTGCGGAACTACAGCAAGACTTGTTTTCTTCTGTAGGCATCAAGTTGGAAGTTCCATATCGCTTGAACATGAAGAATTGGCGACCAACATTTAAGCCTTATGCTAAGGCGAGGAAGAGAATCGAGACAAATTTCTCTCAACTTTGTGATCACTTCATGCTCTTCCGAAACTATGCTAAGCAAACACCAGGACTGTTTACCCGAATCATTGGGAAAATCAGCGCATTTACAGTCTTGCAATATATTAATTATGTAAACAACAGACCGATTGGCAGGGTTAAGTATGCGCTAAATTAATTCCGCCAACGGGTTTCTTTAAGTATATTATAGACTGAAAACATACAAAAAAGCCTGCTAAGGGAAGAAAATATCCCTCTAGCAGGCATTCATATAAGGATGAATTGAAAACTCTATCTGATTACTTTCACTTCACCATCCTTAGCAATCTTAACGATGCTGGAAGGCTGATGAGGTTTATGCTCCTGACGGCGGCTCCAGCAAACATAATCTACAGCATTGAGGATTTCCTCGGAGATGTCGCGATAATTCTGTGCAGCAGGCTCACCACTCACATTAGCACTTGTACTTACAATAGGCTTCTGAAAACGGTAACAGAGTTGTTTGGAGAAAGGCTCATAGGTTATACGCATCGCCAGACTTCCATCCTCTGCTACCAGATTATTAGCCACACCACTCGCATCATCAAGAATAACCGTAGTAGGCTTTACAGGCATGGCAGCATCGATGAAATCCCATGCCACCTGTGGCACATTGCGGAAATAACGCGCCATACGGTCAGCAGAATCTATCAGGCAGATAAGCGCCTTAGAATCGTCACGTTTCTTTATTTCATAAACTTTCTTTACCGCTTCAGGGTTGGTGGCGTCGCATCCTATGCCCCATACGGTATCTGTAGGATAGAGTATCACTCCACCCTTTCGCATGCACTCTATAGCACGCTTGATGTCTTCTTCTACAGTCATAATACTATAAAACTAAAAATCAAAAATCTTTTGAATCTTAAAAATCGTCACTAACATCTTTCTTCGAACACTCATAATAAGCTATGTCCTTCATACCATTGAGAAAAGCAGAAGCACCCATGCGTTTCTTGCCACTGAGCTGCAACTCCTGAATAATGAGCCATTCATCAAGGCAGGCTACTTGTAACGACTTCCCCTCAACGCGGAGCGATCCCACAGGCGCATCACCACGCTTCATACATGAAAGACGGGTAGAAAATATCTTAAGTACCTGAATTTTCTGTGTACTCTGCTTATGGGATGGATGAGCAGTAGGCTCAGGGAACCTCACGTAATCATCCTCTCCCTTAGGATCGTCAAAGAATACTACTGTCTCCTTCTTCTTAATTTCAGTCCATGCACCAGGGTATGGAGAAAGACCGCGGATGAAATCATACACCTGTTTGGCAGGCTTGTGGAAGTCGATGCGGCAGGTATCCTTGAAGATCTTCGGAGCCGGCTTGAGTTCGGCACCCTGTCCTATCAATTCGCTCTGAGGAATGGAACCGATATTGCCATTGGCAGCGATGAGCGCATCAATGGTTTCCAGCGCCAATTCAGCACCAAGATGCATCAACCCGTCGTAAACATACTCCACATTTGCCGTCTCCGGAATAGGAAAACGTTTCTGCAGAATGATGCGACCTGTATCAATATCGTGGTCGAGGAAGAAGGTGGTAACACCCGTCTCCTTTTCACCATTAATCACTGCCCAGTTGATAGGCGCCGCACCACGATACTGCGGAAGGAGGGCTGCATGTACATTAAAAGTACCATATTTCGGCATCGCCCAAACCTCCTCTGGCAACATACGGAATGCAACTACCACCTGCAAGTCTGCCTGATAAAAACGCAACTGCTCCACAAACTCAGGGTCCTTCATCTTTACAGGCTGCAGCACCGGTAAACCATGCTCTACGGCATACTGCTTAACCTGCGAAGGTTGCAGCGTATCCTGATGTCTGCCCACCGGTTTATCAGGCTGGGTAACCACAGCCACAACATTGTATCCGCCCTCTACAAGGCACTTGAGGGATTCTACCGCAAACTCCGGTGTTCCCATGAAAACAATTTTTAAATCCTTCTTCTCCATAACAATGTTTAATGTTTACTTAAGCACATGAATTCTTCACTTAAAAACCTACTCTGCCGACATATCCGCTACAATCTGCCTGTACATGGAATAGATTCTAGTACGGCTGATGTAACCCTTCAGTACGCCTACCACATCAACCACTGGCAGTTGGGCGGCATCGGTTTTATCAAATTTCTGCATCACCTCGTCCATACTGTCATGTTCGGTAAGAACGGCAGAAGGCTGCATCATCAGCTGACGCACGGTGAAATGCTGATACAGTTCGGTGCGGAAGATGATGTGGCGAATCTTCGTAATATCTATTACTCCCAACAGCACACCCGCCTGATCCAAAACAGGCAGAAAGTTGTTGTTACTGCGACTTATCTCACTCACCAGCTTGCTCATCGGCAGATCCGGACCTACCGGATGATAATCTTTCTCAATGACATCCTGCATGCCCAGCAGGGTGAGCGCAGCCTTGTCAATATGGTGGGTGAGCAGCTTGCCCTCTCTAGCCAGACGCAGGGCGTAGATGCTGTGACTCTCGAAGATGCTGATGGTGAGCAGCGAAGAGATGCACACTATCATCAGCGGCATGAAAAGCTGGTAGCCGCCCGTGAGTTCGGCGATGAGGAAGATGCCCGTAAGCGGTGCATGCATCACGCCCGTAATGAGGCCCGCCATACCCATCAGTGTAAAGTTCTGCTCAGGAACATAGACACCTACCTGATTCACATTCCAAAGGCGCGCAAAGAGGAAACCGGCAAAACCTCCGATAATGAGCGAAGGAGCAAAGGTACCACCGCATCCGCCACTACCATTGGTGGCCGAGGTGGCAAAAACCTTGGTAAAGGTTACCAAGGCGATGTAGAGGATGAGCAGCTGGTTGTGCCCGTAGAAGAGCGAACGGCTCATCACCTGCCCCCAGTCTTCCACATTCTGTCCCTTCAGCAGCACGTTGACAGCCGAATATCCCTCGCCATAGAGCGAAGGGAAGAGGAAGATGAGCGAACTCAGAATCAGTCCACCAAAGAGCAGCTTTACGTATGGATAAGGCGAAAGCTTGGCAAAGAAGCCCTCGCATGCCGACATAGTGCGCATGAAATAAAGGCTCACCAAACCGCAAAAGATGCCCAATAACAAGCAGGCAGGCACGCGGTCGAGTGCCCACAGATTGGTAAGCGTAAAATCGAAAAGGCTCTTGGATCCCATCAGGATGTAGGTAAAGCAAGTAGCTGTTACACAACTGATAAGGATAGGCAGCAAGGAAGCCATGCTCAAGTCTACCATCAGCACCTCAAGCGTAAACACGAGTCCGGCAATAGGCGCCTTAAAGATTCCAGCAATAGCTGCAGAGGCGCCACAGCCCACCAGCAGAATCATGGTTTTCTTGTCCATGCGGAAGATTTGTCCCAGGTTTGAGCCGATGGCCGAACCCGTGAGCACAATAGGAGCCTCGGCTCCCACGGAACCACCGAAACCGATGGTGATACCTGATGCCACCACCGATGACCAGCAGTTGTGGGCCTTGAGCTTGGAATTTTTGGTAGAGATAGCGTAAAGCACACGGGTGATACCGTGGGAAATATTATCTCTGACCACGTATTTAATAAAGAGCATGGTGAGGTAAATGCCCACAATCGGGAAGAGCAGGAAGAGCAGGTTATAGGTGCCCTTGTTAAATCCCGAAGTGAGCAGCAACTGTATTTCGTGCACAATGCCGTGCAGGAAATATCCTGCCACCGACGCCAGAAGGCCGATGATAAAAGCCAGGATAAGGGTCATCTGGCGGTCAGAAATATGTTTTTTCTGCCAATCCACCATCTTACTGACCCATCCCTCTTTCTGCTCGTTGTAATCTAGAATTTCTTCATCCATCTTTTTTACATTGATTTAGAATTCCGATGTGAAATGGAACTTGATGTGTTCAAAATCCTGCTGCGCCATGCTCAACACGTAGCCCGAATCGGCAAGAAAGACATCGCGCCCCTCAATATCCTTGGCCATGTACTGGTACTTGCGCTTCTTGAAGTTCTCGAGTTCCTTCTCGTCATCTGCCTCTATCCAGCAAGCCTTGTGAAGATGCACGGGCTCCCAGCGGCACTTGGCGTTGTACTCGTTCTCCAGACGGTACTGGATAACCTCGAACTGCAGCTGACCCACGGTGCCCACGATGCGGCGGCCGTTGAACTGGTTGACGAAGAGCTGCGCCACACCCTCGTTCATGAGCTGCTCCAATCCCTTCTGGAACTGCTTGCTCTTCATCGGGTCATCATTCTCGATGTACTTGAAAAGGAGTGGAGAGAAGCTTGGCAAACCGCGAAAATGCATCTTCTCTCCCTCCGTCAACGTATCTCCTATCTTGAAAATACCGTTGTCTGGCAAACCTACAATGTCACCCGGATAAGCCTCGTCAATGGTACTCTTGCGCTGTGCCATGAACTGGGTAGGCGAAGAGAAACGCACGTTCTTATCCAAGCGCACGTGGTAATATGGCTGATTTCTCACAAACTTGCCCGAGCATATCTTACAGAAAGCGATGCAGGAGCGGTGGTTTGGATCAATATTGGCTGTAATCTTGAAGATGAAACCACTGAACTTAGGTTCTTCAGGCTTCACCAGTCGCTCCTCTGCCTGGGTGGGTCTAGGAGATGGAGCAATATGAACAAAACAGTCGAGGAGTTCCTGAACACCAAAATTGTTCAGTGCCGAACCGAAGAACACAGGTGCTACCTCGGCCGAACGGTAGGTTTCTTCCTCAAACTCAGGGTAAACACCATCTACCAGTTCCAATTCCTCACGCAGTTGTGCAGCCTCACGTTCACCAACCCGCTCATCGAGTTCTGAACTTTGGATGTCTACCTCTACCTTCTCGGTAACTCGCTGTTTGTTAGGTGTAAAGAGGTTCAGCTGATGCTCGTAGATGTTGTAAACGCCCTTGAAACGGGCGCCCTGACCGATAGGCCAGCTCAGCGGGCGAACCTTGATTTTGAGCTCTTCTTCCAACTCGTCGAGCACATCAAACGGATCGCGTCCCTCACGATCCATCTTGTTGATGAAGATGATTACCGGGGTATTTCTCATACGGCACACCTCCATGAGTTTGCGGGTCTGTGCCTCCACACCCTTGGCAGAGTCAACCACGATGATGGCAGAATCTACGGCTGTAAGTGTGCGGTAGGTATCCTCGCAGAAGTCCTGGTGACCTGGAGTATCCAGAATATTCACCTTATAAGGTTCTCCCTCCTGTCCGGCAGGGAGATAATCAAATTCCATTACAGATGTAGATACCGAGATACCACGCTGTTTCTCAATATCCATCCAGTCAGAAGTCGCAGTTTTGCGAATCTTGTTATTCTTTACGGCACCTGCCACCTGAATCTGTCCACCGAAAAGCAGAAACTTCTCGGTCAATGTTGTCTTACCAGCATCCGGGTGAGAGATAATGGCAAATGTTCTTCTTCTTTCTATTTCGTTCATCCTGTTGTATATAATATATAATAATGTATATTCTAAAAAGTAATAACTAATCACTAATAACTAATCCCTACATGTCGTCATCATCAAACTTGAGTCCCTCGGTTCGGTCTTTGATGTAATAATCGCTGAGCAGACCTATGAAGACGGTAATCTCCTTGATGGCCCTTTCAGTTTCGGGCGTAATTTCCTTCTTCTGCAGGCGCAGCATCATCACACCATAGAGGGCATCGAGGCAGGTTTCAATCTCGTTGAGATCCTTGTCGCCCCGCTGGCGTAGCTCTACGATGAAAGGCAGCACCTTGTAATATTCGGCATTGTAGATAGGAAACTTGGTGCTCTGCAGCAGCATGCCGTGCAGGTCAATGACGTCCTTTAGTATCACCTTATTAATATTAAGGTGTCCTCCCTCGCGCTTTCCCTCCTCGTTCATCATGCGAATCAGGTTGCCAAACCAGTCGAGTTCTTCCTCGCGCTGCTCGGGTGTAAAGTCGAACCGGTCTACATAATTTTTCTTGATGACAGGCAGCGAGCATCCGTAAGCTCGGATGATGTCCTCAATCTGCCACATATATAATAAGTATTCTGCGATACTTTTCTTTCTTAATTCTTGTGCTACAAACATAAACTTTGAACTGCTAACATTTGAACTTTATGCTTTGCCTCCTTCTGATTGAAGGGGTGATTAAAGACCTGTTTAAGGACTTTTAAAATTCCGGCAGATGATACAGATTGAAAATCGTGCCGAAGAGAGCGATGATGGAGAAGATGATGACCACGCTGCCTATTACCTTATTGATAATGACGATGCCGTTGGTATCAAACTTGTTCCTAATCTTGTCGACGAGCCAGGTGAGTCCGAACCACCACAGCAGGGCTCCGAAGACGATGCTGAGATACCCTACTCCCATTTCTACCGGCATATCCGGTACGACGAAAGCAAACTGCGCGAAGGTGGCCATGAAGAGGAACACGATGAGCGGATTGGAGAGTGTTACGAGGAACGCCGTGATGCCGTTGTGCATCAGGGTACCCTGCTTGTTGCTCGACTTGTGCATGTTCTTCATCGGGTCGCTCTTGAAGCAGTAGATTCCGAACATGAGGAGCATCAGACTGCCGAAAATCTGAAGATAGAACTTGTTCTCGGAGTTGCTCACAAAATCCATCACAAAACTCATGCCCAAGCCTGTAAACAGAGCATATACAATGTCGCTGCATGCGGCACCCACACCTGTTACAAACCCATACCAGCGACCCTTGTTGAGTGTACGCTGGATGCAAAGGATGCCTACCGGCCCCATAGGGGCTGAGGCAAGAACACCGATGACAATTCCTTTGAATATGAAGTCAAGGATGTTTATCTCAATTGGAAATGCTAAATTCATCTTAGTATCATTACAATTTCTAACAGTCGGCAAAGTTACAAAATTTCGGGCACAAAGCACAATTTTTTCGCCTAAAAGTTCATTTTATATCCGTTTTTTATATTTTCGGGCACGGATTACACGGATTACGCGGATGTTCTGCATGAATATAAACAGGATTTAGGGCAACAGAGAAACTTCGGACAGCAAATCGTCTGGCAGGAAAAAAAAAGAAAATTAAAATTTTTTATATTTAAAAATAAACGAGATTCAAAAGTTTTCAGTATCTTTGCCGAAAAATAAAATAATTCTAACTAATTTCAAATAATTAACATGACAGATAATACACTTAAACCGTACGTAATAGGCCTTGACCTCGGCGGTACAAATTCAGTTTTCGGCATCGTAGATGCTCGCGGAGAGATCAAAGCAACAACTGCCATCAAAACAGGTGGTTACGGAAAAGTTGAAGACTATGTGAAGGCAGCCGTAGAAGCTCTCCAGCCTATCATTGATACGGTAGGCGGCATTGACAAGATTAAGGCAATGGGTATCGGTGCGCCAAACGCAAACTATTATAATGGAACAATTGAATTCGCTCCAAATCTTCCTTGGGCACACGACGGAGTGGTACCATTGGCCGACTTGTTCAGCAAAGCCCTCGGCGGCTTGCCTGTAGGTATGACCAATGATGCCAATGCTGCTGCGCTCGGCGAGATGACATACGGTGTAGCAAGAGGTATGAAAAACTTCATCGACGTTACGCTCGGTACAGGCGTTGGCTCTGGTATTGTCATCAACGGACAGATGGTTTACGGCTGCGACGGATTCGCAGGCGAATTGGGTCACGTTACCATGGTACGTGGCAAAGAGGGTCGCACCTGCGGATGCGGCCGTACAGGATGTCTCGAAGCTTACTGCTCTGCCACAGGTGTGGCTCGCACAGCACGCGAGTTTCTCGAGAAGAGCGATGAGCCTTCATTGCTCCGTGAGATGAATCCGGAGAACATTACATCTTATGATGTGAGCGTTGCTGCAGGCAAGGGCGACAAGCTGGCACTGCGTGTATACGAGTTTACCGGCAAGATGCTCGGTGAGGCTTGTGCTGATTTCGCAGCCTTCTCTTCACCAGAGGCTTTCGTCTTCTTCGGTGGCCTGACCAAGGCTGGCGACCTCATCATGAAACCTATCCAGAAGGCTTATGATGAGCACGTGCTCCGCATCTTCAAGGGCAAGGCTAAATTCCTTGTTTCTACCCTTGATGGTAGTTCTGCTGCCGTACTCGGTGCGAGTGCAGTGGCTTGGGATATGTAAAGGGTTGTAAAAACAAAAAGGTTTAATTTTCCATTTGTGGAAAAATCAGTTTAGGTAATATGCTTCGCGAAACTCGTGAGAGGATTGTAGCGAGGGTTAAGATTGTTAGGAAAAGCCTGGCACTCGAGAGAGCGTCAGGCTTTGCTTTTTCTTATCATAAAACAAAAAAACTCAACAACCACCATGCGGTCATGGTGGTCATTAAGGTCATTGGTCATTAAGGTCATTAAGCTTTTTCCAACCAGTTTCTCACCATCTTCTTGCCGTCTGGTGTCAGCACGCTTTCCGGATGAAACTGGATACCATGAATATCATAGTTCTTATGCTTCAGACCCATGATGCAACCATCATCGCTTACCGCCGTAACGTCCAGGCAGTCAGGGAATCCCGAGCGGTCTACCACCCAAGAGTGGTATCTGCCAATCTCTATGCGCTTGTCCAACCCGTCGAAAATAACATCGTTGCCAAACTGGGTGCAAGGGGTTGCCACTCCATGATACACCTCAGAAAGATTGGTAAGCTTGGCTCCAAACGCCTCGCCTATAGCCTGATGACCCAGGCATACGCCCAGCATCGGCTTGCGGCCTGCATACTTGCGGATAACATCCATCAGCAGTCCCGCCTCCGACGGAATGCCCGGACCCGGACTCAGAATGATCTTGTCGAAGCATTCCAGCTCCGGCAACTGGAACTGGTCGTTGCGGAACACCGTAACGTCAGCTCCCAACTCCTTTACCAGATGGGCCAGATTATAGGTAAAGGAATCGTAATTATCTATGATTACTACTTTCATCTTTTGTTATTTATTATTGATTAGTGAGTAGTGAGTACAATCAGCGAGAAATAATCACTAATCACTAATAATTAATCACTATTACAACTCTTCAGCAATGTGAATCGCCTTAGTCAGCGCACCGAGCTTGTTGTTACACTCTTCTAGCTCATACTCATCATTGCTCTTTGCCACTACTCCACTACCCGCCTGGAACCAGAGTTCGCCGTTTCGGCTGATGAAGGTACGTATCACGATGGCCTGATTCAGGTCGCCGTTCAGACCGATGAAGCCGATACAGCCTCCGTAGGCACCGCGGTTGTGAGGCTCCAGCTCTGAGATAATCTGCATCGCTCTCACCTTAGGCGCACCGCTCAGCGTGCCGGCAGGGAAGGTATCAATAAACTCCTTGATGTGGTCGGCATGCTCATCCAACTCTCCGCTCACACGGCTCACGAGATGGATAACATGACTGTAGAACTGCATGTCCTTGTAGAAATCTACTTTCACCCCATGACAGTTGCGGCTCAGATCATTGCGTGCCAGGTCTACCAGCATCACATGCTCGGCATTCTCCTTCGGGTCGTTGCGCAGGAATTCGGCAGCCTTGCGGTCCTGCTCCATATCTCCTGTGCGTCGGGTGGTTCCGGCAATCGGGTCAATGAACGCCTTGTTGCCCACGATGCGGTTATGGGTTTCAGGCGAAGAACCGAAGATGCGGAAACCGCCGAAGTCGAAATAGAAGAGGTAAGGCGAAGGGTTGATGCTGCGCAGCGCACGGTAGAGTTTGAAATCATCGCCCTCATATTTCTGTACGAAGCGGCGACTCACCACAATCTGGAATACATCTCCGCGCAGGCAGTGCTGTATGCATCGGCGTATGTTTGCCTTGTGCTCCTCATCGGTGAGCGTAGAGGTGGTTTCGCCCACCGGGTGGAAATCATAAGGTTTCACATTTGCCTTGTTCACCGCCTTGAGCAGTTCGTCGAGCTCTGGAAGTGAAGAGTGAGGATCTTCACTTTCCTGGAGCGCAATGAGCTCCATGGTGTTGTTGAAATAGTCGAAGACGATGATGTCCTTATACATGATGTAATAGATGTCTGGCGCATCATTCTTCTCCATGGTGGTATCCTTGACAGGGATGTTCTCAAAATATCTCACCGCATTGAAGGTGGTGAATCCATAGAGTCCGCAGAACTCCTTGCTCTCGCCCTCTACATGGAAGGAAGAGATGAAGTAGTTGATACTCTTTGAGATGGCGAGTTTGCACTCCTCGCCCTTACCGGCACCGAAGGCAGGAAGCCGCTCTTTCTCTACTCTTCCGTCGGGATAGGTCTTGATGACCTCACCATGACTCACGGCGATGCTTGCCAGCGGATGCACACCGATGAAGGAGCGCGAATTCTCGGAGCCATGATAGTCGGAACTCTCCATCAGAGCCGACTGCGGATAAATATCTCTCAGTCGCATGTAGACTCCCACCGGCGTATAGAGGTCGGCGAGAATCTTGCGGGTAACTGTCTTGTAATTAAACTTCATTTAATTTATGATTTACTGTATATAGTTTACAGTTTATAGCATGAACCGCTTTGACAATCGTGCTCTACGGCGCAGCCTCTGCTAACTATAAACTATTAACTATTTAAAAATTGCCGTACTCTCCTGCCATTTCCTTATGGTTCAAATACGTTTCTACATCCTTGTCGCCACGGCCTGATACGGTGAGCACCACCACATCATCCTTCTTGAACTTCATCTTCTTCAGGGCTGCCACGGCGTGCGCACTCTCAATAGCCGGAATGATGCCCTCCATGCGGGTGAGTTCGTAACCGGCGTAGATGGCCTCATCGTCCTTAATGGCGAGCACATGGCTCCTGCCCGATGTGGCAAGGTCGGCGTGCATAGGGCCGATGCCCGGATAGTCGAGGCCGGCACTGATGGTAAAGGCTTCCTCTATCTGTCCGTCCTCGGTCTGCATCACGAGGGTGCGTGCTCCGTGGATGATGCCTTCTGTGCCGCAGTGCATGGTGGCAGCGGTATAATCGGTATCTATTCCGTGTCCGGCAGCCTCAGCCAGATATATCTTCACGCGGTCATCATCAATGTAGTGGTAGATGGTTCCGGCAGCGTTGCTTCCGCCACCCACGCAGGCGATGAGGTAATCAGGATAGTTGCGGCCTATCTTCTCCTCAAGCTGCCATTTCAGTTCTTCAGAGATTACGCTCTGCATCTTGGCAACAATGTCTGGATAAGGGTGCGGACCCATGGTAGAACCTACGATATAGAAGGTATCCTGCGGGTGGCAGCACCAGTCGCGTATGGCCTCAGAGCAGGCATCGCTCAGCGTCATGTTGCCGGTGCGCACAGGGTTCACCTTGGCTCCCAGCATCTTCATACGCTCTACGTTGGTATGCTGGCGTTCCACATCGGTGGCACCCATGAAAATCTCACACTTCATGTTCATCAGGGCGCATACCGTAGCGGTAGCCACACCGTGCTGTCCGGCTCCGGTTTCGGCAATGATGCGGGTCTTGCCCATCTTCTTGGCCATGAGAATCTGACCGATGGTATTGTTAATTTTGTGTGCACCGGTATGGTTCAGGTCCTCACGCTTCAGATAGAGCTGGCATCCGTACTTCTCGCTCATGCGCTTAGCATAATAAAGAGGTGAAGGGCGGCCCACATAATCTTTGAGCAGCGCACGGTATTCCTTCTTGAACTCCTCGCTATCAATGATTGGCTTGTAAGCCTGCTGCAACTCGGTTACACATTTATATAATATCTCAGGAACATAAGCTCCTCCGAATTTTCCAAAAAATCCTTTTTCGTCAACTTGATACATAATACTTAGTTTATAATTTATAGTTTATAGGGCAAGCCTGCTATACGGCGAAGCCGCTGTTAACTATCAACTACTTTTCGAGGCACTCAAAAAGCTCATCTAAAGCCTTATCCGGATCATCGGTTTCATTGAGCAGGGTTACAAACTTACTGCCGATGATGGCTCCCGCCGCATTATCCTGAGCACTGGTAAGGGTCTGCTTGTTGCTGATGCCGAAACCTATCATGCGTGGGTTGCGTAGATTCATGCCGTTGATGTGGTTGAAATAAGCCAGCTTGGCATCGCCGAAACTGCTCTGGGCGCCCGTGATGCTCGCCGAGCTGACCATGTAGATGAAACCATCGGTATGCTCATCGATGAAACGGATGCGCTCCTCGCTGGTTTCAGGGGTAATCATCATGATGACACAGATGTCATACTTGTCGGCTATGGGTTTTACCACCTTCAGATAATCATCAAAGGGAAGATCTGGGATGATGGTGCCGCTCACTCCGCTCTCTACGCAGCTCTTGAAGAAAGCCTCAATGCCGTAGTGCATGATAGGGTTCAGATATCCCATCAGCACGAGTGGAAGCTGCACTTCATCCTTGATTTTCTTCAACTGAGCGAAGAGTTTCTTCACTGTCATTCCGTTCTTCAGAGCCACGGTTCCGGCACTCTGGATAACAGGACCATCAGCCAACGGATCACTGAAAGGGATTCCTACCTCAATCATATCTATCCCCTTGCGCTCCATCGCCTTAATTACATCACCGGTACCTTCCAAAGTTGGGCATCCGGCGCAGAAATACAAGCTCAAAAGCTTGCGGTCTTTATTGTTTGCAAATAATGCATTTATTTTATTCATTTTTTTACCTTTTTACTTTTTTACCCTTTTACTTTTTTACCTTTAAAAGGAATTCCTTGAGTTTCTCTACATCCTTCAGTCCCGGTTCTATCTCAAACCTGGAGTTGAGGTCGATTCCTACGCATCGGGGCTGATAGAAAGACAGGATGCGGGAAGCATCTTCCGGACCGATGCCGCCACTCAACAGGAATGGAACATCGCCATCATATTCATCCAGTACCTGCCAGTCAAACTGCTGACCACTTCCGCCCACCGTCTTACATTTGGTGTCGAAAAGGAAGTAGTCAACAGCGCCTACATACTCCTTATATTTCTGAATGTCCCCGGCATTGGAAACACTAATAGCTTTGATTATCTTCATATTCCCCTTTGCTGCACGCAGTTGCTCACACAGTTCCCTGCTCTCGTTTCCATGCATCTGCACCGCATTCAGAGAGAATGAATGAATCTTATCCAACATATTGGAAATGGAATCATTTACGAAGACTCCCACTCGGCACACATTGCGGTCAGCATCAGAGCGAGCCAGCACATGACTGGCATACCGTGGAGACTTAGGATAGAAGATAAATCCCATCATATCAACGCCGAGTTGCGCAACCTGCTTTACATTATCAGGTTCACGCATTCCACAAACCTTTACTAACATTTTCTTTATTGTTTCAACTGCTTGATAAACTCTTGAAGCGCTCTGCCCGGATCAGCCTGTTTCATGAACTGTTCGCCCATCAGGAAACCCCTGAAGCCGCCTTCTTCTCTCAACCGGAGAACCGTCTGCGGGTTGGAGATACCACTCTCGCTCACCCTGCACACATCCTTCGGAAGTTTCTCTGCCAATCTGAAGCTGTTCTCCACATCCGTAAAGAAGGTTCCGAGATTTCGGTTGTTGATGCCGTACATATCCGGTTCCAGTTCTGCATACTCGAAGTCGCGCTCATTATGCATCTCGAGCAGTACCTCCATGCCCAGCTGGTGTGCCATGTTCATGAGCATCTTACACTCCTCCTTGGTCAAGCAGGCCGCAATGAGCAGCACGGCAGAAGCTCCGCAGTATCTCGCCTGCAGCAGCTGGTATTCCTCTACCACGAAGTTCTTATATAAGATAGGTAGGGTAACGCCCACATGGCGCGCCTCCTGAATATACTCATCATATCCTCCGAAGTAATCAATGTCGGTGAGGATGCTGAGCGCCGAGGCTCCGTTCTGCTGGTAGGCGAGCGGGATGATGCTCGGCTTACCCTCCTGTTTGATCCAGCCCTTGGAAGGCGATTTGCGCTTGAATTCAGCGATGATTCCCGTCTCCGAGTGCATCAGCGACTCCTTCATGCTTCCGCCCGGCACCTTTCCCCCATCTTCCTGCATTTTCTGCTCGGTGAGGGTTATCATCTGTCGTGGCTGGATAAAGCGCTTGCGCTGCTCAATCTCGATTCTTTTATGAGCCACAATTTCCTCTAAAATATCAGCCATTTTTTCGTTTTTACTTTTTATCTTTAACTGTTGATCTCTACGAATTTTTTGAAGGTAGCGAGTGCCTTACCCGAGTCAATGCTCTCTCTTGCTATCTCCACGCATTCCTCTATGCTCTTCTGTCCCTTCTCCATTACCTGGATACCGAAGGCTGCATTGGCGAGAACGATGTTCTTCTGAGCTGGGAGGGCACGGTTTTCAAGCACTGCATCAAAGATGTCCTTGGCCTCTTCCTCGGTTGCTCCGCCTCGCACCTCTTCCGGTTTGGCTATCTCGAAACCGAGATCCTGAGACTTGAAAATCTTCTCATAGTTGTTGGTGGTTACCTTGAAGTCGCCGGTGAGTGAAATTTCATCATATCCGTCGATGCTGTTAACAATGCCGAAATCAATGCCTAGTTTCTGGTAAACCTGATTATAAAGGCGCATCTGGTCGAGATTGGCTACACCCAGCAACTGGCACTTAGGCTGACTAGGATTGACAAGAGGACCTAACAGGTTGAACACGGTAGGAAACTGCAAAGCCTTGCGGATAGGCCCCACAAACTTCATTGCCTTGGCGAAGAGCTGGGCATGAAGATAAACGATGCCTGCCTCGTTGATGCTGCGGTTCAGCTTGTCTATATCATCGGTAAACTGAACACCATGGTTCTTGATGACGTTGCTGGCACCACTCACCGAAGTAGCCGCATAGTTGCCGTGCTTTGCCACCTTGTAACCCGCACCCGCAATGACGAAGCAGGAAGTAGTAGAAATGTTAAAGGTGTTCTTGCGGTCGCCACCGGTTCCCACCACGTCAATGTAGCGGTCACAATCCAGGATGGCTGGCACGCCCGTGGCAAGAATTCCGTCACGGAAACCGAGCAGTTCATCTACCGTTACGCCTCTCATCTGCAAACCGGTGAGCAGGGCTGTAATCTGCTCCTCAGGAAATTCACTCTTGGTGATTCCTACAATGATGTTTCGGGTTTCCTCACGGGAAAGTTCCTCATGGTTCAACATTCTGTTCAAAATGTCCTTCATTTCCATAGTAAATATCTCCTATATTTTTTGTTTTTATTTTTCGTTGTAAAAGAAAAGGGGCCTGTCGTAAGTTACGGCAGGCCCCTAGTATATTATGTTGTTCACATCCACATACGGCGTCTCGACTCACGACTTCTGGAATCTTGAGTTACGCCACCACCATGATGTAGATACGAATGTATTCATATTGCTTTTTCTTTTAATTGTTTGTTGCTACTAAAAAACGACGAGTTTCTTTCTTTTTAACGAAAATATTCTCCTTCGTTCTTCATTTTCTACTGCAAAAGTACAGTTTTTCTTTTAAACTACAAACTTTTTGTCGAGAAATTTTTAGATTTAACACTATTTTATCATCTAAATCACCATTTCGCCCACTTTTTCTTCCCCTTCTCTCCCCTATACATTATTATATATAGGGAGAAAAGAAAAAAATATTTCGCCGAAATGTAATAATCTGCCAGACGTGCCGTTATTTATCTAGAGGACAGGTAACAGGCGGAGGAAAACTCCACAGAAAGAAATGCCCGTTCTTGAAAGCAACAGATAAAAGTAGTATTCATTCAAATAAAAAGATTCACGCCTATGAAGCAAGTATTTACACCAAAGAAAATGAGACCTTCGGCTCAGACCATCTACTTCATCAAGCAGATAGCCTACTCCTATCATACCATGGTGCAAAATGGGAAGCTAAAGGTGTGCTATCCTAACTAAAAGAAGAAGAAAGATGAAAACAATGGTATCCCCTTCATTGCTCTCAGCCAACTTCATTGACCTGAAGAGTGATATAGAGATGATTAACAAGAGTGAGGCCGACTGGCTCCACCTCGATGTGATGGATGGTGTCTTCGTGCCCAACATCTCGTTCGGCTTCCCTGTGATAGAAGCCGTGAGCAAGGTGTGCACCAAACCCCTCGACGTCCACTTTATGATACAGCACCCGGAAAATTACATTGAGCAGACTGCCAAGCTCGGTGCCATGATGATGAACGTGCACTACGAGGCCTGCACCCATCTGCACCGCACCATCCAGCAGATTCATGCAGCAGGCATGAAGGCAGGAGTTACCCTCAACCCTTCTACCCCGGTATGTGTGCTGGAAGACATCATCTGCGATGTAGACATGGTACTTTTGATGAGCGTTAACCCAGGCTTCGGCGGACAGAAATTCATCGAGAACACCATCAAGAAGATAGGCCGTCTGCGCCAGCTCATCAAAGAGAGCGGCAGTCAGGCACTCATCGAGGTAGATGGCGGCGTGCAGGCAGAAACTGCTCCAAGACTGGTAAAAGCCGGAGTAGACGTGCTGGTAAGCGGAAGTTATGTATTCAAGAGCACAGACCCTTATGCTACCATCCATGCCTTGAAAGAACTCCACTAATCAAGATTCAGATAGATATTGTGCTCCTTAGCCATCTTGCGGAGGTTAAGGAGCGCATAACGCATTCTTCCCAGACTCGTATTGATACTCACATTGGTACACTCGGCTATATCCTTGAAAGACATCTGCTGATAAAAACGCATATAAACCACTTCGCGTTGTGGAGCCGGCAGAAAGTCTACCAGTTTCTTCACATCACGGAGCACCTGTTTGCGTACCATCTCCTGCTCAGCACAGTCTGCCTGAAAATCTTCGCCTCGCAGACGGGAAAGATCATTATCGTTCCCCTGTTCTACCATGCGGAACACACACTGACTGCGATAACCGTCGATGATGACATTATGCGCTATGCGCATTAACCACGAAATAAATTTGCCCGAACTGGAATACTGGCCAGCATGTAAACGACTGATTGCCTTCACGAATGTCTCCTGGAAGATATCATTCGCCAGATCCTCATCGTGAACCACGAAAAGGATATAAGAGAACAGTTTCACCTCGTTGCGGGAAAGCAACTGATCAAAGGCTCTGTTGTCGCCCCCGACATAAGCCAAGGCCAACTCTTCGTCTGTCATTTCATTGAGTTTACTCATTTTCTTAATCTTATTTTATTCATTAAGTAAATGTCTATCCAATAAGCTACCCAGTATTTATTGCGTTAATAATGTTAATTATCGTTGCAAAGGTAACATTTTATTTTCAAAATACCAAACATTTTTCCAAAAACATTTAATTTTAACATTACCAGCACCTGTTTTACAAATAAAATTCGTATCTTTGCAGCGATGTGTTAAACGTAAGACCTGACTAACGAATAAACAGATCAATACAAACGAATTCATAAATACAAATAATCATAAAACTAGAACAAAGACAATGAAGAAATTCTTTAAGACCTTACTCGTTGCTCTGCTTCTCATCCCATCCTACGCTTGGGCCAACGGATGGAACGATGCTGAATATCAGCGCATTGAACAGAGCATACAGTTGCCTAACATCAAGCAGGCAACCAAGAAGTATGTAATTTCTGCCTATGGAGCCAAGCAGAACGCTTCGGCTGCACAGAACCAGAAGGCAATCAACAAACTCATCGCCCTCGTTTCTAAAAAAGGTGGCGGTACTGTAGTCATCCCGAAGGGTACCTGGCGCACAGGAGCCATTGAGATGAAGAGCTTCGTAGAACTGAATCTCGAAGAAGGTGCAGTACTGCAGTTTGCCTTTGAGCCAAAACTCTATCCGCTGGTTCGCACCGCATGGGAAGGACTGGCATGCTGGAACTACTCTCCATGCATCTACGCCTACAAGGTTTCCGACATCGCCATTACCGGTAAAGGTACCATCGACGGAGGAGGCAATAATGATACATGGTGGCAGTGGAACGGCAACCCTTACTTCGGATACAAGGAGGGCGTAACCAAGGAACACCAGAAGATGGGCTCCCGCGCCAGACTGCAGAAAATGGCAGAAGACGGCGTGCCTTTTGATGAGCGTAAGTTCGGTATGGGACAGGGTCTACGCCCTCAGCTCGTCAACTTCGTACGCTCTGAGCGCATCCTCATCAAGGACGTAAAGATGATCAACTCGCCTTTCTGGGTGATGCACCCTCTGCTCTGCAAGGACATCACGGTAGACGGCGTAACTGTTTGGAACGAAGGACCTAACGGAGACGGATGCGACCCTGAGGCATGCGAGAATGTACTCATACAGAACTGTATCTTCCACACCGGCGACGACTGCATCGCCATCAAGAGCGGACGAAACAACGACGGACGCCTCTGGAACAAGCCATCCAAGAATATCATCATCCGCAACTGCCGCATGGAAGACGGACATGGTGGCGTAGTCATCGGTTCTGAGATTTCAGGCGGATGCGAAAATGTATACGCCGAAAACTGCGAGATGGACTCTCCTCACCTGGAGCGCATCCTCCGCATCAAGACCAACAACTGCCGCGGCGGACTCATCCAGAACATCCACATGCGCAAGGTTACCGTAGGACAGTGTAAGGAAGCCGTGCTCAAAATCAACCTCGACTATGAGCCAAGAGAGGCTTGCTACCGCGGATTTGAACCTACCGTGCGCAACGTGAGCATGGAAGATGTTACCTGCCAGAAGAGCAACTACGGTGTGCTCATCATCGGTGGAAACAAGGTAGAAAACGTATACGACATCCATGTAAAGAACTGTAAGTTCGATGGTGTCATCAAGCAGCCTGTCAAGATGACCGGCAAGACACGCGATGTGAAGTTCGACAACCTCATCATCAACGGTTCACTGGTTTTCAACAAGGAAGACCGTCCTTACCAGACCTACTCAGAATGGCTCACCCACAGCGAGATGCAGCGCACTCCCCACCCATACAACCTCGACTTCAGTCCGAAGAAACCTCGCTGGAGCTACGTGATGGGCATTGAGATGGAAGGCATGCTCGACACCTACCTCCACTACAAAGACGGGAAGAGCACCTTCAAGGGAGCTGATGCCGAAGCCAACAACGAGGCTATCATCAACTACCTGAAAGAATATCCAGCCAAGATGATTGACGAAAAAGGAAACATCACAGGCTACAAATATGAGGATTTCAACCTCGACAATGTGCGCACAGCGAAGTTCATCCTCCGCATGCACAACCTCTTCCCTAGCAAGAGCAGCGAACTGGCACTGAAGACGCTCTTCAAGCAGCTGCAGAACCAACCTCGCACCAAGGAAGGTGTTTACTGGCACAAGGCAATCTACGCCAACCAGGTATGGCTCGACGGCATCTTCATGGGGCTACCTTTCTACTGCAACTACGCCGTACAGAACCTCAAGCCTAAGAAGGCGAAGAAGATTCTCGACGATGCGGTAGACCAGATTGTGAAGACCGACCTGCGTACCTATGATGAGAAGACCCAGCTCTGGAAGCATGCATGGGACGAGACCCACAGCCAGTTCTGGGCAAACAAGGAAGACGGAAAGAGCCAGCATACCTGGGCAAGAGCCCTCGGATGGTACGTCATGGCAATGACCGAATGCCTTGATGCCATGCCTGAAGATTATGCTCGCCGCGGCGAAATCATCACCTTATTAAATAAGGCAATGAAGAGCGTGGTGAAATATCAGGATAAGAAGACCGGTGTTTGGTACGACGTGATGGACGTAAAGGATCCTCGCAACTACCTCGAGAGCACCGCTTCAAGCATGTTTGCCTATGTTCTCCTCAAAGGTTACCGCAAGGGATACCTCGGCAAGGAATATCAGAAAGCAGGTATCAAGGCTTATGAGGGAATCCTAAACAACTTCATCCAGGTAAATCCTGACAAGACCATCAGCCTTACCCGCTGCTGTGCTGTCAGCGGACTCGGTCCTGGCCCTGGTCCATACGTCAAGAAGCCAAACTTCAAGCGCGACGGCAGCTTCGACTATTACATGAGCGAGCCTATCCGCGACAATGATGCCAAGGGCGTAGGTCCTTTCATCTGGGCTAGTCTGGAAATGGAAATGCAGGGACTGAATAAGTAAAACTTAGTTTATAGTTTAAAGTTTACAGTTTATAGTTTACAGCGGCTTCGCCGTATAGCAAGATTGCCCTATAAACTATTAACTCTAAACTGTAAACTGAATTTAAAGAATTCTCACCGATGGAAAAGAAAATATTCACAACAAAGGAGGGTGTGTCATAAGTCCATGACACACCCTCCTTTTGTTTTATATGTATATATAATCTGTTACTTTACATACTTCTTACCATTCTTGATAACAATACCCTTGGCAGAAGAAGAAACCTCCTGACCAGCCATATTATAGGTCTTACCATTCTTCTTGGCAGCAGCGTTTACTGAAGAGATGCCGGTAGATGTACCTACCTCGTACTTGAAACCATAGAAGCCCATTTTAGTACCTGCAGCGAGCACATAGTATGTACCACCAGCAGCAACGCTGAATGTTACAGTACCATTAGACTTCACTGCAATAATATTCTCGCCCTTCACGTTCTGTGTGAACTCCTGAGAAGCACCATCCTTGGCAGCAGGCAAATTATAAGAAGCAGGAGCTACCTCTGCAAAATTAGCATCCAGAATATGGAAACCCTTGTCTGCATTCAACTGAACAGCTACAGTTACAGAACCTGCCTTTACTGTCTCGAACTTATAAGCGCAGCCAGTAGGCTCTGCATCAGAATGCAACTTACCACTGTTCTTACCACATACGTAAGCAGTAAAATCAGCATCAGCCAAGTTGGTAGTTGCCTTACCATCCGCGAAAGCTGTACCATCATTCTCCATATAAGTCAAGGTGACATTTTTTACTGACGTAATCTTATCACCAGCATTTACCTTGTCACCTACCTGCACAGCATAAGTTCCCTGAGCATTAACACTAGCAGCCAAAGCTACGGCTGAATAAGAGTAAAGAATTTCTTCATAATCGTTTTATTTTAAGTTTATATATTATTAATTAGTTGCTGAATAACTTTATTTTAGTTTGCTTCATTTACTAGTTGGTTTCGTTGGCAACGAATAATAAATCATTTTGAGAATCTCGGAAAAATGTGAACCAAAATGAACTAAAACTACGAAAACGATTACGTAAATCCAAACGTCAAGTACCAGAATATAAGAGAGTTTTAGCTAGCAGATACCAAACGGGCTGAAGAGACAGCAGCCCCTTCAGCCCGTTGCAGAACTATATACTAAAGTACAGTATTTATCCTTCCTTTATCTTCCAATCACTAATTGTCCGCTGATTACTATCGTAATTAACACCAATTTTGAACAAGCGTTTACCATCAGCAGAATATGGAATCAGATATCCCTTTTCATCTATCTGTTTGATTGCTTCTTCGGCAGAACCATCATACTTCAACTCGAAAACAAATACAGCATCAGGCATATACACAACGGCATCAGCCCTGCCTATTGCACTATCCTCCTCTACCCTCATATGGGCGCCCATCAGGTTGAAGATAAGATAGAACACCGTCTGGAAATCCCGTTCGTTCTTATTGCTCAAACGGTTGGAGATGCTGGCAAGATACGCTTTCAATCGAATCATTGCTCCCTCTACATCTCCATCATAAAGCATTTCCAGGAAATCACCTACCAAGCTGTTATTATCCAAAGATATTGGTGAAAGATAGTTAGGTGCAAGACTCTTGAGCATACCTATCTTTACCTCCCTGTTAGGATATTCCAGTGTATAACGATGCAGCATCGGGTTATACTTCTTGATGGTGAGATAACCACTCTGATAGAGCAATGGAAGCGCAGAAGTCATCATTTCCGGCGAAACATCAAAATCATCCACATCACATGATTTCTTCTCAATATCCATCACATTAACGTGATACTTCTGCAGCGTCTTGATAAGATAAGTCGGCGTACCCGAGCCAAACCAGTAAGGAGCAATATCCCGTGCATTCAGTGCCTTTACCAGGCTGAACGGATTGAATACATCTTCAGATTTCTTACTGAAATGATAGCCGTCGTAGAATCTTGTCAGCTCTGCCAGGCACTCCTCATACGTCATACCCAGGTCTTCTCCCAATGCCTCTATATCCGGTTTCATCTGAGTGGTAAGTTCCTTCTTGCTGATACCGCAGATAGCCGAATACTGGTCGAACATGCTGATATTGTCTAGGTTATTCAGCTCGCTGAAGATGCTGAGCTGCGAGAACTTGGTGATACCCGTAATGAAGGTAAACTCCAGATATGGGTCGAGCTTTTTCAGAGGACTGTAGAAGTTCTGCATGATGCGGCGGAGGGGCTGCAGGTTCTCCTTCTCATGTACCACATCCAGCAATGGGGCATCATATTCATCGATGATGACAACCGCCTTTTCGCCCGTTTGTTCATAAGCACGCTTTACGATACCATCCAGTCTTTCATTAGGATATTTTTCACCTTCTCCCTTACCGTATAGCTTTTCATAGGGCAAAAGCTGTAGATTCAGATAACTGTTCAAGGCATCAGCATCAAAGTGCTTGGCACCGCTCATATCAAAATGAAGCACAGGATGCTTCACCCATTCCTTCTCATAATCAGCTATTGCCAATCCCTTGAAGAGTTCCTTTCTACCCTCGAAATAAGCTTGAAGAGTAGAGGCAAAAAGCGACTTTCCGAATCGTCTTGGACGACTCAGAAAGACATACTTCATACCTTTTTCTCTGAAATCCACGATGTATTTGGTCTTATCTACATAGAGATAACCTTTCTCGCGAATTTCTTCAAAAGTCTGAATTCCTACAGGATATTTATTTACTATTTTTACCATATTCCTACATGCTTTACGTTTTGCGCGGCTAAATTACAAAGAAAATCTGAATTAACCAAAGAAAAAATCAAATAACTTAACTTTCACTTATCAAGAAATGAAAGCACCCTCTATATACCTTACTAAAGTTTAGTAGTTTGTTTTTGCCTGCAAAAATACGACTTAATTCTCATTTGGCAAAGAGAGATAAAAAGGTGGAAATGTACGAAAACGATTGCGTAGCTTTTACAACAAAATTGAAACAAAAAGTTCTTAAATAGAAATAATAAGTGTAATTTTGCACCAACAAACTTAAAATATAAACTGAAAATAAAAATTATAATAAGTATAACAACCTAAAAGGCAAACAAATGAAAAAGAATCTACTCAGATTTGGGCTCTTACTCATAGCCCTGTTTGTTATGGTAGCAGCAAATGCGCAAACCTACCAGAACGAAGAAGCTAGCGTTTCATGGCCGTTTAATGACGACAACTACGCTACGCAGTACACTAAATCACCAGAAAATGGTTTCAGTCTGGTTTCCGTAAACACCGGTGACTTGAAGTATTCTCTCAAGACATCACAGACTACAAAAGACAAAGACGGAAACAAGATGGTCATGGCTGGTTTCGGTCCTGTTGGCACAACAAAAGCCGTAGAATGGACCGTAAAACCAAGCAAGGGTCTTACATTCACCCCAACATCTATCAGTACCTACGTAAACCGATTCGGTACAGATTCAGAAAATGGAGTAACCGTAACCGCCAAACTTAGCAACGGAACTTCTGTAGACTTGGGTAATTTCACGGCATTAAGAGAGAGCAAGACAACAGAGACTGACAAATATAAGGATCACGAAAACCTGACCAACCATATCGTCATCCAGCTCACTGCCGAGCAGCAAGCCCAACTGACATCAGCTGAAGGCTTCACGCTAAGTTGCACCGTCGGCGTTGGCTCTAATAAGCAGCAAGGCTTTGCCGATGTACACATCAATGGTCTCTTGAACGGAACCGTTCAGCAGGTTGAACAGTACACCCTGTCGACTGCCGTTTCAACCGTAGGAGCAGGAACAGTCAAAGTATCTCCTGCAGGAACCGTATTTGATGCAGAGACATCAATCACCGTAACAGCAACAAAGAATTTCGGCTACAAATTTGTCAATTGGACAGATGCCAATAATAAGGTGGTATCTACAGATGAAGCATACACCTTCTCTATCTCAACCAACACAGCATTGAAAGCAAACTTTGAGAAGATAAACACCTTCGCTTTGGATTACAAGGTAGAAGGTGGTGCAAAAGACTATATGGTAAGCGCAACTCCTGCCCCAACCGTTGTTAACGGAAAGAATATGTATGAAGAGGGAACAGAAGTAACCCTCACAGCCAGCAGCAACGACATCCTCACCTTTACCAACTGGAATGATGGTGAAACAGGAGCAGAACGCAAAATAAACATGAACGCTGACCAGTCATTCACAGCAGCATATTCTGCAAAAGACTTCATCGCAGGCTGGGACTTCTATAAGTCAGCAAGAGAAGGTCGTACAGCAGACTTCGCTGCAGAAGACAACGATGTAGACCAGCTCATCCTGCGCGATGCTGACGGAAACGCATACGGTTGGCTCGACAAGAGCAACAGCGCAGGCGGCTACGAAGGAAAGAATGCTGCAGTAAACTGGACCACAGTCAGCACCAAGCCACTGGGTGAGACCTACTGGCAGACCAAGGTCAACGCAACAGCCTTTACCGACATCAAGGTAAAGAGCAGCATGCTCTACAATTATAACGCATACGAAACATATAATGTAGAATACTCACTCAACGGAACCGACTGGACCAAAGTAGGTGCCATCAATATGCCAGGAGCCAAAGCCTGGACAGACGGAGAGTTTACTCTCCCATCCGATGCCAACAATAAGGCAGAAGTATACATCCGCTGGATTGCCGACAAGACTTCTTCTATCAAGGGAGCAACAGGCAACAACGACGGAATTGCAATAGCAGGTATCTACATCACAGGTACTGCCCAGCTCGTAAACGACGGCAAGGCACCTGTACTCGTAAACACCGTACCAGCAGAAGGCGCAACCAACGCATCTGCCAACGGCAAGATTGTACTGACTTTTGATGAGAAGGTAAAACTCACCGACAACGCTGCAGCCACTCTCGGAACAGCAAAGATAGAAGGAACAGTATCAGGCAAGACCATCACCTTTGCATACAAAGG
Organism: Segatella copri; assembly: GCF_949820605.1. Classification (NCBI taxonomy): domain Bacteria; kingdom Pseudomonadati; phylum Bacteroidota; class Bacteroidia; order Bacteroidales; family Prevotellaceae; genus Segatella; species Segatella copri. The sequence goes on from NZ_CATKVU010000006.1 coordinate 1,907,153, forward strand.
TTTGAACTACGCTACGGCTTATACCTTCACACTCGCTGCAGGCTCGGTAGCCGACCTGACAGACAATGCCACAGACCAGGCAATCGTTCTGAACTTCACTACCAAGACCAAGCCAGCTGTAACCAAGGCTCTCTACGACTTCATCATCCCAACCGACGGCGATTTCAAGGCAGCACTTGCAGCAGCAGCCAAGCGCACAGATACCAGCAAGCGTTTCCGCATCTTCATCAAGCAGGGCGACTACAAGATTCCTGCAGATGAAAACAACAAGGTAACAGGCGGCGACGGTAAGAGTTATGCCAACCCAACCATTTATATGAATACGCCAAACGTATCTATTATCGGTGAGAGCATGGACAACACCTCTCTGACCAACACTGTTCCTAATACAGAATATAAGAACGAGAACAAGAAGACCCCAGCCAACGTATTGGAAGGTATCGGCAAGGGCGACGTACTCTGCCTGCAGAAGGAAGCTACGGGTACCTACTTCCAGGATCTGAAGATGTACAGCAGCATGGGCGACGACAAGGGTCGCGACATCGTACTCAACGACCAGAGCAACAAGACCATCTGCAAGAACGTAAACCTCTGGGCTTACCAGGATACCTACGTATCAAACAACCAGAATGGTAAATTCTACTTCGAAGACGGAATCCTTCGTGGTCGTACCGACTACCTCTGCGGTAAGGGTGATGTATATTATAATAATGTAGAACTCTGGATCTGTGAAAAGGGAGGCTATCTCGCAGTTCCTTCTCAGCCTAAGAAGTATGGCTACATCTTCAAAGACTGTACTATCAAGGATGCTACTGAGGCAAAAGACCTGAATGGTAACTACACCTTAGGTCGTCCATGGGGCAAAGGCACACCTATTGCACTCTACATCGACACCAAGATGGAAGCTATCCCATCAGCAGCAGGATGGAACGAGATGAGTGGCGGTTACCCTAAGCGTTTCGCAGAGTACAACTCTACCACATCAACAGGTAGTACAGTTGACCTCAAGGACAGAAAGAAAGTTTATGATGCCTACGACTCAAAGAATGGTGACAATTATGTAAACCGTCGCAATGAAACAGCAGAAAGTCCTATCCTCGCAGCAGAGGAAGCTGCGTTCTACACTGTTGAAAACATAATGGGTCAGGATGATGACTGGGATCCAACTGCAGCTACCGAGCAGGCATCAGCACCTAGCAAGGTTAAGCTGAACGGTACAACCCTCGCTTGGGACAACAACGACTACGCTCTTCTCTGGGCAGTATGCAAGAACGGCAAGGTAGTAGACTTCACCATCACTCCTAGCTATATCGTTGATGACGCCTCTGCAACATGGAGCGTACGTGCAGCCAACGAGATGGGCGGTTTGAGCGAAGCTACAGTTGTTGGTCAGGGCACCGGCATCCGCAACATCGCCGCTGCTACAGATGCAGCAGTCATCAAGACCGCCATTTATGCAGCCGACGGCACCCAGCTCTCAAATCTTCAGAAGGGTATCAACATCATTGTGAAGACCCTGGCAGATGGCAGCAAGAAGACAAGCAAGGTCACCGTAAAGTAAAGAAGCAGAGACCATAAGTAATTAGATTGACAGATAACATTCGGAGTGCAATATCCCCATCCTCTTTCAGAAGGGTGCCGGATATTGCACTTTTTTTGTTCCCTCAGCTTCTGAAACAGCAGAAACGGGAACTGAGAAAACAGACCGTCGAAATGTAAAAAACAGAGTATTTACGCAAAAATCTGTAAACGTTTACGTAATTTTTTACCCCCAATATACCTATATTCTCATATTTTTTATATACTTTTGCAACAAGAAAACCAAGACTTAGCTATTGCTACGCATCTAGGTTGCCCCTTTGGAGCCTTCGGGTTCCAAGAGGAACATCCCTTCAGCAAGCATCTGCTCAGAACTGGAATTCTACTTAAAAACATTAAGAAAAAACATTAGAATATTAGTAATTTAGAATAAGTTTTATCTAAACCTAAAGTGTATGTCTGGTAATTTTAGAAAAAAGAAAATTGCTTTGGCAGGCGCACTGATGTTCGTAGTAACAAGTGTATCTGCACAAACAGTAAAAGGCGTTGTTACTGACAATACGGGCGAGCCAATCATCGGTGCATCTGTCATGGAGGTAGGTGTAGCTGGCAATGGTGGCGTGACCGACCTTGACGGTAACTTCACAGTAAACTTAAAAGGCAAAAGCAAGAAACTGAAGATTTCATACATTGGTATGAAAGCTAAGGAAGTAAGCGTTGCAGGTAAAGAAACGATCGATGTAAAGCTTGAGGATGACAACACCACCCTCAACGATGTCGTAGTAATCGGTTATGGTACTGTTAGAAAGAAAGACCTCACAGGTTCTGTATCTTCTATCAGCGACAAGCAGATTGCCAACATTCCTGTTTCTAACGTAAGCGAGGCGATGACCGGTAAGATGGCAGGTGTGAACATCACCACCACAGAGGGTTCACCAGATGCTGACGTGAAGATTCGTGTGCGTGGTGGTGGTTCTCTTTCACAGGACAACTCTCCTCTCTACATCGTTGATGGTTTCCCAGTTAGCTCAATCAGCGACATCGCTCCTAGTGAAATTCAGAGCATCGACGTATTGAAGGATGCTTCTTCTACAGCCATCTATGGTGCCCGTGGTGCCAATGGTGTTATCATCGTAACAACCAAGAGCGGTTCTGAGGGTAAGACTCAGGTAAACTTCAATGCTTCTCTCGGCTACAAGAAGGTTACAAAGTTGATCAAGACTCTTGATCCTTATAACTTTGCATACTCTCTTTATGAAGTTGGTGCAACAAACTATGGTAACTACAGCGACCTCGACATCTGGAAGTCTGTAGAAGGTACAGACTATCAGGACGAAGTCTTCGGTCGTACTGGTAACCAAAAGCAGTATAATGTAAGCGTTAGCGGTGGTACTAAGGATATCAAGTATAACATTGGCTTCTCTCATAACGACGAGAAGAGTATCATGCTTGGTTCTGGTTATGCAAAGAACAACGTTAACGCAAAACTCAACGCCAACCTGAACAAGTGGTTGTCACTCGACTTCAATGCTCGTATGGCATTCACCAAACTTGATGGTCTGAATGGTGGTGCTGACACAAACGAAAGCAACGCAGCCAACTCTATCGTTGCCAATACCGTAAAGTTCTGGCCAGTATATCCTCTTACAGATAGCGATGAAGACGAGGAGAACTCAACATCAGTAGAACGCGATCCTATCGAGCGTATTTATGATTCTTATAAGTATCAGGAGCGTTTCCAGCAGAACTACAACGTAGGTTTGAACTGGAAGCCTTTCAAGAATATCACCTTACGCTCAGAATTTGGTTATCGCTGGGATTATAACAATACCGATCAGGTTTGGGGTTCTAATGCCACAACCAATTCAAAGTACGGCTACAATGGTCAGCCACAAGCTGTGTTTACTAAGGTAAGCAAGAAGAACTGGCGCAATGCCAACACTATCACTTACGATAACAGCAAGCTTTTCGGAGGCCGTGACCATATCAACGTATTGTTGGGTCAGGAATGGAGCAGCAGCGAGCAGACTACAAGAAATGCCATATCTGTTGCTTACCCAGCATCTTTTGGTATTGATGACGTTTTGTCAAATACTGGTGCAGGTACTGCCCTTCCAAACGAAGGAACTATCGCTGCCGATGAGAACATCCTCTCATACTTCGGTCGTATCAATTATACATTGAATGATAAGTATCTGGCAACATTCACTATGCGTGCTGATGGCTCTAGTAAGTTTGGCAGCGGCAACCAGTGGGGCGTATTCCCATCTTTAGCTTTGGCATGGCGTATGTCTGACGAATCATTCCTGAAAGGTGCTTCTAAGTGGCTCTCTAACTTGAAAGCTCGCTTGAGTTTCGGTACTGCCGGTAACAACCGTATCAATTCCGGTTTGATTTCTACCGTATACTCTATGGCTAGCAACACATCAAAGGCTCCATTCTTTGATGAGAATCGTGGTTCAATGTTGGAGCATGGAACTTATCTCTATAACCCTAACCTGAAGTGGGAAACAACTGTTACCCGTAACTTCGGTATCGACTATGGTTTCTTTAACGGACGTATCAGCGGTACTTTGGATTTCTACTGGAATACCACTAAGGACCTCTTGATGCAGACTTTGATTCCATCAAACACAGGTTATAGCTACCAGTTCCAGAACTTTGGTAAAACTTCTAACAAAGGTGTCGAGTTAGCACTCAATGCTGTCATCGTAGACAAGAAGAAGTTTGGTTTAAACTTCAACTTCAATGTTTCTTACAACAAGAACAAGATTGACGAGTTGAATCTTGAGAATCCATGGCAGAGCAGTAACTGGAGTGGTTCAACCATCTCTAAGTATGAAGACTTCCGTGTAGAACAGGGCGGCCGACTTGGTGAGCTCTGGGGTTACAAGATGAATGGTTACTATACAGTATACGACCCAGCTACAGGCACTGGCGACTTGGTTCTCAATGCCAAGGGTAAGTGGGAATTGGCTGATGGAGTAAAAGACAAGAGCAAGGACATCTTCGGCGGTACCTACTACCCTGGTGGTCCTAAGGTACAGTGCGACGAAAACGGTAATCCTATCAAGCAGCGTCTTGGAAATACCGTTCCTACAACAACTGGCGGTTTCGGTTTCGATGGTCACGTAGGCAACTTCGACTTCAATGTGTTCTTCAACTACTCTCTTGGCAACAAGATTGTAAACGGAACCAAGCTGGCTAACGCCTTCTATTCAGGTTCTAACAAGAAGTACAACCTTGTAGATGACTTTACCCTCGACAAACGTTACACATGGATTGACCCTAACAATGGTTTGAACCTTGGTAAGATTTCTACTTCAACCATCACAACATATGGTGGCACAGAAGAAGTTATGGCTCGCTTGAACGAGTTGAACCAAGGCAGGAGCATCTACAATCCAGCTGCCGTTACAGCCATGCAGTTGACTGATTATGCTGTAGAAGACGCTTCATTCCTGCGTTTGCAGAACGTAACTATTGGCTACACATTGCCAAAGACCTGGTTGAAGAACATCTTCATCAGCAACGTACGTATCTACTTCACTGGCTACAACTTGCTTTGCATGACAAGCTATAAGGGTTACGACCCTGAAGTTGACACAAGCAGCAAAAAGAATCCTATGACTCCAGGTATCGACTATGCAGCATACCCTAAGAGCCGTACATTTGTAGGTGGTATTAATGTAACATTCTAAAAAAGTAACAAAGAACATGAACAAGATATTTTCAAAAGTCTTGGTAGCTTTGGGAGCTGCAACATTGGTTTCTTGCTCAGACTTCCTTGATCAGAAGTCACCTTCTGAGTTGGAGAACTCTAATGTATATGGTTCTACCTACTACACAGGCTTACGAGTAAACAAGATATATGGCGGTTTGACTCAAGACCGTACATACTCTCAGGATCTCGCCATCGTATGGAACCTGAACAGCGACATCGAATTGGTGGATGGTCTTGGAAGTGACGCTACTAACGCTACAAGTGAGCGTGGTAACATGAACTACAATGCCGATCCAGGATGGTCTAAGATTTCTGGCGTGTGGGATGCACTCTATGGTGTAATTGAAGACGCAAACGACGTTGTTGATGGCGTAAATAACAGCGACCTGTACCAGAATGGTAGCAAGTCAGACAAAGCAACAATGGGACGCTATCTCGGTGAGGCTTTAACACTCCGTGCACAGTGCTATCTCGACCTGGTACGTTTCTTCGGTGACGTACCTTTCAAGGCAGAGTCATCAAAATCAGACCTTTCCAATGCATACCTTTATAAAATGGATCGCGACAGCATCCTTGACAGCTTAATGGTAAATCTTGATGAAGCCATCGAACTTCTTCCTTGGGCAGGTCAAGAAGGATACACTACAGAGCATGCAACCAAGGGTTATGCACATGGTCTCTTGGCACAGATTGCCTTGACACGTGCAGGATATGCTATCCGCGAAAAAGCGAAGGAAGGCTACGAGACTGCAACTTACACAGACGCAACCTACCCTACACAGCGTCCAGGTGCCGCTAAGTGTAAGGAACTGTATGAGATTGCACTCAAGCATCTCAGTGCTATCATCAAGAGTGGTTCACACAAATTGAATCCATCATTCGAAAATGAATGGTATCTCTTGAATCAGCTGACTCTCGACAAGACCTATCAGGAAAACCTCTTCGAGATACCTATGGGTAGCAATGTTACTGGTGAGTTGGGTTATACAGTTGGTGTACGCTTGAATGGCGTTACTACAGAATATGGTTATGGTAATTCTTCTGGTAAATTGAAGTTGACAGCGCCTCTCCTCTACTCTTACGACAAGGCAGACCAGCGTCGTGACGTTACAGTAGCAGCATTCGAGATTAAGCAGGATGGTAAGAAGACTGTAGAGAGCATGCTTGGCAACGCTCCATTTGGTCTTTACTGCGGTAAGTGGGATGCTCGCAAGATGAACGACAAGTGGTTGTCAGACAACTTGAAGGCAACAGCTAAGCACACCACAGGTATTAACCCTGTCGTGATGCGCTACTCTCAGATTCTGCTTTGGTACGCTGAGGTTATGAACGAGTTGGCTGGTCCTACAGGTCGTTATGATGGTGACGCAGGTATGACTGCACTTCAGGCTCTTGCAGAAGTACACGACCGTGCTTTCAGCGACAAGGCTTTGGCAAACCACTACATCAACAACATTCCTAAAACCAAGGAAGGTCTGTTCGAAGCAATCGTACAGGAGAACGCTTGGGAGTTTGCTGGAGAAGGTTACCGCAAATGGGATTTGATTCGCTGGAATCTCTTGGCTCAGAAGATTCAGGAGTTCAAGGATACTTATATCCAGGACTTGACTGACAAGAAATATCAGGAGAAGATTTACTTCAACTATACTGATGACACAAAGACCAAGATTGACATGAGCAGTGTAACTTGGTATGGTCTCGCCGCAGACCAGTCTGAATCTGACTTCACTGGTAGTACAGATAGCTTTGGCAAGTCTAGCTTGACAAGCGGCAAGGATACTCAGGTAAACACTAACTTGCCTTCTATCAGCAGTGGTCTTGTAGGCGACAATGTACCTGTTAAGAACAGATACCTCATGCCTATTGCATCTACCACAATCTCTGCATCAAATGGTCATTTGCACAATTCTTATGGCTATAACGATTAGTACGAACTGTTAATAATAGAAATAAGATGAAAATAAAGAATATATTTGGAATGTCATTGGCCTTCTTGGCCATGACTCCAATGGTTTCTTGTACAGATAAGAACGACTGGGAAGTTGACAGTGCTCACGACCGCTTGTTTGGTGTCAAGAGTTCTGCTTTGTCTGTTGACACAGATGACGACCAACCAACCAAGATTGCAGTCAACTTCTCTGCTTATGACAAGAACACAGAATACTACATCGTAGAGTTGAGCACAGACTCTCTTTATGATGACGTACCTATGGGAGGTGAGAACGCAAGAATCTTCGGTGAAGACAAGAGTATCACATCTGCTCCTGTTGACATTAACAACCTGGAAGAATACACCAAGTACTACATGCGTGTAAAAGCTATGTCTTCAACCAAGGCTGAATCAAAATGGGTATATTATAAGGATGGCGACTCTTTCCGTACTCCAGGTATCCTTCACGATGTTTTGGAGAAAGACCGCTTGGACGATAACATCCGCTTGACATGGATTCCAGGTTCTAACGTAACCACTCTTCGCTATACTTATAAGGATAGCGAGGGAGAAATCCAGACTGAGGACATCGCTCTGACAGATGCTGACCGCGAAGCTGGTGAGTATAAGATTACAGGTTTGAACTCAAATCGTTCATATACATTTAGCTTACTCAATGGAGAGAAAGTTCGTGGTTCCAAGACTGTGAAGACAGCCAAGGGATTACCATCTGCCGACTACATTGTAAAACTGAATGAAGACCGTACTGTCATCACAAATGAGGACATCGAAGAGTGGGCTAATAAGGCATTCGAGAAGATGGAAGGTGCTTCTAATGTATCTATCACATTAGGTATCCCTGCTGGTAAGACTATCGATTTGGGTACTTCAGAAAAAGCAATCAGCATCCCAGAGGGTGTTTCTATTTCATTCTTTGGTAGAGCTGGTGAAAAGGCAACACTGAATGTAAAGAAGGCTGTATCTGTAGCAGGAAATCATGGTTACATCAGCTTTGAACACGTAAATATTGATGGCCAATACGATGCAGACGCAGGTACAGGTTGCGATGATTTCCTTGCAGACAAGGCAGAATTCAATATTGACTCACTGGGTATTACTGAATGCGAAGTCAAGAACTTTAAGTCATCATTGATTCGTTGCCAAGGTTCGGCAGGTCAATCTTTCGGAACAATCGTAATAGACAACAGCATCTTGCATGATGTAACAACTAAAGCGAATGGTTTCATTCAGTTAGATAAAGGTATGGAGAAATTGGATAGTATCAATATTACAAACTCTACTATCTACAATTGCAACTTGACCAATAAAGCCATGATAGCAATTGACAAAATCAAAGTTCCAACTACCATCAATATGGAATCTTGTACATTCTATAACATAATTGGTACAGGCGGTTATCTAATCGACAGAAACAAAACTGGACAAGATGTGACATGGAATTGCAATAAAGTCATCTTAGCTAAAACCTTCGATCCAGCAAAGGCCAAGGGTGTTAGAGGTACTAAAAATAATAACATTTCCAACACCTATTATACTACCGACTTTTTATTAGGCGGTGGAGAAACGAAGTTTACGAGTGACTTGACATCATGCGAAGCTGCATCAAGCTCAGCATTCAGCAAGCCTGCCGAAGGTCTATTCTATCTTAAGAACTCTATCTTGGAGAAGGAAAAGGTAGGTGACCCACGTTGGATTAAATAAATTCAATCAAACTATCATATTAAAGTGCAATGCCCCTATCGGGCGTTGCACTTTTTTATTTATCTCCTTCTCCCCTACCACCCACAAAAACTTTTTTAGTTAATTTCTTGGAAGTTACGAAAGAAAAGCGTATCTTTGCAGCGTGAACACAAAATCGCAAAGATATGGCAAGATACATCAACCCATTCTCAGACTGGTCGTTCAAACGAATCTTCGGCCAGGAATACAGCAAAGACTTGCTGATTGAGTTCTTGAACCAGCTGCTCCTGGGAGAGCAGCATATCACAGATGTGAAGTTTAAGGACAAGGAGATGTTGCCAGAAACAAAAGACCAACGAGGTATCATCTACGACGTCTTTTGCGAAACTGACACAGGTGAGCACATTATCGTTGAAATGCAAAACAGGAGCCAGTCCTATTTCATCGACCGGTCTCTCTACTATGCATCGAAAACGATAGTAGACCAAGGCATAAAAGGACAATGGGATTATCATCTCACACCTGTTTATGTTATCTGTTTCATGAACTTTGATGTAGATGAAAATACACCTAAAAAGTTCAGAACAGACGTTGTGCTGGCAGACAAGGATAGCGGAGAGGTTTATTCTAACAAAATCCGCTTCATCTACTTGGTAATGCCTCTTTTCAAGAAGAAAGAGGAAGAGTGTACTACGTTTTTAGATTGTTGGATTTATAATTTGAAGCATATGGAGACATTGGAAAAAATGCCTTTCGAGGCTCAGCATAAGATATTCAAGAGGTTGGCAGAAATCGCCGACTCCAAGAGCCTGACCAAAGAGGAACAGGAAAAATACGACAACAGCATGATGGTCATGTGGGACAATTATGCGGTATATAAGCATGCTGAAGAGAAAGGAATAGAAAAAGGTATGGAAAAAGGTAGGAAAGAGATTGCTTTGAACCTATTGACATACAATACTCCAATAGACGTCATCGCAAAATCCACAGGATTATCTATCGAAGAAATCAAGAAATTGGAACAATAATACTATACGAATAATTGAGAGGGTGTGTCATAAGTGGGATGACATGCCCTCTTTTTTCGCTACTTCAGCCACTTCATTCTGCAAACTCAGCCACTTCATTCTGCAAACAAATCCGTCTCATTCTGCTTACGAATTCGAATCTTCGAGACAACGAAGTCATATCTTCAAGCCAGCGCAATCGAATCTTCAAGCCAGCGCAGTCGGATCTTTAAACCAGCGCAGTCGGATGTATCGGCTCAATGAAACGTATGAACTTGCGCAATGAAGAACATGGTTTCATCAGCTTACTTCAAAGGCCGAATTTATTGAAAGAAAAATTATTTTTCTCAAATCTAATACCACTAATATCACACTTAGACTTAACCATCTGATTATAAGCGAATAACGCGTGGCAATAAGGGACGTTTTTATTGTCACCTTATTGCCACCTGTTACCACGCCCCTGGTAAGCTGCTCCGCTTGCCCTGAGGCTGCTGAAATTACGTCACGACGTAGCAATCAGTGCGTCACGACGTAGCAATCAGTGCGTCACGACGTAGCAACAGATACGTCGTGATGTAATTTCTGCTAACTCCTGCCCCATCAAGTAAACCTCATCTGAACTTCAAAAAAGCCTCAGTAAACGTTACGTAAGGCTCACTTACCCGCCTGAATCAATACGACGAAAAGACAATATTGTAGAAACAACACTTCCGAAAACGTTTACGTTAGATTTTTCATTTATTTTATTCAACATTTAAAAATTTTAATTACCTTTGTAGCAGAAATCTAAGATTATAACCAAAAATCGAAGATTCCTTATGATCTATTGAGAATCAAACACGACAACAACTAATCGCTAGTAAGTTCAATTAGACCAGAGAAACTTAACAAGATTAATAATAACCTACAAAACAAACATCGTTATGTATCAACAACTGAAACGTGCCAGCATGGCACTGACCTTGAGTTCGGTTTGTTTCCTCGCCTTTGCGCAGAAAACAATCCAAGGTACCGTTAAGGATGCTAATGGCGACCCAATGATTGGTGTAACCATTACTGACCAGAATGGTAAAGCAGGTGGCATCACCGACCTTGACGGTAAGTTTACCATCCAGAACGCAGACCCTAATGCGGTCTTGACTTTCAGCTACATCGGCTGCAAGCCTAAGAAAGTTAAAGTAGGAAGTCAGAAAACATGGAACATCGTACTTGAAGATGACAACGCAGCCCTTGACGAGGTCGTTGTCGTTGGTTATGGTACTATGCGTAAACGCGACGTAACTGGTTCTATCGCATCTGTCAACTCAGAAAAGATAGCCGCTCGTGGTACTACCAATCTTGCTGAGTCTCTGCAGGGTTCTGTTCCTGGTGTCAACATCACCCAGTCTGGTAGCCGCGCAGGTGCAGGCTTCAATATTCAGGTTCGTGGACAGGCTTCTATCAACAAGCAGGCACAGCCATTGTATGTTATCGATGGTGTAGTTTGCGACAACATGGACTTCCTCAATCCTGATGATATCGACCGCATCGACGTATTGAAAGATGCATCTTCTACCGCCATCTATGGTTCCCGTGCCTCTGCCGGTGTCATCATGATTACCACCAAGGGCAGCAAGGGTGCAGACAAGGCACAGAAGGCTACCATCTCTTATGACGGATATTATGGTATCAAGAAGTTGGCGCGCATGCCTGAGTTTATGGATGCCAACGAGTTTATGGATTATCGTTTTGCCAGATATACCACGCTCGAAGGTAAGAACTACGATGGTTCTAGCCGCAAGGGTGTTGATGCCGAAGGACATCCACACTACATCATCAAGAATACCGACTTGAATTCTGCCTTCCTTGCCCGCAAGGGAGCAACCAGCTACAAAGACTCCAAAATTTATGAGCTGATGATGGATCCAAGTTTCGACGGTTACGACTGGAAGAAGATGGTTACCCGCACAGCCGCCCAGCAAAACCACTTCATCAGTGCTGCCGGTGCTACAGAAAAGGTAAACTACCGTGTAGGTATGGGTTATCAGGGCGAGGAAAACGTATTCAAAGGCAATGACTATGAGCGTTTCAACTTCAAGGGAGCAATGGATGCCAAGCTCTCCAAGATATTCGAGGCAGGTTTCTCTACCAACATGTCTATGAGCCGCACCCAGGACGTATGTACTGATGGTACTTATTCTCCATACGTGAATGCATTCTATTTTAACCCATTCGTATCTCCAACAGATGCAGATGGCAACCTGATTCCTAACCCGGGAGCAAAGGCAGCCTTTGGTGCAGATGCAAATTTTACATCTACATATAACCCGCTCATCGATTTGAATGACGGCAACTACACCGACGAGACCAAGATGTACCGACTGATGGGTAACTTCTACCTGCGTGCCAACATTATCAAGGGATTGAAGTTTACAACCACCTTCTCTCCTAACTACTCTCACAAGCGCCAGGGAATCTTCTATGCAACAGGTCTGAACGAGGGTAATGACGTAGGTTCTACTTACTACCAGAAGAACAAGACCAACTTCGGATCCGTTGCCAATACAACCCGTGTAGACTGGACGTGGGACAACCAGTTTGACTACAACCGCACATTTGGCGACCACACCGTTGGTGCCATGGCACTGTTCTCACTCTACAAGAGCAATACAGAATACCAGTATGAAGAAGGCAAGGGTATCGCCAGCGACCATACTACATTCCACAACCTGGGAACAGCCAGCGGCGACAAAACGCTCTCCTCTTCTTATACTGAGTCATCATTGGAGTCATTTGCTTTCCGTGCCAACTATTCCTACAAGGGTCGTTACATGGCTACAGCTACACTCCGTACCGATGGCAGTTCACGTTTCGCAGACGGCAACCGATGGGGCTGGTTCCCTTCTGTAGCTGCAGCATGGCGTATCTCAGATGAAGCTTGGATGAAGCAGTTCAACAACTGGCTTGATAATGCTAAACTCCGTATTTCATACGGTGTTACAGGTAACAACAATGTGGGTGACTATGTAACTATCGCTTCTGCTACAGGTCCATCTTATGTAACCATTGACGGCAAAGAGGTACAGGGTTATCATCCTAACGGATTGATAAATACAAAACTCATCTGGGAGAAGGTAAAGGAATTTGATGTAGGTCTCGACCTGAGTTTCCTGAAAAACCGCATCAATGTAACAGCCGACTTCTACAACCGTCTTTCTGATGGTCAGATTATGTCACGTTCAGTGCCTATCGAAACTGGTGAGAAGACTTCAACCTTCAATGTAGGTTCTGTCCAGAATAGAGGTATTGAACTCGGTTTAAACTTTAACATCATCAACAAGAAAGACTTCTCCTGGAGTGCGAACGTAAACTTCGCCCGCAACTGGAACAAGATTAAGGAGTTGAGTAATGGTAAGGTTGACGAGGTAGCCAACAACTGGTTTATCGGCGAACCACTGAATGTACTCCGTGACTATACCCATACCGAAGTGATTACCGACAAGGGTGTAACCATGCACACCATGAATGGTGACAAGCACTATACCCTGAAGGAATTCTACGAGAAGTATGGCACTAAGTATAAGTGGTATGAAGGTCAGGTAGCCGTAAACGACTGGAACGATGACGGTAAGATTGACGACAACGATAAGCAGATTTATGGCTGCACAGATCCTCGCTGGACCGGTAGTTTCTCTACCAATGTTTACTTCAAGGGTTTCGACTTCTCCATCATGTTCTATACCAAGAGCGGATTCTGGTCACGCAGCTACTTCCATGAGAAGTATATGAAGTATAGCGACCGTGGTAATGCCCACATGCAACTGGATTACTACATACCAAAGGGAGCACCAATCATCGATCATGCAACAGGTGAGATTACAACCGCCACAGAGACCCACTACGGAAAGTATCCTTATCCAAACAACAGCGATACATCTATGGGTGGTTACTTCGGCGACAAGGGTTCAGCCAAGGGAGAAGGCTTCCAGTATCAGAAGACCTCTTTCACCAAGGTTAAGAACATTACCCTGGGTTACACATTGCCTAAGAGCGTAGTTAGCAAGGCTGGTATCAGAAATCTCCGTGTTTATGTAAACGTTCTGAACCCATTCTGCTTCACCAACTACAAGGGCTTCGACCCAGAGTGGGCATCACAGAATCTGCAGAATGGCGGTCCATCATCTGTAACCTACCAGTTTGGTGTAAATCTTAAGTTCTAATCTCATTAAATGAAGTAAACAATTATGAAAAAGATATTATATAGCGTAGCATTGGCGGCCTGCTGCATGGGAACCATGACAAGTTGCAGCGACTTCCTGGATGCGAGCAACAAGTCGAATGTAACTGCTAAACAGAGTTTTGCGACAAAAGAGGGATTAAACAACCTCGTCAATGATGCCTATCAGCATCTGCAAAACGTTTATGCAGCTCCTCTGTTCACTAGCTGTTTCTCAGCAGGTACAGACATGTATGCCGATGCCCGTAACAAGATGAACGAGGCATTGAACACTTACGAGACCTTGACTCCAGAAAATACGGATATCAAGAATCTCTATACTTACCTCTATTCAGGTATACGTGCAGCCAACTCCGTGTCATATTATGCACAGACAGCCCAAGTTGATGAAAAGACTAAGGGGCAGCTTGTAGGCGAAGCCCGTGTATTGGCTGCTTACGAGTATTATCTCCTGGTAAACAACTTCGGTGGTGTTCCTATCATGAAGGACTTCCTCACCACAGCAGACACAGGATATCCTAAGTCTTCTGCTGCAGATGTATATGCCTATATCATCAGCGAGCTCGAAGATGTTATCAGTAAGAATGTGCTCCAAGCTTCTACAGCTACCAAGGGTGGCGGCAGAATCAGCCAGGAAACAGCCAAGGCGATCCTTGCCAAGACCTACCTTTCTGCAGCATGGGACCTCAACAAGCAGGAATACTTCTCCAAGGCTGCAGCTCTTGCCGATGAGGTGATTGCAGGCAGAAAACTGACTACCCCATTTGCCAAGCTCTGGAAGGCAGACGGATCGGGCGATGACAACGAAGAGTTCCTTTGGGATGTGGAATATGATTTGGCTACAGCCAACAATACAACATCAGGTGGTACAGAATGGAGCGGTTACTACTGCAACTATCTGGGTGGAAACGAGGATAACATCAAGGCTACAACCTCCAGCTATGTACCAACCCTCTATGCCTTGCATTGTTTCAAGAAGGGAGACCAGCGTTACGATGCTACCTTCATGAAGGAATTGCCAGATATAAACAAAGGAAATGCTGCAGGTACCGGTTACTGGACCTGGTACAAGAATGGTGAGAGTCTGGTAGGTAAGCCAGTAACCCGTTACTATTCTGCGTGGTATGAAACTGATGCCGACTTTGAAGCATGGAAGGCTATAGATCCAGCCAACAGAGCAAACACCTATCGCATTCCGATGGATTCACAGAGCAAGGAAGCCCAGAATATGGACGGCAGAGATATGGAATATTACGATAATCAGCAACTGGTATATGGTTCCAGTCCATGCAAGAAGTTTGACGACAGCAAGACTGCTAAGACAGAGAAGAACACCTGCTATCGCGACATCCATATCATCACTTTGCCAGAGATGTATCTCGTAGCAGCTGAGGCTTATCTGAAGGCTGGTGTTAATGATAAGGCATTAGCACGACTCAATGAGGTTCACCAGCGCGCTGGTCTTTCTGCACTTACAGGAACTATCACTATCGATGACATCCTTGATGAGAATGCATGCGAGAACTTCGGTAATGAGGCACGCTGGATGGATCTTCGAAGAACACAGACCCTGGTAACACGTTGCACCAAGTATAACCATGAGATGGGAGACAAGGCTGCCCAGTATATCGGCAAGAAGCTTCTTCGCCCTATCCCACAGGCTGCAATTGATGCCAATGACCAACTGACATTAGCCGACCAGAATCCTGGTTACTAATCAAAGTCATTATGTTGATAAGAAAACCTATCAGGACATACGTTAATCATTAGGTTTAAGACCGTATCCTAGGGAGATAATTCCTGATGGATACGGTCTTTCTTTTGGTTCTATCAGCAAGGTATACGTAATCGTTTTCGTAGTTTTTCGCCCACTATCTGCATGTGATAAGCAAAAATGTCGTAACTTTGCAGAAAATCTTATAGAATACAAAAATAATAAAATAAATAAACCTAAGAAGAAATGAAGAAATCAATCATTAAGACAGTCGTGCTTGCTGCGCTCATGGCTCTGCCAATGTTCGCTAAAGCACAAACTTTCGCTGGTATCACAGCCGAGCAGAACGCACAGAAAACTCCTGAAGGATGGACTGCCGTAGAACTGCCACAGTTGCCTACCATCACTTCGGCAAACACATTTAATATCAAAGATTATGGTGCTTCTACTACGACAGAAGACAACACCAAGGCTATCCAAAAAGCACTTGATGCTGTGCCTACAACAGGTGGTATGGTCGTGATTCCTGCCGGTACATGGATGTTTGGTAGTATAGACCAGATGACAAGCAAGACCGAAGTACTCAGCATCAAGTCGAAAACCGTTCTCCACCTTTGCGCAGGAGCAACCTTGAAGCTCGTGGAATATGGAAAGGCACCAAATAACGAAACAATCTTTATCGGTTGCAAGAACAAGAACCAGAGCGACATTGTCATAGAGGGCGAAGGTGAAACTTCTATTATCGATGGTCAGGGTACTCGCTGGTGGAAGGCTCGCGACAATAAGGAGACATTCAATCCTGGAGCGATGATCCGTTTCGAGAAAGGCAGCCGATTCCTGATTCGCAGTCTCAAGGTACAGAATACTCCTGGTGTCAACATCACCTTGAGCAACAGCAATGGTGCCAGCAATGGTACTGTTCATGATGTAATCATCTATAACCCTTCTTCTGAAACCAAGACAGAGCAGCCTTCTCATAACACAGACGGTATCTCTATCTGGGGTCATCACATGAACATCTATAACTGCAACATCAGTACAGGTGATGATAACGTAGTTTGCGATGACAATGCACAGTATATCCATGTTTGGAACTGCGACTTCGGTACAGGACATGGTGCTTCTATCGGTAGCTACACCAAGAACATCAAGCATGTATGGTTCGACAACATCACCATGAACGGAACAACAGCAGGAATCCGCATGAAGACGGGTATCAATAGCAATGGTACGCTGCGTGGCGGTGGCGAGGAGGACTGGAAGTTCACCAACTTCACCATGACCAAGGTTAAGAACCCATTCTCTATCGACTGCTACTACGACAAGAACTACAACAGCGACCCTGCCGTAGATAAGGCAAACGCCAGAGCTCTTGATAGTACTACCCCAACCTACACCAACATTCTGCTTCAGAACGTGAAGACAACAGATGTCTGCGAAGGTAACGCTATCTTCCTGATTGGCCGCCCTGAGAGCCACATCAAGAACGTGACACTCGACAACGTGCAGATTTCTGCCAAGAAAGGTATCGACATCCGTTTCGTAGATAATCTCGTGTTTAAGAATAATTCTAAGATTACCGTCAGCAGCGGTTCAATCTGGCTCAAGAAGTTTGCTTCTACTTGGACAGACGAATGTGATGCTACGTCTACAGGTTCAACCGTTACTGATACCAAGGGTCCTTTCACATTAAACTCAAAAACTTTGACGGATAAGACAGCCGGTTCTTTCAGCAACGGCTTCGCTATCAGCAATGAGAAGGGAAAGATATACGATACTGGTTCTGGTACCAACTATATCAAGTATAGCGCCAATCAATACACCATCATCATTCCTGACGGCATAAAGATTGTCAAAATGGATATCGAGGGAAAAGACAATTACACAGATGCAGATGCCTATCTCGGCGAGATAAACGGCACAAGCTATGATGCTTCTACCTATGTTTTTCCAAAAGACAAAAGTCTGAAAAAATATACAGTAGAGTTTGATTCACCTGTAGAGCACACGCTTACTTTCACTCCAAAGGTAAAGCAGTGCATCCTGCAGTTCACTCTCTATACAGAGACTTCTACAGGCATTCAGCCAATTGCTGCCATCGCCAAGGTAAACAATAACAACATTTACGACCTCAGCGGTCGCATGGTAAAGCTCAATGCCAAGGCGGAAGACCTGCAAGGTCTCAAAAAAGGGATCTATATCTACAACAACAAGAAATACGTAGCTAAATAATTCATTTAAACATCGGTAACAATGAAAATAAAATCTCATTCACTCCTGTGCCTTCTCGCAACCATCGCTTTGAGTTCTCCGCTCTCTGCGGTGAGCGTGAATGCCCAGAAAGCGGTATCCAAGACATGGAATCCGAACCTGAAGAACGGAATGTACCGCAATCCGGTTATTGACGCCGACTACTCAGACCCAGACGTATGCCGTGTGGGCAATGACTACTATATGACCTCCTCTTCTTTCCAGTGTTTCCCTGGTCTGCAGATTCTGCACAGTACCGACCTGGTAAACTGGGAGATTATAGGCGCTGCCCTACTCGATGACTATCCTGTTTTACCAGAATACCAGGGCACCGAACTGGATTGGCGCAAGAAGGTTCAGCATGGCAACTATGTGTGGGCACCCTCTATCCGCTACCATGACGGATGGTTCTACATCTACTGTGGCGATCCTGACCAGGGTCTCTTCATGACCAAGACACAAGACCCTCGTGGTCCATGGGAACCTATCACTTGGGTGATGAAGGGAAAAGGTCTTATCGACTGCTGCCCTCTCTGGGATGAAGACGGCAAGGCTTATCTTTCGCATGGATGCGCCGGTTCAAGAGCCGGCATCAAGTCAGTGCTCTTCGTAGCTCCGATGTCACCAGACGGCACCAAGGTTATCGGTCCTTCACGCATCGTATATGATGGTCACGAAGACCAGCCTACCATCGAGGGTACCAAATTCTACAAGCGCAACGGATATTATTATATCATGAGTCCTGCGGGCGGAGTGAAGTATGGCTGGCAGGTAGAACTGCGTTCCAAGAATCCATACGGTCCTTACGAGGAGTATGTGGGTATGGCACAGGGAAAGAACAAGAAGGTAAACGGCCCTCACCAGGGTGCATGGGTAGATACCCAAAACGGCGAAGACTGGTTCCTCCACTTCCAGGATAAGCACGCTTATGGTCGTGTGGTTCATCTGCAACCAGCCAAATGGGTAAACGACTGGCTCGTTATCGGAGACGACAAGGATGGTGACGGCTGCGGTGACCCTGTTCAGCAATGGAAGAAGCCAAACCTGCCATCAAGCGGTAACTTCCAGCCTAAGGAATCGGATGATTTCAACAGCATAGATTTAGGTCTGCAATGGCAGTGGAACGGTCCTTACAGTCAGTACTGGTACTTCTGTGATGCCAAGAACTCCAAGTTGCGTCTCTATGGCGTGCAGCAGGCTGAAGATGTAAAGAACCTGTATGATTTGCCAAACCTCCTGCTCCAGAAACTCCCTACCGAGAACTTTACTGCTACTGCCAAGGTGAAGTTCATACCTAACCGCACCGAGGCTTACAAGGAGAAAGATAAGGTACTGGGCGAAAGCGCCGGCATGATCATGCAAGGCATGGACTATGCAGCACTCAAGTTTGTTGATACCAAGGAAGAGGGGGTTGTATTGCAATATGTAACCTGCGAGAAGGCAGAGAAGGGAAAGGCTGAGAAAGTGGTGAAGCAAGTGGCCGTCAAGACCAGCAAGCTGCCTCAACCTTACACCGTGAAGTATGCCGTAGATGATATTCCTTCATCTCGCATCGCTACCCAGGATGTATGGCTCCGCGTGAAGGTTCATAGCGAAGGCATCGCCAACCAGATACAGGCTATCGCTGAATGGAGCTACAGTCTGGATGGCAAGAAATTCACCAAGATAGGCAATCCTTTCACTGTGCGTGAAGGCAAGTGGATAGGTGCCAAGCTCGGTTTCTTCAACACCCGCACAGCCAAGAAGAACGATGCAGCCTTCTTCGACGTAGACTGGATTCATTTCGAAAAATAACGCTTTCCAGCTAACGCGTTATTTCAGAGAATATTTTGGGAAACAAAAAAATCCCCCTCATTGCAAATCAATGCAGCGAGGGGGATTAATCTTTATAAGTAATCTAAAAATTCTAATCTTTCTTTTCTTCTGTAGGCTCTGCCTTTGTTGTTTTCTTGGCAGATGCCTTCTTGGCTGCAGGCTTAGCTGCGGCCTTCTTGGCAGGAGCAGCCTTGGCAGGCTTCTCGCCATGGTGCTTCTCTGCCTCCTTCTCTATCTTTTCAATCTTAGCCTGAAGACGGACAATCTCCTTGTCCTTCATCTCAAGCTCTTCATCCTGATTCTTGATGGTAGTAAGCAGGCCCTCAAGCTGATCGTTATCAACATCAGCAGGATAGAGGTCGTTTACTCGGGTGATGAAGTCGCCAAGAATGTTCATATAGTTAGTGAAAGCATCGAAAGGACTTGAATAGATACCTCTGTCAAGACCCACATTGCTTGGCTTGGTAGTCATGAAGCGGAAGTTGTTACTTGCCTGCAGGTAATCCCAGTCCTGATTGATACGTGGATCGTTGGCGATACGTACACGGTCTGCCACACTGTAAAGCTTGTTGAAAGCCTCACGCTGCATCGGGTTACCCAACCATGAACTTACATCACGCTCCTCGTCTACCCAACTCAAGGTATCAGGCACATTCACCTCGCCTACCGACTTGATCTTCTTGCAGATTTCACTAGGTGTAGAGAAGGTGATGCCACGGTCCTTGGCACACTGAGGCAAAGCCTTCATAAACTCGAGGATGTTGCTTGACAGAGGCTGGGCAATACCAAGAGCAGAAAGCTCCATGAAGATATTGATAACCTGCTCCTCCTCTGGGAAGGCAGCAATCCGGTTCATATAGTTGTCGGCAAAGAGTGGATAACCGTCCCAATCGCTGTTGCTGAAGCGCAGAGAGATATCATCGCTCAGGTTCACATCGCGCAAAAGGAGCTTCAACTTAGAGTTCAGGGCACAATGGTAAACATAGTGAGGAGACTTCCAGCCGAGCACGTGCTTGGCACCCTCGGTGAGCATACCAATGAATCCCATGTTGGCAACATCGTTACCGATATCATCGCTGTAGATGAGCGAAGAGTTGCGCAATACGGTAGGTTTCTTTCCGAAATATTCCTCAATCTTAGTACACTGGCGCATCACCTCATCCTTGAAACTTGCCTCATTAACCAGAGAAGCAAGTCCGTGAGAGTAAGGCTCAGCCAGGAACTCTACACAACCCGTATTGTTGAGCTGCTGAAGCTTCTCCAGTACCTGAGGAGCATGAAGTTCCAACTGCTCCATACCCACACCCGAAAGCGAGAAAGCTACCTTGAAATACTTGCCGTTCTTTTCAATCATCTCCTGAAGGGCATTCAAGGCTGGCATATAAGATCGCTCAGCAATCTCGTTGATGCTACGGTCGTTCTCGTAGTCATCATAGTAATAATGGTCGGTACCGATGTCGAAGAAGCGGTAGCGTTTCAGATGGGTAATCTGATGTATCTCGAAATATAAACAAATTGTTTTCATAAAAATTTGAAATTTGAACGTTTAACTTGTAAGATGAGTAAAGCCTCAAAATTATTCATTCTTCGTTCTTCACTCTTCACTTAACCTACTTCCACCCTAAGGTCTTGAGGTACAGGTCTTTGATGCGGGCTCCCACTTTCTCCCAGGTAATCTGGTCTACTTCTTTCTTGCCTTCCTCTGAGAGATAATCGAAAAGACTCTCGTTGTGACAGATGCTGTAGATGGCATCGGCAAGGGCATGGATATCCCAGTAGTCTACCTTGATACAGTTGGACAGGATTTCTCCACATCCACTCTGCTTGGAGATAATGGTTGGTGTGCCGCACTGCATAGCTTCCAAAGGTGAGATACCGAACGGCTCGCTCACAGATGGCATCACGTAAACATCACTATCTTTCAGGCACTCATAAACCTGTTTGCCGCGCATAAATCCAGGGAAGTGGAATCGGTCGGCAATGCCTCTTTCGGCAGCGAGATAAATCATCTGATCCATCATATCGCCCGAACCTGCCATACAGAAACGCACATTGCGGGTACGGTGCAATACCATGTTGGCAGCCTCAACGAAATATTCAGGTCCCTTCTGCATGGTAAGACGTCCCAGGAAGGTTACTACCTTCTCCTTGCCCTTATGATTTGGGCGTGGAATATCCTGCCACTCCTGCTTCAATGGGTATACGGCATTGTGCATGGCGAAACACTTGCGTGGATCCTGGTGATACTGGTGAATCACCGTCTGGCGGGTCAGTTCGGATACACACATGATGCAGTCGGCATTATCCATACCGTCTTTCTCGATAGCGTAAACGGTAGGGTTCACCTTTCCACGACTACGGTCGAAATCAGTAGCATGAACGTGGATGCACAATGGTTTGCCACTCACGCGCTTGGCATGAATTCCGGCAGGGAATGTAAGCCAGTCGTGAGCATGGATAATATCAAATTCTTCTGAACGGGCTACAACTCCGGCAATGATGCTATAGTTGTTGATCTCGTCATGAAGATTTGACGGATAACCACCGGCAAATTCCATACAGCCGAGGTCATTTACATGCATATAGTTAAAATCGGCATAGATGTGGTCACGGTAGCGGAAATAATCGTCCGGATTCATGATATTGCCTACGCGCTGCTGCACATAGTCGTGATTTACATCTCGCCAGGCGATAGGCACACTGTTCATTGCCACAATCTTGCAGGCACTGCGGTCCTCATCACCGAAAGGATGAGGCAGACACAATGTGATATCAACATCGCCCTGGGCATGAAGTCCCTGGGAGATACCAAAGTTGGCAGTTGCCAAACCACCAAATACGTGAGGAGGATACTCCCATCCAAACATTAAAACTTTCATATAGCAGTCCTCCTATTATTAATATTGATATTTTTCAAGTAACTCGAGCGCACGCAGAATCTCAGCCACATTCATGGCGAAAGAGATGGCACCACGACCTGCGAATGGAGGGTTTCCATCGAAGAGTTCGCTGATGGTACCGAGACAGTGGGAAGACATTTCGTCCTCATAACCTACCATCTGGCGTTCGATAAAGCTCAAACGGGTACGCTTATAGAGTTTCAGACTTGCCTCCATATAGAAGCCACCGAGCCATGGCCATGCCGTACCCTGATGGTAAGCATAATCGCGCTGGGTCTGCGGACCTACATAAACAGGATTATATCCACCGCTCTTTGGCGAGAGTGAACGCAATCCCTTAGGAGTAAGGAGTTCGCGTGTACAGATATCAAGAACCTGCTTCTTCTGGTCTTGCGACAATGGAGAATAGTCGAAAGCCACTGCAAATATCATGTTCGGGCGAACGCTCCAGTCCATCATATTTCCATCAACATAATCGTAGAGATAACCATATTCATTGAGGAAGGTATCGAGGAATGCCTGCTTGGTCAGCTCAGCCTGAGCCAGGAGTTTCTGCTGGCTGTCTTCTTCGCCAACTATTCCTGCGAGAGAAGCACAGAAGCACAAAGCGTTATACCACAAAGCATTAAACTCTACGATATATCCGGTACGTGGAACCACTGGTCTGCCGTTGGCAGTAGAGTTCATCCAGGTAACAGCCTTGTCCTTACCATCGGTATAGAGCAATCCGTTCTCTTCGAGCTTCAGGTTCGGATGCTTGTTATCCTGGATAAAGCTGATAACATCCTTGATAAACTGTCCATACTTCTTGAAGCATTCTTCCTTGCTGGTTTCCTTGGCATACTGCTGCAAAGCCCAGATAGCCCACAATGGCACGTCAGGCTGCTCTATCTCAGCAATATGAACGCTGACCGGCTTACCTTCCATAAACTCGTAGTATCCCTTCATGGCAGTCTTCATCACCAGTTCGAAGTAGTCATCTTCCTCGATAGAGAGGGTAAGACCCGGAAGAGCGATGAATGTATCGCGGGCTCTGCACTTGAACCAAGGGTAACCTGCCAGGATATAACGGTCATCGTTCTTTTCACGACGATGGAACTGATGAGCCGCATTGACCAGACAGTGGAAGAAATTGTCACGAGGCGAACGCTCATCCACTTCCTTGTCGAAGAGCTTCTTCAGGCTGACCGCCTTGATTTCTGATGTAGAAGCAGCAAAGACGATGGTTTCTCCTTTCTTGATATCCATTTCAAAATAGCCAGGAACATAGAGGTCTTCGTTAGAAGCATAACCTCTCTCCTGCTCCTTTGGATATTCCACACCACGATACCAATCTGGACAGAATTTAAACTCGTTCTTCTTGGAGAACTGCATATAGAGATCAGGATAACCTGCATACATACAGGTCTTGATGCCATGATCTACCTCAGCATAATCACGAGATGCGGTAGCATTCTCATGAGTAAACTGACGAACACTGCGGAAAGCCAGAAAAGGACGGAAACGAAGGGTTGTAGCCGAATGGCCGTCTACCAGCGTATAGCGAATCAGAATGCGATTCTCATAATGCTGGAATACAACTTCCTTTTTCAGGATAACACCACCTACGCGATAAAGGGTAGTTGGCACTTTATCACAATCAAACTCACGAATGTACTTGTGGCCCATCGGACTGTAGTTGTTGCCCTGGTACTTGTGCAAGCCGAGGTTAAACTCTGCTCCATGCTGAATCACCGTAACATCCAGCGAACTCAAGAGCACATGGTTCTCATCGTCCAGTTCTGGAACCGGCACGACAAGTAATCCGTGATACTTGCGGGTATTACAGTCTACAATCGTTGAGCACGAATATGCACCCGAGCGATTTGTTCTCAACAACTCCTTAGGCAACGACTCTTGAAGATTCGTCATAAGGGCCTTTTCGAATTTTAGATAACTCATAGATCTATATTAAGGTTCTATATTTTTGTTGACTAAATTAATTGCTTTCAAAGGTAACACTTTTTTATGGTATAACAAAGTTTTTTGTATGCCATTTTTAGAAAAAATTGCCTTTTTATGTTTTAAAACATATTTTTAGACAAAAATGCTTGATTATTTCGAGAAAAAGCATTACTTTTGCACTCAGTTTTCAGTTTAAAAGATTTGTACACATGGCAGCTAGAGGAAAATACGATAAAGAAAATATAGCAATGCTGATTGCTAAGCTATGGGGAGGCATCACTGATGACCAGTTCGATTTACTGAAAGAACATCTGGAAATCAAGAAGTATAAGAAGAACGAAATCATCTACAAGAACGAGGGTACTCCCGAATATGCACTATGTCTCATAGCGGGAAAAGTGAAGATATACAAAGAAGGTATCGGTGGCAAGAGCCAGATTATCCGTGTTATCAAACCGATTGAATTTTTTGGTTTCAGAGCCTATTTTGCAGATGAGATATACAAGACGGCAGCCATGTCGCTGGAAAACTGCGTCGTTGCCCAGTTCCCGCTGGCAGTTCTCATGAAACTGCTCTCCAAGAGTTTCAACATCGGCTTCTTCTTTATCAAATATCTCAGTGTAGAGATAGGTAAATCGGACGACCGTACCGTGAACCTCACCCAGAAACATATCCGTGCCCGACTTGCCGAGGGACTGATATTTCTGAAAGACTCTTATGG
Organism: Segatella copri; assembly: GCF_949820605.1. Lineage (NCBI taxonomy): Bacteria > Pseudomonadati > Bacteroidota > Bacteroidia > Bacteroidales > Prevotellaceae > Segatella > Segatella copri. The sequence continues at coordinate 1,932,617 of NZ_CATKVU010000006.1, forward strand.
GTTAGAAAAAGACGGAAAAACTCTTGACATCCGATTGAGTCGTGAAGATCTGGCAAATCTCTGTAATATGACAACGAGCAATGCCATCCGTACGCTCTCAGCCTTTACGGCAGAAAAACTCATCAATACTGAAGGAAGGAAAATCAAAATCTTACAGGAAGAAGAAATCATAAAAATAGCAGAACTCGGATAAAGTTCTGCTATTTTTTATTTATATGTTTTACATTATACGTTTTTCTTGATACATTTCACTTATTACGGGCATACTGGTTATACGGGTATCAGGAAGTTGATAACCTCCTGAATTACAGTAATCTGGAATGGGCCTACGGGTGTATTCATCAATCTGCCATCAATACCTATCAGGGCATGCTGGGCATCGAGCACCTCTACCTCTCGGGTACGGTAAGGATGCACACTCTTATGGTTGAGGAACTCACCTTTCACAAAAAGATAGATTCCCTCGAAGAGCTGGGTTGTCTTAGGATGAGATACCACCGACACATCGAGCAGTCCGTTATATGGCACAGCATTCGGAGTCTGTCCATATCCTGTTCCATTGCCTATACACATCGTCATCACTCTACGCTTGATAACATCCGAATTGATTTTCACATGCATCTTATAGTCCAGACGCTGGAATATCATCAGGATGAAGGAACAGAGAAACGACAGGGTACGTGAACCGAAGATATGATGGGTTTTTCGTCTCAGGTTCATGATGGCGGCGATGAGTCCGATATTGATACAGTTGAGGAAATAGCGACGGCATTTCTCCCCCTTCTTGTTCACATAGCGGATACAACCGAGGTCAATCTTTCTGATACGACGTTTTTTCAGCGACACCACCGTCTTCTCAATATCGCTGTCGCTGAATCCCCAGAAGTGGGCAAAGTCGTTCATCAGTCCGTTAGGAATAACACCCAGTGCCACCTCTTCTCTTTCTTTCGGATCTATCTGCATCAGACAGTTTACGGCATCATTGAGCGCAGAATCTCCACCAACGATGACAATGGTCTTATAACCATTGTTGATAAACATTCTGATGAGCCGTTCTACGCTCTTCTGATTCTCGCTCTGCACAAAGTCGTAATCCACGCCCTGCTGCTTGAGCACCTTCTCTATTTTTTCCCAGCGCTTGTTACTTCGCCAGCCTCCTCTAGGGCAATAAAGCAGCCCCCATTTATTCTCGTTTACCATTGTCTCTTCTTTGTAATTTGAAAGTTGTATAAAATATCACTTCCGCCCAGCCACCGTTGCATCCGATTCCATCGGATGCCAGCCCTTGCCAGATTCCAGGCCGCAGCCTAGCTTCTCATCAGCTCCAAAACCGTCTCCACCTTTTTCTCCATTGGCTGCAATGCATCTACCCAATGGATAGTAAAGCCTCTGCGCTCCATACCTCTGAACCACGTCATCTGCCTTTTGGCAAACTGATGGATTGCAATTTCCAGACCGCGATACATCTCATCGTATGAAGTCTTACCGATCACATATTCTGTAATAAACTTATATTCCAAACCATAATAGATGAGATTTTCGGCAGGAATACCACGATCTAGCAGTCCCTTGATTTCATCTACCATTCCCTCATCCAATCGCTGTTTCAGTCTCCGTGAAATTTTCTCCCTTCTTGCGTCCCGGTCTATGCTGACACCGATAATCAGCGAATCAACCGCAGGGAGTTCACGTTCGGGCATCGGATGCTCCAGATTATAGCTTTCAATCTCTATCGCCCGGATAGCTCGCTGTGCTGTATCCACGTCTGTGCGATTGTGCATATTAGAACCCGTTTTCGCCTTCAGCTCTTTCAGTATCAGCGTAAGTTCCTCTAAACTCTTATGAGCCAATGACTCACGGAGTTCCGGGTTCTGCGGAACAGGTGAGAGATGATAACCTTTCAGCACCGACTCAATATAGAGTCCTGTGCCTCCACATAATATCGGAAATGCCCCTCTCTTCTGAATATCCTGATAGGCATCATAAAAATCCTGCTGATATTCAAAGAGATTATATTTCGTACCAGGCTCACAGATGTCAATGAGGTGATAAGGTATCTGCTTGCCATGAATGGTATAGTCAGCCAGATCCTTACCCGTACCTATATCCATGCCGCGATATACCTGCCGGCTGTCAGCACTAATGATTTCAGCGCCATTGGCAGGGGTACCCGACAAATGGGCACCCAGGCTATTGATCCTGGCTGCAAGAGCGGCAGCAAGACTCGTCTTACCACTCGCCGTAGGTCCCAATATGGTTATCATCGAATATTTCATGCCGCAAAGTTAAATGAAATTATTGAGAAAACAAAATAAAATGAAAAGAAATTCTCACTTATAAAAACAAAAAGCCGTCCAGCATTGAAAAAATGCTGGACGGCCATATACTTAATCGTTAAGAGGCAACGAATTAACCGTTGTGCTTCTTCATGATCTTGATCAACTCAACAACCTTGTGTGAGTAACCAATCTCGTTGTCATACCAAGAAACAACCTTAACGAAGTTGTCTGTCAAATAAACACCTGCGTTAGCGTCGAAGATAGATGTCAAAGCGCAACCCAAGAAGTCAGAAGAAACAACAGCATCCTCTGTGTAACCGAGTACACCCTTCAACTCACCCTCAGAAGCAGCCTTCATAGCAGCGCAGATAGCCTCCTTAGAAGCAGCCTTCTTCAAGTTAACTGTCAAGTCAACAACAGATACGTCCAAAGTAGGAACACGCATAGAGATACCTGTCAACTTACCGTTCAACTCAGGGATAACCTTACCTACAGCCTTAGCAGCACCTGTAGAAGAAGGGATGATGTTGCCAGCAGCTGCACGGCCACCACGCCAGTCCTTCATAGATGGACCGTCAACAGTCTTCTGTGTAGCAGTTGTAGAGTGAACAGTTGTCATCAAACCTGTCTCGATACCGAAGTTATCGTTCAATACCTTAGCGATAGGCGCCAAGCAGTTTGTTGTACAAGAAGCGTTAGAAACGATCTTCTGACCATTGTACTTGTCTGTGTTAACACCGCAAACGAACATATCAGCCTGGTTACCGTTAGCGTCAGCCTTAGAAGGAGCAGAAAGTACTACGTACTTAGCACCAGCCTTCAAGTGCTTCTCAGCCTTGTCATAAGCGAGGAAGAGACCTGTAGACTCAACTACGTACTCAGCACCAACCTCATCCCACTTCAAGTTCTCAGGATCACGCTCAGCAGTAACACGGATGTGGTTACCGTTAACGATCAACTCGCTCTTCTCAACGTCAGCCTCGATAGTACCGTCGAAATGACCGTGCATTGTATCATACTTCAACATGTAAGCCATGTAATCTACTGGGCACAAGTCATTGATAGCTACTACCTGTACTTCCTTTGCGTTCTCAGCCTCAACTGTAGAACGGAATACGAAACGACCGATACGGCCAAATCCGTTAATACCAATCTTAATCATTGTTCTTAATATTTAAATTAAAAGTTTAATAAAATTACCTTTTTACTGCTTTCAAGCGTTCATCCGATGCTGAAACATTCAAACTTTTACGCCTTAGAGCATTTTTTCTTCTTTTCGAGCGCAAAGTTACTAATTTTTTTCTAACTTTGCAACCAGAATGAGTATTAAATAAGTTAAAAAAGAATATTAGAGTTTTAATATTGGCATTATTTTCACTCATTACATGCCATACTGACAACTCCATATTGCAAAAAGCAAAGGAAAAACTCAGCATCCTATACCTTATTATATACATAAGAAAAGAGAAAAAGAAAAACAATCAAACTATAGTTATAATTAAAAAGATAAAAGTATGAGTAAATTTTTGAATGAATTCAAGGAATTCGCCATGCGTGGCAATGTGCTCGACATGGCTGTCGGTGTTATCATCGGTGGTGCCTTTGGCAAAATCGTAAGCTCTGTTGTTGATGACGTCATCATGCCTCCTATAGGATGGCTGATTGGCGGCGTGAATTTCGCCGACCTCAAACTCACCCTACCTACCGTCAATGTAGCGGGTGAGGAACTGAAGGCGGCTACCATCAACTATGGCAACTTCCTCCAGACCTGTTTCGACTTCCTCATCGTTGCCTTCTGTATCTTCATGCTCATCAAGGTGGTGAACAAGATTTCCAAGAAGAAGGAAGAGGAAAAACCGGCAGAAGCTCCTAAGGCTCCGGAGCCAAGCAATGAAGAAAAACTTCTCATGGAAATACGTGATCTCCTGAAGAACCAGAAATAAGAATAAAAAAAAAGTCACCCTCTTTGAAGGCGACTTTTTTATTCTGTTTATTCCCACTCAATTGTCGAAGGTGGTTTTGAAGAGATGTCATAACATACACGGTTTACACCCTTCACCTTATTAATAATCTCATTACTTACCTTAGCCATGAAATCATAAGGAAGATGTGCCCAGTCAGCAGTCATCGCATCAGTACTGGTTACAGCACGCAAGGCAACCGGGTGCTCGTATGTACGCTCATCACCCATCACACCTACTGAACGGACAGTAGAAAGCAATACGGTACCAGCCTGCCAGATCTGATCGTAGAGAGAAACCTCAATCTCACCATTCTGCATGTCAGCAGGAACACCGGCAGCCAGGACGCGGCGAGCTTCCTCACCACTCAACTTCACCTTGTACTCACGCAAGCCACGGATATAGATATCATCTGCATCCTGGAGAATGCGTACCTTCTCAGGGGTGATATCACCCAAGATACGGACAGCCAAACCAGGACCAGGGAATGGATGACGGGTAATCAGGTGCTCAGGCATACCCATAGAGCGACCTACACGGCGAACCTCATCCTTGAACAACCACTTCAAAGGCTCACACAACTGAAGGTTCATCTCCTTAGGAAGACCACCTACGTTGTGATGACTCTTGATCACCTTACCGGTGATATTCAAGCTCTCGATACGGTCAGGATAGATGGTACCCTGAGCCAACCACTTGGCACCAGTTTGCTTTTTAGCCTCAGCATTGAAAACCTCCACGAAGTCGCGGCCGATAATCTTACGCTTCTTCTCAGGGTCAGTAACACCAGCCAGGTCAGCAAAGAACTTCTCTGATGCATCCACGCCGATTACATTCAAGCCCAAACACTTGTAGTCTTCCATCACGTCACGGAACTCATTCTTGCGCAACATACCATGATCTACGAAGATACAGGTAAGGTTCTTACCGATAGCCTTGTTCAGGAGAACGGCAGCCACACTGGAGTCAACACCGCCAGAAAGACCGAGGATAACCTTATCGTCGCCCAACTGTTCCTTCAACTCAGCAACTGTTGTCTCAACAAAAGAGTCAGCACTCCAGTCCTGCTTACTTCCGCAGATATCAACCACGAAGTTCTTCAAGAGCTGTGTACCCTGCAAAGAGTGGAACACCTCTGGGTGGAACTGTACTGCCCATACAGGCTGTTTGGTAGAAGCATAAGCAGCATACTTCACATTAGCAGTAGAAGCGATGCACTTGTAATCATCAGGGATAGCAGTGATGGTATCACCATGGCTCATCCAAACCTGAGAGTTCTCGATGAATCCCTTGAACAAAGGATTCTCCTTATCGAAATGCTCCAAGTTGGCACGACCATACTCACGGCTGTCAGCAGCCTCCACCTTACCGCCCTGGGCGTAAGAGAGGAACTGAGCACCATAGCAGATGCCGAGTACAGGAATGCGACCGATAAACTGGCTCAGATCTACCTTGAAAGCTTCCGGATCATGAACGGAATAAGGGCTACCGCTCAAGATGACACCAATGACAGATGGGTCATCCTTCGGAAACTTGTTGTAAGGCATGATCTCGCAGAAGGTATCGAGTTCACGGACACGACGGCCGATGAGCTGTGTGGTCTGTGAACCGAAATCCAAAATAATAATCTTCTGTTGCATAATATCTAATTTTAATTTACAGTTTACAATTTATAGTTTATAGTAATCTTGCTATACGGCATACCGCTATTAACTATAAACTATTAACTAACGATTCCAGGAATGCTTCCGCCTCTTTCAGCGTCTCCTGCTTTCCCACATCCATCAGCTTGAGGTCGTTCTTTACATATCCCTCTATGCGCACCTTGTCGCAATGCTTCAGATAGAAGTCCATGATAGGGAACTTGTCCGGTTCCTCCTCCATCAATGGAAAGAGCGATGGGGCAACCATATGAATGCCCGAGAAAGCATACATCTTATAATCTTTGGGATTGAGATCAGGATAAGGACTCTTCACCTCGCCCGTTTCTATATTCGTCCATCCCACCAGTCGCATGCTGTCATCAAAGAGCAGATAACGCTTGGTCTTGCGTTCGCTCACCATCAGGCGGGCAGCAATCATATCCCTGCTCTCCATCTGGTAGAATTTCTTCAGATCTACATTACTCAGAATATCAACGTTGTGGATTAGAATAGGCTCTGACTGGTTGAAGAGCGGCCATGCCTTCCGGATACCTCCACCCGTTTCGAGCAGCTTTTCACTCTCATCACTGATACGGATGTCCATACCGAAGTTGTCATGTGCTCTGAGATAATCGATAATTTGTTGGGAGAAATGATGCACGTTCACTACAATGCGAGTGAAACCGGCATCCTTCAACTGAAAGATGACACGTTTGAGCAAAGGTTCTCCCCCGACACTTACCAGAGCCTTCGGAATGCGGTCGGTAAGTGGCTTAAGGCGAGTGCCCAAACCTGCTGCGAATATCATTGCTTGCATCATTGCTAAATAGCTATTTTAAAATGTGCGTGCAAATTTACTAACTTTTTGCGAGATAGCCAAATTTGCACGCTATTTTCTATTGTTTTGCCGGCAAAACCTGTTCAATATGCTGTTCACGATGACAAATCTGCACTTCTACACCAAACTTCCGGTGAATATGTTCGGCAAGATGCTGCGCAGAATATACACTGCGATGCTGACCGCCTGTACATCCGAAACAGAACATCAGAGAGGTGAAACCACGCTGCATGTAGCGGTTTACATGATGGTCGGCAAGTGCATAGACATGATCCAGGAACTTCAATATCTCACCATCATCCTCCAGGAATCGGATAACAGGCTCATCCAGACCCGTCAACTTCTTATAAGGCTCGTATCTGCCAGGGTTATGGGTACTTCTGCAGTCGAAGACATAACCTCCACCATTGCCCGACGGATCCTCTGGAATGCCCTTACGGAAAGAAAAACTATACACTCTTACCACCAGCGGTCCCTTACCATCATATTTAGAATAGGTGGCAGGTCCGTCCTGCGGATGCGCACGATAGATATTGTTGTCGGTAGTCTTATAGCCGTCTGCACGACTCAGCGCCACACTCTCTATCACCTTGAACTGTGGCAATTCGGTCAGTCTTCTCAACATATCCATCATATAAGGATAAGGGAATACCTTGTCTCCCATTTTCAGAAGATCGCGTAAATTCTGGATAGCCGGCGGAATGCTGTCAATGAAATGCTTCTTGCGCTCGAAATAACCACGGAATCCATAGGCACCCAACACTTGCAAGGTACGGAAGAGCACAAAAAGACTCAACCGATTTACAAAATGTCGCACCGTAGGTACCTCGGTATAATGTTTCAATGACTGGTAGTATTCCCAAACCAGTTCTCTGCGCAGTTTGAACGGATACTTAGCAGATGCCTGCCAGAGGAATGAGGCCAGATCATAATAAAATGGTCCCTTTCGGCCACCCTGAAAATCAATAAAGTATGGATTTCCCTTATCATCCAGCATGATGTTGCGCGCCTGAAAATCGCGATAAAGGAAACAATCCATCGGTTCTGATGTCAGATCCTTGGCAAAAAGCCGGAAGTTGGCTTCGAGCTTCAGTTCGTGAAAATCCAAATCGGTAGGCTTCAGGAAACAATACTTGAAGTAGTTGAGGTCGAAGAGTACACTGTCTACATCGAATTCTGGCTGCGGATAGCAGTTCTGCCAATCCAATCCTCTTGCACCGCGAATCTGGATATTCGGAAGTTCACGAATGGTTTTCTTAAGGAGTTCCTTCTCTTTCTGATTGTAACGTCCGCCCGCATCTCGTCCGCCCTTGATGGCATCGAAAAGCGAAGTACCGCCAAGGTCTGTCTGAAGATAGCAGAGTTCATCATCGCTCACCGCCAGAATCTGGGGAACAGGCAACTGTCTGAGCTGGAAATGCTGAGCCAGATATACAAAGGCATGATCCTCATCACGACTGGTTCCTATCACACCAATTACCGTATCACCATCATGCCCAATGATACGGAAATACTGCCGGTTACTCCCCTGCCCTGCCAATTTTATGACATCCGCCGGTTCTTCACCCGCCCATTTTTTATATAAATCAATCAGCTTTTCCATCATTATTCAGTTTACGTCGTTTCCGATCATCATCAATCTTCTGTGCGAAGTTATCTCCGATAAAGAGAAGCAATAAGATACCCAGCGTAGTAAGGAACGAGTTTGTAGTAGTCATTCCCAACTCTGCCTTTGTAATATAAATGAGTCCTCCGATAACAATCAGAAAGACCACTGCTTTTTTCCAATCAATATTGTTCATGCTATGAATTTTCTATTATGCTGCAAAATTACACAATTAAATTGAGAAAACAAAATAAAAACAAAAAAAAATCGGATGTCTCACGACAACCGATTTCCAAAAACAAACTACTTAAAAACTAATCTACTAAAACAAATCAAAAAAATATCTTTGCCATCCCTTCGGATGATACTTTCTTTTATTTACGATGCAAAGTTACAAAAAAAGATTATTCGAACCAAATAATTTTGCTATTTTTTGCATCTTTATGACTAAAAAAACAAAAAAATAGGGATAATTCGCTGAGAATCACCCCTATTTGATATTTTCGCTTTGCAAACTCGCTGTCTTACGATGTGCTTTGTTTGCTCAAATTATTCATCTAATTACATCATGCCACCCATACCAGGTGCTGCAGCTGGTGCAACTGGTGCAGGCTCTGGTTTGTCAACCAACACACACTCTGTTGTCAGGAACAAGCCTGCGATAGAAGCAGCATTCTCCAAAGCTACACGCTCTACCTTGGCAGGATCTACGATACCAGCCTGACGCATATCTTCGTAAACGTCCTTGCGGGCATTGTAACCGAAGTCACCCTCGCCCTCGCGTACCTTATTTACTACTACAGAACCCTCGCCACCGGCATTGGCAACAATCTGACGGAGAGGCTCCTCAATAGCACGCTCTACGATACGGATACCTGTTGTCTCGTCAGCGTTATCACCCTTCATATCCTTCAACGCCTCGAGAGCACGGATATAAGTAGTTCCACCACCAGCAACGATACCTTCCTCGATAGCGGCACGGGTAGCGCAGAGTGCATCGTCAACACGATCCTTCTTCTCCTTCATCTCAACCTCAGAGTTGGCACCTACATAGAGGACAGCTACACCACCGGCGAGCTTAGCCAGACGCTCCTGAAGTTTCTCCTTATCATATGAAGACTTGGTATTCTCAATTTCGTTTTTGATCTGAGCTACGCGATCCTGGATATTAGCCTTCTCGCCATGACCATTAACGATAGTTGTATTGTCCTTGTTGACGGTAACCTTGTCAGCTGAACCCAGCATATCCAAAGTTGCCTGCTCCAACTTCAAGCCCTTCTCCTCAGAGATAACAACACCGCCAGTCAACACTGCGATATCCTCCAGCATAGCCTTGCGACGGTCGCCGAAGCCAGGAGCCTTTACAGCACAAATCTTCAAACCGCCACGCAAACGGTTAACTACCAATGTAGTCAAAGCCTCAGAATCAACATCCTCAGCGATAACCAACAAAGGACGACCACTCTCAGCAGCAGGCTGGAGAATTGGCAAGAACTCCTTCAAGTTAGAAATCTTCTTATCATAAAGAAGGATGTATGGGTTATCCATTACACACTCCATCTTGTCTGCATCTGTCATGAAGTAACCGCTCAAGTAACCACGGTCAAACTGCATACCCTCAACAACACCGATGTTGGTATCACGGCTCTTGCTCTCCTCGATAGTGATGACACCATCCTTAGAAACCTTGCGCATTGCGTCAGCCAAGAGCTTACCAATCTCAGCATCATTGTTGGCAGAAACAGTAGCCACCTGCTCAATCTTATCGTAGTTGTCGTCTACCTGTTCAGCATGTTCCTTTATGAAGGCAACAACAGCAGCCACAGCCTTGTCGATACCACGCTTCAAGTCCATTGGGTTTGCACCTGCAGTAACGTTCTTCAAGCCCTCTGTTACGATAGCCTGAGTCAGGATAGTAGCAGTTGTTGTACCATCACCGGCATCATCACCGGTCTTGCTGGCAACGCTCTTAACAAGCTGAGCACCAGTATTTTCGAATTTATCCTCTAACTCTACTTCCTTAGCCACGGTAACACCATCTTTAGTAATCTGAGGAGCACCAAACTTCTTTTCGATTACCACGTTGCGGCCCTTAGGACCGAGAGTTACCTTTACTGCATTTGCCAACTGATCAACACCCTTCTTCAAGAGGTCGCGGGCATCCATATTATATTTAATATCTTTAGCCATAATATATTCTTTCTAATAATGTTTAAATAAATATCAGCAAAAAGTTTTTTTACCTTTTTACTTTTTTACCTTTAAGAATTACTCTTCTACTACAGCGAGTACATCGCTCTGACGCATCATGATATATTTAGTACCATCGAATTCGAGTTCTGTGCCAGCATACTTACCATAGAGTACGGTATCACCTTCTTTGAGAATCATCTCTTCGTCTTTCGTACCCTTACCTGTAGCAACGACCTTACCACGCTGTGGTTTCTCTTTTGCTGTATCAGGGATAATAATTCCACCTACTTTTTCTTCAGCTGGTGCAGGAAGTACCAGCACTCTGTCTGCTAATGGTTTAATGTTCATGATTCTATAATATTTTAATTGTTATACATTTATTTTGCCAACAGGTATTGCTACCCGTCACTCCGACGATATACGAAAAACGTGCCAAAGCATCCATACTGACACTTTGACACGTTTAAATACTGACATTATATCACAAAAACTTGTGTTTTATTTCATTTTCCACTGATAATCGAATCTTTCAATATCCTCCTCAACCAGTGGATTACCATTCTGAACTTCGATGAAAGTCAGCTGTGTAATCGCCTTGATGGCATGATAATGCTCCAGAGGAATCACCACGGTATCACCAGCCTTCACATGTTTCTCCTCACCATCAAGTACAAAGATGCCCTCACCTTCTACGAATGTCCACACCTCTGAACGATGGTGATGAAGCTGATAACTGATATTCTTACCTGGCTTCAAGGTAATACTCTTGGTGAGCGAATGATTGCCGTCAGCATACTCAGAATCGTCAATCACCCGATAAGTACCCCACCTTCTTTCCTCATACATCGGACGCGGAGTAAGATGTTCTACCGCCTTCTTGATGTCCTCGGAATATTTCTTTGCACAGACGAAGATGCCATCAGGACTCGCTGCAACAACAGCATCCTTCAAGCCATCCACATACAGAGGCAACTGGAGTTCGTTGATGACATGCGTATTCTCGCAATGACTTCCCATCACCGCATTACCAATGCTGGCATGGTGCAGCTCATCAGTGAGTGTATTCCAGGTACCCAGGTCCTTCCATTCACCATTAAACGGTACTACCGCTACCGATTCAGCCTTCTCCGCCACCTCGTAGTCGAAAGAGATTTTTGGAAATTCGCTATATCTTGCACGAGTATCTTCAAAGTTCTCACTCTGCATATACTTACGTACAATCTGCATCATATAGCCCAAACGGAAAGCGAAGACACCACCATTCCAGTAAGCACCCTCCTCCAGGAGTTTCTCTGCTGTAGGCACATCCGGTTTCTCGGTAAATCTCTTCACTATCTGATACTTCTCTCCTTCAGCAAAAGGAACCACATAACCATATTTTGCACTTGGATAAGTAGGTTTGATACCCATCAGCACGAGGTCGGCGACGTTTTTCTCCACACATTCCACCATACGGGCTATGGTATGGAAATATTCCAACTCGGTATAAGGATCACAAGGCATAATAACCACAACCTCATCATCCTCACATTTCTTCTTCAGTTTCAGATAACTTGCAGCTAAAGCGATAGCAGGGAAAGTATCACGCCTCTCCGGTTCGGTAACCACAGAAACCCGCTCTCCCAGCTGGTTCTGGATGATATCCAGCTGACTGGCGTTTGTAGCAAGCGTAATATCGTTGGTCAGATTTGCTTCCTGAGCCTGACGTACCACGCGCTGAACCATACTTTCCATCTCCCCATTCTCCTTTTCGAGCAATGGCAAGAACTGTTTGCTTCTAGCATTATTGCTAAGTGGCCAGAGCCTTTTACCCGAGCCACCCGATAATAAAATTAATTGCATATTATTACTATCTAAATCGTTTATTGTTCATACTTGAGATTTCACAAATTAACAGTGAGAGACTGCATCACATCAGGAGTTTACCCCCAGTACCAACAGGTCTCAAAGAAGATTCATCCGTGATAATCCGGCTGCAAAAGTACGTTTTTCTTTTGAGACCACCAAGCAATTTCTAAAAAAACTACCTATTTCATATAAAAATACCTAGATATACGCAAGAAAGTAAAAAGGAAGAAAAAACATCATTTAAACAGATTAAAAACAAGAAAAGCTGGTTCAAGCTGGTTCATGTTGGTCTATTTCGATATTTTTTTGCTGATTTATTTCCGATTTTCAACTATTATTATTACCTTTGCGACCAAATATCATTTAAGCATACCTCAAACAACTTAAAGATATATAAATAACTAGGAGTATAATAAACATAAGCAAATGACGAACAAGCATTATAAAGGAAATGAAATGATAAGGAGACTGGTGATAGGTGCCGATTTCGTTATTCTCAACATCGTACTGTTGTTCTATACCCAATATGGTCAAGAACTCATACCCGCGTATTTCGACAAAGCAACAAAGATCACCTTTTTTGTTGCCAATGCTGCCTTGTTCCTAGGCGAATACTTCTATTCCACCATCATTCATGTCAGAAAGATCGGGTTCCTGCAGGTTACAAGGCGTACTTTTTATCTGGCTGCAGCAACAACATTTTGTTTCTTTACCTTCTCAAGACTACTCGGTCACGGGGGAAAGATGTTCTCCTTCAGCATTATCTTCGGCATAACATTCTATCTGTCTCTCATCATAAGCCGACTCTGCGAGCTCAAATTACTAAAGTATTTCCGCTCTAAGGGCCGCAACTCACGCACCGTCGTCTTTGTAGGTAACGATCCTGCCGTGAGCGAGATGTACAAGACGATGACAGAAGATCCCTCGGCAGGTTATATCGTAAAAGGATATTATGCAGATGAAGACATCACTGATAATCCGGAAGGGTTGAAAAGAATAGGAAACATGAAACAGCTCAAAGAGATTATCTCTTCTACCATGAATGATACCATCAATGGTGAACCTTCCAATATTGACGAGGTTTTCTGCTGCCTGTCGCATAAAGATCCTGAGATCATCAACATCATACACTTCTGTGATAAAAATGTGATACACTTCTACTACCTGCCACGTGTGTTTGGTGAGTACAAATTGCATCTTGATGCCCAGAATTTCATGGGAAGGACGGTATATTCAAACCGCATAGAACCCCTAACAAGCACGTCAAACCGCATTATCAAGCGTAGCTTTGACATCGTGGTGAGCGGGCTTGCATGTTTGTGCATTCTACCATTCATTCCATTCATAGCTCTCATCATCAAGATTCAGAGTCCTGGTCCAATTTTCTTCAAACAGGCAAGAACGGGTCTGAATGGTGATACCTTCTACTGTCTTAAATTCCGTTCCATGCATGTAAACAAGGATGCAGACAAGGCACAGGCAACAAAGAACGACCCACGTAAATTTGCTTTCGGCAACTTTATGAGAAAGACGAACATAGATGAGTTTCCTCAATTCTTCAATGTTCTTAAGGGAGACATGAGTATTGTGGGTCCGCGCCCTCACATGCTGCATCATACAGAGGTATATGGAAGCCTGATAGATAAGTATATGGTTCGCCACTTCTCCAAGCCGGGTATCACAGGTTGGGCTCAGGTTACCGGGTTCCGTGGTGAGACCAAGGAGCTCTGGCAGATGGAGGAACGTATCCGCCGTGATATCTGGTATATAGAGAACTGGTCGTTCTGGCTTGATATCAAGATTATCTTCATGACAGCCAAGAGCATTATCTGCCCTGACAAGAATGCTTATTAGGAGTATATAAAAAGAAAAAGAGGATGTGCCATAAGTTTGGAAAATAGTTGGCGCATAACAGTTGGCCACCGCATGCACATCAGCTGTTGTGCATGCGCATATCAGCTGTTATGCAAGCGCACAACAGCTGTTGTGCGACCGGAGATACTAACTGTCACAACAACATATACTAACTTTTCCACCAACATATACTAGATATACTAGCTCTTTCAACAACATATACTAGCTCTTCCAACAACATATCCTAGCTCTTCCAACAACATATTCTAGCTCTTCCAACAACATATCCTAGCTCTTTCAACAACATATCCTAGTTTTTCCAACAACAAGAAGAGGGTGTATCATTAACTTATGACACACCCTCTTTTTAGGTATTCTCTTTACTTATTACTTAGATTACTTAGACGGAAGCCTGTTGAGCCAACAGGTAAGGTCATTCAACATTTGGTCGTGATACGGGAAGCCATGAGCGGCATCGCGGAACCCCCATCCATGTCCGGCAGTCGGATAGATGTGCATGGTACACTCGTTGCCCGCCTTGCTCATGGCAGAATAATAGGCTACGCCATTGGTTACAGGAGGAACAACCTTATCATCAAAAGACATCAGTATGATGGCACGAGGGGTAAGATTAGGACGAACAGCCTTGTCATTAGACCACTCTTCTACCAGTTTCTTATCGGTATTACGCTCTTCACCCAAGAAATTCACACATGATCCCTTATGAGAGATACGCTCATCCATTGAAATCACAGGATAGAAAAGAATCGAGAAATCAGGTCGCACAGCCGCCTCTGCATGAGTACTGACGGAAGAAGCTAAATGTCCACCGGCAGAAAAGCCCATGATACCAACATCTTCCTTATTTATTCTCCATACTGCAGAACTGTCACGAACGGTTCGCATCGCCTGATAGGCATCACTCAACGGAATATTGCGGTTTCCCTTAGGCATACGGTATTTCAAGACGAAGAAAGCGATACCCTGTTTGTTGAAATATTCTGCCCACTGATGTCCCTCATGGTCCATTGCAAGATGAGAATACCCACCTCCAGGACAATCTACTACGGCTCTTCCAGAGGGTTTCTTAGGAAGATAACAGGTAAGTTCACTCTGTCCATCGCTGCTGTTCTTCAATACGAACTTGCGAGCTGTGGATTGCGCTGATGCTGATATTGCTGTCAGCATCAGAAGAAAAAAAATCATTGTCTTTTTCATTTTTCTGTTTTGTTTTGTTGTTTATATCTTTATTCTGTTTTGCTAAGATAATGCAAAGATAGGCATTTTTTCGTTAACCCTATGTTATTTTTTCTTCTTTTTTTGGTGTTTTTGTTCCAATCGCTTTGATTATTGGTTCTTTTTTGCTATATTTGCAGAAAAATTGCTGTAAACGGCAATCGGAGAAAACATCTCTCTTCTGCCGCTGGCATTTATTTAGGAGTCTCACTTATAAAATATTGACATAGAATAATGAAGGATTTTTTCAAGAACGTGGCAGCTACTATCGTAGGATTGTTTGCCTTCGGGCTGATTATGACCATCCTGGGATTCATCTGTATCATCGGAATGGTGGCATCGAGCAACAGTAAACCGGCACTGAAAGACAATGCGGTGATGGTAATGAAACTACAAGGACAGATTGAAGACCGTACTGAAGACAACTGGCTCGGCGAACTGACAGGCGAGCAGTTTAACAACATAGGCATGAACAGGATTCTCTCTTCTATCCGCAAGGCAAAGAATGAGGATAAAGTGAAGGGCATCTATCTGGAAACAGGTATCTTGGAGACAGATTATGCCACTTTGCAGGAAATCAGAAATGCACTTGCCGATTTCAAGAAGAGCGGCAAATGGATTATCGCATATGGTGATGCTCTCTCACAGGGTGGATATTATCTGGCTTCGGTTGCCAACAAGGTATATGTAAACCCAGAAGGCAATGTGGACTGGCATGGTATTGCATCGCAGCCACAATATATCAAAGATGTAGCAGCCAAATTTGGCGTTCACTTTACGGTAGTGAAGGTAGGCAAATACAAAAGCTATACTGAAACATACACCGAAGACAAAATGTCGGATGTCAACAGAGAGCAGGTTTCACGCTATATTAGTGGACTCTGGCTACAGATGTTGGGAGATGTGAGCAAAAGCAGAAACATCAGCAAGGATTCACTGAACCGCTATGCTGACGGGCTGATGGTGTTTGATGATACCAAACTACTGAAATCTCGAAAGATGGTAGATGGATTCTGCTATTATGATGAAATCAGAGACGTGGTAAAGAAACAGTTAGGACTGAAGGCAGACGAGACCATCAATCAGGTTGACTATAACGACGTAGATATGACTATAGACGACTCGAATCTGATGGGCGAAGAGATTGCCGTATACTACTGTCAGGGGTCCATTGTCAGGATGGAGACTCCTAGCATCTATGATTCAGAGCAACAGATAGTAAGTACAAAGGTCATCAAGGACCTTCAGGAACTTGCAGATAACAGTCAGGTAAAGGCCGTAGTTCTGCGTATCAATTCGGGCGGTGGCGATGCCTATGCTTCGGAACAGATCTGGAGAGCAGTTAAAGAATTAAATAAAAAGAAGCCGGTAGTGGTTTCGATGGGTGGTATGGCAGCATCGGGTGCTTATTATATGAGTATGGGTGCCCAATATATCATGGCACAACCTACAACATTGACCGGCAGCATCGGCATCTTTGGAGCCATGCCAGATTTCAGTGACCTGATGACAAAGAAGTTAGGCTTCAAGTATGATGAAGTGAAGACCAACCGCAACAGTACCTATGCCTCTGCAGGCATGTCACGCCCATGGAGTGCAGAAGAGATTGCCACCATGCAAAACTATGTGAACCGTGGATATAGCCTCTTCCGCAATCGTGTGGCTGAGGGCAGAAAAATGAGTACCGAACAGGTTGAGAAGATTGCTCAAGGAAGAGTATGGCTGGGTACAGACGCCAAGAAGATCAAGTTAATTGATGGATTCGGCGGCTTGAGCGACGCCATCGACAAGGCTGCAGAATTGGCTCATCTCAGCAGTTATCAGGCGGTAGAATATCCGGCATTGGCTGGATGGATGGAACAGTTGCTGGATATGGCGGGCGGAAACAAGGGAACCTACCTCGACGAACAGTTGCGTCTGGCATTGGGTGATCTCTACCAGCCATTCATCATGATACGCAATATGAAGGAGAAAGAGCCTATACAGGCTGCACTTCCTTACGTACTGAACATACAATAACATTTATAATAAGGTATGCGTACATTAATATATAGACATACCGAATTAAGAGAAAGGAAACAGACATGAGAACAGAAGGCGATCTTATCAAGATCAACGACTGGCTGCTACCACTGAGTTGGATTTATGGCGGCATGGTCAGATTTCGCAATTGGCTCTTCGATATCGGACTGAAAAAGAGTCAGTCATTCTCAATCCCGATCATTTCTGTGGGTAACATCACGGTGGGCGGATCGGGCAAGACTCCCCATGTGGAGTATCTGATACGCTTGTTGCATGACAAGGTAAAGATAGCTGTGCTATCACGTGGTTACAAAAGAAAGACCAGTGGCTATGTGCTGGCAGATAAAGATACGACAATGTCAGAGATTGGCGATGAACCCTTCCAGATGCACAGCAAGTTTGACGATATCTATGTAGCCGTAGACGCTAAGCGTGTGAGAGGAATCGAAAAGTTGCAGAATGAAGAACCAACCAAGGATGTAGATGTAGTATTACTGGATGATGCCTTTCAGCATCGCTATGTGAAGCCAGGTATCAACATTCTGCTGGTAGATTACCACCGTCTGATCATCTATGACAAGATGTTGCCAGCAGGAAGACTGAGAGAACCTCTAAGCGGTAAGAACCGTGCAGACATTGTGATTATCACTAAATGTCCAAAGGACCTGAAGCCAATGGAATTTCGAGTACTCACCAAGGCTATGAACCTTTACCCTTTCCAGAAGCTCTACTTCACCTGCATCAACTATGATACGCCAAAGGGAGTTTTCGAAGACCAGCAGATAGCCAAGAAGGAGTTGAAAAACTACCATGTTCTGCTGGTTACTGGTATCGCATCGCCTAAGCAGATGGAACACGACCTGAAGCCAATGGTCAAGAGTATGCAGTCGCTGAGTTTCGGTGATCACCATCGCTTCAAGAATAAAGACATCACACGCATCAACGAGGCGTTTGAACAGATGCCAGAACCCCGTCTGATTATCACGACAGAGAAAGATGCCGTGAGACTAAAAGAGACAGAGGGACTCTATGAAATAGTAAAGAAAAGCATATACGAACTGCCTATCAAGGTAAGTTTCATGCTGGAACAAGAAGATATTTTTAACGACAAAATCATTAGCTATGTACGAAAAAATTCAAGAAACAGCATCCTGGCTAAAAGAAAGGATGACAACAAGTCCGAAGACAGCAATCATACTGGGAACCGGTCTCGGACAATTAGCTTCAGAAATAACTGACAGTTATGAATTTCCATATAGTGAAATACCAAACTTCCCGGTATCTACCGTTCAAGGTCATGCAGGCAAACTGATTTTCGGTAAGTTAGGAGGTAAAGACATCATGGCTATGGAAGGAAGATTCCATTACTATGAAGGATATGACATGAAGGCTGTAACCTTCCCAGAACGTGTGATGTACGAGTTGGGCATTGAAACCCTCTTTGTAAGCAACGCTTCGGGCGGTATGAATCCGGAATTCCAGATTGGAGACCTAATGATTATCGATGATCACATCAACTTCTTCCCAGAACATCCATTGCGCGGAAAGAACTTCCCTACCGGTCCACGTTTCCCGGATATGCACGAAGCATACGACAAGAAACTCCGCGACCTTGCCGACGATATCGCTAAGGAGAAGGGAATTGATGCAAAGCATGGTGTATATGTTGGCGTGCAGGGACCTACCTTCGAGACACCGGCAGAGTATCGCATGTATCGTGTATTGGGTGGTGACGCTGTAGGTATGAGTACTGTACCTGAAGTGATTGTTGCCCGCCATTGTGGAATCAAGGTTTTCGGCATCAGCATCATCACCGATCTTGGCGGTTTCGATGTACCTGTAGAAGTCAGTCATGAGGAAGTGCAGATTGCAGCCAATGCCGCACAGCCTAAGATGACAGAGATTATGCGAGAAATCATCCGCAGATCTTAAGTATAAATTATAAACTATTATTTATTTTGGATATCTCAAAGTTAGGTGAATTCGGTCTTATAAACCATCTCACCAAAGGTTATGAAAAGAAAAACGAGTCTACCGTTTATGGTGTAGGCGACGATTGTGCCGTGATGCATTATCCAGACAAGGAGGTGCTCATGACTACAGATATGCTGATGGAGGGCGTACATTTCGACCTTACCTATATTGACATGGTTCACTTGGGTTACAAGAGTGCAATGGTAAACATCAGTGATATCTTTGCTATGAACGGAACCCCACGCCAGATGGTAGTAAGCATAGCATTGAGTAAACGATTCAAAGTAGAAGACATTGATGAATTCTATAAGGGTCTTCGAATGGCATGCGACAAATGGGGAGTAGATATCGTGGGAGGTGATACTACCTCTTCTCTCACCGGTTTAGCCATCAGTATTACTTGTATCGGAGAAGCAGCAAAAGAAGAAATCGTATACCGCAACGGAGCCAAGGAAACAGACCTGATCTGTGTGTCGGGTGACTTGGGCGGTGCCTATATGGGACTTCAACTGCTGGAACGCGAAAAGGCTGTATACTACGGACAGATAGAAGATATCCGAAAGAAGATGGCTGAGGCTAAAGCAAATGGTGATAACGAGAAACTGGCTCTTCTGAACAGAGACTTAGAGAATATGCGCAACTTCCAGCCAGATTTCGCCGGCAAGGAATATCTCTTGGAAAGACAACTGCAGCCTGAGGCACGCGGAGATGTGATAGCACAACTGCGTGAGGCAGGTATCCGTCCTACCGCCATGATGGATGTGAGCGATGGTCTGAGCAGTGAATTGATGCATATCTGCGAACAGAGTCATTGCGGATGCAGAGTATATGAGAAGAACATACCTATCGACTACCAGACAGCCGTGCAGGCAGAAGAATTCAATATGAACCTTACCACCTGTGCTATGAATGGTGGCGAAGATTATGAACTTCTCTTTACCGTACCTATCGGTGACCACGAGAAGATTGAGACCATGGAGGGTGTAAGGCAGATTGGCTACATCACCAAAGAAAATCTGGGCAAGTTCCTCATTACCAGAGACGGACAGGAATTTGAACTGAAAGCACAAGGTTGGAATCCGCTGAAAGATTAATTTCAAACAACGCGGTATTTAGTTAATAAACATTAAGCAAGAGAAAATATTTCGTTTTCTCTTGCTCAATTAAAATATTTATTGTACCTTTGCAACCGCAAAAAGCAAGATGGTGCCATAGCTCAGTTGGTAGAGCAAAGGACTGAAAATCCTTGTGTCCCCGGTTCGATTCCTGGTGGTACCACTCCTCCTTTCATAAAAGGCGGTTACTAACTGTGGTTAGGGCCGTCTTTTTTTTATATCCACACCTTAAGGTAACAGATATTACAAACAAGACAAAGTATAGAATTTATTAAACAAACTAAACTTAAAAAGCTTATGAAGAAGATTTTAATAGCTCTATTGGTCTGTTTCTCATTTGTGACAGCCAATGCCAAAGATTACAGTAAGTATTATCAGAACTTACCAGTTCAGATGCAGCAACCAACATTGCCTAGCATCCCAGACAATCATGTCAGTATCTTGGAATGTGGCGGTAATGGTGACGGACTCACCATGAATACCCAGGCATTCGCCAAAGCCATCAGCAAACTGAACAAGATGGGCGGCGGTCATCTTAATGTGCCTGCAGGTATCTACCTCACCGGTCTCATCTCACTGAAGGACAATATTGACCTGCATCTGGAAAAGAATGCCATCATCGTTCTTTCAGAAGACAAGAACGACCACTTCAAGATAGACGAGACTACGGGAAAGAAAGAAAACCGTGCAACTCCAGCCATCAATGCCAGCAAGAGAAAGAACATCTCTATCACAGGCGAGGGCACCATTGACGGAAACGGAGAATGGTGGAGACCGGTAAAGCGCAGTAAGGTTAGTGACGTAGAATGGAAAGAATTCCAGGCTATGGGCGGAACACTGAATGAGAAGGGTGACATCTGGTATCCATTCAATCTGAAACATCAACCTAACGTGGCAGAGAATATGGATACACAGGAGAAAACCCGAACACACATGATCAGATTCACCAGTTGCGAGAATGTGCTCGTACAGGGTGTTACACTTCTGAATAGTCCTAAATTCCATATCATCCCTACCCGATGCAAGAATGTGACTATCGACGGAATCACCGTAAAATGCCCTTGGAATGCCCAAAATGGTGATGCGATTGATATCTCCAGCTGTAAGGATGTACTCATCGTAAACAATGTGATTGATGCCGGTGATGATGGTATCTGCATGAAGGGTGGCGCCGGCGCAGCAGGTGTGGCTGCAGGTCCTTGTGAAAACATCAATATCCAGGACAACACCGTATACCATGCCCATGGAGGTTTTGTTATCGGCAGCGAGTTCTCTGGCGGCATGAAGAATATTGTTGTTCGCAACAATACTTTCCAGGGAACAGATACCGGTTTACGTTTTAAGAGTGCTGTGAAGAGAGGCGGAACATCAGAGAACATCTATATCGACCATATCTACATGACCGATATCAAGGATGCAGCCATCACCTTTGAGACCACCTATTTTGATAACCACGTAGGTGCCAAGAAACAGACCGCTCCTGTAAAACAGGAATTCCTGCCAAACTTTCAGGATATCCACATGAGCAACATCTACGTACGAGGTTGCAAAACAGGTATTGAAGCACATGGTGCAGAAGGTATGGTACACGATATCACCATCAAAAACTCCAATATCTTCTACACCAAGGAAGCCAAGAATATCGATGCTGCCTGCAAAATTCTGTTGGAAAACGTACGTTTTGAAAGTTTCGCAAAGTAAATTTTCGACTCAACATTCAAGAAATCTACTTGACAACAGTAAGCGTATGATTGCAAACCGTAAAATGAATATCAAGACCCTCATAAGGCATTCCATAGACCTTATGAGGGTCTTTCTGGTAATGCGGACGGGGATCTTGGGCAAGTACCTCTTTCAATATTTCAATCTTTTCTGCATTCAATCCCTGCAGACGCAGATGCCTGTCTACATCTCCAGAAATCTCTACATCAAGTTTCTGCCATTTGCGGTCATCAACAAAACCGCTCCTTGCCCCAGGATGAGAATCGGCATACACCACATACGGCTTGATGTCAAATATCGGTGTTTTGTCCATAAGATCAGCTCCCTTAACATGAATGACAGGACCATGAGGAGTCTCCCATTCGATATGAGAAATTTTTACCGATGAAAGACCTATATTATTGGGACGGAAAGGACTTCGAGTGGCAAAGACACCCACTTTCTCATTGCCTCCCAACACAGGAGGACGAACAACCGGACTGTGCGCTTTGTGCCTATTGGCTGAAAATTCCCAAATCAGCCAAAGATAATCAAAGCCCTCCATGCCACGCAGCGCATCAGGGTTACGAAATTCGGGTTCAAAAACAATCTGTCCTTCCAGTTCTGCTACCAATCCAGCCTGTTTGGGTATGCCAAACTTGCTACTGAAGGGAGAACGAAAATATGCTATTGGTTTTATCTCCATATTTACTAATTATTACACCTTAATTATATATAAGACGAAAAAAGGCATGAATTATTTTGCCGTATGCACAAAATAATGTACCTTTGCAGACAGAACAAAAAACAAAAAGAAATGAAAATACAAAGACCATCGTATGAAATCTGGTTACAGAAACCAGGTGAGCTCGGTATCTACCAGCAGATAGAACGAGCAGGAAGAGTATGCTATAAAAGTGAGAATAATACCACTGTGAATTCTGCCAAACCTTTCGTGGATCGGATGGTGCAGAGTGAACACTTTGCCATGCTGGAACATGGAACCGTATATCTGGTATGCAAACATGGAGAGTTGCCGCTTTATACCCACAACAAGTTCTCACGTCTGAAAACTTTAGACGGCAAAGACTATATTACAACCAATCTCCGAGTATTGGCAGAAAACAAGGCGATGGATGATTTGAAATACCTCAGCAACTATGAAGAAGGTAAGCACGAACTCCGTATTACCGTTCATTTTACTACTCAGATTTCCATAACCCGAGAATATAACCGTCATCGTGCCAACTCTATGGCAGAGCAGAGTACCCGATACTGCAACTATTCGAAGAATAAGTTTGATAACGAGATTACCATCAACCTGCCTACATGGGTAGAAGCAGAAGGCTTCGATGGTTCACAAGATCCCAGCGACTACCGAATAGAAGATATGTGTGCTGACATTGCAGAAGGAAGAACTGCAGAATGGAGTAAACTCACAACTTGGATATTCGCCAATCAGGCTGCCGAATATGCCTACATGAAACTGATAGAGGCAGGTTGCAAACCACAGGAAGCACGAGCCATCCTACCATTGGACTGCAACACAGAACTGGTTCATACCGCTTTCGTGAGTGACTGGAAACATTTCTTCGACCTTCGCGCATTAGGTACTACCGGTGCACCACATCCTGATGCCAAGATTTTAGCCTTGCCACTGATGGAAGAGTTTAAGCAGAAAGGTTACCTATAAGGTTTAAAAAAGATTAAAGCACCCTTTCAAAATACAGATTTTCTATTCTTTTGACATAACGAATAGATATATTTTGTATTTTTGCAGTGTGTTTTTCATAGTATTAGATTTAAGGTTATCAAGATTGGGGCTACGGCGGTAGCCCTTTTTTATTGTCTTTTTCAGCCTTACCTCTCTATTTTTTGCCGATTTTGCCACTTATTAGTCCCCAAAACGCATTTTTTTGAAGAAAAACAAAAAAAAGTTGGCAAAAAATTTGGTGGAACCAGAAAATAGTAGTACCTTTGCAACCGCTTAAGAAAACCAAGCTATAGTCATCCAGACTAAAACAATGGAGAGATGGTAGAGTGGTCGATTACAACGGTCTTGAAAACCGTCGTACCGAGAGGTACCGGGGGTTCGAATCCCTCTCTCTCCGCAAGAGCCTTCTGAAAGAAATTTCAGAAGGCTTTTTTTATTTTCGTATTTGTATATTTCCTTCATATTCATTCACTATCCACGACAAGAAGACTTCAAATGCAAAATTATGCTATATTATTTGGTCATATCAAAGAAAACATGTAACTTTGCTAAAAAGTAAGCTATATGCAAGAAAAGACAAGACAATGATAGATCGCTGTTACATAGAAATCACTAATACATGTAATCTCAACTGCCACTTCTGTCCAAAACATACAAGAAAGAAAAGACAGTTGAGTGCTGAGGAATTCGACCTGCTCACCGACAAGATACGCGGGAAGGTCTGTTTCCTATATTTCCACATTATGGGCGAACCCCTACTACACCCTCTTCTACCCGAATTTATCAATATGGCAAGAGAGAAAGGTTTCAAAACCGTACTTACATCCAACGGCACTCTGCTACCCAAAGCTATGGATCTCCTTTATACACTTCCCCACAAAATACAGCTCTCGCTCCACTCACACGAGAGTAATGCCAAGGGAGAGCTTGCCAGTTACATGAACGAGGTAATGACTTTTTCAACCCAAGCAGCAGAGAAAGAAACCTGCATAGTTCTCAGACTTTGGAACCAAGGAGGAAAAGACCGGGAAAATGAAGAAGTAATGGAGCACATCGAAAAATTTGTTCCCAAACCCTGGAAAGAACGACCTGACGGTTACAGACTTACCAATAATCTCTATCTGGAGTTTGACAGGAAATTCGAATGGCCCAACTTTGATAACCATATCGAAGAAAAGGAAATGATAAAAGAAAATCAGAAATCAGGTATCAGAGAAGAAAAAAGAGAAGTTTTCTGTAAAGCCCTACTCAAGCAGATAGGCGTATTGGCAGACGGAACATTGGTACCCTGCTGCTTGGACCACAACGGAGATGTAGCACTTGGGAACCTGCTTGAACAATCGCTGGAAGAAATTCTGGCTTCACCCCGTGCCCAAGCCATGATAGAAGGTTTCAAGCACCATCAAGCCACAGAACATCTCTGTGAGACCTGTGAATCAGCCCTGGTAAGAAACAGTTTTAGAGGAAAAGCAAGAAGTTAATAGGAATTATGAAATATTATACAGCAATGACAATAGCTGGCTCAGACAGTTGCGGAGGAGCCGGCGTACAAGCTGACATCAAGACAATGTCAGCACTAGGCGTATATGCCGCATCGGCCATTACAGCCATTACCGTACAGAACACCCTGGGAGTTTATGCCATCCAAGACATCAACCCCGAAATAGTAAAGGGCCAGATAGAAGCTGTGATGGACGACATCCACCCAGATGCCATCAAAGTAGGTATGGTTAACGACCGTACCACTATCCAGGCTATTGCTGAAGCCCTGAAAAGATACCAAGGGGAATACCAGCATCTCATCATTGACCCAGTGATGGTTTCCACCAGTGGTTGCAGACTCATGCAGGAGGACGCTCTCAGCATTTTCATACAGGAGTTATTACCACTAGCTACCCTGCTAACACCTAACA
The DNA here is from genome assembly GCF_949820605.1 of Segatella copri. Lineage (NCBI taxonomy): Bacteria > Pseudomonadati > Bacteroidota > Bacteroidia > Bacteroidales > Prevotellaceae > Segatella > Segatella copri. Next base: position 1,958,514 of record NZ_CATKVU010000006.1, read on the forward strand.
TCCCGGAAGCAGAGATACTGGCAGGAATGAAGATACAGAATAAGGAAGACATCCAGAACGCAGCTTTAGCCATCAGTAAGTTAGGCTGTAAATATGTACTCATCAAAGGCGGCCATTTCCAGGGAGCAGAAAAGATTGATTACCTCTTCGAAGACGGAAAACCTATTACCAGTTATCGAGGCCTTAGCGTAAACACACGCAATACCCACGGTACAGGTTGCACCCTATCCTCAGCCATCACTTCTTATCTGGCAAGAGAAATGGATATGAATACAGCTATCGCCATGGCAAAAACCTATCTTTCAGGCGCAATTCTGGCAGGAAAAGATGTACAGATAGGAAAAGGTCATGGTCCGGTGAATCATTTCTATGAACCCAAGGCACTGTTTATCAAATAACAGCCAACACCTTTATATAAAGAAATAAAATCACAACGAATATGAAATGGATAGTAATCACTCTGCCCGATTTTATAGAGAATGAATCAACCTATATCAACCAACTCTTTAAAGCAGGTACAGACCTGCTACATCTGCGCAAACCAGAATCAAATATAGAGGAGTGTAGGCAACTGATACAGGAAATCGACAAGAAATGGCATAAAAAGATCGTAGTACACGATCACTTCGAACTATGTCAGGAATTTCATCTTCATGGTATTCACCTTAACAGAAGAAACCACGAGATTCCAAAAGGCTTTCAAGGAAGCATCTCACAATCCTGCCATAGTTTTAAGGAAGTAGAACAAGCTCTCCAGACTATATCACCCAAGAACAAAGACGAAAAGAGCGCGATTCTCAAACCTGCCTGCCATTATGTTTTCCTCAGTCCAATCTTTGACAGCATTTCAAAAAAAGGCTACAAACATTCCTTCTCTAACAAAGACTTAGAGGAAGCAGGCATCAATGGAATCATCAATGAGCGAGTAGTTGCATTGGGAGGTGTCACCCCTGAATATATTCCACAATTGAGAGCATGGAACTTTGGCGGAGGTGCTTTTTTAGGCGACGTCTGGAACAGAAGAACTGATGCAAAATGGACGGAATATCTTGCCATAATTAAGCAGAAACTTACACCCGGAAATGCCAAGAATACGCTTAACAGTTCAAACATTTGGTAGAGAGAAATACACTACTTTCTAATAAGACAGGCCGAATCTCAACAATAAAAATAAAAAAATGCTTTTTTATTTTGTATTGTCTTCGATTTGCACTACCTTTGCACCCATGATATATCCAGATAATTTTGAAAATAAGATAGGATTCAATGAAATCCGCAAGATGCTGCGCGAAAGATGCCTCTCTCCACTCGGAAAGGAACAGGTAGACAAGATGGCATTCAGCAGCGATGCAGAACAAGTTAACGAATGGCTCATGCAGGTGCGTGAGTTCCGCAGACTGATGGAGGAAGTAGAAGACTTTCCCCTACAATATTTCTATGATGTAAGGGAGAGCATCCTCCGTATCCGTGTAGAAAACAGTCACCTGGAGGAGGACGAACTGTTTGACTTGCGACGCTCACTGTCTACCATAGCAGATATGGTGAAAATATTGAATCACAGCGATGACGATGACGAGCCGGAAGACGGATGGAAAAGAGAGAAAAAATATCCCTACCCAGCCCTACATCGCCTTTCACAGGATGTAGTTACTTTTCCACAACTGATTCAGCGCATCGACCAGATACTTGACAAATTCGGCAAGATAAGAGATAATGCAACCCCTGAACTTCTTCAGATTCGCAGAGAACTGGCAAAGACAGAGGGCAGCATCTCACGTACCTTATATAGTATATTGCGCTCGGCACAAAGTGAAGGCATCGTAGAAAAAGACGTAACCCCAACCCTGCGTGACGGCAGACTGGTTATTCCCGTCATCCCTACTCTGAAGCGCAAAATCAAAGGTATCGTACACGATGAGAGTGCCACAGGTAAAACAGTCTTTATAGAACCTACCGAGGTGGTAGAGGCAAACAACCGTGTACGTGAACTGGAGGGTGAAGAGAGAAAAGAAATCATCCGCATCCTCACCGACTTTACCAACAAGGTACGCCCATATTCCAAGGAAATTCTGGACAGCTACCGCTTTCTTGCCATCATTGACCTGATACAAGCCAAGCAAAAACTGGCTGATATCTTCAAAGCCATAGAACCCGAGGTAGAAGACCACCCACACATAGACTGGACCCGTGCGATACACCCATTATTGCAGCTATCTCTACAGAAAAAAAACGAGAAAGTAGTTCCGTTGGATATCATGCTTACACAGGACAAACGCATTCTTATCATCTCCGGTCCAAATGCAGGCGGCAAATCTGTCTGTCTGAAAACCGTCGGATTATTACAGTATATGCTGCAATGCGGTTTGAGCATCCCTGTAAGTGAGCGTTCAAAGACAGGTGTTTTCCAGAACATCATGATTGATATCGGTGACGAACAGAGTCTGGAGAATGACTTGAGTACCTACTCGTCTCATCTTCTGAACATGAAGAATATGATGAAGGCAGCCAATGGCGAGACCATCATTCTGATAGATGAGTTTGGTACAGGTACAGAGCCAGGCATCGGAGGTGCTATCGCCGAAGCTGTACTCGACAAGTTCTGCAAGCAGCAAGCTTATGGTGTGATTACCACCCACTATCAGAACCTGAAGCATTTTGCCGACAGCCATGAAGGAGTGGTTAACGGCGCCATGCTCTACGACCGCCATGAGATGAAAGCCCTCTTCCAATTAGCTATCGGCAGACCAGGTTCTTCTTTCGCTATCGAAATTGCAAGAAAGATAGGATTACCCGAAGAAGTAATCAAGGAAGCATCAGATATCGTTGGTTCTGAATACATTCAAAGCGACAAGTATCTTCAGGATATTGTTCGTGACAAGCGATATTGGGAAAACAAACGCCAGAATATCCATCAGCGTGAAAAAGACATGGAGAAAACAATCTCCAAGTACGAAAACGACATAGAGGATATTGAGCGAAGCAGAAAGGCAATTCTCAAAAAGGCAAAAGAAGAAGCCGCAGAACTTCTGAAAGAAAGTAACAAGAGAATCGAAAACGCCATCCGGGAAATCAAAGAAAGCCAGGCTGAAAAAGAAGAAACCCGCCGTATCCGTCAGGAACTTGATACCTTCAAGCAAGAAGTTCAAGAAATTGATACCAAGGAGACCGATGACAAAATTGCCCGCAAGATAGCCCAGATTCAACAACGCAAAGAACGCCATGCCAAGCGCCAGGCTGAAAAGAAAGAGAATCAGGAAAAGGCTGCAGCAGCACTGAGGAATGCACAGAACAAGACTCAAGCAGATAGTAAACGTGATATTCAGATTGGCGATACGGTGCGCATCAAGGGACTGACTACTGTCGGAAAGATAGAAAACATTACTGGAGATACAGCAACTGCCGTATTTGGAGGAATGAGAACTAAGATGCGCCTGAACCGTCTGGAGCATGCCACAACTCCTATTGAAAATGCAGACAAGACAGAAGAGCGCAAGGAAAATCTGGCTTCATACGGTATCAGTAAGGAAACCAGAAAGACCATTGACTCACATAAATCCAACTTCCACCAGGATCTGGACGTTCGCGGAATGCGAGGCGATGAAGCACTTAATGCGGTACAATACTTCATCGATGACGCTATCCTGGTAGGAATGCCAAGAGTCAGAATCCTTCACGGAAAGGGAAATGGCATCCTAAGACAGCTCATTCGCCAATATCTGAGTAGTGTGCCTAATGTGACCCATTATGCAGATGAACACGTACAATTTGGCGGATCAGGCATTACGGTAGTCGATTTTTAGCAAACAAACGTTAAACAACTGAAGTTTTTCGGCAAAACATTTGGCGGGTTCAAAGAAAAACCGTACCTTTGCACCCGCTTAAAAATTGAGACGGACAAGTCTCATACGACCAGCTCCCTCGGAATCCCCCAGGATGGGAACATAGCAAGGGTACTTGGTTGTAGCGGTGCGATATGAATCGCTTGTCCACCCGCCTCTTTAGCTCAGTTGGCCAGAGCACGTGATTTGTAATCTCGGGGTCGTTGGTTCGAATCCGACAAGAGGCTCAAAAAGGAATCTTCTTTTAGAAGGTTCCTTTTTTTATTTACATACATTTTGCTTCTATATTTCATAACATTACAGTTGAAACCTCTATTTCACGAGGATCTATCTTTAATTATATATAAATATTTCCACCCTTTACACCTTATATAATAAAAAAGTTGTATTTTTGCAAATTGATATGTTACATCCGTAGAAATACAATAAAAACAATGAATACAGAAAATAACGAGAATCAGGAAGAAAAGAAAACAAACCAGCAAATGCATAAGGTTAAAACGATTATCATCGACACAGGCAAGATAAGACAAACCAAAGCATTTGCCCGGCAAGATGGTGCCATCCTCGGAGCTGTCTGGATCGTCAGTTTCGTATGTACCATGCTGGCAGTAGACCCGCAATACCAGATGCTGGGATTCATTTCCAACATTCTCATCATAGCAACCCCATTTGTTGTGGCCAAGCGACTGAAGGCATTCCGTGACTATGCAAGAGACGGACATATCTCTTTCCGTCATGCATTCTACTATTGCATCCAGACATTCTTCAATGCAACCCTTCTGCTTACCCTTGTGCAATATCTTTGGTTCCGTTTTATGGATACGGGGCTATTCATGAACCAACTGCAAACCAACTATCAGATTGTAGCACAAGCGTATCAGTTAACTGCAGGGGAATCTAAAGTCCTTCTTGATGCCGTCAGTATGATGAAACCGATAGCCTGGGCTTCCATGTTTATGATTACCGACCTGGTAGCAGGTGCTGTACTCAGTCCGATTATTGCTGCTGTAATGGCAAAGAAGGATAAACAACAGCATACAAAATAACAATAAATAAGAAACAAACAGATAAATACAAGATAATGGATATTTCAGTAATAATTCCTCTTTTCAATGAGGAAGAGTCGTTACAAGAGCTCTTCGCCTGGATAAAGCGAGTAATGGACTCAAACGATTTTACTTATGAAGTCATCTTTGTGAACGACGGTTCTACCGACCGTTCATGGAACGTCATAGAAGAACTTGCTGAGAAGAACGAGCAAGTAAAGGGTATCAAATTCCGCAGAAACTATGGAAAGAGCCCAGCACTCTTCTGTGGTTTCAAAGAAGCGCAGGGCGATGTTGTCATCACCATGGATGCCGATCTACAGGATTCTCCAGACGAGATTCCGGGACTCTACCAGATGATTATGAAAGAGGGATACGACCTCGTGTCAGGTTACAAGCAGAACCGTAAAGAAGGAGATCCTCTAAGCAAGACCATCCCTACCAAACTCTTCAATGCTACTGCACGCAAAGTAAGCGGCATTCACAATCTGCACGACTTCAACTGCGGTTTGAAAGCTTATCGCCTCGACGTAGTTAAGAATATCGAGGTATATGGTGAGATGCATCGTTATATCCCATATCTAGCCAAGAATGCAGGTTTTGCCAAGATAGGCGAAAAGCCTGTTCATCATCAGGCAAGAAAGTTCGGCAAATCAAAGTTTATGGGATGGAACCGCTTTGTAAATGGTTATCTTGACCTGATGACTCTCTGGTTCCTGAGCAATTTTGGCAAAAAGCCCATGCACGTATTCGGCTTCCTGGGTAGCGTCGTATTCTTCGTAGCCTTTCTATCGCTCATCGGCCTAGGTATAGACAAGGCCATCGACCTGCACAACGGCATCTACGGACATCTCATTACCGATTCACCTTACTTCTTCATTGCTCTTGTAGCGATGGTTTTGGGTAGTCAGCTGTTCCTTGCCGGATTCCTGGGCGACCTTATCAGCCGCCAGAACCCAAACCGTAACGATTATCAAATAGAAAAAGAAATAAGATGCGGAAAATAATACCTTTCGTCGTTTTCATGGTTCTAGCCATGATGGGATGTACATCTCTCGACTGCCCACTCAACAATACTGTATATACCAAATACAAGTTGATGGGCGACAATAAAACGCTAAAAGACACGCTAACGATTTCTACGAAAAAGATAGCAGGAACAGATAGTGTGCTGATCAATAAGGATGTAAACGTAGACAGTTTCAGTCTGCCTATGAGTTACAGCCTGAATGAAGACATATTGTTTTTCGAGATACATACCCTATCGAAGCAAGTATTCAAGGACACCGTGACTGTATCAAAGGAAAACCGCTCTCATTTTGAGTCGGTAGACTGCAGTCCATCGTTCTTCCATACGATAACCGATGTTAAGACTACTCACAATTACATTGACTCAATAGTCATCAATCAAAAAGAGGTAAATTATGATGCATCCAAAGCACATTTCTACATATATTTTGGCAGCCGCAACTAGTATGCTATCCCTATTTGCTGTTCTCCCCTGTCAGGCCCAAAGCAAGAAGAAGATCATAGAGCAGCAGCCTGACACCATACCTTTTTTTAGAGGTATGTCTGTGGGAGTTGACCTGATAGGTCCCGTACAGTTGATAGTTAGCGACTATGGGCAGTACGAAGCATCTCTCCGTATCAATCTGAAAGACAAGTATTATCCTGTTTTCGAATTGGGTTATGGAAAGGCAGATGCCAGCGATGAGGCAACCCAAATCACCTACAAGACCAGCGCTCCCTATTTCAGATTAGGTGTAGACTGGAATCTTCTGAAGAACAAACACGACGACTACCGGCTGTTTGGCGGTTTCCGTTATGCCTGCACCTATTATGAATATGACCTGAGCGCCCCACCCGTTACAGACCCAGTATGGGGCGGCGAAACGTCCTATGGAGGTAACGGCATTTCCTGCAACTATCATTGGCTGGAAGGTGTAATAGGTATTGATGCCAAAATCTGGGGTCCCGTCCGTATGGGCTGGAGTTTCAGATACAAACGCCGCCTCTTCAAGAACGATGGAGAATTAGGCAACACCTGGTATGTGCCAGGCTACGGTAAACAGGGAGGTTCACGCCTTGGCGGAACATTCAATGTAACCCTAGAGATTTAAAGACTTAATAATGTGTAAAGAATGAAAAAAAAGAAACTTATCTGGCAAATTCCATTTCTGTTGATACTTATCGTTGGTACCATCATTATCATACGTCAGCAGCATAATACGCCCTATCAGAAAGATACCGGCTTTATCTTTGGTACCATCTATCACATTACCTATCAGAGTGATACCAACTACCAGCAAGAGATAGAAACAGAACTCAAGAAAGTAGACCAATCCTTGTCTCCTTTCAATAAGACCTCTGTCATCACACAGGTAAACCAAGGTAAAGATATTGAGGTAGACGAAATGTTTACCGAAGTATTCCGCATGGCAGAAAGCATCTCAAAAGATACCAATGGAGCCTTTGACATCACGGTTGCCCCAATGGTAAACCTCTGGGGCTTTGGATTCAAGCAGGGGGTATCTCCTACGAAAGCCAAGATAGACAGTATCAAAACGCTGGTTGGTTATGAGAAAGTAGCCCTGGAAAAGGGACGCATCATCAAGCAAAACCCTAAGATCATGCTTGACTGTTCTGCTATCGCCAAAGGATATGGCAGCGACATTGTTGCCAGATTCCTGAAAAAGAAAGGTATCAGCAACTTTATGGTTGAGATTGGTGGAGAAATTGTAGTAAACGGTGTTAGCGAGAAACAAGTGCCTTGGCATATTGGTATCAACAAGCCAACTGACGATTCTACCAATACAAGTCAGGAAATTCAGGATGTACTTGATATTACCGACATAGCCATGGCTACGAGTGGTAACTACAGAAACTTCTATTATAAAAACGGCAAGAAGTATGCACATACCATAGATCCCAAAACAGGCTATCCTGTACAGCATAACATCTTATCTGCAACGGTTTTAGCCAAGAACTGTGCTACAGCAGATGCCTATGCAACCTCGTTTATGGTAATGGGAATGGAGGGCGCAAAACAGATTCTGAAAAAGCATCCGGACCTCTGTGCATATCTCATCTATGCTGACGAGAAAGGACAAAACAAGATATGGTATTCACCATCTCTCAAAAACAAGATATTAAATAAATAAACTTACATGTCAACCAATAGACTATACAACAGTTTATTATCACTCCCATTATTCCTGGGAATGACTCGCTATGACTTCCAAAATGTAGCTGGTAAAACCCGTTTTGACTTTCAAAAACTGGAAGCGGGTAAAACTATAGTTGAAGAAGGCACCAGTTGTACACGTCTATATTATTTAATCAGTGGAGATATTACGGTGATAACCCAGGCAGATGACTACGGCTATCAGGTAGAAGAAGACATTTCGGCACCGGAATCATTCCAGCTGGAACGACTTTTCGGTCTTACCCAGCGCTTCACCCACACTTATGTGGCAAAGAACAACTGCAGCATCATGTCAGTCAGCAAGCAAGAGATCATGAAGTTATCCGATGAATATGAAATATTCCGCATCAATCTTCTGAACTTGGTCTGCACCCAATCCCAGAAGAACAACCGCAGACTGTTCAGAGTTCCTGCCAAGACACTGAGTGAGCGTCTGATTCGTTTTTTCGAGAGCCACAGCGTCCGCCCGGCAGGCGAGAAAATCTTTCATATCAAGATGACCCGTTTAGCAGAAGAGATGAATGTAAAGCGCATCTATGTATCCAAAGCCCTCAACGAACTACAGTCAGAAGGACTTATCCAGCTAGAACGAGGCAGAATCCATATCCCTGCACTGGAAAATCTCATCAAACGCTAAAGAAAATATAACGACCGATAAATATAAGTTAAAAACGTTTATTATCAAGGCAATAAAGCATTTTTTTGCTAACTTTGCAGCTAAAAAGTAACAATATGCAAGACAATATAATACAAAATAGAACCAACCCATTCTTCGTGCCTTACAATACACCGCACGATACAGTACCATTCGAACGAATCCGTCTCGAAGATTATGAGCCAGCATTCATGGAGGGAATCCGCCGTGATGACGAGGCTACAGACAAGATTGTAAACGATCCGGCAGAACCAACCTTTGAGAATACCATTGCAAGAGTTGATCCCGATAAGGGCGAACACTATTACGACCTCTTGAGCCGTGTATCTAACGTTTTCTCTTGCATGATGAGTGCTGAAACCTGCGATGAGATGGAAGAGATTGCGCAGAAGATGAGTCCGATTCTCACAAAGCACGCAAATGACATCACGCTGAACAAGAAACTCTTTGAGCGCATCAAGTTTGTTCACGATCATCCAAACAGAGAACTGACACCAGAAGAGAAAATGCTCCTGGACACCAGCTATGACGGATTCGTACGCAGCGGTGCACTCTTAGATGAAGAAGGTAAAGAGAAACTTCGCAAACTTACAGAAGAAGCCAGTATGCTCACTCTGCAGTTCTCACAGAATCTCTTAAAAGAAAACAAGGCTTTTACACTCCATATCACAGACGAAGCTCAGCTCGACGGACTTCCTGAAACAGCAAAAGCTGCCGCTGCGCATACCGCCAAAGAGCAGGAAAAAGAAGGCTGGATCTTTACACTCGATTATCCAAGTTATTCTCCATTTATGACCTACTCTACCCAGCGTGAGCTCCGCAAACAGATGTATATGGCACGCAATACGGTATGTACCCATGATAACGAGCAGAACAACCTGGAAATCTGCAAACGACTGGTAAACCTGCGCAGAGAACTCGCTCAGTTGCTCGGTTTCGAAACCTATGCCGACTATGTTCTTCGCCACCGTATGGCAAGCAATACAGAACATGTATATAAACTTCTCAACGACCTGATAGAGGCTTATAAGCCAACGGCAGAAAAGGAAGTGGAAGAAGTGGAAGCCCTTGCCAAGAAATTGGAGGGTGAAGATTTCGAAATGGAGCCATGGGATTTCGGCTTCTATTCTCATAAACTCCAGATGGAGAAATATAATCTCGATGCAGAAATGCTTCGCCCTTATTTCCAGCTGGACAAAGTGATAGGCGGTGTGTTTGGCCTCGCCAACAAGCTGTATGGCATCACCTTTAAGGAGAACAAAGAGATACCGGTATACCATCCAGACGTCAAGGCATACGAGGTATTTGATAAAGACGGAAGCTATCTGGCTGTATTCTATGCCGACTTCTTCCCTCGCAAGGGTAAGCAAGGAGGTGCCTGGATGACAGAGTTCCAGGGACAGTGGATAGACCATAAGGGCAACAACATACGTCCTCACGTAAGTGTGGTAATGAACTTTACCAAGCCAACAGAGGAAAAACCTGCTCTCTTGACATTAGGAGAAGTAGAAACCTTCCTCCATGAGTTTGGTCACAGTCTTCACGGCATGTTTGCCAATACCCGCTTCGAGAGTCTTTCGGGAACCAACGTATGGTGGGACTTCGTTGAATTGCCATCACAGTTTATGGAGAATTATGCAATAGAGAAAGATTTTCTCCGTACATTTGCCTTCCACTATCAGACAGGTGAACCATTGCCAGATGAGCTCATAGAGCGCATCATGAAGAGTCGCAACTTCATGGCAGCCTACGGTTGCCTGCGCCAGGTAAGTTTCGGATTGCTTGACATGGCATACTACACCCAGAAGAAAGAATTTACTGCCGACATCATGCCTTATGAAAAGGAAGCCTGGAAAAAGGCGATGATATTGCCACAGTTGCAGGAAACCTGTATGACCGTACAGTTCTCCCACATCATGGCAGGAGGTTATGCCGCAGGATATTATAGCTACAAATGGGCAGAAGTATTGGATGCTGATGCTTTCAGTGTATTCAAGAAGAATGGAATCTTCGACCAGAAGACTGCTCAAAGTTTCCGTGACAACGTACTCTCTAAGGGTGGAACAGAGCATCCTATGGTTCTCTACAAACGGTTCCGTGGACAAGAGCCAACCATCGATGCACTGCTGGAACGTAACGAAATCAAGGTACAACATAAAGGATAAGAGGATGGCAAACGAACTTTCCAAACAAACCAAGCTCGACCTTCGCTATTTGCGAATGGCACGTATATGGGCTGAAAACAGCTATTGCAAACGCCGACAGGTAGGTGCACTGGTTGTAAAAGATAAAATGATTATCAGTGATGGCTACAATGGTACACCGAGCGGATTTGAAAATGTCTGTGAGGATAACAACGTAACCAAGCCATACGTTCTCCACGCGGAGGCTAATGCTATTACGAAATTGGCCCGCAGCAGCAATAACAGTGAGGGAAGTACGCTTTACGTCACCGCCTCTCCATGTATAGAATGTGCCAAACTGATCATACAGTCGGGCATCAAGCGTGTTGTATATGCAGAGAAATACCGTCTGGACGATGGTATCAAACTGATGCAACGAGCAGGAATCAAGGTAGAATGCCTCAATCCTGATGAAAAGACATCTTCTGTAGAAGATTAGAGATAAGATAGATAAAACGTTAGTAAAAAGAGAATTGTTATGAACATGAGTAAGAATAAGACCAACCGCTTTATGCCATTCATCATGGCATTCTGTGTTGTGATAGGTATCATCATCGGAACATTCTTTTCCAACCATTTCTCAGGAAATCGCCTCAACGTTATCAATAGTGGAAGCAACCGTCTGAACAACCTGCTCCATCTTATTGATGACCAATATGTAGATCCCGTGAACATCGACTCGCTGGTAGATAAGGCAATTCCACAGATTTTAGCAGAACTGGATCCACATTCCGTATATATCAGTGCTAAAGACGCAGCTCAGGCCACCGACGATCTGAAAGGCTCGTTCTCGGGTGTAGGCGTAGAGTTTGTCATCCGCCAAGATACAATACATATACAGAATGTGATACAGAATGGACCTGCCGAGAAAGCCGGACTTTTGGCAGGAGATAAGATTGTAGCCGTAGACGGCAAGCCTTTTGTAGGCAAGATTGTAACCAATCAGGAGGCAATGCATCGCCTGAAGGGTCCAAAGGATACCAAGGTGAAAATCGGAGTTATACGATATGGAAGCAAGAAGGTTCAGACCTTTACCGTAACCCGAGGTGAAATACCGACAAAGAGTGTTACAGCAGCTTACATGCTTAACGACAAAACTGGCTATATCCGTATCAAGAACTTTGGCGAGAACACATATCCGGAAATGCTGATTGCTCTGGCCAAACTCTCACAGCAGGGATTCACCAACCTCTGTATTGACCTTCGTGATAACTCAGGTGGTTACCTGACGGCTGCAGTAAACATGGCAAACGAATTCTTGCCAGACAAGAAGCTCATCGTTTACACACAGGGACGCAAATCGCCTAGACATAACTATATGAGTGACGGTAAGGGTGCCTACCAGAAGATTCCGATGGTAGTTCTCATCAATGAAGGTTCTGCATCATCTGCAGAAATCTTTGCGGGTGCCATGCAGGATAATGACCGTGCTACCATCATCGGACGACGCTCGTTTGGTAAGGGACTGGTTCAGCAACAGATAGAATTCCCTGACCACAGCCTCATCCGTCTGACCATTGCGCGCTACTATACTCCTTCAGGAAGATGCATCCAGAAGCCATATACCCTGGGCGATGACAAGGATTATGAGCAAGACTTGCTTGACAGATACCAGCACGGAGAGTTCTTCTCACAGGATAGCATCAAGCATACAGGACCAGCTTATCATACAGGTAACGGCCGTATTGTCTATGGCGGAGGTGGTATCACCCCAGACATCTTTGTTCCTGAAGATACGCTCGGCATGACATCCTATTTCAAGGAGGCTAGTCTGAGTGGTCTCATCTTGCAGTTTGCCTTCACTTATACAGACGATAACCGTCCGAAGCTGAACAACTTCAAGGAGATGATGGAACTTGCCGATTATCTTGACAGTCAGGACATGGTTGAAAAGTTTGCCAGCTATGCTGATAAACGTGGTTTGAAACGTAGAAATCTTTTAATCAAGAAATCACACAAACTATTAGACCGTGTCATCGACAGCCGTATCATCTACAATATGTTGGACGAGCAGGCATGGACCCAGTACATCAATCTTGATGATCCAGTCATCAAAAAGACGCTGGATGTATTTGAGAACCATGCAGCATTCCCAAAGAAACCAGAGCCAGCCAAAAAACGCGCTGCGAAGAAAGCAAAGATAGCTATGGCGAATACGCCCTACAACTATTCTTCCTTACACCATAATAATTGTATGATAGCAAATGCTTAAGGCATGGACAAGAAAGAATTAAGAAAAATCATAAAAGACAGAAAGCGACAGTATTCCTCAAGACAACTTGAGGAACTGTCGCTTTCTGTATTATCACGTTTAGATTCCAACCCGCATCTTCAGAATGCCCAAACCATACTGATGTACTATTCGCTTCCTGATGAAGTAGACACCCATCATTATATAGACCAACTTGTTTCCAGGGGAAAGCGGGTGATACTGCCCGTTGTGCTGGACGATACGAATATGGAACTGAGAGAATATTCCGGAGTTCAAGACCTGAAGGAAGGAGCCTATCATATACTTGAACCGAAAGGCAAGATTTATCCGGAAGAGAAATATCCTGAGATAGAACTTGCCGTAATCCCAGGTATGAGTTTCGATATGAAAGGCAACCGGTTAGGAAGAGGAAAAGGCTATTACGACAGATTTCTTGCCCAGATTCCACATGCATACAAAATAGGAATCTGTTTCGACTTCCAGAAAATCAAAGAGGAAGGACGCCTTCCTGTTACCCCTACAGATATAGGCATGGATGAAATCATATAGAGTATATAGAGCGCGGAATATTAATAAAAGCGTATATCGGCAATAACCTGAGCACCAACCTGTTCATTCAAACGACGAACAAGGGTAGCACGGCTCATCGTGAGGTCAGCCCTCAATGCAGCATTCTCTATCTTTACATAGAGAGTCTGGTTCTTGATAAACTTCTCACCACAATATGCAGCAATATTTTCCCCTACAACAGAATCCCAACTCATTATCAGGCGTTTCTGCTGTAAAGGAGTCTCCAAGCCTTCCTTTCTCAGAAATTCAGGCAAGAGTTCTGCTATTGACTTAACTTTTCTTTTAAACATATTCTTACTTTATTATTTCCCCATTCTCTACATAGAATATCGTATGATCTCCCTGCATGTTCTGGAGAATCTTATCCAAATGATCACGGTTCGTATCCGTAATAAAAATCTGTCCGAAATGGTCACCGGCAACCAGTTTCACAATAGCCTCAACCCGCTGTGCATCCAACTTATCGAAAATATCATCTAAGAGGAGCAAAGGAAGCGTATTGGAACTCGTGCGCTGCAGGAAAGTAAATTGAGCCAGTTTCAGGGCTATCACGAAAGTTTTGTTCTGTCCCTGACTCCCCTCTCTCTTCATCGGATAATCACCCAGCAAAAACTCCAGATCATCACGGTGAACGCCATGCAGAGAATACCCTACAGCACGATCCTTAAACCGGTCGCGCTGGATAACATCCAGCAAAGGACCTCTCTGGCAATGAGAAACATAGTGAAGACGGACCTGCTCCTTATCACCCGAAATCTGCTGATAAATCTGCTGAAACAGCGGAACCAGTTCGTCAACGAAAGCCTGCCGTTTCCGGTACAGCAATTCACCATTACTCGCCATCTGCTGTTCCCAAAGTTCCAGCAGCGTAATATCAGGCTCCTCCTCCATTTTCAGCAAAGCATTTCTCTGTTGCAAAGCCTTATTATAGTTGGATAAAGCCTCTATATAAGAGTAATCATACTGAGAGATGACCACATCCATCAGTTTTCTGCGCTCTTCGCTTCCCCCTTCTATCAGAGAAACATCAGATGGAGAAACCAGAATCAGAGGGATAAGCCCAATATGTTGCGAAAGACGCTTATACTCCTTCTTGTTTCTCTTGAAATGCTTCTTGGTACCCCGTTTCATGCCACAGTAAACATTCTCTATCTCCCCCTTATCATTATCATAATTTCCCTCCAGCATAAAGAAAGGCTCATCATGAGTAATAATCTGGGAATCGATAGAATTATAGGCACTCCTACAGAAAGAGAGATAGTAGATGGCATCAAGGAAATTAGTCTTTCCCATGCCATTATGTCCTATCAGACAATTGATTTTGGGCGACAACTCCAGATTGGCGCTCTTTATATTTTTAAAGTTAATAATGGAAATATTCTTTAAAATCATAGTCTCTTTTCTGCTTTTATAGTGCAAAGTTAGCAGAAAAAGAGGAAAAAACAAAAAAAATAGGCTAGAAATTTCAATAATTGAATAAAATTGAGTAAATTTGCAGAAGTTTAGCGGCATTCCACAATTTGAAAGCTAACTTTCTATTGAACAGATTGCCCCTAAACCAGAAACTAAAAAGTATAGAATAATAAAAAAGCAAAATAAAAATGGCAAACAACAACGTACAGGCTCAGGAAACAGAGAGCCTAAACATTCGTGAGGCCTTCTTCTTGAAGTACAAGAAGGCAATTATCATTGCAGTAGTAGCTATCATTGTTATCATTGCAGGTGTATTCGGTTATGTATCTCAGATCTCAGGTCCTCGTGAGGACAAGGCTAGCACTATGCTTGCTAAGGGTCAGACCTACTTTGCTAACCAGATGTATGAGCAGGCATTGAAGGGTGATGGCGCTGGCTATGTAGGTTTTACTAAGATTGCTGACGAATACAGCAGCACAGATGCAGGTAACCTGGCAAACCTCTATGCTGGTCTTTGCTATGCAAACCTCGGCAAATGGGCAGAAGCTCAGAAGAGTCTGGAATCTTTCTCTTCAGAAGACGACCAGATGATCAGTCCTGCTGCTGAATCTGCCTTAGGTGATGCTTATGCGCATCTCAACCAGCTCGACAAGGCTGTAGATGCTTTCAAGAAGGCTGCTTCTATGGCTGACAGCAAGGCCGATGATGGTACAAACAACAGTCTTTCTCCTACATTCATTATCAAGGCAGGCGAGATTCTCGAAAGCCAGGGTAAGAAAGACGAAGCTTTGAAGCTTTATCAGGATGCCAAGAAGAAGTATGTTAACGCTATGCTCGTACAGGGTGGCGAAATCGACAAGTACATCGAGCGCGCTTCTAACTAATCTGTACTGATAACAATTCGAAATCAATATGGCAACAGCACTTCATAATTTATCTGAATACGACTTTACTAAAATACCAGACGCCAGCAACATGTGCTTCGGTATCGTTGTAGCAGAATGGAATCCTGAGATAACGGGCGCTTTGCTCGACGGAGCAGTAAAAACACTCGAAAAACATGGAGCTCTCACAGAGAACATCCATGTGAAAACTGTTCCAGGCAGCTTTGAGCTTATCTATGGAGCCCATCAAATGGTTTTGAATGGCGGCTATGATGCAGTCATCATTTTAGGTAGTGTGATACGTGGTGAAACTCCCCATTTCGATTACATCTGCGAGGGTGTTACCTACGGAATTGCCCGTCTGAATGCTACTCAGGAAATTCCTGTTATCTATGGTCTCTTGACTACCAACGATCTGCAGCAAGCTAAGGATCGTAGCGGCGGCAAGTTGGGTAACAAGGGTGATGAGTGTGCTATAGATGCTATCAAGATGGCTAAGTTCTAGTCTTCACAACGAGAGTTGATAAACTGAATGTTATATATATAATAAGGTATAAGCATATGAAACTCTACCAGCTATTGCAGTCGTTTGAATTTGAAGAGATTTTTCCAACAGTCAATGTGATGTTTCCAAATGCACAGTTGCATCGCGATATTTTTGAAAAAGCATTCGATATGCTTTGCAATATCCAATCTATCACATCCAAAAAGGTTATAAAGTTTGAACTGATGGAAGATCCCAACTCAAATGATATGTTTGTTGGAGCAAATGATAGCTGTTTCCAGTCCACATGGGATGTATGCCTGGGAAAGGAAGTCAAAAAAGGCAAAGGCGCTGATCTCAATGATGTAGAACTGGCAGCCAACTGCTTACTCAATGTTCTTTTCATCGGACGTCATCCTCAAGGATTTGACAAGGACTACAAAAAGTTATTGAAATAAGCTATCAATACATAATAATCAAACTCCTGAAGTTGCTTGAAACAAACTTCAGGAGTTTTTTTATGTTTCTTCAGTCAGATGCATTGATAAATAAAAGTATCTGTAGTAAATACTGATAAGTATCTTAAAGAACTAAGAAACGCTTGTTTACCATCCTTTAACTCATAGATGATATCATCAGAGATAACATATCTATTGGCTCTAAGAATCAGATAAATCAGATTGTCGGCATACGCCAGCAGGGTTGCTGGCATGTGGCAGCAACGATGTCGGCAGCTGCCAGCAAGGTTGCCGGCATATGCCAGCAATCGTACAATTCTAGATATTGGAACTATTAAAACGTAGAGATATGACTATTTAACCTATAATCCAATATGAATAAAAGTAATTATCAACAAAGACTAATTATACGCCATCTGTTCATCGAGGCATATAGACCATTCAACATTCCACATTCAACATTCAACAATCTCTAACTTTTTCCGAAACTTTCCCTAAAATCTCTTGCGGGTTTGAAAATAAAGTCGTAACTTTGCGGCATGGATATTTAAAACAGATGATTATGAAGCAGGTAGAAGAAAGATATATCAGCTTGCTGACCGACTTCGGTTTCAAGCGAATTTTCGGAACAGCGATGAACAAGGATTTGCTCATTTGCTTCCTCAACAGCTTGTTTAATGGCAAACAGGTTGTGAAGGACGTGTCGTATCTGAATCCAGAGCACGTAGGAGATGTCTATACCGACTGCAGAGCCATCTTTGATGTATATTGCGAAGGCGAAAACGGCGAGAAGTTCATTGTAGAAATGCAGAATGCTTATCAGGCGTATTTCAAGGATCGCGCCCTCTTCTACTCCACCTTCCCTATCCGAGAACAGGCGCCCAAGGGGAATGAGTGGGATTTCAAGCTCAATCATATCTATACCGTTGCCCTGCTCAACTTCAGCATGAACGAGGACGCCTTCGACAAGGAGAAAATCCGCCATCATGTGCAGTTGTGCGACACAGCTACCCACAAAGTGTTTTACGACAAACTAGAATATATCTATGTAGAGATTTCCAAGTTCAACAAAACCCTGGAAGAATTGGATACGCTCTACGAGAAGTGGCTCTATGCTCTGAAGAACCTCTATAAACTTACCCAGCGTCCTAAAGAACTGTGCGATAAAGTCTTCGACCGCCTCTTCGAGGAAGCCGAGATAGCCAAGTTTACTCCGCAGGAAATGAGGGAGTACGAGACCAGCAAGATGGCATATCGCGACATCAAGAATTCCGTAGACACTGCCAAGCGTGAAGGTATAGCTGAAGGTATGGAAAAGGGCATGAAGGAAGGTATGGAAAAAGGTAGAGCAGAAGGCAAACATGAGGCCAACACAGAAACAGCACAACGATTGCTGGCAATGGGACTTTCTGCCGAACAGGTTGCCAAAGCTACCCAGCTGTCTTTGGAAATCATTAAGAATCTGAGCAATTCATAAAAAACAGAAAGCGGAGATGTAGATTACGAATATCACCATATAATCAAGGGTCTATACGCCACCTTTTCATCGTGGCATATAGACCATTCAACACTCCACATTCTACATTCAACAATCTCTAACTTTTTCCTAAACTTTCCCTAAAATCTCTTGTGGGTTTGAAAATAAAGTCGTAACTTTGCAGTAGTGAATTTTAAAACAGAGATTATGAAGCAGGTAGAAGAAAGATACATCAGCTTGCTGACCGACTTCGGTTTCAAGCGAATTTTTGGAACAGCAATGAACAAGGATTTGCTCATTTGCTTCCTCAACAGCTTGTTTAATGGCAAACAGGTTGTGAAGGACGTATCGTATCTGAACCCGGAGCACGTGGGAGATGGCTATACCGACCGCAAAGACATCTTCGATGTGTATTGTGAAGGGGAAAACGGCGAGAAGTTCATCGTAGAAATGCAGAATGCTTATCAGGCGTATTTCAAGGATCGCGCCCTCTTCTACTCCACCTTCCCTATCCGAGAACAGGCGCCCAAGGGGAATGACTGGGATTTCAAGATCAATCATGTCTATACCATTGCCCTGCTCAATTTCAACATGTATGAGGATGCCTTCGACAAGGAGAAAACCCGCCATCATGTACAGTTGTGCAATACCGCTACCCACAAGATTTCCTACGACAAGCAGGAGTTTATCTATGTAGTACTAGCTAAATTCAATAAGACACTAGGAGAATTGGAAACGCTCTACGAGAAGTGGCTTTATGCGCTGAAGAACCTCTATAAACTTACCCAACACCCAAAGGAGTTGTGCGACAAGGTTTTCGACCGTCTCTTTGAGGAAGCCGAGATTGCCAACTTCACACCTCAGGAAATGAGGGAGTATGAAGCAAGTAAGATGGCATATCGGGATATCAAGAACTGCATTGATACGGCGAAGCAAGAAGGTCTTGCGGAGGGTATAGAACTAGGGAGGAAAATATGTATGGAATTAGGAATGAACCAGAAAGCCCTGGATATTGTCAGGAACATGCTTGCTGATGGCGTTGACATCAATCTGATTATAAAGTATTCCGGACTTACCCAGGAACAGATAGAAAAATAAAATATTATCTCAGAAATAACAGATAAAGAAATTCCCCCATCCGGCTTGAGAAAGCCGGATGGGGAAATTTCTTTATCATATCTATGATATCAACTTTCGAGAGTGTAAACTAAACTGTGTCAAGCTACAATAAAAGTAGTTTAACACAGTTTTTATATTATGGACAACTTAGAAATTGATTACAAGAAAGCAGCTCAGCAGTTGCGTAGTGGTGAAGCCTTATTTGGCAAGGACGGAGCATTAGCTCCATTGTTAGAGCGTATTCTCAACTCAGCTCTCGAAGGTGAGATGGACGCTCATTTAAGTGAAGAGGAACGCTCTTCCGGCAACCGTCGTAATGGTAAGATGAGTAAGAAGGTTCAAACAAAATATGGTGAGGTCACTATAGAGACTCCTCGTGACCGAGACGGAACTTTCCAACCTGAGACCGTAAAGAAGCGTGAGACTATTCTTGCCAATGGCATGGCAGACCAGATTATTGAGATGTACGCCATGGGCACCAGCACACGTGACATCAGCAGCTACTTTGAGCGTGAGTTCAACACAACTCTATCAGCCGATACAATCAGCTCTATAACAGACCGTGTATTACCCGAAATCACCGCCTGGAAGTCTCGCATGCTCGATCCTGTATATGCCATTTGCTGGCTTGATGCTATCCATTATAAGGTAAAGGATGAGAATGGCAGAGCTGTCACACGAGCCATTTACAACATTCTTGGTATCAACAAGGAAGGCCAAAAAGAACTGTTAGGTATGTATGTGTCTAAGAGTGAAGGAGCTAACTTCTGGCTAGAAGTTCTTACGGATCTTCAGAACCGTGGTGTTCGAGACATCTTGATTTGTTGTATTGATGGTCTCAAAGGCTTCCCGGATGCCATCCAAAGCGTATTTCCTGAGAGTTCTGTGCAGCTCTGTATTGTCCATCAGATACGCAATTCTATCAAGTATGTTGGCAGTAAGCATCAAAAGGAGTTTATCAAGGATTTAAGAACAGTATATGGTGCAGTAAACAAAGACTCCGCTGCTGCTAATTTAGACCTGTTAGAGTCTAAGTGGGGAGAGATGTACCCAATTGTCATCAAGTCATGGCGTGACAATTGGGAACGTCTGACAGAGTATTTCCAATATACTCCAGCCATCCGTAAACTCATTTATACGACCAATACGGTTGAGGGGTATCACAGACAGGTAAGAAAGGTCACAAAGACTAAAGGGGTCTTTCCTACGGATAATTCTTTGGAGAAGCTTGTGTACTTAGCTTACCGCAACATCCGTAAGAAATGGACTATGCCACTGGCAAATTGGGGACAAATTTCTCAACAAATGGCAATAAAATTTGGAGATAGATTTAAAATTATGTAACTTTGCAGCCGAAAAGGCTTCCCTGCTGGGGGCATGCCCCCAGCAGGGAGTGGGAATGAAAGTTAAGAACAAGCCTTGACACAGTTTAAATTACACCCCCGGATGGGGAAATTTCTTTATCATATCTATGATATCAACTTTCTGATTTCTTCTTGGGTTAACCCCGTTATTTCCATGATGGTATTTTCATCCATACCCTTTGCCATCATTTTTTTGGCAATTTCCAGACTTTTATGATGGCTACCCCTTGCTTCACCTTTGGCAACACCTTCATCAATACCATTCATGTAATAACTCATCAGGACGCCGTAGTAATCATCGGCGACCTTAATACTTTCATCGTATTTTTCCTGCTCCTCACTACTCAAGCAACGAACATCCGCCAATTTAGCAAGATGATCGAATATCTTTTTCTGTGCCGTAAAAGGCAATCTTTCCAATACTTCCATATATTTCAATACATAAATCCATTTTTCAAAACCAGTCTCGCATTCTTCCTCACTCTTATCAAAGAAAGGAAGAGAAAGATAGATGAAACGAAGCTTGTCAGAAAATATAGAGTCACTAGACTTCTCTCTCAAAGCAACGTCTGTCCTAAACTTTGTCACCTCATGCTCCTTTGGCATAAAATTCATGATGCAAACCACATAAACCGGTACAAACTGGTATAAAATAGCTGTGCGAACACCAGCTTCATCAAATTTCTTGCGTTGGGCAACAAAAGCCTTACTAGCATAATAGATGGAACGATTCACAAAGAAAGGTACCCATCTGTTCTGCATCTCAACGATGAAATGTTTATCATCGTCGGTAACACAATAGATGTCAAAGATGCAGCCACGGAGATCATTAGTATCTCCAAGCTGTTCCTTATCCTTGAATGTTACGTCCTTGATTTGAAACTCACCTTCAAACAAGTCGTTCAAAAAATTAATCAGCAAGTCCTTGCTGAACTCTTGACCGAAGAGACGCTTGAAGCCCCAATCGGTAAAGGGGTTGATGTATCTACCCATAAATTATCAATTTAGATTCTGTAAATCTGCCGCAAAGATAAACTTTTATTTCGAAACATGCAAGAAAATCGGGGAGAAAGTTTTAGAAAAAGTTGCTGGCAAGGGGAGAATGTTTATAAGTGCACGAAAAATATAAGAAAGATGAAATGGTATCCGATTATTCGGATTCTTTTGTATCTTCGCGACAAAGAATCAAAAGAAAAGAATTATGAAGAAAGTATCAAATGACATGAGATGGTTCGTTGACCAACTAAGGCTGGCAGAAGAAATTCTGTCGAATGCGCTAGAAAGAGCCGAGATTTTTTTCAGAGCATGATAAACTCATTATCAGTAAAATAAGAAGGGAGGTTGATATGGCTGACCTCACATTACTGCAACTGCTCTCTCCCATAGTCCCATAATGAGCTATGGGCTCAGAACAAATGTGATACCAATATCAAAAAAATACGCCGAAATTCCGTTATACAATGTTAAATAGCATATTTAGAATGCATATTCTTAAACAAAAAGTTGGCATTTTGGAATGAAATTAGTAATTTTGCAGCAACAGTTCCTGCCACGCCTCTTCTTGAAAGCGTACCACGGCAGGACTTCGTGTTTTATATTATACCGAAGTAATATGCAGTACACAAAACAAGCAATGGATTTTTATTGTCAACTTGACATTTTGAAAGAACGCGGGCTGACAATCGAAGATGAAGAAGATGCTATAAAATTTCTTCATTCTGTAAGCTATTTTCGTTTTGCGAACTACCTACAACCGATGGAACTGAATACAGAATCACATAGATTTGCACAAAATAGCAGTTTCACTTTTGCTACTAATTTATATGTCTTCGACCGTGAACTTCGTTCTTTGATTTTTACGGCAATCCAAGACATAGAAATAGCATTCCGTACTCGAATCATCCATTATTTTTCAATGGAACATGGTCCGTTTTGGTTCATGGATGCCAGCAAATTTAAGAATCAAAGTATTTTCAATTCTTGCCTTGACAATATAGCAACCGAGGTAAATCGTTCAAAAGAAGATTTTATTTCAGAATACTACAACAGCTACACGGCTCCCTCATTTCCACCAGCTTGGAAAACTTTGGAAGTTGTTTCCTTTGGTACACTATCAAAATTGTTTTGCAACTTCAAAGACAACTCTGTCAAGAAGAAGGTGGCAAAAGAGTTTCTACTTCCACAATATCTATATTTAGAGAATTGGATAAAATGTATTGCGGTGTTAAGAAATGCTTGCGCTCATCATGCTCGCATTTGGAACAGACGTTTTCCAACAATGCCTATAATGCCCAATTATTTACCTTCTCAATGGCTTATTACTGGCAATTTTCGTCCCAATAAATTGTATCCTCAACTGTGTTGCCTTGCATATTTGGAACAATCTATAGCTGCAAATGGAAGTTTTTCCAAACGCCTTTTGAAACTCATAGATAAAAGTGAGATTGTAAATACTCGTTCTATGGGATTTCCACAAGAGTGGAAAAACGAACCGTTGTGGATTATAAACGGATAGGATTGTCCGATAACTTAATTAAGTGAAACGTAAGACCATCTGTATTCAGTTATTCAGTTTTTTTTAACCCTTACATGGATAAAGTGAAGTGCGGTAAAAATCACTGTATTAAGGACTTATACAATATTCTTTTCTTGTTCAGCAGCAAACGCCAGCATATAACTTATCTATTGGAAATATCAAATCCCAATTCTTTCCCCAAACGATATTACCAAACTCTATCTTGAACTTTTTGAATTTGTTTTCATTCAAGTAAGAGTTATATTGCGGATGTGGGTGATTTCTGATAAAAGCACCTACATCTATCGTCTTAATGGTGTCATCATTAAAGTGTAATTCAACTTTTAATGGCACCACATATTTTGCAGAAACAATACTTAAATTCATAATTTCTTCGTTATTTTAGCTGAACGTGTATTGGTTCATGCTCATTTGAATAGAACAGAAAGATAAATCCGAAGTATTCAAATATCTTTGGCATCGCAACCTCCTTTTTTAATCTATCTTGATTGCAAAATTACGACTTTATTTTGAAAACGCAAAGAAAACGGGAGAAAAGTTTCGGGAAAAGTTTGGATTCCCGTATTTTATAAGATAAAGGATAGCCATCCCATACCGCAAATGAAGGGTCTATACGCCACCTTTTCTTCGTGGCATATAGACCCTTGTCGTTTCCCGTGAGGTGCGGGTAAATATAATTGCTGAGCACCTAATACTCCTGCCCAGCTTAGGAGTTTATCTAATGTTATTAATTTCTAAATTGTTATTCATATTTAGTACGTCCACATTTTATGGAGTGGAATATTTTTCCAAGAAATTGTCGTCGTACATGATCCGGAGATTTTGCATACCTCTCAGATTCATCAGATTGCCACGCTTCAATATCTTTTTTTGTCATAACCTTTTGATCTTTTGACAAAGTTAAATCTACAGATTCAGTAGATACATTATCAAAGATACGGATACCTGCAGCGGAAATATTACCTAATGTCACCGATTTTAGGTGTTGACAATCGGAAAAGGCAAAGTCACTTATAGATGAAACTCTCGGAGCATAGATTGTTTCAAGATCAATACAATCCTGAAAAGCCACCGACTCTATACTCTTTACATCTTGCAAGTTAATAACTTTCAGCGGTTTACAATTCAAAAATGCACTAGACGGCAAAGCCTCAACTCCATAAACAGTTAATTCTATACTGCCATCATTTGCACCTTTTAGAGCTTCTCTTATAGCATCAAACACACTCTTATCTGCATTTGCAGGCAAATTTCTGATTTCAATGTTCTTTTCGCCCGCAGCCAAAGCATTTTTTATAATTAGTACGGCATTTTCTGTAGTTGTTACTGCATCGCCACCAGTAATGTCATCGCCAGGACTCCAATCCGTAACACTTACACTTCCTATTGCAACTTTGTCCTTACCTATTTTTACATCATAGGTATAGCTCATAGCTTTGCTAAGAGCAGGAATTCCCGTTACATACAGTTCTTTAGTCTGAGTAGGGTTGCCCTCACCATCATTGTATGTCACAGTGAGTTTGAGGAATTTCTCTGTAGAATTGGCATCTCCAGGAGATACCAAAGCATAGAACACATTGTTGCCACTTTCTTCTTTTTTATAAGTTTTGATGGCTGCGTAGCTGTCACTTTCTCCTGCAGGAACTTTCAGCTTAGAATAAACTTCTACGGCAGAAAGCGTAGGGTTAAGATCTTTGAACTCATCTCCAAACCCGCTTACTTTGACAATGACGCGAGCCGTCTGACGTTCAAAGTTCAATGTCAACTGTCTGTCGGAAGGTATATATGCCTTTTCTATAGTTTCTCTGCTTATCATATAATCTGACTTCTCTATTTTGTCAACTGTAGATTGGTTTGCTGAGACATAACCTACAGAGAAAGAATTGGTGGTACTTTCATCCGCCTTCTCAGGATAACAAGCCTCGAAAGCCTGGGCATTACCCGTCCAGACCAGATAGTCACCAGCATTCGCAGGTGCCCATACCTCGCCCGTCTTCTTATAAATCACGGTTTTACCCTCAGTAGTTACGCTGATAGCATCGTTCTCATTAAAGTTCTCTTGTTCCGTTGCTGAACCCATAGGATTACTACGGGTAAAAATGCTGTTTCCACCAACGGTGGCAGCAATCTTCACCTCATTGGCGGCAGTGTTAGTGCCCTGCTCTTCATCTGTAGAGCAAGCGGCAAGCATTGCTATAACTGCAAATGCTCCCATATATCTTGTAATCTTCATATCTTGTCTATTTTAAATGTCAAACAATTCTTTAATCAGTCTCTTTTTCGGTAATGGTTTCTTCTCCCCAAGGCTTCGCTGTTATGGCGCCCCCTTGCACTACATCCTTACCAACTAACAGAAGCAGGTCATGTTTCTTACCAGATACAAAATTCACATCGCTGGTGGATGTCCAGATGTAATCATTGCCATTCACCTTAAACGAGATACAGAATACTCCTGCCCTAATCCACTGTGGAATCACAATGGCAGAATATTTGAAGGTGGCATGGTCGGTTGTTTTATCAGCCTTCGTGAATGCTACAGTTTCAGGAGTAATGGCTTTTGATGCCATGTCGTCAAATTGAACACTTATAGGGTCTGCTGCAAAATTCACCTTACTGCGGATAAAGGTGCCATCCACCTTGACATCAGTTACGGTTGCTGACGTAACAGGCTTTTCTTCATCCTGATTAAACTGGTCTCTCAACTCGATAGTGAGATTCAGCTGACTGAGGAGATGAGTGAATGTGACATCAACCGCTTTGCTGGTATTCAATTCCGAACCAGGCGTGAATCCTGTTTGCTTATATACAATAAGGTCGGATGAATAGTCTTCAGCATCGCTTTGGTCTGCCTTTACAGAAAAGGCATAATCTGGCTTTCCGAAGACTTTAACTTTGCCATTTGCATCTTCGGTAGTCTCCTGATATGGCGCATAAGCCAGAATATCAACAGCGGTAGTTGAATTCTGCCAAAACATCTGGGTAGCCGGAATCCAATTGCTGCCTTCCTGTGATACCTTGATATTATCATAGGTATATTTTTCGCTATTAGCATTTTTGATGCAGAAGCCGAACGATTTAAGCTTGTCCGTACTGTTTCCGTAAGAGGCACGGGTATTCATGCCATCTACACTTGTCATGATTCTAACCACATTATCCATTGGATAATTGTTCTGTGCCAAATCCTCATCGTTGGAGCAGCTGGCAAAAACTGCCGTTGCCAAAGCTGCCATTGTTAATATTTTAATTGCTTTCATATTGTCGAATTTTATGTTTTAATTTTAAGAAAGTTACTCGTGAGCCTCGCCCTTGATAGGGTCGCCTGTAGAACCCCAGCCAGAGATGTTTACATCGCCAAGTTTTATGACGTCACGTCCTACCTCTAGGTTGATGGTGGTAATCTTGCCACTCTCAAACTTGAAAGGTGTGCCGTTGTCGTAGATGAAGTCCTTGCCGCCAATGGTGATGCTAATCTTCTGAACACCATCCTGCGGGATGATGATGGAAGCATATTGCTTGTTGGCAGTTAAAACCGGCATGTCGAAGTCAGCTTTATCTTCTGCTACAGCAGATGGGGTGACAACCTTGGTCAGATAATTGACGGTTGCACTTTTTACGGCATCGCCTACAACTACCTTATCTACGGTAGGTCCCTCTGTTCCCCACTGGTTCTTATAGGTGAGGTTCACCACAAGTTTTGCCATTACATGGGTAAAGGTAAGAGGTACAGTCTGCTGTTCATCGACATTATAGGATAAGCCATCTTTGTTGACTGCCACCAAGAGATCGCTTTCCGTTTGCTTATTCACATCGAATGTATATTCTCCAGCAGAAAGGTCGGATATTGCTGCAGTTGGATACACACCGATGAAATAATGCTTGTCTCGGTTGTTCTTCCAAAGCATCTGTGGAGTGGATACCCATGAGCCGTTTGTCAGCTTATTGATGGCGTTATTCACCACACGCTCGCGTGTCTCTGGAGCAACAGTTGCATCGCCAGTCCAGGCATACACACTGATTTCATCACCCTCCTCAAAGGTTTGACCGCCATTCGCATCTGTGGCAACACGGGTCATATTACCGATACTGGTAGAAACGGTGATGTACTTGGAGGTCTCGCCTCCGATACCGTTCTCGTTGTCTGAACAACTGCCTAATGTCAAAGCCATTGCCATCAGAGCAAAGAGATAAGTCTTTGTTTTCATTGTCTTTTACTATTTTATGTTTATATTCTTGTTTTGATTCTTGCTTAAATGAGAGGGTCGCTTAATCTTCAGGATTCAGGATTTCACCACGATAAATCCATTCCTCAGTCCAATCATCTATCTTCGTGCTCGTAAGATACATGTAAGGTTTCATCTCCTCAAATTCCAAGTTTATCTTGTACTTGCCGCCAGACTTCATGACAGGAGCTTCGATGTCGTAGTTGCTAACTACTCCCCCAGGAGAAATCAGTTGGATAAACAACTTGGTGGTATGAAAACCGTTGGCTGTCGGCATCAAGCGTAATGTTTCCGTTTTTAAAGTTGCGCCAGGCACTGCGATTCTCAAAGGTATATCACACTCTTCCTTGGTATAGCTTGCCGTCCCGAATGTTCCATCCTCATTCTTTTGCAGGGGAAGGAGTCCGGTTGCCACATTCAGAACCTTGCCTATCATTGCAAAATTGTCAGGAACTCCTTCAATGAAGATGGTCAATTCTGCAAGTATATGGCGCATTTCATTTTTTGTTATGTAGTTGACATTTGATTTGTCTATACCGATGTCCGTGACACCATAATAGGCATGGTCGGGAGAGGCACTTGGATTGGACAATCCAAACATGAGTTGGTTCATGTTGAGGGTTGCCCTTGTAGCCTCACCGATAAAAAACGGTTCTATAAGGTTGGTGGCAGCCAGAATCTGATAATGCCCTACAGGAAAAGCAAAGCGTTGGCTTGCCACCTCCTTAGTACTACCATCATGTTTTTCCTCAACTAAGGAACCGTCATCGGCATTGAATATCCAGAGCTTCACGTCTTTCACTTCTGTACCTTGGCCGGATTCATCTGCCCAAGTAAGCGATACCGACAAGCCTCCCTCATCCTCACCGTCATGAACATCATGGTCGCAACTTGCCAACAGGCATGGGACGCATAACAGCACCCATAACCAAATATTAAATCTTCTTTTTGCTTTCATTTTCTATCTTGTTTTATGGGTTACGGATGATGATTGGTAAAAGGCAAGTTGATTCCTAATCTTATGCCACTTTCCCACAAGAAGTTGTTCTTATGCAGATATTCCGGCATTCCATCCATACGTTCGCCAGTAAGACGAGTCAAACCGGAATAGATACCCAATTTCAGGCATGAGGTCAGTTGATAACCCACCTGCAAGTCTGCACCATAACCCAAATGCCAGTTGGTAGAACCTTTCATCACCTTGGCATCATCGGCTATAGTCTGGATATCAGCCTTGGTCGTTACTGCATATATATGAGGTGAAACAGCCAAATTCCATCGGCTGTCAGCTGTTTGATGGAACAGTCCAAGGAGATTGATATTCACTCTTGCCCCATATTGTCCCATTCTGACATGGCTTTTCAGATTGGCATATTTCCAACTGTCCATGCCCAGGACACCTGCGTTGTAAAGCATGCCGTCGCTACCCAACCAATAGTTACGTTCTACGCAGCAGTCTTGTGCAGACAAGTTCATTTCTCCATACTTGGCAGATAACTCAGCCGAGAATATGGAGTTGAAACGATAGCCCCCATATAAGCCAGCAGCCCAACCGAGACGAGTCTTGTCATGTCCGAAGCTTGAGAAAGTAGAGAAACCGAAAGGCATTCCACCCTCTACTCCTACATACCAGGCTTGCTGACCGGTCTTTCCATCTTCTTTTACTTCTGCTTTCGCGAAAGAAAATGGAAGAATAAAAGCAAGCAATGCGACCAGTAATCGTTCTTTTCCAGTTAAGTAATTTCTCATATTAATCTATTATGTTTTGATTATAATTTACAATATTTTAAATCCTTCATGATACAGATTGTAAAAAATCTGGTGCAAAGTTAAGGGTTTTATATGAAAGTGGGGGGGGTAATATTTGTTTTTTCAGGTATGATTTTTTGGTTTTGGGTGTCTCCTTCATAGGGGAATGCGACACCTTGTTTGTATTTTTTAACGCCCCAGAATCTGTGTAAATCTTTAGCCGGTGTCCGTCGGTTCAAGGTGTGCGGAGTCTGCATGCGAAAGTTCTGTACAAAAGAAAAAAATCCCCCATCCCGCTTGAGGAAGCAGGATGGGGATAGTTTCTTATTTCTTCTTGAGCCCCTTGTATGCAAGGAAAGCTACAATAACAACGGCAAGAGCCAAGATGATGTAACCGAGCTCATGACTATACTTTAATGCCTGCTGATATATACATTATTATAATGAATACGCTTACAAAAGTACAATAATAATTTCAGAATAGACATAATAAATACTCATACATTTAACGGAAGAACCGCTTTATACCCCATCTTCTTCTTCCTCTTCAGCAGAAGCGTTGGTATCCAACTTCTCATCCTTTGATATCGAGATACTACCCATTCGGGAAATCTTAAGTACCAGAGGTACATATTCATCACTGGTAACATCAGGCGACCCAACACTTGCTGCGAAGTAAAGATAATCACCTTCTGCTTTCACATACACAATACCAAGCAAAGCACCCATGTCCTGTGTATGTTTGTCAATATAAGACGTGAAATCTTTCTTTGTGAAAGTACGGCTAAAGAATTCTGAGCCATCGCTTCTCAATACCTTAACCGAAATTCTGTTATCATAATACTTGGTATTTTCGTCCAACTGGAGAACCGGAAGTTCCTTGTCAGAACTACGTTTCACCACCACTTTATAATGTGAACCAACCCAGTCAGCCTCCCTGGTCTGCTCATAATCACTCATTTTCTGAGTAGCTTTATTCACAACTTTAGCCACCGGTTTAGGAGCAATAATGATATTACTCTTCTTCTTTTCTGTACAAGCCGTCAAGCTAAAAATAGCCAAAAGACCTATTAATATATAATCAATTCGTTTCATTCCGTTATTTTTTCTTACTGCAAAAGTACATTTTTCTTTTGAAATAGCCAAAGAAAAGAACCGAAATCTACATTCTTACACAAAATCAGATGCAAAAAGGCGCCTACTTTCACAAGCAGACGCCCTACATACCTAAATACTAACTAATAAATTTCCTATTGAATCTTACACGATATAATAAAAGTTCAGTTTATGAATTCTAATCGTAACTTTGACGAAAAGAAAATGAAAAGGTTTAATCAAGATATAAAAAAAAGTGCTTTTTCTGCTTTTTTTTTCATTTCTTAGCAAAAGAACATCAAAAAACATGATTTTGTTTTGTTTTTCAAACAATTTGCCGTACCTTTGCAGCATAATAAAGACATTAAGTATGAAAAAGAGGTTAATATTTATCCTTTCTGTATTTTTTGCCTTCGTTTCATGTTCGCATCAGCAAACAGAAAAGAAGGAGCAAGTCATCGACACAATACCTGTGATGGTGATGCAGATACAGAAATGCAATCGCTTATATACAGCAGAAGCTCATGTTCATAAGATTATAACACATGATGACCAGCTCAATCTGAAGGGCTCACTGTTCAAGAAAGACTTTAATATTCATGTTCCCGGCTCAAACCGCAAGGTAGCCATTCCGATGGATGCAACATTAAAAGCTTATGTAGATTTTTCAGGATTCTCTGCTAAGAACGTTAACCGACAAGGTGACAAGATAGAAATTATCTTACCAGACCCAAAAGTGATGCTCACCAGCAGTAAAATCAATCATGAAGGTGTAAGACAATTCGTTTCACTCACCAGAAGAAACTACAGTGATGCAGAACTGTCACAATTCGAACAACAAGGCAGGGAAAGCATCATTCGCGATATACCGAACCTAGATATTCTTGAACAGGCACGCCAAAGTGCAGCAAACACCCTGATTCCGATGTTACAGGACATGGGATTCGCTGAAGAGAATATCAAAATCAGTTTCAGGAAGAAATTCACTTTCAACGATCTGAAGACTCTTCTGGATAAGACAACTATCGAAAAGAATCACTAAGCGAGGAGAACAATGATATGAAAAGAATACAAATCATCGTACTATTAGCACTGATCCTTATTCTGGGTGGAGCCTTCTATTGGCTCACCAAAGACAACGAGGTCAGCGTGGTACAGGAAGATAAGACAACCCTCTCACCCACTCAGGTAGAAAGTATCGAGAATATCGGCCAATGGGAATTTCTATCTGTAAGTGATGAAGAACTGATAGATACTATACGCCGTGGCTTTTGGGGTGACGACCAACTGGTACGTATCTATTACGGAACGTTGCGCTTGGGTATCGATATGAAGGATGTAAAAAAAGGATGGCTACAAGCCAGCCAGGACAGCATCGTATGCACTTTACCTCCTATCAAACTACTAGACCATAACTTCATTGACGAAGCGAAGACCAAGAGTTTCTTTGAAGAAGGCAAATGGACAGGCAGCGACAGACAGGCTATGTATGAGCGCGCTTATCAAGCCATGAAGAAACGTTGCTTAAACCGCACCAATATCTATACTGCACAGGCGAATGCCAAAACTCAGTTTAGAGAGATGCTGAAAGCAATGGGATTCAAAAACGTAAAGATAGAATTTGAGAAATAAAAAGGTTATAATACACAAGTAACTGCGTTATCAGGTATAAAAAAATATAGATATAAGATAAACGTAAAATTTTTAAGAGATGGATGCAATAAACGATTTTTTCACCGCATTTAGTTCATTCCTGTGGGGATGGCCTATGATTATCCTGCTGTTGGGAACCCACATCTTTCTGACCATCCGCTTGCGCTTTCCACAACGCAAGATTTTCAAGGCAATCAAACTATCTGTAAAGAAAGACAAGAATGCCACAGGAGATGTTTCACAGTTCGGAGCACTGGCAACAGCACTGGCAGCCACAATTGGTACCGGTAACATCATCGGTGTGGCTACAGCTATCGCTCTTGGCGGACCAGGAGCCGTACTCTGGTGCTGGTTAACTGGTGTCTTTGGCATTTCTACCAAATATGCCGAAGGATTACTCGCCGTAAAATATCGCGTAAAAACCAAACGAGGCACTATGTTGGGTGGACCTATGTATGCCCTGGAAAAAGGATTGGGCTGGAAATGGCTTGCAGTCCTGTTTGCCCTCTTTGCCGCATTGGCATCATTCGGAATCGGTAGCACGGTACAGGCAAATGCCATCTCAACCCTGGTAGAAAACCAATACGGCATTTCTCCTTACATTACAGGTGCCATCGTTACAGCGTTAGGAGCTGCAGTGATTCTTGGAGGCGTGAACAGTATCTCCAAAGTTTGTGGCATGCTGGTACCTTTCATGGCAGTCTTTTATGTATTAGGCTGCATCTACATTCTCTGTGTAAATCATGCTTATTTATTGCCTGCCATCCACGTAATCTTAGACTCTGCATTCACAACAAAGGCTGCAGGTGGCGGCTTCGCTGGAAGTACCATGATGGTTGCAGCCCGCTATGGTATAGCCCGCGGATTGTTCTCTAACGAAAGTGGTCTGGGTTCGGCACCCATCGTTGCTGCAGCAGCCCAAACCCGTAACCCTGTGCGTCAGGCATTGGTTTCATCTACCGGTACCTTTTGGGATACGGTCATCATCTGTGCCCTTACAGGTCTCGTCATCACCTCAAGTATCATAGCATACCCAGACATTGACTACCATAACGGAGCAGCACTCACCAAGGCTGCCTTCAGTAAGATTCCATATATCGGAGCTCCGATATTGACCATCGGACTGGCAACATTTGCATTCAGTACGACATTGGGATGGAGTTATTATGGAGAACGGTGTGTAGAATATCTGAAAGGCAAAAAGTGGATGCTCTGTTTCCGCATAGTCTATATTGCTACTATCTTCCTGGGTAGTGTCATCAGTCTGGGACTGGTTTGGAACATTGCCGACTGCATGAATGCTTTAATGGCCATACCAAACCTTATCTCCTTGCTCTGCCTGAGTGGTATCATAGTGCATGAAACCAGAAAGTATCTGTGGAGAGACCAGTTAGATAAAGACATGGACGAAAAAGAAATAGAGGAATTAGAATAAAAGACACAGAAAGGAAATACCCTGAAAGGGAGTAAAAATACAAAAGCTCGGCATTGCATCACTGCAGACCGAGCTTTTATTATTAAATCAACAAAAACTAATAAAATATCTTTTCTAAAAACCAAAAAACCTATTCGTTATGAACTTATGGTGCAAAGATACTACAGTTTGCGCAATAAACAGCACATTTTCTGTTGATTTCTATACTTTTTATTGGGCAAACGTTTGCACAGTTTGCACGATCAGATTACAATTTATACTGAAGATGTTTCATTGCATGACCACCCCAAGTGGTATCATTGACATATTGGAAACCAACCTTCGTATAGAGACGCTCCGCTTTCGGATTGCCTTTATCACAAAGCAAACCTACAGCAGGAAGTCCTAATTCTCTTGCGCGAGAGATAGCAGCATCCAACAGTTTAGATGCAATACCTTTTCCACGGTATTGATTAGAAACAGCCAAACTATCCAAATAGAACTCACCTTCCTCTGTTTCAAGCTCCATAGCCGAATAGTCTATTCCAAAAGCCACGATTGCAGCCTCAATAAAGCGCTTACGTAATCTTTTGACGTCAGCACCATCGTATGCAACCAAGATGCCAACAAGAATGCCATCAGTAGACATAGCAACCAATGTATTCTTATAACTATACTGACTGTCCTCCATCTCTACAAGTTTAGTCATCATACGGTGAAAATCAACCAATGTATGCTGAGGACCAGCAAAATTTTGGCAACACTGCACATTCATCGCCTCCATGATAAGCGATGCAATATGCGAAGCCTTGTCTGGCGTAGCCTGTTCTATTTGAATTTTCATTATACTATTTTTTGTTTATTGTTTTATTATTGTTATTTCTTTCATGCTCCAGCATCGTGAGGAAATTCTACAATTACTTTTTTCATGATTGCAGATTGGGTTTGATGCCTTATCGTTTACAAAGTTACGTATATTTTTTGATAAGAGCAAGTTTTTTATATTTTTTATTCGAAAAAGTTTTTTTATTCGAAAAAAAGATGTATCTTTGCCACAGGTTTTGAAGCTAAATTTCTATTACTAGCATAATAGAGATACCCAAATCCCTTGGGTCCCAATGCTTCAAAACCTTTTTCGTTTTTAAGAGCGAAAAAGGTATACACCGAAAGAGTGTATCCTTCTTCGCAATATAAATCATTAAGGTTTTGATTTTCAGAATATTACTATAATCACAAAGCTACAGAAGCATCCTTTAAGTCTACTGCCTGTGCCTTGAGGGTTCCCTTACCTTTTATC
The DNA here is from genome assembly GCF_949820605.1 of Segatella copri. NCBI lineage: Bacteria > Pseudomonadati > Bacteroidota > Bacteroidia > Bacteroidales > Prevotellaceae > Segatella > Segatella copri. Next base: position 1,993,390 of record NZ_CATKVU010000006.1, read on the forward strand.
ACAACGACACATTTTCCGAAGAATGCCTTGCGATGTGAATCGGTAAAACGCTCCAAAGAAGTCTGACATCCATTATCTGTTCCCAGAATCTTTGGCATTTTCAGGTAACCATGACCACTTGCATCCTGTTCTGCTGAAACAGAGAAGAAAATCCGGTTATCTGCGTTCGGACAGAGATTGCCGTCTTTATCTACCACATTCACCTCGACAAAGGTAGTCGGCTCTGAAGTGCCATAGGCCTGACAGCCCTGATAGGTCTTCTTCAACACAAGATGATGAGGAGCTCCTGCTGTTTTTATGACCTGCTCTCTAAGAACTTTACCATTCTTTCTGGCTACAACCTTCACTTCTCCCGGTTCAAAGTTTACGCGCCACATCACATGATATTCAGTACTCTTTCTGAAAGCATCGCCTTCATTCTTTGCACCGTAGACTGTCTTCTTACGGATGCCCTGACTCTTGCCATTGATAAAGAGTTCAACCTCATCGGCATGATTATAATAACACCACATGTCGATGGTCTGTCCCGGCAGCCAGTTCCAATGAGGGAAGAGATGAAGCACATCTTTCTGAGTCCACTCACTCTGATACATATAATAGCTGTCTTTTGGAAGACCCGCCAAATCGATAATGCCAAAATAACTGCTACGGGCAGGATAAGCATAAGGAGTAGGTTCACCGATATAATCGAAACCGGTCCAGATAAACTGACCGCCCACAAAGTCGTTGTGCTTCACCACATCCCAGGTTTCTTCGTGGGTACTACTCCATGAGGCATGGAAATTATCATAAGCCGAACACATAAACGATGGATCGGTATAAGGCAACCACCATTCCTTTGGCGCAGTATAAATGCTGTCGCTAGGCATCATATAGTAACCACGAGTCTGCAAGGCAGAAACACTCTCCGACAGAATGAAAGGCTTGCCAGGGAAATTCTTTGGCACATCCTTCACCCACTGATGGTGATAATTGAAACCTATTACATCAATAGCTCCACTCTTAAAGAGGTGATTCTTCGGGTCGGGCTCATTGCAGCCAGCAGTAACAGGGCGATAGCTCCAAGGATCATACTCCTTCACGATTTTTGCCAGATGCTGGGTAAGAAGCGAATTGACACTCAGTTCATCGCTATGTGACAAGCTAGAAGCATCATGACCGGCATTCAGAATCAGGTTAGCCTGCTCTAGACTGAGCGTATCAGCAGCCGCATTTGACCATTGTTCGAGAACTTCATTACCGATACTCCACATGATGATACTTGGATGGTTACGGTCGCGCTTGATGAGATCAGACAGGTCTTTCTTATGCCATTCATCGAAGAAACGGGCATAATCGCCATTCGATTTCTTGCGGCGCCACATGTCGAAACTCTCGTCCATCACGAGGATGCCCATCGAATCGCACATGTTCAGGAGTTCTGGTGCCGGAGGATTATGACTGCTTCGGATAGCGTTCACGCCCATATCGCGAAGGATGGTAAGCTTACGATGCATCGCATCCTCATTAACGGCAGCACCCAGGCAACCGAAATCATGATGCTCACAGACACCATTTATCTTGATATTCTTGCCATTGAGGAAGAAACCCTTCTTTGCATCAAACTTCACATCGCGGAAACCGGCAGTTGACGTAGCTACATCCACTACCTTCCCATTTACTACCAGCTCGCTCTTGACAGTATAGAGATATCCCTTTCCGATGTTCCAGAGATGCGGATTCTTCACCTTGAGTTTCTGTTCCCGAACACCCTGACTCTTGGCTACAATCTTTCCGGCAGCATCATAGATTGTATTACGGACAGAGAGTTTCATCTTATTACCGGAAGCAGCGAAATCCACCTTCACCCTGACATCACCCTGTGGAGAAGTTACTACATACTGTCCCCATTGGGGAATATAAGCAGATTTCATGGTTTTGGTGAGCCAGACATGGCGGTAAATACCGCAACCGGAATACCAGCGGCTGTTAGGCTGGTCGCTGTTATCTACCTTCACCGCAATGACATTATCACCCTTCTTATTAATATAAGGTGTAAGATCATACTCGAATGTACTGTATCCGTAAGGACGGGTTCCGAGTTTATGACCATTGATATACACGGTAGAATTCATATATACTCCATCAAAGGTGATGGTAAACCGGTCATACTTTTCCTTCGGATTCACCGAGAAGTGCTTACGGTACCATCCGATGCCGCCCGGCAGTGCCCCACCACTGGCTCCCGAAGGATTCGATGGAGAGAAATCGCCCTCTATCGCCCAATCGTGAGGAAGATTCAAACTTCGCCAATGTCGGTCTGAATAATCAGACTTTGACATTCCGGCACTATCTGCTAAAGTGAAAAGCCAGCCTTTATCAAAAGACTGGCGATCACGGGCGCTCAACGACTGAGCGCCCAATAGAAAGATTGCTAAAGCAAATATCTTCTTCATATTACTTCAGTTTTACAGTAACAGTCTTACCAGCATACTTCACCATCTTGCCCTTAGGCGCCTTGGCGAGGCTGATGCCCTGCTGGTTGTTATCACTAACAAGTACGATATTGAAGCGACGCTTCTGGAGCATACCGTCGAAAGCACCCTTACGGGCAGCGATAGTAACGGTCTTCTGAGCATCATTATACTTGAAGTCGATCATAGCATACTTACCCTTCTCGTAGTTGTAGTTGGTTCCCTCATCCTCATAGAGAGTATAAGAACCGTCCTTGCCTGCATAGACATAGAGATCGATAAGCTCAGCCTTCTTCTGATCGCTCCACTCCATCTCTGGACCCACAGGAAGAATAGAACCCTCTGGAACAAAGACTGGAATCTTATCGAAAGGCGCATCGGCTACGATCGTCTGTCCACCGGCATAGTGCTTACCTGTATAGAAATCATACCAGCCCTTCTGCTTAGGAAGATAAACATGGCGGCTGTACTTCTGATACTCGCCTACAGGACAAGCCATGAGAGCAGGACCGAACATCCACTGATCTTTGATGTCGTAAAGATTATCATCGCCGTTGAAGTCCATCACCAATCCACGCATCATCGTATAGTCCTTGAAGTGAACCATACCCGCCATACTGTAGAGGTAAGGCATCAGGCGGTAACGGAGTTTATCGTATGCAACGATGGTTTTATAAGCAGGATGATCTGCCGGAGCAATGTTCCATACCTCACGTGTAGGCCACTGGCCATGAGTACGATAAAGAGGTACGAAGCAACCGAACTGGTTCCAACGCGCCTGCAACTCGCGCCATTCCTTCAAGTCAGCATTCTCCTTACCGGTCTTATCGAACTCCTGCTGGGCAGCAACATAACGGTTTTCTACACAGAAACCACCCTGGTCCATTCCCCAGAAAGGCAGACCTGCCATAGAATAGTTCAAACCTGCAGTCATCTGGGCACGCATATCTTCCCAACGGGTAGCAATGTCACCAGACCAGGTAGCCGTACTGTAGCGCTGTTCACCGGCAAAACCGGAACGGGTCAGGAGGAAGACACGCTGGTTAGGGTTCACACTGCGCTGTCCGTTATAGATAGCATCAGCATTCACGATGCTGTAAGCATTGAAATATTCGGTAGATGTACCGATGGCTGTAGGACCTGATAGGGCCTTACGGTACCACATCGGAGTACAGTCACGAACGTTTGGTTCTGATGCATCCATCCACCATGCATCGATTCCGAACTTATACTTAGTATAAAGATTCTCGTCCATCTGGCGCCAGAACATCTTGCGGGCACCGTCAGAATAGGCATCATAGAATGAACCGCGGAAGCCGAGCCAGTCGTGAATATCATCCTTGATAGCCTGATGATACATCCAGCCCTTGCTGTCGAGTTCCTTATAGTTCTTGACAGTATCATAGAACTTAGGCCATACGGAAATCATGAAGCGGCCATTCATCGCATGTACGCTGTCGAGCATCGCCTGTGGGTTTGGATAGCGGGCAGCCTCAAACTCATGACTTCCCCATGAATCCAGCTTCCAGTAGTTCCAGTCCTGAACGATATTGTCTACAGGAATATGCAAGTCGCGGAACTTCTTCAGGTTGTCCTCGATGTCCTTGCTGCTCTGATAGCGCTCACGGCTCTGCCAGAAACCGAGGGTCCACTTAGGATAAAGCGAAGCCTTGCCGGTAAGCGTACGGTAACCGGAAATCACCTCATCGAGATTCTGACCGGCGATGAAATAATAGTCCATATCCGGCGACATTTCACTCCAGATGCTCAACTGGTTCTTCTCAGCCTCAGAACGAGGAGCTGCTACGCGAAGTCCGCAGTAGGAAACATCACCATCTGGCTGCCACTCGATGCGGACAGGAGTCTTTACGCCCTTCTTGATAGGAGTTTCAAACTTATAAGAGTTCGGATTCCATGCTGTACGCCAGCGCTCAGGCACAACCAGTTTGCCATCGATATAAATCTTCATGTAACCGGCATAGTAGAGGATAAACTGATAGAAGCTGTTGGTTGGAGCCTCCACATAACCCTCGTAAACCACCTTGGAACCATTCAGTGCAAAACCCTTTGGCAGGTTCTGAATGCCGCCCTTGTCGGTCTGGTTACAAATCTCAGAAGCCTCAGGCATTGCGTACTCAAAGTAAATGCTATCTTCGCCTCGAACAATCTTCTGCCCGTTCTTGTCCACATAAGTACCTGTCAACTGACCTTCCTTACCATCCTTATCATAGAGTTTGAAGGCACGGTTGAGCTGGAGATAATCTTCCGGATTACCCCAACGGCAATAAGAATAAGAATCCCAGAGGATGCCGTAGTTTTTATTAGAGATGACGAAAGGCACACTCACCTTGGTATTATACTGGAAGAGGTCTTCGTTCTTACCCTTCATGTTGAGTTCCTCACTCTGATGCTGACCGAGACCATAGAACGCCTCGTTATCAGGAGAGTTGAAGAGAGCACGCCATGACCATCCGTGCTTCTGTGCTTCAGGAACCTTGGCAATGTCTACACCGATTTCACGGTCAGGCACAGTGAACGGCTTGAAAGTCTTTCCGCCCTGTGCAACCTCATTGAGAAGGACATTGTCTTTCAGGTCATAGAAGGTAATCTGACCCGTAGCCTCGTTCATGACAGCACGCATAGCAGCAGTGGTAATGATGAGATTGTCTCCCTGCTCTTCCACCTTATAATTTGCCTTGCTGTTTTGAGGCACAATAATCAGACTCTGTTTATTACGGAAACTCTGTTCGGCTGTAGCCTGAACACGGATAATCTTATCGCTCACCACCTGGAGGCGAATCTGACTAGGACCAAAATTCTGGTGTTGCTTCAACTGAACAGTGAGATAATTACCATTCTGGTTGAAACCGGCTGCCTGCATGCCTGTGGCACTCATCAGCAGCACTGCTGAAATCAATAATGTTTTAGTTAGTCTCATTTTATACGTTTAAAGGAAAGTTTAAAAATCTGCGGCAAAGATACGAGAAAATTCCCGTATCTTTGTGCGCAAATGTTATCTGTATGTGTATAAAATGTTAACTAGAAGCGTAAACTACTCTGATTCTGACAGATTCTTACGATATTGAGACGGCGTAACGCCATACGCGTCTTGGAAGTATTTAGTGAAATAACGTGGATTATTGAATCCCACCTTATAGGCTATTTCACTGATGTTCAAGTCGCCCGAGCGCAGCAGATGCTCTGCAAATTTGATACGCTTGGTTCTGAGATATTCAGAAGGTGTAATACCCGTCAGCGAAATCATGCGTTTATATAATTGTACGCGTGAAATGCTAAGATGAGTACTGAGCGATTCTACCGATGTTTCAGGATTGCTCATATTGTCGCGGATATAAGCATTCACCTCATCAATAAATTTGCGGTCGGCCTCTGTTATTACATATTCTGTGCTCACATTCTTGCGTTTCTTCAAGAGGTTCAGAATACAGAGATTCAACATATCAATATCGAATGGTTTGGCAATATACTCGTCAGCACCACACTTCAGACTTTCCTTACGTTGCTCATCTCCCATACGGGCTGAGAGCATGATGAAAGGTATGGCTATTGTTTCGTCATTGTCCTTACACATCCGGCAGAGTTCGTTACCATCCATCACAGGCATCATTACATCGCTCAGGATGATGTCAGGACGACGGTCGATGATCTTGTTCCAGGCATCCTGACCATTGACAGCCTCAACAACCGTATAGTCTGTCAATACTTCGTTCATAAACTCACGGAAGTCCTCACTGTCGTCAACGAGGAGCACTACCGGCTTCCTGATCATCGATTCTCCAGGCTGATGCGCATGTTTACTCATTCCGTAGAGAACGTTCTTACCTGCATCCGGATCCTCATCAGCAGCCTGATGCACCGTGGTTATGATAGGTGCTGCTCGCAAGGAACCGAGATGTGCAGTAGAATTAGAGGTGGTACTGCTCTCTATCGGAAGGTCTACCATAAAGATGGTTCCTCCGCTTGGATTATCTGTAACATCTACTTTACCGCCATGCAGTTCGGCAAACTTCTTTACCAGGTTCAGGCCTATTCCGCTACCACCCTGCGGCTGCATTTCAGTACCATTAACCTGATAGAAACGCTCAAACACATGTTCTTTCTCCTTATCGCTGATGCCCTTGCCAGTATCAGATACTGAGATGCGGAGCATATCAGAATCCTTGTCTCCTACACGCTGGCGGAGTGCAACACTCAGAGAAACGGTGATAAATCCGCCATCTGGCGTAAACTTGTAAGCATTGCTCAAGAGGTTATTCACGATTTTTCCTACCTTATCAGCATCAAACGACATCTGCAGACTAGGCACCGTAGAATCGAAGGCAAGCGTTACTTTGCTGTTTGCCAAAGTACGGAACGAAGTACAGATATTGTCAACGAAGCTCACAATGTCGATATGCGACAGGGTAAGTTTTTCCTTGTTCTGGTCTATCTTGCGGAAGTCGAGAATCTGGTTTACCAGATTGAGCAAACGGGTAGCATTGCGATGAATCATCTCCAGCTTTCTGCGTTTACTTTCATCTCTTTCTTCTCTAATCATATTGACCAGCGGCGAGATAATCAAGGTGAGCGGAGTACGGAGTTCGTGGCTCACATTGGTGAAGAAGTTGAGTTTGAGTTCATTCAACTCCTTGGTCTTCTTGATACTGTCTTCCTTGCTCTGGAGTTCGAATTTAACACGCTGCTTTTCGAGCATGCGTTTACGGTAGAGATAGAAAGCTACACCTATTAATATAATATATACGATGAACGCCCATATAGAGAGATAGAAAGGCGGGTGAATATGAATCTTCAGCGTGCTCACCTCTTCGCTCACACTACCATCAGCATTCACCACCTTTGCCTCCAGGATATAGCTGCCTGAAGAGAGATTGGTAAAGGTAGCCTCCGGACGTCCCTCAGGTGTCAGCATCCATTTGTCATCAAGTCCCTTCATGCGATAGAGGAAACGGCAGCGGGCAGGAATACTTACCTGGTCGGAAGCCAGCTGTATGGTAAACGCCTTGTCCTTATAACTGAGATCCAGTTCCGGGTTTGTATCAAGCGATTTAGCCAGAGGCACTCTTCCCTCAAACTCCTCACCTGCCTTGAGCGGATGATCGAAGAGTACGAAACCGCTAAACAAGACTTTTGCATGTTTCTGAGCAGGAAGGATCTTGGCAGGATTGATGATATTAATACCATCCTGACCGCCGATGGCGATGGCTCCATTTCTCATCAGACAGGCAGAACGCTGGTTAAACTGGCGGCTCTGCAAGCCATCGAGCGAATTGAAACTGATCATCGTGATGTCCCATTTGCCCTGATTATTCTTGGTCAGCGTAACACGTGTAACGATAAATTCAGAAACCAGCCAGATGTTATGCTGCCTATCTTCGAGCACCATACAGCCTACCGTGCCCTGCGTACCATTGAGGTCATTGATTGACTCCAACTGTCCTGAAGCCTCATCATACATGGTGACACCCGCAGGCGAAGCCATCCACAAGATGCCGCGGCTATCCTTCATCATGTAATTCAGGGAAGGACTCGGGAAAGGCTGTCCGTCCTTGGTTGTATTCACATTGGTTACCTTTCGGGTTCCGAAATTAAAGATAGAATAGTTCTGCGAATGACCTATCAGAATTTCATCTTTATTCGGCAGGAAGAGCGAGTTGATAAAATCGCTGGATATGCCTGAGTTCTGAACATTGTAGGTTGTAAACTTACCACTTTCAGGATTATAAATCTGGAAGCCTGAGCCCAAGGTTCCGATAATCAGGCGATGATACGGATCTTCGGCAAGACACCAGACGCTGTTATTGGCAAGTCCGCCTGGAGCTGCCTGAAAACTCTTCCATCTGCCATTTTTATATTGGGCAAGTCCACCATTGAAGGTACCGAAATACATCGTACCATCACTCATGGTTACGCTGCTGACGATAATATCCGAAGCCAAACCGGTTTCAGCCTGTGAGAATCGCCAGTTCTGTCCGGTAAGCGGACTGTAGCATACAATACCGCTATCATTGGTTCCACACCAGAGATTACCATTCAGATCCTGCGTGATTGTACACACATCACCAAGCGGAATAGTTGTGAATTTCTGAGCAGCAGGCGAATAATAAGCCACGCCGTTCTTGTAACTACCTACCCAGATAGCCCCCTCATCATCCACATAAACCTTCTGCAGGGAATTGTCAACGATACTTCCCTTTGCTTCGGAATGAACATACTGACGGCAGATTTTGCGTTTGAAATCAACGAAGAAGAGACCATTATGGTCGGAAGCCACCCAGAGATTGCCTGCCTTATCGCGGGCAATATCGCGCATCAGAATATGGGTTGGGCAAGGAATATCAATGCCCATGTTTGTAAGATAAGAACGTGCATCGGTCCATTTTCCGGTTTTAGACTGATACACGTAATTGGCATTACTTACAGAAACCCAGAAACCACCTATACCATCATAGAAAGTATAGGCGCCATTATCACCGGCAGCTTTATGGGTGGCAAGGAAGGAATTGGACCAGAGAACCTTCTGTTTCTGTCCGTTGACACGGCAGATTGTACCATCACCATAGGTAATGAGCGCATCGCCGTCAACCTCGGTTATTTTACTGATATTTCCCTCTTTCAGACAGCCCGGCTGAGCCTTTTTGGTAAATTTAAAAAGATAAGTATTTTTTGTTTTGGCATTATGAAAGTAGAGTCCCTGTCCGTAGACAGCTATCCACATGTTCTTATCCTTATCTATCAGGAGTTTATAAGGAGGTCCCTGCACGTGGATGTTTTTGAGCCATTCTTCCGGTTTGCGGTTAAACTGCTCTTCATCATATTTGTAGATGCTGTAACCCACAGAGGTATGCACCCAGATATTTCCATCATAGTCTTGCTGAAGTTCATCTACCGAATTGTTAGGCAGCGACTTATCATCAGTGTTGCTATAATAGAAAGTTTTCATACGGAAGCCGTCAAAGCGGCACAGTCCCGACTGGGTACCGAACCAGATGTAGCCTCTGATGTCCTTGAGGATGGCACCCACCTGACTGTTCGTAAGTCCATCATGATTGGTGAGGCTGCTGAATTCTACGTTCTCATAGGCAGCCCATGCCCTACCCGGCTGCATGAGCAGCAAGAGCAGAAACAGCACGATGGCATGTTTCAAGTAGTTTTGTTTTTTTATCATCATAATCGTAGGCTTAATTTACAGTTCTATAAAATAGGAATTATTTCTATAATAGGTTTTATTTCACGTCGTTTTTTTCAGAACTTTCGCGTATTTTCAGTATCATCGGTACCACTTTCTTGTAGATTTTTTCATCTCCATTGATACTTCTCATGAGTAGATCACAGGCTGTGGTTCCCTGTTCGTGTGCCTTGTCCATGATAGCCGAGAGTTTCGGCGTAACGAAGGCTGCAGTATCACCATCGGTAAAACCAATGATAGCAACATCCTCTGGTATTCGAAGCCCTTTTTCCTTGATAGCATCGAAGGCGGCATAGGTGATAATATCGTTAAAGGCAAGAATGGCATCAGGTCTGTCCTCCTTTTCGAGGAGACGGAGGGTAGCGTTTCGGGCCACATCGAAATCGATTCTGTCGCAAACTACGAGGTCACGGTCGATAGGAATGCGGTTCTCTCTCAGAGCCTCCAGATAACCGTGTTTTCTGCGGCGCACCATATCAAGATGGTTTGGACCGCCGATGAAGGCGATGCGGCGCGAACCGGTATCTATCATATGCTGGGTAGCCTCCTGGGCGGCAACATCACCATTGCCTACTACCTGGGAGAACTTATCTTCTAAGCAACAACGCGCAAAGAACACCAGTGGAACGCCCATCTTATGCAACTGCTCGAAATGAGAATAGTCGACCGTATCCTGTGCCAGGCAGGCGATGATGCCTTCCACATGCATATTTAGGAAGTTTTCTACCGCTCTCTTCTCGTGTTCTGTATTCTCGTGGCTATTGGCGCTGATCACCGAATAACCATTCCTTACGGCATAATCTTCTATACCATCCAGCACGGCAGCATAATAATGAGTTACCAGGTTTGGCACAATTACACCAATCACCCTAGGTGCTTCTTTTCTGAGGCTCTGTGCAAAGGGGTTTGGTCGATAATTGAGCTCCTTGGCAAGGCTTTTCACCTTTTGAGTCATCTCCTCACCCACTTCATGGCTGTTTCGCAGGGCTCTAGATACAGTTGCTATGCTGACGCCAAGTTGATCGGCGAGGTCTTTCAAAGATGTTCTTCGTTGTTTCATCTGTTAGTTTACGCTTATTATAGAAATACATTTTTGTATCCACAAATTCTGCATATTTTTCTTTCCGACTGCAGAATTAGTGAATTCTTTGCAAAGATAACAATTTCTTTCGAAAGCGCAAACGTTTACGTTATTATTTTTTTGAAAAAATTTATTTTATAAGAAAAAAACTCGTATTTTTGCAAACTGAAAAGTAATGAATAGTTGATAATAAGTTAGTTAGAAACAAGCGTGGGTTTGGAATGTCGGGAGACAATCCAAACTCTTTTTTATGTCCCAATGCCAACAGATTACCTGCCAGGATACAAAAAACAGGATACAAAAAAGATGAGGGCACATACTGAATACTGCCCCCATCTGATATGGTTATTACTGCTTAAAAACAAATTTCTTCTGTCCGGGATAGTTAACGAATATCGCTACCAGCAGAGATACAATACTCTTCGGAATCATATAATGCAGCTGAATATGTTCGTGCGCATTCAGAAATTCGGTCAGGGCGATAGTGCCGCCCGAATTGAGCATCCAGCTGATGCCCCAGATGATAAAATAGCGCCAGGCTACACTCTTTTTCTTGCTCTTGGAATCGCCGAACACATAACGGTAATTCAGTATGCAGTTGGTAATGCCGCCACTTATCACTCCCAGCGCATTGGCAAGTCCGTAATAAATGCCGATGATATCTGAGAGGAAGAATGCCAGTCCGAAGTCTACAACTGAGGCGCAGGAGGCGGTCAGTTCTGCCTTGCCGAAGGTTACGAGTTCTTCTTTAATCTTGCCCATAATCTCCTGGATTCCATAAGCAGTACGCCTACTATCGTAGTAAGAATACCCAACATGACATCGATAATATAATGATGACCGGAATAAACTGCCGTCCACCAGATGCCCAGACAGATGCAGGCGAAGAGCACCACCGTATACCAGCGTTTACGGCTCATCACAGCATAAATCGTAGTGAGGAACATATAGGCAGCATGCAGGCTAGGCACGGCAGCAAAGACATTGGCATTCTTGCCGTAGAGTCCGTGGAACACGTGCAGTCCGGTCATTTCGTCCCATCTGCCCAGACCAGCCACATTGCCCGGTGTATTGAGCACAGCCTTGAAGCCATAGTTCATCGCATACCAGGGCGGAGCAGCCGGATAGATGTAATAGCCGATGAAGCCGATGACATTCACCAGCAGGAAAGCCCAGGAGAAACGCTTGAACCATTTAAGCTGTTTCGTAAGATACAGATAAAGGGCAAAGGCGATAGGCACCGGAACCCAGCAGAGATAGAAGATGCCTGCCCAGAAATCGGCAAAACCGCAATGGTGAACCTTGAAGTATTCGCCCGGAATCATCAGCTGGCTATGGTCGGCTACAGCCTGCAGTTCTGCGCTGGATGAAGCAGCAATGCCGAAGAGCGACTTTTCTGCATGATAGAGATTCGCCACGTCAATATCGTTCACCATATAGTTAGGATAAAGGCGCATCGAATCGTAGATGATTCCAAAGAGGAACCAAGGCAGAAAATAGAAGGCAAAACGGCGTGTCTTCTTCCAGGCTGCGAGTACCGCCAGGAGGATAATCAGATAGATACTAAACACTTTTTTCTACTTTTTTATTGATAGAACTTGAGTTTATCATTTACGGCTGTTCATCACAACATAACAATGCCAGATGCGCCAGAAAGCGGTGATGTTTGCCAGAACGGCAATCAGAATCATTCCGCCAGCCAGCCACCAGATATTGCCCGTAAAGCCGGTAATCATCGCAGTAACAGCGGTAACTACAACGCGCTCAGGACGCTGCATGAAACCTACCTTGCACTCAATATCCAAGCCCTCGGCACGGGCACGGACATAACTTACCATCACAGAACCGATCATCGCTGCAAAGGTGACTACGCCCATCCAGAACCAGATCATATCGCCCTGCATACGTACGAAGATGAGGCAGATGCCAAAGAGACTTACCAGTTCGCTGTAGCGGTCGAGTGTAGAATCCCAGAGTGCACCGAAGAGACTGCTCTTGCCGCTCAAACGTGCCAATCGGCCATCCATCATATCGAAGAGACCGGCTGCGAGGATGATGAATCCACCCCATCCTACAGTAACCATGCAAGATGCATAAGCAGCTTGCTCAGTTCCGAGCATCCATGCAGCATCGAGGAAGAAACCGGCTGCCACAATATTGCCCAGGAATCCTACGAAGGTAACAATGTTAGGAGTAATACCTACTGCTATCATCCCCTTGATAAGTGGATTGATGATGGCATAGATAACTTTTTGTAAGAAATCTCTATAATTCATATTTTAATCTATTTTTTATTGTCTGTTTAAGAAAACGCTTGCTTAAGAAATTGTCTGCTTTAAGAAATGCCAGACTAGATGATTCCAGCCGAAACCAGTATGATCTTGATGATGATTAAAGAAACGGCTGCATAGAGGCCGCCCAGCAGATCATCAGCCATCACGTAGAAGGCGCTCTGCCTGTTATCCAGTTTCTTGATGCCCAGCGGTTTCACCATATCAAAGAAGCGGAAGAGAACAAGTGCCACCAATGCCCACCACCAGGCATCTTTCACTTCGCCCTGTGCCGTAAGCGGGGTCAGCAACGACAGGGGAATCCACACGCCAGCCATCTCGTCGATGACCACACGGCTGGGATCCTCACCCCAGTAAGGCTGCAACTGAGCTGTTGCCCAAGTGCCCAGAATAGTGGAAACAATGACGAGAAAGAAGGTGATACTCTGCAAGCTCTCGCCCGTAATACCGAGTCCGTAAGCCAAGGCTGCCCAGATGAGGGTTGCCAATACAGAGCCAGCCGTTCCCGGTCCCCAAGGCCAGAAGCCACTGCCGAAACCGGTACCTATGATGACGGGCAGCAAAGGAGGCCGCTCGTCGGTAAGATTTCCCTTGTTATTCATTCGCTTGATGTTTAATAAGCCCGCAGAAGGGCGTTTCTTCTTTAAATTTCAGTGTGCAAAATTACGCTAAAAAATTAAATTAACCAAATAGTTTTCTCATATTTTTCGGAATTTCATCATATATTGACAGATAAAGAGGTGAAATAGAGCAATATCAAGGGGTTTTATACCACTCAGGCTCGCACGGCGAAGAGCAAGAACAGGCAGCAGAAGGAACTGCATGGAAGCCTTTTTCTGAAAATCTCATAAAAAACTGAAATAATGAATAGGTTTTTGCGTCTATTTACGAATAATGTTATAACTTTGCATCCTGAAAGCCAATAAAGCATTCTCAAACTTCGGCTCTTGCGGGGCATGTGGGGTGAGGAATTTGACAGATAATAGATTAAATCATGGGCGGAGAGCCCCTATATATAATAAGGTATAAAAAATGAAAGGTATTAAAAAGTTATATTTTACAGTCATCCTTCTGATGATTTCTACGCTTCAGATGATGGCTCAGCAGAAGATAACAGGCCGTGTCATCGATGACGACGGTTTTGCCGTACCGTATGCAAGCGTGCAATACAAAGGACATAAAATCGCGGTTTCCAGCAACGGAGAAGGTAAGTTTACCATTGATAAGAAGCCGGGACTCATGCTCACCGTAAGCGCACTGAGCTACAAGAGCACATCGGTGAAGGTTGACGAAAAGACCAACTTTCTGGAAATCAAACTGAAAGACGATACGCACAAACTTACCGAAGTGGTGGTGAAATCGAAAAAAGGCCGCTACAAGCGTAAGGATAATCCTGCCGTAGAACTGATGCGGCGCGTGATTGCTGCCAAGAAAAAGAGCGATCTGAGCAACCACGACTATGTGCAATATGATAAGTATCAGAAGATTACACTCGCGCTCAACGACCTGAAGAAAGAACAGCTCGAGAGCAAGTTCTTCCAGCGCCGCCAGTATCTCCTCGACCAGGTAGAAACCTCTCCGTACAACGGAAAGCTCACCCTGCCTGTCAGCATCGACGAGACTGTTTCACAGCATATTTACCGCAAAGATCCGAAGACCGAAAAGGACATCATCAAGGGTCAGCAGAGCAATGGAATCGGACAGGTAATCCAGACTGGAGAGATTCTCAACACCGCCCTGAAAGAGGTGTTCACCGATGTGGACATCTACGATGATTACGTGCGCCTGCTGCAGTATCCCTTCCCGTCTCCTATCGGTAGAACAGCCATCAGCTTCTACCATTATTACATCGAAGATACGGTGTATGTGGAAAGAGACCTGTGCTACCATCTGCAGTTTATCCCAGCCAACAGCCAGGACTTCGGATTCCGAGGCGAACTCTATGTGCTTGCCGACAGCAGCCTGCACGTGAAGAAATGTAACCTCTACATGCCTCACAACAGCGATGTAAACTGGGTTACTGACATGAAGATTGAACAGGAGTACACCAAGCTCGACAACGGCGAGTGGGTACTCTCTAAAGACGATATGATAGCCGAACTGCACGTCAACAAGCTCCTTCAAGACCTGCTGGTGGTGCGAAACACGCGAATCACCGATTATGCCTTCGATGCCTTGCCGAAGCAGCTCTTCAAGGGCAAGGCGAAGATCAGGCACGATATGGACGCGATGAACCGCGATGAGGCTTACTGGAACAAATACCGGCAGGTGGGCCTCACGAAGAGCGAATCGTCGATGGACAGCTTTATCCACCGCATGGAGAACTCCAAGGGATTCAAATACATCATCTTCGGTGTGAGAGCCCTGATGGAGAACTATGTGGAAGTGGCTCATACCAAGGGTAAAAAGGTAACGGTGAAAGACAGTCTGGGCGTTGAAAGAGACAGCATCATCAACGACCGCCGCAGTCTCTTCGACCTCGGACCTATCAACACGTTCCTCTCCAACAACTACGTAGACGGTGTGCGCCTGCGCCTGGCGGGCAGAACGATGGCAGCCCTCAACCCACACTTCTTCTGGGATGGTTACGGCGCCTATGGTCTGAAGAGCAACAAGTGGTATTACGGCCATGTGCTCACCTATTCGTTCAACAAGAAGAAGAACAGTCCGTTCGAGTTCCCGATGCGCAAGCTTACCTTCGAACTGGGGCATGATATTACATCTCCATCCGATGATAACCTGCTGCACAACAAGGACAACTTCTTCATGACCCTCCGTGCCACTACGCAGGACCAGATGTATCAGTATCACCGCCAGAAGGTGACCTTCACCTACGAAACCGACTGGGGTTTCCGCTTCGACACCAGCCTCCGCTGGCAGAGCAACCGCACCGTGGGCAATCTCCACTACTACAGGGTGAGCAACGGTGAGGAAATACGCAAGATACGCACCACAGAGGCGAGTGTAGGCTTAGATTACAACCCAGGTGTCACCTATGTCAACACCAAGCAGCAGCGCCTGCCTATCAACCTCGACAGTCCTGAGATCTCGCTTCGCCACACCATGGGCTTAGACGGATTCATGGGCGGCCAGTATCAGAGCAACCTCACCACGCTGGGCATTTACAAGCGCCAGTGGCTGGGAAGCTTCGGTTATATGGATTTCAACATCGTGGGCAAGGCGCAGTGGAGCAAAGTGCCTTTCACCATGCTCATCCAGCCACCGGTCAACCTCTCTATCTTTGAGCAGGAGGCAACCATCAGCATGATGAAGGACTGGGAGTTCCTGAGCGACCGCCAGCTGTTCTGGTCAGTAGCCTGGGATATGAACGGCAAGCTGCTCAACCGCATTCCGCTCATCAAGAAGCTGAAGTGGCGTGAATATGTAGCCATCAAGGGTGTTTGGGGCGATTTGACCAGCAAGAACGACCCGGGCAAGAACCTCAATGATGAGAAGCTCTTCAAATTCCCTACCAACTCCTATACCTTTGGCAAGACGCCATACTGGGAGTTTGTAGCCGGCGTGCACAACATC
Organism: Segatella copri; assembly: GCF_949820605.1. Lineage (NCBI taxonomy): Bacteria > Pseudomonadati > Bacteroidota > Bacteroidia > Bacteroidales > Prevotellaceae > Segatella > Segatella copri. The sequence continues at coordinate 2,009,956 of NZ_CATKVU010000006.1, forward strand.
TTCAAGTTCTTCGGAATCGATTATGTTCGCCGCCTCAACTATTATGACCATGCAAACATCTCAAAATGGGGCATCCGTATGGGCTTCCTCATGTCATTCTAATAAGAAAAAAAGATGCCTTGATGCAGTTTTTTTATTGCATCAAGGCATCTGCGTACATATATAAACAACATATAAGAGAGTAAACACAATGAAGATTCTATTAGCAGACAAACAGGATATTACAAGAGCCGGATTGAGCTATGTGATCAGTAAGATGGAGGGGTTGGAAACCCGGACCGTCGAAGACAAGGCAGACCTGCTGCTTGCCTTGAGGGAGAATGAGGATACGGTCGTAATACTCGACTACACCCTTTTCGACATCAATGATGCTGCCGAGTTACTTATTTTAAACCAGCGTTTCCCATACACGCGCTGGCTACTGTTCAGTGAGGATTTAAGTACCGATTTCGTTAAGATTCTCATCGCCAGCAGTACGCAGTTCAGCGTAGTGCTGAAGGAGTGTTCGCTAATGGAACTCAAGGAGGCGATACGTTTTTGTGTGGCAAGCAACCGTTTTGTCTGCCAGCGCATGATGGAGGTTCTTCTGGCTCCGAAACAGGAGGAGCAGGAGAAAATTAACCTCACCAAGACCGAGACAGAGATTCTGAAGGACATTGCGCTGGGAATGACGACGAAAGAAATAGCCGAGAAGCGCTTTTCCAGCTTCCATACGGTCAATACCCACCGCAAGAACATCTTCCGCAAGCTGGGCGTAAACAACGTTCACGAGGCTACGAAATATGCGCTGAGAGCCGGTTTGGTTGATTCGGCAGAATATTATATTTAACTATCAACTTTTCATTGGGGGGTTAACAGGGTTAACAGTTAACAGCTGTTTTTTGCATAGTTCCCCTCGCGTACCTTATTATATAATAATATATATATATACTTATTTTTATATAAGTGTGTGGATGGAAGTATGCATTTTTGGGGTGTTAACTGTTAACCTGTTAACCCCCATCTTAATTTTCTCTTTCCAGAGCACATCTTTTTATCTTGACGAGTGCCTTATATTAAGACAGATAAGTGCCTTATATTAAGACCGATAAGAGGCTTAAATGATGACCAGCAGGAGGCTTCAATGACGCCTCACGAGGGGACAATTAATGCGTCGCGACGGAAGAATTGGTGCGTCGCGACGGAAATAATTTTGCGTCGCGACGGAAAAAATAATGCATCGCGACGGAAAAAACAGCCATTTTTCATCATATCGCGATGCATTCTTAATTTTTTCAACCGGAAAGCTATGAGTTGCTAACCGGAAAACTATGAGTTGAGAACCACAAAACTATGAGTTAGATTCGCTAACATAAAGCTCTAACGCAGCCAAACGCAAGACTCTTTTACCTGATGCAGAACGGTTGATAATGCGAAAATACTACTATTATTTAGACCCCATTTTATTATAAATAGAATACATATACCTGATAATCAGTTGTATTGTGTTTTTCTGCAGACTTTGTATTTTAGACTGTATTTAGTTCTAATATTGAAAAATATTTTGTATTTTTGCGCCCAGAATGTAATTATACTAAATATGGGAAGAAGTATTTCGTTTACGATATTGTTTTTTATGATGCTTTCGGTGTTGGTATCATGTCATCAAAGTCATAAGAGAGAGTTAGACTTAGCTTATACGTTGGCAGAGTCTAAGCCTGATAGTGCCTTGGCCTTTTTGAACCGTATCAATCAAGGTAAACTCTCAGATAAAGATATGGCGAAGTATGCCCTCATTTATTATATGGCACAAGATAAGTCGGGCTTGGATGTAGATAACGATTCCTTGATTCGCATAGCGTATGATTGGTATGAGGGTCACCAAGAAGATTCTCTTTATGCTTCATCCTTGTATTATATGGGAAAATGCTTTCTGCTGAATGATAGTATGGAGCAGGCAAAGAGTTGCCTGGAAAAGTCGTATTCCATATCTGACAGCCTCCATAATATGAATTTAAAATGCTTGGCATTGGATAAGCTGATTGAAGTAGAAGAACAGCTGGCACCTTACAAAGCTTTGAACTATGCTAAAGCTTTGGTGAAGATGTATGATTCTATGGCAAATGTTACTATATATAATAAGGTGGCAGCACGTTTGAGATTGGGTGAGAACTTCTTTTATGTTGATAGCGTGCAGCATGCTTTAGAAGAAGAGAGAAAAGCATATAGAATGGCAATGAAAGCTGGCGATAGCTACTTGTTGTCTTATGTAAGGCAAGATCTAGCTAGTACATTTAAGGAGATGGGTGAAAAAGATAGTTGTTTATATTATGCACGATTGGCTTATGACTTGAATGCAGCAAATAGATTCTCTTGTCTGTTGACATTTGCTTCTGCTTATATCTCTGTAGATTCGTTAAACCAAGCCTTTAGTTTATTAAAACAAGCAATGCCAAAAACAGCAGAAGACCGCTATTCTGTGTTTTATTTTCAAAGTCAAGCAGCTATGAAAGCGCATGATTTCAAGTCTGCTAAAAGTTTTAGCGATTCGGCGTACCATTATTTGGAGGATATGTACCGGACAGCATCCAAAGCCAAGATTTACTATTATTCTTCTTTTTTGAAGAAAGAAAGTGAAAGGGCAAAAATGCAAGGTAAAGCAGAAATGCAGCAGTGGGTATTTAGTTTGATTGTCTTATTGTGTTTTATAGTAGTCATATTTATTTTATATGTTTATAAATCATATAAGCACCAGATAAAACTACGTATGGAGCATGAAAGAGAGGTTCTTCTCCAAAAGCAACAAATGCAGGAAAAAATACACCAAGAGGAACTTTCGCATAAAGAGATTCAACTATCTGTGATGCGTAATTATTTACAAAAGAAAATAGATGTTGTAGAAAAATTAAATTCGATAGTTCCAAATGAGAATAAACACATTGTGTTGCCAGAGAGTGATTGGGACGAATTGGAGGTGTTTTTAAATAGTGTGGAAAACCTATTTGTAAAACGACTCAAGCAAAAACATCCGAATTTATCTAAGACCGATTTACGTCTAATGATGCTGTTGCGTTTAAAGCTGTCGCAAAAAGCGTTGGCTTCTATCTATTGTATTAGCGAGAAAGCAATTAAGCAAAAATTGTTCTTGTACAAGGATAAGGTTGGCATTAAAAATGAGCATTTTTCGCTTCGTAACTACATAGAAAACTTCTAGAGATAGGGGCTATATGGCGTTTTTTAGACCTCGAAAATCAAGGCGGCAACTGTAAGTGCTTAGATCTTAGAATTATATGCAATATGTGAGATGTTAATGAAATAGACCTGGTTTATTAGGAATGTATTGGAAAAACGGGTAATTTTGCAGCCGTGATTAATAACAATTTAAATGGCAAGGTTATGAAGAATGTAAAAATGTTTGTTTTGTTGGCATTGAGTTTGTGCATTACTCTGTTTGCTACAAGTTGCAGTGAAGATGAAACTTCACAGGTATCTTTTCCCTCACTGAATATGCTCGATGAGAATCATGGCAAGACCCTGTTAGGTGAAACGGGAGTTTATATAAACGGCTCGATGAATTTCCGGTCTGATAGTTGGCAAGTAGTTGATTTGGGAATCTCTTCAAGTTTCCCGAGTAAGACGATGCCAAATTTGGATAACTTGTCAAACGAAACAAGCGTATTGCCAAATCACCGGTATGCATGTTGTAATACCGAAAATGTTTTGACTTTTCCTTCTCATAAGAATGCATATGAGATAGGATGCAAATATTATCAGTTTGTGGTATCTTCTTTCTTAGAGAAAGAAACTGGCAAAATTGGCGCTGTCGTAGAATATATGTCGTCTTGGTCTAATGAAAATGAATTGCCTCAAAAAGATACTAACATAGGTAACTTGTTTGGACTAGACGACCAATTGTCGTTTGATGCTCTTGGTGCAGAAGAATATTGTTTTTTCGGAAAGAGTGAAGACTTTGCAATAAGTCTGTCTAATGGACATTTGAAAGTGGCTTTGCGTAAGTCTCCAAATGAACTCTATGGGCCTTATGGCAAATATTCGATATATCTACGCAAAGGCAATGTGTATACTAAAGTGACATTTGATGTCAATCTTTAGCTTATGTTTAACAACGGATTTCCCATGATGCTCATTTTCAAAATGATATTAGATGTTATTGTATAACAAAAGAAGATAAGTGAAATGAAGTTGATAATATGTGTTCTTCTTTTTGTCCTGAATAGCAGCAATGTTTGTTTGGGACAAGATTCTATAAGAATAGACACTGTTAAGTCTGTCACTCTCAACGAGGTTGTGGTAAAAGCTAAGAAGCATAATCTGTATTCGGATGTCTATTATATAAATCCAGATATTCGAAAGGGAACTATGTCTGTGTATGACTTGTTGGCGAAATTACCAGGTGTAGATTACAATAAATTGGCTAATGCTATATCTGTTTATTCGGATGCAAAAGTAATAATTGAAGTGAATGGTGTGCCTGCTTCCAAGGACTATCTCCAGGCATTGGCTCCTACGGATGTGGCAAAAATAGAAGTAGTAAGGCTTCCTTCGGCTAGATATAAGATATTAGGCTATCATTACACAATTCGCATAGCTTTGAAAGATGATTATAAGGGAAGTGCTATTGCATTTAATAATTTTACTATTGTGTCTCCGGAAAATGGTAACAATATTATCGCTAATGAACAACCTAATATGAGATATCTATATTCAAACAAGAATATAGATTTCAATGCAGGGTACGGTATGGCGACAATTCATTGGAACTATCCTGTTGCATATTCAAAACAATATGCTGGTGTAGTAACTCAAAAAATATTTGATACTTTTGAGGATGAGCCGAATGAACACAAAGGTAATGTTACTCACAATGTAGCTGCTAATTTAAATTGGAGAATCGGTAAGAAACAACAAATAGCAGTAAGTGGTAATTATGAATGGAATTCAAATTTTGATGAGCAAAAATATACAGGTACTCAATGGCTATCTACGGGGAAAATTGCTTCTATTGATGAGCAAAATGCTGAAAGTTTGAAATCTTCAGACATAAAGTCTTATGTGATTTATAAAAATTCCATGCTTGATAAGTTGAATGTGTATGCATCTCTTGGTGTAGAGTATTTGTCTGGTAAACAAAGAAATACATTCTTGGAAAATGGATTGTTGACATCTTCGCTATATAGTAAGAATAGTAAGCGTTATATTCATGGAGAGTTTGATGCCAAAAGTCAGATGACAGATGCGTTATCCTTTAACTTTGGTTATATAGGCTCTTTTTGTAAGTATGAGGTAAGTGATGCAGAACAATGGTTGAGTCTTTTGGAAAATGCAAATAACCATCAAGTGTTCTATACTTATTTTGATTACAAGATGTCGGAAAGACTTTTAGCTCATTTGGGAACAGGCTTGGGATATGTCTCCCAAACAGGGATGGAAACAAATTGGAAGAAGTGGATACTTTTGCCTCAAGTGTCTGTATCTTTTGTTCCAAATGACAATATGCAACTTTCGTTAGATTATCAAACAACTGTTGCGGCTCCTAAGCTATATCAGTTGTCTACGAATAAGACATCTGTAGATACATGGTTGAAGTCACAGGGCAATCCTAGCCTAAAAGCTTCGACAAGTCATAGCTTTTCTATAATGGGGACGTTTTGGGACAAGCTACAAGTGGGTGGACTATATGAATATGAGCATAATAGTATTGAACAACTATATAATAAGGAAACGGATAATACCTATGTCCAAACCTTTGCTAATGCCAACAAGAAAGGATTTGGCTTATGGGTATCATATAGTTGGGATATCTTGAAAAATCTGACATGGGAAAATACGATAAGTGGACAGATTTTAAAGGTATATCTGGATAGGTTGAATAATAAATGCTCTAATTTGTCATATCTTAGTACTTTGAGTTGGTGGAGTGATAAAATGAGAACAAATTTTTCATTAGAATATAGACATCAGATGATAAAGAATCCGCTACTTGATGGATGGGAGCATTATGGACAGGATTTGTGGCAGGCTGCAGTAAATAAAATGTTTTGGAAAAACCGGGTAAGTGTGTCACTTATGTATATTCCACCATTTCGTTTTGGAATAAGGCGAGAGCAAAAGTCTGTGATTAGCACAGACTTTATGGATATACAAAAAAGACAATCTATGAGAACTTATGACAATACTTTGTTATTGCGTGTTCGCTTTCGTTTGGACAATAGAAAGAAAACTCATCGAAATGAATATAAGGAATTGTTTATGAATGAAAATAAAAAAGGTAAGGGACTTTTATAGTCCAACGTGTAATTAAATATATTTAGACAATGGAAAAGTTAATGTGACGGATTTGTTGAACGAGGTTCAGCAAGTTAAAATTATGGGTGGTGAACAAAGTAATTCGGAACTTAAGATTTATCTTGGACACAGCAGAACCTATTATAAGAATCCTGACTATATCTTCCTTGACGAGGCGACCAACTCGCTTGATGCCAACAACGAGAGGAGCATCGTGGAGAACTTGAATAAATTCTATAAGGGCAAGACGGTTGTGATTGTGGCTCATCGCCTAAGTACGGTGAAGAATGCCGACCAAATTGTGGTCATAGACCATGTTATGGGATATTTAGAAAAATATAGTATCTTTGTCCCCGAATTGAGGCGTTCTTTGGTTATTGAAAAATACAGAAACGGAGAGTGTAAACTAAACTGTGTCAAGCTACAATAAAAGTAGTTTAACACAGTTTTTATATTATGGACAACTTAGAAATTGATTACAAGAAAGCAGCTCAGCAGTTGCGTAGTGGTGAAGCCTTATTTGGCAAGGACGGAGCATTAGCTCCATTGTTAGAGCGTATTCTCAACTCAGCTCTCGAAGGTGAGATGGACGCTCATTTAAGTGAAGAGGAACGCTCTTCCGGCAATCGTCGTAATGGTAAGATGAGTAAGAAGGTTCAAACAAAATATGGTGAGGTCACTATAGAGACTCCTCGTGACCGAGACGGAACTTTCCAACCTGAGACCGTAAAGAAGCGTGAGACTATTCTTGCCAATGGCATGGCAGACCAGATTATTGAGATGTACGCCATGGGCACCAGCACACGTGACATCAGCAGCTACTTTGAGCGTGAGTTCAACACAACTCTATCAGCCGATACTATCAGCTCTATAACAGACCGTGTATTACCCGAAATCACCGCCTGGAAGTCTCGCATGCTCGATCCTGTATATGCCATTTGCTGGCTTGATGCTATCCATTATAAGGTAAAGGATGAGAATGGCAGAGCTGTCACACGAGCCATTTACAACATTCTTGGCATCAACAAGGAAGGCCAAAAAGAACTGTTAGGTATGTATGTGTCTAAGAGTGAAGGAGCTAACTTCTGGCTAGAAGTTCTTACGGATCTTCAGAACCGTGGTGTTCGAGACATCTTGATTTGTTGTATTGATGGTCTCAAAGGCTTCCCGGATGCCATCCAAAGCGTATTTCCTGAGAGTTCTGTGCAGCTCTGTATTGTCCATCAGATACGCAATTCTATCAAGTATGTTGGCAGTAAGCATCAAAAGGAGTTTATCAAGGATTTAAGAACAGTATATGGTGCAGTAAACAAAGACTCCGCTGCTGCTAATTTAGACCTGTTAGAGTCTAAGTGGGGAGAGATGTACCCAATTGTCATCAAGTCATGGCGTGACAATTGGGAACGTCTGACAGAGTATTTCCAATATACTCCAGCCATCCGTAAACTCATTTATACGACCAATACGGTTGAGGGGTATCACAGACAGGTAAGAAAGGTCACAAAGACTAAAGGGGTCTTTCCTACGGATAATTCTTTGGAGAAGCTTGTGTACTTAGCTTACCGCAACATCCGTAAGAAATGGACTATGTCACTGGCAAATTGGGGACAAATTTCTCAACAATTGGCAATAAAATTTGGAGATAGATTTAAAATTATGTAACTTTGCAGCCGAAAAGGCTTCCCTGCTGGGGGCATGCCCCCAGCAGGGAGTGGGAATGAAAGTTAAGAACAAGCCTTGACACAGTTTAAATTACACCCCCCAGAAACGGGCAGAATTCCGCTCGTTTCCATATTGTTACCTATATTATAAAGGCAAACGCCCAAGTTCTTGATATTCAATCAAAGTCCAATTTAGAGCGAGTTAGTTTTATTAACTTTTTAGCCCATTTTCTATTTTTTTTGCGCCTAAACGGCCCAAAACAGAGACTTTTAAATCTTCTTCTTATAGCAGCGATGACGGCGATGCTGTTCGCTCTCCAGATACTGCCACTGGCTCTGAACACCGGTATTGGTCTCCATCTGCGGCATTGCCTCAGCCCATTTAAAGCCATAACGGCGATACTGCTCTATCAGATCGGCAAAAATAAGCGCATTGGCTCCCTTCTTGCGATATTCCGGAAGAACACCAATCAAGAGCAAATCTACCGTATCCGTCTTGTGCCACTTCAGAACCTTCAGCACCTTTAGCCAACCCGTAGGGAAAAGCTTGCCATCGCCTATCTCGCGCAGCGCATCGGTAAACGAAGGGAAGGAAACACCGAAGGCTACCAGTTTGTTGCCAGCGTTGCCATCTACCACACCCGTTACCAGGTTCAAGTCAGCCTTCTTGATATAAGTATTTACATATTCATCTATCTGCTTCTCCGTAAGCTGCTGGAAATCATAGAGATTCTTATAAGTTTCGTTCACTATTTCGAACACCTTCCTACCCATTCCTCCCGAGGTCAGTTCCCGGCGGGTGAACTTATGAACATGCAGATTATATCGGCTCTCTATCATCTGGGCAGTCTTGGCAAACTTAGCCGGCGTCACTTCCGGAATCCTGATGCGGTACTCCAGCCAGTCGTTATCCTTCTCATAGAGCGGATAACTCTCCAGATGCGTCTTGTAATAAGGATAATTGTAATTGATATACATCGTAGACTTCCGGTCGAAGCCCTCGATGAGCAAGCCTTCACGGTCCATATCCGTAAATCCGAGCGGACCTACGCATTCGTTCATTCCCCTGCTCTTGCCCCAGTTTTCTACTGCGCGCAACAAGGCACAGGAAACCGCTACATTATCCACGAAATCGAACCAGCCGAAGCGAACCTGCTTCTTGTTCCACTCTTCGTTGGCACGATGGTTGATAATGGCAGCAATTCTACCTACGATACGAGCCTCGCTGTCAACCGCCAGAAAGTATTGTGCCTCGCAGAATTCGAAGGCAGGATTCTTCTTTGGGTCCAGCGTATTCATCTCGTCGAAACGCAAAAAGGGAATGGCAAACTTATGGTCTCTGTAGAGATCATAATGAAACTGAATGAAGGTTTTCAGCCCTTTTTTAGTCGTTATCGGTATGATTCTTATCTCATCATTCATTAGTATATTGTTTTATGTATATATATTCAATTGCGGCACAAAAATACAATAAATTTATGAATAATGCAACTCTTTTCTTATAAATTTATAAAAGTTGGTTCATAATTGTCCAACTTTGTGGATATTTATGTACCTTTGCAGGTCGAAATGCCCCAAAAGAGCATCATAAAGTTATGAAGAAAGAGAAAAGAGACAACTATACGTTCCTCACTCATGCCCCTGTGCATCATGTGATTTTTACGATGGCCATACCAACGATTATCAGTATGCTGTCGACGAGCATGTACAATCTCGCCGACACCTATTTCGTGGGCAGCATCAACACGCAGAGTGTGGCAGCGGTAGGCGTTGCCTTTGCAGCAATGGCTGTTATCCAGGCGATTGGTTTCTTGTTTGGCCATGGTGCAGGCAATTATGTTTCGCGACAGTTGGGCGCCAAGCATACGGAAGAGGCACAGAAGATGGCAGCCACGGGCTTTGTGCTGAGTTTTCTTACCGGTCTCCTCATCGCCATTCTGGGTCATCTTTTCCTCACTCCGCTCTGCCTTCTGATGGGTTCTACGCCCACCATTCTTCCTTATACAGAGCGTTATCTGGGCATTATCCTGCTGGGTGCTCCCTTTATGACCACCTCGCTTACGCTGAATAACCTGATGCGCTTCCAGGGCAATGCGATGTATGCGATGAAGGGCATCATGTCGGGGGTGCTGCTCAATCTGATTCTGGCTCCTCTGCTCATTCTCTACTTCCAGTTGGGCATTACCGGAGCCGCCGTAGCCACCCTCATCAGCCAGTGTTTCGGCTGCGCCATGCTCTTCTGGATGACGCATAAAGGCGAGAACATCCGCATCCGTCTCAGCAATTTCACCCCTACCCGCGCCTTTGCCAAGGAGATTATCTTCGGCGGAACCCCTTCGCTGTCAAGACAGGGACTGGGAAGTATCGCTACGCTGATGCTCAATGTGGCAGCAGGTGCGTTTGGCGATGCAGCCATTGCAGGTATGAGCATCGTTACCCGCATCTCCTTCTTCACCTATGCGATGGTCATCGGTCTGGGTCAGGGATTCCAGCCGCTCTGCGGATTCTGCTACGGAGCCAAACTCTATGGGCGCGTAAAGGAAGCCTTCTTTTTCTGCATCAAATGCGGCACGGTTTTCCTCAGCGTCTGTGCCCTTCTCGGCTTCATCTTCTCAACTTCCATCATCAGCATCTTCCGCGATGATGCAGCGGTTGTAGCCGTAGGTTCGGTGGCTTTGCGATGGCAGGTGCTCAGTTTTCCGCTCGTAGCCAGCATCGTGCTCACCAACATGCTGATGCAGACCATCCGTAAACCGGTGAGAGCCAACATCGTAGCGGCAGCACGCAGCGGACTTTTCTTCATTCCGCTCATCTTCATCCTTCCCTATTTCTTCGGACTGCTGGGCGTGGAGATGTGTCAGATGTGGGCAGATTGCTGCTCGTTTGCCGTAGCGGTTCCGATAGCCTGGAGCGCTTTCAGGGATATGAGAAGAGAGCAGATGGAACTTGGGAAAAGCCACTAGAAGATAAGAAGATACTAGAAGATAAAAGAAAACACTTGAGATAAGAGAAATGGAGAAGACTTATTACATAGGACTGGACGTTGGCTCTACGACAGCCAAAATAGCCGTTATCGACAGCGATAATCGGGTAATTTACTCAAAATACGAACGCCACAACGCTCGTGTCAACGAACTTGTGTCACAATATTTCGATGAGATTTTAGCCCTCACGGGCGATGCAGAGGCAAGAATCTGCGTAACGGGAAGCGTAGGAATGGCTACTGCCGAACAGCTCCAGGCGGAGTTTGTACAGGAGGTGGTGGCAGCATCGGTCTATGCCCGTACGGCTCATCCTGAGGCGAAAGCGCTCATCGATATTGGTGGCGAGGACGCGAAGGTTATCTTCTTCAAGGAAAACGGAAATATGGAACTGCGCATGAACGGCAACTGTGCCGGCGGAACGGGCGCTTTCATCGACCAGATGAGTGTGCTGATGGGCGTAGAAAACCAGAAGATGAGCGAGTTGGCGATGAAGGCAGAGCACGTTTATCCGATGGCTGCCCGCTGCGGCGTATTCGCCAAGACCGACATCCAGAACCTGATGGCGCGCAATCTGCCCGAAGCAGATATTGCAGCCAGCATCTTCCATTCCATCGCCGTACAGACGGTGGTAACGCTTTCTCACGGCATCAGCTTCGAGGCTCCTATCCTGCTCTGCGGCGGTCCGCTGACCTTTCTTCCGGCTCTCCGCAAGGCTTTCTGCGATTATCTCCATCTCTCTCCAAACGATTTCATCGTATCCGGAAACAGCAATCTCATTCCGGCTCTGGGCTGTGCTTACCGGGCTAAATCGGCAGATTCTGCAGCCTCAGTATCAGTTCTCAGAAGCCGGATGAAAAAAGAAATACAAACGGAATGGACCAGCAGCCTGCTGCCTCTGTTCAAGAATGAGAAAGAGCACCAGGAATGGCTCAAATCAAAGGCGAAATTCGCTACCGAAACCCAACCGCTGAATAAAGGAAAACAGCAGGTTGTGATTGGTATTGACTCGGGCTCTACTACGACGAAGATTGTTGCGGTAAGGGTGAATGCGAAGGCGCCTACTGGAGATATTGTCTTTACCAATTACCGTCTGAATCTGGGAAATCCGATCAAGGCTGTAGCGGATGGACTGAACGCCCTGAAGCAGGAAGCAGCATTGCGAGGTGCTGAACTGGAAATCGTAGGCTCCTGCTCTACAGGTTACGGCGAAGAACTCATCAAGGCGGCTTTCGGCCTAGACAGCGGCATTATCGAAACAATGGCGCACGAAAGAGCGGCTGCCTCACTCATGCCCGACGTGAGTTTTATCCTGGACATCGGCGGACAGGACATGAAGGCTATCTTCGTGGAGAAAGGGGCTGTGGTGCGCATGGAACTCAACGAGGCGTGCAGTTCGGGCTGCGGAACATTCATCCAGACCTTTGCCAACAATATGGGTTATTCTGTAGGCGATTTTGCTCAACTCGCCTGCCAGTCGAAGGCTCCCTGCGACCTGGGAACCCGCTGCACCGTCTTCATGAACACGAAGGTAAAACAGGTGCTCAGAGAGGGCGCTTCTGTAGCTGATATTTCTGCCGGAATCTCTTATTCGGTCATCAAGAACTGTCTTTATAAGGTATTGAAACTCCATGGTAATGAGAACCTTGGAGGCAAAATCGTTGTGCAGGGTGGTACAATGAGAAACGATGCGGTGGTAAGAGCATTTGAGTTGCTCACCCATACCGAAGTGGCACGAAGCAACATGCCTGAACTGATGGGCGCCTACGGCTGTGCCCTTCATGCGGCGGCAGATTACAAGCATCGCACATCTGCAGAAGACGAGTACCCTGCCTCATCAAGAACCATCGATGATCTCCAGAATCTGGCTCATTATGAAACCAAACAGCTGCAATGCAAAGGCTGCGAAAACCATTGTTATGTTTCCCGCTACACCTTTGCCGGCGGCAACCGATTCTACTCCGGAAACAAGTGTGAGCGTGTGTTCAACAACAAGGGAGCAAACGGGATAAAAGGCAAGAATATCTACGAATACAAATATAGTTTACTCTTTGATAGAGAGACAGTTAACCAACCTGCTACCGCATTTCACGGTACATGGGTAGGTATTCCTCGCATCCTCAATATGTACGAGGAATATCCGTTCTGGAATGCGCTGCTCCGGGCAGCCGGATTGGGCGTGATTCTCTCTTCCGATTCCACTTTCAGCCAGTATGAAGGAGCCTTGAATACGGTGATGAGCGACAATATCTGCTTCCCGGCTAAACTGGCTCACAGTCATCTGAAGGAACTCAACGAGAACCCGAAGGTTGACCGCATCCTCATGCCATACGTGGTTTATGAACATAATGACGACCCGAAGAATACGCTGAACAGCTTCAACTGTCCGGTCGTTTCGGGCTACAGCGATGTCATCAAGTCGGTCATCAATCTGAAGAAACCGATCGATACGCCCGTCATCAACTTTGCCCAGCCTAAGGCGCTGGAAAAGCAGATTACCGATTATCTCAAGCAACTGGGAGTAAGCAAGAAGACTGCCCATAAAGCGCTGAGAGAGGCCCTCTATGCTCAGGCAGTATATACAGCTGAGATAAAAAAACAGGGCTGGGAGATTCTGAAGCCAAACAAGGGACTTACGATTCTGCTGGCGGGCCGTCCTTATCATACTGACCCGCTGATTCAGCACAAGCTGAGCGAGATGATTGCCAATCTGGGAGTCAACGTCATCAGCGAAGACATCGCCCGGGGTAATCTCTTTGCAGATTTCAAAGACTTCAATCTGGAGAATCTGGCGGCAGAAAGAAATGAGGCAGCTTTAGCCAGCCAAGACAACAACGAAGCATACAACTGTCAGCCAGAAACTTATCTCGTGAAGCAATGGGCGTATATGAACCGCATTCTGAAGGCAGCGCAATGGGCTGCCGAACAGGGCGATGAGGTTCATTTCGTCCAGATGACCAGCTTCGGCTGCGGTCCTGACAGTTTTATCCAGGACGAGATTCGCGACATCATGAAGCGCCACAACAAGCCGTTCACGCTGTTGAAGATAGATGATGTGAGCAATATCGGCTCCCTGAAACTCCGTGTCCGCTCGCTGATAGAAAGCCTGAAGGGAGTAAAGGAAGTGAAGAGTGAAGAACGAAGAGTGAAAAATTCATCAGCTGAAGAAATTCAACATTCAACACTCAACATTCAACATTTACAGCAGACCAAGGTATTCACCAAGCAGGATATTCATCGCAAGATTCTCGCTCCTTTCATGACCGAATACCTCACCCCTATCATTCCGCCTATCCTGAAACTGATAGGCTATGATGTTGAGGTACTTCCGATGAGCAATGAGGTAAGCGCCGAACTCGGTTTGAAGTTTGCCAACAACGAAGTCTGTTATCCGGCAACCCTTATCGTCGGCGACATCATCAAAGCCTTGAAATCAGGCAGATACGACCTGAATAATACGGCGGTAGTGATGAGTCAGACGGGCGGCCAGTGCCGCGCAACCAACTACGCCGGTCTCATCAAGCGTGCGATGATTTCCAATGGATTCCAGGACATTCCGCTGCTCACACTCGGTGTAACAGCCTCAACAGGCGAAGCATCAGGCTCAACAGACGACAAGCAAGACTATAACGAGCAGGACGGCTTCAATGTGCCTTGGCTGAAATACAGTCAGATTATCGTTACCGCCATTTTCTATGGCGATGCAATCAACGAAATGTACAATGCCTGCATCGTAAGAGAGCGTAAACCGGGCATTGCCAGAGAGTTGCGCGATAAATATATGCAGCTGATAGACGGACCTATCGCCCAGAATTCAGCCAAAGGACTCATCCGACTCCTGGAACAGGCAGCCGAAGAATTCAACCAGATGACCCTCGACAGAACGTTGCCGAAGGTAGGAATCGTAGGCGAAATCTTCCTGAAGTTCAATCCTTTCGCCCACCAGTTCCTGGAGCAGAACATCATCTCGCGCGGCATAGAGGTGGTTCCGCCTCTGCTTGCCCCCTTCTTCCTGCAGGAATTTGTGAATGTAGAGATACAGAAACACATGCGGCTGAGTTGCACCAAAGTGCCCGATTTCATCATCAAGGGCGCTTATCAGGCGCTGATAGGCAGAAGATTGCGCCAGGTAAACAAGGCAGCCGGCAAGTTCCGCTACTTCCGTCCGTTCACCAATATCTATGATGATGCGAAGGACGTACAGGGACTGGTTTCGCTCGCAGCCCAGTTTGGAGAAGGCTGGCTTCTGCCTGCCGACATCGTAGGTTACATCCGTGATGGCGTGAACAATATCATCTCGCTCCAGCCTTTCGGCTGCATCGCTAACCACGTGATTTCCAAGGGCATCGAGAAACGTCTCCACGACCGTTTCCCTACGCTCAACCTCGTATCGCTCGACTTCGATTCCGGTGTTTCAGAGGTAAACGTCACCAACCGACTGCTCCTCTTCCTGGACAGCATCGCAAAATAAGACAAGCCAGACCCATGTACGGTAAAACACCGTACATGGGTCTTTCCGTCTTTCATCCCCCAAAAAATCACTCTAAAAAATACAAAAAACCATAGCTATTTCTTTGTCATTCAAGAAAATAATCGTATCTTTGCACTCAAATTTTATTGAGACATTAAGAAAATGAGTAAAGATACATTAACTCATCAGCTGACAGAGACCATCGAGGAGCTTTCGAGCGCCGAATCTTTGAAGGGTCTCTTCCATCAGCATCGAGACGGGAATCCACTTCCTTCGGGCAAGGCGCTCGAAGAAATCATCAGTTTGTCCCGTTCTATCCTCTTTCCGGGATATTTCGGCAATTCTTCGGTAAATATCTCAACCATCAAATATCATATTGGAGTAAGAGTAGAGAAACTCTATGAGATGCTGTCAGAGCAGATTCTCGCCGGTCTCTGCTTCGCCAACGACTGCGAAACGGAAACCCAGGCTGAACTGCAGCACCAGCGTGCCAAGGCAGGCGTGATTGCAGCCAAGGCAATCATGGATTTCCCAAGACTGCGCAAGATACTGGCTACCGATGTAGAGGCTGCCTACGAGGGCGACCCGGCAGCTATGAGTCACGGAGAAATCATCTCCTGCTACCCGGTCATCAAGGCGATTACCAACTACCGCATAGCCCACGTACTGCACGAACTGGGAGTGCCGCTCATTCCGAGAATGATGACCGAACTGGCTCATTCGGAAACCGGTATTGATATTAACCCGGAGGCTACCATCGGCAAGCACTTCACCATCGACCACGGTACGGGTGTGGTGATTGGAGCTACCTGCATCATCGGCGACAATGTGAAACTCTACCAGGGTGTAACCCTCGGAGCCAAGAGTTTCCCTCTCGATAAGGACGGCAATCCTATCAAGGGAATCCCTCGCCACCCTATCCTAGAAAATGATGTCATCGTCTACGCCAATGCCACCATCCTCGGTCGCATCACCATCGGAGAAGGCTGCGTAGTGGGAGCCAACGTATGGGTTACCAAGGATATGAAACCGAAAACAAAGAAATATAAAAAAGAAAAACAAAGTTTATTAGATATAGAATTCAATAATGGAACAGGAATTTGAACTCATTGCCAAGACCTTCATGGGTCTCGAGCCTGTCTTGGCTGAAGAGCTCACCCAGTTGGGTGCCAATAATGTACAGATCGGTCGCCGCATGGTGTCTTTCACAGGCGACAAGGAAATGATGTATCGTGCTAACTTCCAGTTGCACACAGCCATCCGTATCTTAAAGCCTATCAAGCACTTCAAGGCTAGAAGCGCTGAAGAGGTGTATGATCAGATCCAGAAGATCAAGTGGGATGACATCTTAGACGTGAAGAAGACTTTCTCTGTTGACTCAGTAGTCTACTCAGAGGAGTTCCGCAACTCACGCTTCGTAACCTACAAGGTAAAGGATGCGATTGTTGACTGGTTCCGCGAGAAGCAGGGTACACGTCCAAATATCAGCGTATCTAACCCGGATATCCGCCTCAACATCCACATTGCAGAAGACAATGCCACCTTGAGTCTCGATTCGAGTGGTGAGAGTCTGCACCGCCGTGGCTACCGTCAGGAGCAGGTAGAGGCTCCTCTGAACGAGGTTCTCGCTGCAGGTATGATTCTGATGACAGGCTGGAAGGGCGAATGCGATTTCATCGACCCGATGTGTGGTTCAGGTACCATCGCCATCGAAGCTGCCCTCATCGCCCGCAACATCTCTCCAGGTGTATTCCGCAAGGAGTTTGCCTTCGAGAAGTGGAACGATTTCGACCAGGATCTCTTCGATACGATTTATAACGACGACTCTCAGGAGCGTGAGTTCGAGCTCCACATCTACGGATATGATGTAGATATGAAGGCGGTGAACACAGCTAATCTCAACGTTCGTGCTGCCGGTCTTAGCAAGGACATCACCATCGCCCAGCAGGACTTCAAGGACTTCACCCAGCCTGCAGAGAAGAGCATCATCGTGATGAACCCTCCATACGGTGAGCGCATCTCTACCCCTAACCTCCTGAACACCTACAAGATGATAGGTGAGCGCTTCAAGAAGGCTTTTGCCGGCAACGAGGCTTGGGTATTGAGCTACCGCGAGGAGTGCTTCGAGCAGATTGGTCTGAAACCATCTATCAAGATTCCTGTATTCAACGGAAGCTTGGAGTGCGAATTCCGCAAGTATGTGATGTTCGACGGCAAGATGAAGGACTTCCGTTCTGAAGGCGGTATTGTGAAGACTGAGCGCGAGAAGAGCGAGATGGCTCAGAAGCACCGTTTCAAGAAGGAGCGTGAATTCAAGAAGCGTGTAAGCGAGGAGACTGAAAACGAGGAGGACGACATCCGTTCTTTCAAGTTCCATACTCACCGTCTGGAAGACTTCGAGAAGAAGCGTGCTGAGTTCCATAAGAGCGGCCGTTCACGTATCGGTGGCGGTCGACGCAATGATGACGACGATGACAAGCGTGGCAGCCGCAGCTTCAAGGGCGACCGCAAGGGTGGCCGTGACTTCGGTGGCAAGCGCGACGGAAAGCGTTTCGAGAAAGGCGACAAGCGTGGTGGCTTCAAGGGCGACAAACGTGGTGGCCGTGATTTCGGAGGAAAGCGCGGAGGCAAGAAGAACTTCAGCGTTGACTTCAACGACGAGGATTAAAGACATATCGACCCATACATCGTGTTTCACGACGCATGGGTGTTAAACCCGATAAAGTAAAGAATATAATGAATCTGAAGAATTCAATTTATAAATTATCTTTTGCTGCTATGATCATGATGGCTATGAATGCAACCGACTTACAGGCTCAGGGCGTGGTTCCTGCTCAGAAAGGCGAGAAAACCTTTACATTGGAAGACCTGAACTTCGGCGGCAACAACTATCGTAACATGGTGGCTAAGAACCGCTGGTGCACCTGGTGGGGCAATGAACTCGTTCGCCAGGATGTGGATGCCTGCTATCTCGTCAACAAGACGACAGGCAAGGAGACCAAACTCTTCGGCATCAATGACATCAACCAGTGGATTGCTCCTACCAAAGACATCAAGGTAAGAGCCCTCTACAATGCTCTCTTCCCTTTTGCTGGCAAGAGCATCGTGATGGTAAGCAACGGCAGCAAGACTTATACCGTAGACTTCAAGAAGCATAAGCTGCTGAGCGAGATGGATTTTGCTGACGGCGAGAACCTCCTGGAGGCCAACGCCCAGCAGAACGCCTTCGCCTATCTGAAGGGCAGCAACCTCTATGTGCGTACCTTCGATGTAACCAGCAACGCCCTGACAAAAGAAAAGAAATCTCACGATTTCCAACTCTCAAAGGACGGAAGCCGCGAAATTGTTTATGGACAGAGTGTTCACCGCGATGAGTTCGGCATCAGCAAGGGAACCTTCTGGAGTCCGAACGGCGAACTGCTCGCCTTCTATCGTATGGACCAGAGTATGGTAACCGACTATCCGCAGGTCGACATCCCGGAGATTGATTACTTCAATCATCCTGAAACCCAGACCTGCTGCGCAAAGCCTGCACCAGACAAGTATCCGATGACTGGCGAGACATCACACAAGGTAACCGTAGGCGTGTTCGACTGCATGACCGGCAAGACCGTCTATCTGAAGGCTGGCGACCCAACCGACCGCTACTTCACCAACATCGCATGGAGTCCGGACAGCAAGACCATCTATATGTTCGAACTGAACCGCGACCAGAACGACTGCCGTCTGACTGCCTACAATGCAGAAACCGGCGAGAAGACAGGCGAACTCTATCGCGAGACCGATGAGAAATATGTAGAACCATGTCATCCTATCCAGTTCCTGCCTTGGGACAGCAGCAGTTTCATCATGCAGTCCCGCAAGGATGGTTACAACCATCTCTATCTCTGTGAAGTGAAGAACGAAGAACGAAAAACGAAGAATTCAAATGCCAAATCTTCATCAGAAAAGCAAGAGAATTCTTCACTCTCCACTCTTCACTCTTCACTTTCAATCCGGCAGTTGACTTCCGGCAAATGGGAAGTGATGGAAGTGCTCGGTTTCAACAGCAAGCGCAAGAGTATCATCATCGCATCCAACGAGAAATCGCCTATCCAGAGAAACATCTTTGCCGTAGATACAAAAACCGGCAAGCGTACGCTGGTAGATGATTGCGGCAAGGGATGGCACAGCGCCACTTTGAGCGAGAACGGACAGTATGTCTTCGACAACTACTCTACTCCTACCGTTCCTCGCAAGATTGCCCTCGTGAATACCGAGAACGGCAAGCGCACCGCTTACTTCACTGCCGAGAACCCTTGGAAGGGCTACAATGTACCTGAGTACAGCTGCGGTACCATCAAGGCAGCCGATGGCGAAACAGACCTCTACTGGAGAATGGTGAAACCGGTAAACTTCGATCCAAACAAGAAGTATCCTACCATTATATATGTATATGGTGGACCTCATGCCCACAACGTAGATGCCCGCTGGAACTACTCTAGCCGGGGTTGGGAAACCTACATGGCAGAAAAGGGCTATCTGCTCTTCATTCTCGACAACCGTGGAAGCGAGAATCGTGGCAAGGCTTTCGAGCAGGCTACCTTCCGTCAGCTCGGACAGATTGAGATGCAAGACCAGATGAAGGGTGTGGAATATCTGAAGACGCTTCCTTACGTAGATGCTGACAAGATTGGCGTTCACGGCTGGAGCTTCGGCGGATTCATGACCATCTCACTGATGACCAACCACCCTGATGTGTTCAAGGTAGGCGTAGCAGGCGGCCCGGTAATCGACTGGCACTGGTACGAGGTGATGTATGGCGAGCGCTATATGGACACCCCACAGACCAACCCAGAGGGTTACAAAAAGACCTCCCTGCTCTATCAGGCAAAGAACCTGAAGGGCAAGCTGCAGATTATCCAGGGTTTGAACGATGTGACTGTAGTGCCACAGCACTGCCTCACCTTCCTCAAGGCTTGCATCGCAGCAGGCACCCAGCCAGACTTCTTCGTCTATCCTGGCGAGCCTCACAACATGAGAGGTCATCAGAGCACTCATCTGCATGAGCGCATCAGCAATTATTTCTTCGATTATCTCAAGTAAATATCTAGGAGTAAACATCCCCCGAAAAGGGGAGTTTACTTCTACATCAAATAACAAACAATAACTTACAGCAAATGAAAATTTTATTGTTAGGAGGCGGTGGCCGCGAGCACGCCTTAGCATGGAAAATCGCTCAGAGCGAGAAGTGTGAGAAACTTTTCATCGCTCCTGGTAATGCCGGTACACAGAATGTCGGCGAGAACGTAGATATCAAGGCAGACGACTTTGAGGCGCTCAAGAACTTCACTGTAGAAAATGGCGTTGATATGGTAGTAGTTGGTCCGGAAGACCCATTGGTAAAGGGTGTTTACGATGACTTCAAGAACGATCCTCGCACCCAGAACATCCCTGTCATCGGTCCATCAAAGGCTGGCGCCGTACTGGAAGGCAGCAAGGACTTCGCCAAGAAGTTCATGAAACGCCACAACATCCCTACTGCCCAGTATGAGACTTTCGACGGCGAGCACGTAGAGGAAGGCTTGAAATTCCTGGAGACACTGAAGGCTCCTTATGTATTGAAGGCTGACGGTTTGTGCGCCGGTAAGGGCGTTCTTATCCTCCCTACCCTGGAAGAGGCTAAGAAAGAGTTCAAGGAGATGCTCGGCGGTATGTTCGGCAACGCTTCTGCACGCGTAGTCATCGAGGAATTCCTCAGTGGCATTGAGTGCTCTGTATTCGTATTGACAGACGGCAAGAACTACAAGATTCTGCCTGAGGCGAAGGATTACAAGCGCATCGGCGAGCACGATACCGGTCTGAACACTGGCGGTATGGGTAGCGTTACCCCTGTACCATTCGCTACCAAGGAGTGGATGCAGAAGGTTGACGAGCGCATCATCCGTCCTACAGTAGAAGGACTTGCTGAGGAGAATATCGACTATAAGGGATTCATCTTCTTCGGTCTGATCAACGTTGAAGGCGAGCCTATGGTCATCGAGTACAACTGCCGTATGGGTGATCCAGAGACAGAGAGCGTGATGCTCCGCCTGAAGAGCGACATCGTGGATCTCTTCGAAGGTGTAGCAGCAGGCGATTTGGACAAGCGCAGCATCGAGTTTGATGAGCGTGCAGCAGTCTGCGTGATGCTCGTAAGCGGCGGTTATCCTGAGGCTTACAAGAAGGGTTATCCTATCCAGGGCATCGACGATGTAGAAGGTTCGGTAGTATTCCACTCCGGTACAGCCATGAAGGATGGTCAGGTAGTAACCAACGGTGGTCGTGTCATCTGCGTAAGCAGCTACGGCAAGAACAAGGAAGAAGCCTTGAAGAAGAGCTTTGCTGAGGCACAGAAGATCCAGTTCACCGACAAGTACTTCCGTTCTGATATCGGACAGGACCTTTAGTTTTTTAATGTTGAATGTTGAATGTTGAATGTTGAATTGCCTAACGGACTCAAGGGCGCTAGCCTAATTCAACATTCAACACTTAACATTCAACATTCAACATTCAACATTGAATTAGATGTTAAGAAAGAAAACTTTTCAAAATAAAGTAGCGGCTAGCCGCTACTCTTTACCTATTACTGCAACCCTTGCCACGCTGGTTTGGGTTGCAGTAGGTTTATTGGTATCCAATATCTGGGTAGAATTTGCTTTCACAGCCATGTGTACCCTGCTGATGGTGGAACTGAACAACCGTAATGCCCTGATGCGTACCTACAGCCGAATGGTATCTTGCAGTTTTCTGGCATTACTGACGATGGCAGGACTCCCCCAACTCTCTTTAAAAAGCAGTATTGTGACGATGTGTTTCATCGCCTTTTATCTCATTATCTGGAATTGCTACCAGGATAAACGCTCAACAGGCTGGACTTTCTACGCCTTTGCCTGCATCGGTCTGGCATCAATGGTTTTCGTGCAGATAGGCTATTTCATGCCTATCCTATGGATCATGATGATGGTGTTTACCCTCTCGTTTAGCGTAAAGACATTCTTTGCATCCCTGGTAGGTCTCATCGTGCCCTATTGGTTTGCAGCCGGTTATTTTTTCTATACCGACAACATACAGGGTCTGGCTGACCACTACTGCGAATTCATCAACTACAGCGAACTCTTTGATTATTCGCAGGTTACCGACCATCAGGTACTGAACCTGAGTTTCGTTACCCTGCTCACCATCATCGGTTCCATCCACTTCATACGCACCAGCTACGGCGACAAGATACGCACCCGCATGATCTACGAAACGTTTATCATGATATCGGTTGCCTGCATCATCTTCATCGTCCTCCAGCCTCGACATATACAGGAACTGGGCGGCATCCTGATTGTGAATACAGCACCGCTTATCGCCCATTTCATCACATTCACCAGAGGTAAGTTTACCAACATCTCCTTCATCCTGCTGCTCATCATGCTGGTACTTATCATGGCTTACAACATACTCGTACCAGAGAGCATATTACTATGAGTTGGATAATAGATTTCTTAATGAGCTGGGGCTACTGGGGCATGCTGGTATCAGCCTTCCTTGCCGGCAGTTTCGTTCCCTTCAGCAGCGAGGTGGTGATGTCGGGCTTACAGGCTGCCGGACTGGAACCTATCCAGCTCGTACTGTATGGAAGCATCGGCAATGTGCTCGGTTCTATGTTCAACTATGGCGTAGGACGGATGGGCAAGTTGGAATGGATAGAGAAATATCTGCATGTAAAGAAAGAGAGTCTTGACAAGGCTCAGCATTTCATGGCCGACAGAGGAGCCTGGATGGGATTCTTCGCCTTCCTGCCCCTGTTGGGAAGTGCCATCACCATCGTTTTGGGACTGACGAGAGCCAACATCGTGATTTCTGTCATCAGCATCACCATCGGAAAGATGTTGAGATATGTTCTGCTGGTTTACGGACTGAGTTTCATCTTTTAAGTCAGCATCATAAGAAAGAAAACAAAGAATTGATTCATATAGATTGACTGCTTATGAGAAAGTATTTATACCTTATTATATTATGTGTGGTTTTCACGGGCTGTAAAGGCAGCCAGCAGAAAGGTAACACAGCAGAAAGTAACGGAAAGGAATCTGTCGCCAACAGCGATGGCAAACCTGCTGTTACCGTAACTATCCCTCCCTACAAGTTTTTCGTTAATAAGATTGCCGGAGATAAGGTGGATGTCAACGTGATGGTATCCAACGGCAACAATCCAGAAACTTACGAGCCTTATGCCCAGCAGATGATGGAACTCTCCAGGAGTGCCCTCTATCTGAAAGTGGGCTGCATCGGTTTCGAACAGACCTGGATGAAGAAGCTGCAGGACAACGCTCCTGACATGAAGGTGATAGATACCTCCACAGGCATCACGCCCGCCAAGACACCAGGCGGCAATACCGACCCGCATGTATGGATGAGTTGCAAAAACGCCCGCATCATCTCCAGCAACATCTTCAAGGCACTCTGCCAACTGGAACCGGAAAACAAGACTTTCTTCCAGAAAAACTATCAGCAGTTGCTCTGCAGCATCGACAGGCAGGATAGCATCATCAGAAAGAGTTTCAAGGATAATCCGGAGATGGTTCGCAAGTTCGTCATCTATCACCCTATCCTCACCTACTTCGCCCGCGATTACCAGTTGGAGCAGCTTGCCATCGAGGAAGAAGGCAGGGAGCCAAGCGCCGCCCAGCTCAAGAGTCTCATCGAAAGAGCCAGGAAGGAAAAAATCAGATACTGTCTCATACAGGCTGAATTTGCCAACCGCAACACCACGACATTCATCAAGGAAAGCCATACCAAGGCGATGGATATCAACCCATTGCAGGCAGATTGGGCCAATGCAATGAAAGAAGTATCTCTGGCGGTACAGGGCAAGAAAATTGTGGTAGGAAAATAAAGAACAACAACTAATCATAAAAGTTCTATGTTCAAAGTTCAAAGTTCAAAGTTAATAGAGATAGAGCATCTTTCGGCTGGTTACGAAGGCAAGGATGTGCTCCACGATATCAACCTCACCGTCTACAAAGACGATTATCTTGGCATCATCGGTCCCAACGGTGGTGGCAAGACAACCCTCATGCGCCTCATCCTGGGACTGATGAAACCCACAGACGGCAGCATCCGCTTTTATAAAGACGGGGAGGAAGTAAGGGAAATCAGTATGGGATATCTGCCCCAATACAATCATCTCGACAAACAGTTCCCTATCTCCGTTTATGAAGTGGTACTCTCAGGACTCAGCAAGACCAAAAGTCTCTTTTCGAGATACACACAGGCACAGCACCAGCAGGTTCTCGACTGTCTGGAACAGATGCAGCTCACAGAGTTGAAAGACCGCCATATCGCAGCCTTGAGCGGCGGGCAACTTCAGCGAGTACTCCTCGCCCGCGCCATTGTTTCCAAACCCGATGTAGTAATACTGGATGAGCCCAACACCTATATCGACCGCCGCTCCCAGAAGCAGATGTACGAGATGCTGGAACAGATCAACCGGGAGTGCGCCATTATCATCGTAAGTCATGATGTAGCCGAAGTGCTCAATAACGTAAAGCATATCGCCTGCGTAAATCATCATCTCCACTACCACGATACGGCCGATATGCCGAGAGAGAAACTGGAAGAGCATTTCTTAAATGTATAGGCTTATTATATAATAATGCCTAAAAAACAGGTGCAAAAATCCATATTATCTCATCTTTTTATTATCTTTGCAACTGAAATGTGCCTTCCTAGAAAGGCACAGAGAAAGCACTCTGAAACAGAGAAAGCATTCAGAAAGAAATATAATACATTAAAGTTTAAACAATAATGAAACAGTACAGATTAGTGGACAATATCTTCGGATGGGTCGCATTCATCATTGCGGCGTTCACTTATTGTTCCACAATTGAACCGACAGCCAGTTTCTGGGACTGTCCTGAGTTTATTACGACTGCTTACAAGCAGGAGATCGGTCACCCACCAGGGGCACCATTCTTCATGCTTTTAGGCAATTTCTTCACACATTTCGCCAGCGACACTACCCAGGTAGCCAAGATGGTAAATACGATGAGCGCCCTGCTGAGCGCCGTCTGTATCATGTTCCTCTTCTGGACCATCACCCACCTGGCTCGCCGACTCGTCATCAGCGACTGGAAAGAACTGACCACCAGTAAGCTGATTGCCATCGAGGCATCCGGTATGGTGGGCGCACTCATCTACACCTTCAGCGATACCTTCTGGTTCTCAGCTGTCGAGGGTGAGGTTTATGCGTTCTCTTCTGCCTTTACCGCTGTGGTATTCTGGCTCATTCTGAAGTGGGAAGACCATGCTGACGAGCCTCATAGCGACCGTTGGCTTGTGCTCATCGCCTATATGACCGGTTTGAGTATCGGTGTCCACCTGCTCAACCTGCTCTGTATTCCAGCCATCGTATTGGTTTATTACTACAAGAAGGTGCCACATGCCAACCTCAAGGGCTCGATCCTGGCGCTGTTCCTTTCATTCCTCGTAGTGGTAGCCGTACTGTATGGTGTGGTTCCAGGTATCATCACCGTAGGCGGCTGGTTTGAGCTGTTCTTTGTCAACACCCTCGGCTGTCCGTTCAATACCGGTGAAATCGTATACATCATTTGTCTTGTAGCTTCTGTCATCTGGGGTATCTACGAAACCTGCCATGCTTCTGAGAAGAACGAGAAGAAGCAGAATATCGCCTTCGTTCTCGGCTTCGGCATGCTCGGCATCCCATTCTACGGATATGGCTGGACAGCTGCCATCACCGGCATCATCGTGCTGGTTATCCTCTGGTTCGTACTCGGCTACAAGCGCAAGCAGGAAGTAGTAACAGGCGTTGATGAATCTACAGGCATCGCCAAGAAGAAGATGCAGCTTCTGCCGCTCATCTCTGCACGCGTCAAGAATACAGCCTTGCTCTGCATGCTGATGCTGATGATTGGTTATTCCAGCTACGCACTCATCGTGATCCGTTCTTCTGCTAACCCTCCTATGGACCAGAACTCTCCTGAGGACATCTTTACCCTGGGAAGTTATCTGAGCCGCGACCAGTATGGTGACCGTCCTCTGTTCTATGGACAGGCTTATACATCACAGGTAGCCCTCGAAGTAGACGGCAACATGTGCAAGCCTGTCATGAAGGAAGGCGCACCGGTTTACCAGCGCAAGGAGAAGGCTTCGGCTGATGAGAAGGACTCTTACTTCGTAGTAAGTCACAAGAATCAGTATATCTATGCCCAGAACATGCTCTTCCCTCGTATGTACAGTTCGGCTCATGCCCAGGCATACGAAGACTGGATGGGCGGTGTAGAAGGCACAGAGATTCCTTACGACCGCTGCGGAGAGAGTATGATGGTAAAGATGCCGTCACAGTTTGACAACATCCGCTTCTTCCTTTCCTATCAGTGCAACTTCATGTACTGGCGCTACTTCATGTGGAACTTTGCCGGCCGTCAGAACGACATCCAGGGCAATGGTGAGCCAGAGCACGGAAACTGGATTACCGGTTTCTCATTCATCGATGATTCACTATATGGCGACCAGAGCAAATTGCCAGACGACCTGAAGGAGAACAAGGGCCACAATGTATTCTATTGCATGCCGCTGATTCTCGGTCTCGTCGGACTTTTCTGGCAGGCTTGGTATACCCGCAAGAAGAAGGTAATGAAGAACGGCAAGGAAGAGGAAGTACTCCTCCCTATCGGAATCCAGCAGTTCTGGATTGTATTCTTCCTGTTCTTCATGACAGGTCTTGCCATCGTCATCTACCTGAATCAGACACCGATGCAGCCACGTGAGCGTGACTATGCTTATGCCGGCTCATTCTATGCATACGCTATCTGGTGCGGTCTCGGCGTACTCGCCATCATCGACATCCTGAAGCGCAAGATGAAACTCAGCGGTACTGCCGTAACAGCCATCGTAGCAGTCATCACACTTCTCGTACCTATCCAGATGGCATCACAGACCTGGGATGATCACGACCGCTCAAACCGTTACACCTGCCGTGACTTCGGTCAGAACTACCTGATGTCGCTCCAGGAGAAGGGCAACCCTATCATCTTTACCAATGGTGATAACGATACCTTCCCACTCTGGTACAACCAGGAGGTAGAAGGCGTAGGAACTGATGCCCGTGTATGTAACCTGAGCTACCTGCAGACCGACTGGTATATCGACCAGATGAGGCGTCCTGCATACAACTCACCATCTGTGCCAATCACCTGGCCACGTCTCGACTACTGTTCAGGTACCAACGAATATGTATCTGTTGAGCCTGAGGCAAAGAAGCAGATTCTCGACTTCTACAAGCAGGATCCAGAGAATGCCAAGAAGCAGTTTGGTGCCGAACCGTTCGAGCTCAAGAACATCCTGAAGAACTGGGTACGCAGCAAGAATCCTGACATGCACTTCATCCCTACGGATACCCTCTATGTCACCATCGACAAGGAGGCTGTAAAGAAGAGCGGCATGATGATGGCATCAGATTCTATTCCAGACAAGATGGTCATCTCGCTTGCCGGCAAGAGCGCACTCTACAAGAACGACCTCATGATGCTCGAAATGCTGGCACAGTGCAACTGGACCCGTCCGCTCTACGTAGCACTCACCGTAGGCGAAGAGAACTATATGAACCTCGGCGACAACTTCGTACAGGAGGGACTTGTGAACCGTATCACTCCGTTCACCACCAACAAGCCAGGTGCCAAGAACTTCGATACAGAGAAGGCTTATCACAACATCATGACCCGATTCAAGTTCGGCAACCTGAAGCAGAAGGGACTCTACATCGACGAGACAACCATGCGCATGTGCTATACCCACCGTCGTCTGCTCGCCCAGACAGCCCTCCAGCTCATCGCCGAAGGCAAGAAACAGAAGGCTATCAACATCCTGAAGAAGGCTGATACCGAGATTCCTGCCTACAATGTTACGCTCGACTACATGAGCGGTGGCTTGGATATGGCTCGCGGTTGGCTGATGACCGGTCAGAAAGCCAAGGGCAAGGAATATATAGAAGCGGTATGGAAGAATGCTTCACAATACCTCAACTACTATCTCTCGCTGCCAAACGACCGTTTCCTCCAGTCAGAGCACGATTGCATCCGTCAGATTATGATCATGCAGAGCATCTGCGAGGCTGCCGGAATGGTGAGTCCACAGTTGGAGCAGAAGTATGAGAAGCAGCTCAACAACCTCTACCGTCTCTATCATGGCAGAGGTGGCAGAATGCCGGAAGGCAATCAGTAAAAAATAGAAAAAAGTTTGGTGTCGCGAAACACGACACCAAACTTTTCATTATTCATATAAACCTGTTTTATCCATGTTCATAGAGCAACCAGCCAAATGGCTCAGATGGTTATATCCAAAGGCCATCTGGAGAATGGACAAGAAAGACCATTCTGTCTATCTTACATTTGATGACGGTCCAATTCCAGAGTCAACTCCATTCATCTTAGAGACCCTGAGAAAGTACAATATCAAGGCTACTTTCTTTATGGTAGGCGAGAATGTATTGCGCAATCATGACCTCTACAACCAGATTGTGGCAGAGGGGCATCAGGTAGGCAACCATACATTCAATCATATCGGTGCCTTCAAGCACCGTGTCATTTCCTACGTGCTCAACACCAATAAGGCGAACGATATCATCCATGCCCATCTTTTCCGTCCACCTCACGGCTGGATGCGACCAAGTGAGTATTGGTGGCTGCACCGCACTTACAAAGTCATCATGTGGGATGTGGTGACGCGCGACTATTCCAAATGGATGACGGCAGAAGATGTGGTGAACAATGTGAAGCGATATGCCCGCAATGGCAGCATCATCACCTTCCACGACTCGCTGAAGAGCATTGAAAAGCTGAAGACAGCGCTCCCTCAGGCCATAGAATGGCTCATGGAACAGGGTTATGAATTTAAGACTTTTGAATAAGAAGCTGTTATTCCCAAACAGGAACAGCCCAATAAACACAGACAAGAAATGAGCAAAAGAATCAACAGTTATCAGGCAGTAGCTGCATTTGTAAGAGGTTTCTTCGAAGCTTACGCACGTGGCATCATCGATGCTACCATCGAAGGCAATGACTTCAGCAAGAAGAACGACCCGAAACAGATCAAGCAGATGATGCTGGAGCACTATGGCGAGGTAAACCAATACTTCTTCGACATCATGTTCTCTACCCTCGTACGCCTCAACTACAAGACTGCCGAGGAAGCCAACGAGCGCATGAAGAAGAATTTCGACAGCATGAAACAGGCTGACCCGACCTTTGAGCCAACCATGCTCGACTACCTGCGCATAGCCTGCAAATCAAACCAGCTTTACAAGGCGATGGAATCAGAATACAAGCGTAACTTCACCTGGCTTCTTCAAGGTAAGTTTACCACTCTTGAAGAGCATATACGCGATTACACCCACGGCATTCTCATCAGCCTCGCCGACGAGCCGATGGCCATCCATCTCCTGGTCCGCATCATCGTAAAGGCATACGCCGCCGGACTGAAATGTGGTAGCAAGGAGGGCGAACAGCACCAGCTCCACATGCCTACCCTTCACGGCATGTTGCTGAACAATGTCAACATCCTGCTCAACGAGACTCCGCTCAAGAGCAGCACCGAAGATCCTGTAGCCCTCTTCAAGGAGGCATGCAAGAATGAAGAAGAAAACATCAACGTTCTTTTCAACACATTAAACGATGCGATGAAAGAACTGGCAGAAGAATAACAGAAAAGCATCATTGATGACGAGCACAGCACCAGATTCGAGAACCTTATCTACCGTGCCCTGTCAAGTGGCTTGATTACAGAATCCAAGGCTGCCGATAATGGGGTTGTTGGTGCTTTTGCCTATTGAGAGAAATGTATTATGCAGGAGACAACGTAGCTTAAAATGAGCGATTTATGAGTGTTTTACCTCAATAGAGGTAATAATTTAGCAACGGTTCTAATTTCTGCAATGTGCATATGTTTGCTTGTCAAACAACTCTTTTCGTTTGCAAAAATATAACAATTTATTGGATACACAATAAAATGTATGTTTTTTAACGATTGATATTGATAAGTGAAAATTCTGTGGATGAACATCTCGGTTAATAAATCCTGAGATATTCATCACACAGAATTTGGGTATTGCATTTTAAAGGTTGATTTGAAAACCAATACTTTTCTAAAAACGATTAATCTCATCCTCAGCAGAACCGCTTCCGTTGTATTTATCTTTGAAACTATTGAAGTTGTAACTAATGGAAGCTATGATGCAGCGATTGAAGTTATTCACCTTTCTGTTCTGCACCACAAAATTAACCCTCTTTACATCATTCAACTTCAAGCTATCAAACAAGTCCTCTGCTTTCAATGTTATCGTCAATTTCTTTTTAAGTAACTGTTTCTGTACCATCATATTGAATGACGAATAACCGTTTTGCTCGTAGATGCCATGATGTCCCTTAATGTTCCAAAAGAAATCACATCGAAAAAGCCAATCGTTCCTTAGTGCCACTACATTTTGGAAAGCGAAGAGACCGTATGGATGATTGTAGTCTAATTGCTCTCCATTGTATGATAGCGTGAAATAAGGTTTATAGACACCCACCGTCAAAGTCGGTCGCCAACAACCAAAAACAGGTGAAACAACACATTGCGCTCCTAGTTGCTGGAAATCCTTGGCGTTGGTTGACATCCAAGTTACCGTTCCAGGTTTGCCGGATACAGCAACGACAGTCGGATGGATGTAATCCTTGATATACTGATAATCCAACTTGAAGTCGAATATGCTATAATTCACACTAAGTTCTGTATCATACACGTATTGCGGTTTCAGATAAATGTTGCCTTGCTCATAATGGTATTGATTGTTGTAGCTCACACTGTTGTTCAACTGACGAAACGAAGGACGGGTGACCCTGCTACTGAAATCAAGATTCATCCCCACTCTCCCAAACATAGTGGAAAGAAAAAGGGATGGAAGTAAGTCCGAATAATTGGTCTTGTTCTTTACTTCTCCTTGGTCTGTGTTGATGGCATGAATGTACTCATAGCGAAGCCCGATGCTTCCTTTCCATTTGGAGGCAGACAAACTAAAGGTGGCAAATCCTGCATACTTGGTTTCCTTATTCTTGAATTGGTCATCGGCTATCTTCCCTTCTTCGTTTACAGACATACCCCATGAACTGATTTTACTGAAATCCGTTCCGAAATCAAGCCTATCATTCTTATTCATGTTCCAAGCAAACACCCCTTTGAGTGCAGTCGCACGATTTCGCTGGTCGTTTCGCATATGCGTGATTTCTGAGACTGCATCTATTCTACTTGTCTCGCTCACTTGTTGCTTATGTTTCAGTTGAGCATAAACATAGTCGGCATCCAAGTTGAGCTGTAGGTTGTCTGTTAGTTTGCCGATATAATACAGATTGACATTGTGAAACCTTTCCTTTTCAGATTCTTCAGTCTTATTGTCTGTAGATGTCAGCAGTTCATCATTCTTGTACGTCTGCATATAGTCGAAAGGAGAGTCGAGCATCTTGTAGTTGGAGATGCTTCCCAAATATCTTCCGCCGATAGTGTGATTCTTGTTTATGGCATAATTCATACCAACATTATAGTCATGAGAGCGAGAGCGGTCGGAATATTCAGAAGCAGAAATCTCATGAAATGTATCTTGCTCGTAATTGAACTGGTTAACATCATATCTGATGTCACTTCTCGTATTGTCATATTGATATGCGAGGAATACATCCAAAGCTCCCTTGTGGATGTTGAGGTTGACCTCCTCGTTGTTAGACAAATTCTTATGTTTGGAGATTTCCGCACCCACAATACCAGAAAGTCCATCCAAGGAATGGTGTACGGTAGTGATGTTTATGACACTCCTTGTTTCTGCATCGTATTCTACCCCAGGGTTTGTTATGAGCTGTACAGACTTCACGTTGGTTGAAGAAAGAAGTGACAACCCTGAAGTATTAGTCTGCTTTCTTCCATCTATATAGATGACAGGCTCACCCTTACCAAACACCTCATACTTTCCATTTGTATAGAGCATCCCAGGAATATATTTGATAACATCTGTTGCCTTGCCAATATTTTTCAAATTGGAATTTTGAACGTCAAGCGTAAGTTTACCGTTTTCTCTTGATATATATTTGCGATGACCTTTAATCATAACTTTTTGCAGATTAATTGTTGCATCCTCCAAGGTTATGGCACCAACCTCACCGGTACGATATGCATTACAATAAGTTTTGTAGCCCACACAACTTACTTTCACAATTGCCTTTTTCACCTCGCAAGGAATTACGAACTGACCATTCTCATTTGTCACACCACCCGTGACTAAACTGGAATCACTAACATTGAGCAAAGCGACATTGGCGAAATCGACTGGTTGATGGTGAGTGTCTACAATGCGTCCCATCATTCTGTTAGAAGTCTTTTGAATACATTCTACAATGATAATATTATCCACTTGTTTCATCTTGATAGGGTAAAAACCTATCAAGTTCATGATGGCATCTAGAACACTTTCATTTTTGATGCTCTTCGTCACCTTGAAATCCTCCAACTCGTCATACACAAAGTTGATGACATACTTATCCTGTCGAGCATTCAAATCCTTCAATGCCGCAGAAAATGACACATTATTATATTGTCGAGTGATACGTTGGGCAGAAACGCCCATACTTATCACCGAAAGCAAAATCAAACTTATCAGATATTTACTCATAGCCTATTCTCTGTTTTATAATATATTGTATATACAGTTGAGGGAATCAAAAAACTAAGCAAAACAACAACTTTTTTCAAAATTTACAGAAAAACATTCAACGACTCCTTGTCTTCCACAAAACCATAGGATGAAATTTGATTCTATTGACCATCTCTTTATCCTCGAACAGCAGATTTAGACAGCAAAGGACTGTCATGGAAATAAGTATCTCCACCAATCGCATCACCTTTTCGAGGTTGTCGCGAATAAAGCCTTGCTCCTTGGCGATGATGTCAAGAGCTTGTTTGTTATATGAGTTCATATTCTTCCTTTGATGTTAGTTCTTGCGGCACATACATGCGCCATTTATTTACAAATGTATCCGACTCTTCGTTGTTAGTCAACCACTTGACGCTTTTGGTTCCCTTGGCTCGGCACAGCTCCAAGAGGGATTCTGAGATGTTGGCTTGTTCCTTGATTCGCTCCAACAGATAGCCTGTCTTCTGGTACAGGAATGCCTTGTCGTACCTTGCAAGATAATCGATGAGCCTTTCCTCATTGAGCAAGACGATACCCTCCATGCAATGCAGCAATTCCTCAATGCCCCCAGCTCGGTCGATACGGTCAAAGCAATCCAACAACGTACTCTCCATATCCGTTACTCGTACATAAGGGTTTCCCTTGGGAGTCATCATACCAACGATTTCCTTTGTTTGTCGGCAATAGGTGTAATCCACATCGTCGAAAGAAAAGGAATTGAAGCGAGGCATGCTTTTCACAAAAACCTCATTGAAGGGTTGATGAGCCAATCCATGAAATTCCAATGCTGTGTGATAACTGATGCAAGCTGTATGTGACAAGTGGCTTCCTATCTCATACTTGTCGCAAACAGGTAAGCCAGATGCAATATCCTTCATGCAATAGGTATTGCGCCGTATAGCCACAATCCACCCTTGTTGCTTGTACCGAGCAAGCAACGCTTCCACCGATTTCACCTTGCCTTTCAGAGCCTCAGAAAGTTCATCCGAAGTGAATATCCGCAGCTTATATAATATACTCAATAGTTCTGTCATTGTTTCTAATTTTGCACAAAAATATAAAATCTAATTTATTTATGAGAAAAATCAGAAACTTTTTATGCTTTTTTATATGTTCTTTCCATCTTAATTATCCGACTACGGAGGAACAAATCACCGACAGGCAAGTTCTTTTGGGAGTACCCCAAAAGGATGCCAACCGTAATCGGCGTTCTCCTTCGTGTGACAGAACAACACCGGCCAATACCCATCCATACCTTCAGGCGAACCTCCTCGCTAGTATAATGGGTGAAAATCCAATTGGTAAAACGAACAAACTCGGAGAGCAAGACTTCTCATCGACAGAAAGAAGGATTTTTTTTTCATCGTTCCCTTTTTTAAAAGATTTATTTTTTATTTTTTTAATTTTTACTACAATATGATAAATTCCGAATTTCTATATCGCCCTTTTGTCGTATCTTTGTCGATAGTTACCGAATGGTAAACAGCGGGGTGAACACTTGCCCCAAGCATTCACCTTTTCGGCTCAGGGGTGAACCCTAATAAAAAGAACTTTGTATATACAGCGCATGCTAGAAATATAAGAGTCTATATTATAATGGGTTATATAGTGTTTTTAACACATTATTAACGCTAAAGGTTGGCATCAGGGTTCACCCATCACTGACTTCATCGCCAAGGGCAGAGGACGACTATTCGCAGCAGGATACCGCCCCCGACCTGCCCTTCTAGGGGTGGGTAGGGTAAGTAAAGGGAGGGTACTTTCTAAGAGTTTCCTTATGTAAAGGTTCGTCTACTATAGGAAAGATATAGTATATATATAGGCTCCCAGAAAAATCGATTTCCTACTCACCCTAGTTACCCCCCGGCCGTAAACAAGATAGTTACGACCGCTAAGTATCATGGTTACGATGGCTAAGTATCATGGTTACGGATAGTATTTAAGTCGCACACGGATCTCACGGATTTATTTTTTTCGTTGCAAGCAACGGGTATTCTCATTTGGTCTTAATGGAAAAACTCCAAAGAAGTCGAAATCGGTGAGTATCGGTGAGCAACAGTGAGCATCGGTGAGTTGGGAAAATGAAATGTTGTATCTTTGCAATGTGATTCAGAAAGAGAAGTCTCACATGGATCTCACAGATCTCACGGATCTTCTTCGTTGCAAGCAACGGTACTCACTAAGACTCACAGCCAAAACTCCGAAGGAGCCGAAATCCGTGAGATCCGTGAGATCCGTGTGCAAAACTAAACATTAACCCTTTAAAATCCATAGAATCCAATGAAGAATCAAAGAAAAATCGGCCCGCCACTCAGAAAATCAATCCTCGCTGAGGAGTTTCTTGATTTCCTCATCGGTCTTGGTGAGTTTGTCTTTACAGAGTTTCACCAAGGTTTTGGCACGTTTCAACTGCTCGGAGAGCTGATCAATATCGAGTTCATCATTCTCCATTCTTTCTACGATTTCTTCAAGCTCTCTTACGGCTTGTTCGTATTTCATTTCTTCTTTTTCCATATTTTTATTTTGCTTTGGGGTAACAGAGTTTTATTCAACTTTTGCCTTCACGCTGCCCTCGGCCAACCTCGTTTCAATGATGTCGCCAGACTTCAGTTGCGAGGCAGAGCGGATGCTTTTGCCATCTTTCAGCGTAATGCTGTAGCCACGTTTCAGCAACAATTCGGGGTCTTGTGCCTGGATGCGCTGGGAAAGAAGCTGCAGACGATGACTCTCGTTGAGCATCTTCCTTTCCAATATCGGCTGAATATTCTGAGAAAGAATCTCGAAATGGCGCTGGGCTTCCGATAGTTTCGACTGGACATTCGTGTTTAAACGGCTCATCAGACGGTCGAGATAGGCTCCCTGCTTCGTCTTCACCAGCGAAAACTTGACAGGAATCGTGTTGCTCAGTCTGTCGAGCCTCATCTTCTCCACCTGCAGACGGTGCTTCACATTCTGCACGATAGCCTCTTGCGCATTCATTACACGGGCATAAACCTCGGTAAGATGGTTGACGAGGAAGGCAGCAGCGGCTGTCGGTGTCTTTACACGCTGGAAAGAAATCATATCCAGCACACTCTCGTCCCTTTCATGTCCTATTCCCGTGATGATAGGCAGCGGGAAGTTTGCCACATTCTCGGCAAGCGCCAGGGTGTCGAAACCCGAGAGATCGCTCGTAGCGCCACCGCCTCGGATGATGACTACGCAGTCAAACTGTTCCCATTCGGCATTGATACTGTCGAGGGCAGCTATCACACTCTGCTCTACTCCCTCGCCCTGCATCGTAGCCGGAAAGAGGCGGGTTTGAAACTGCAGACCATAATCGTTATCGGCAAGCTGGTTGCAGAAATCACCATAACCTGCTGCCGTAGCACTGGAAATGACGGCGATGCGCTGGCAGAACATCGGGAGCGCCAACTCCTTCTGCAGTTCGAATACGCCCTCTGCTTTCAGCGTATTGATGATTTCCAGCCGCTTGCGCGCCATATCGCCCATCGTATAGTTAGGATCAATATCATCTACTATCCAGGAGAAGCCATAGTTCTCATGAAACTGCGCGTGTACCTTGAGTAGCACTTTCATACCGGCATGAATGCGCTGTCCGGTGATGCGCTCGAAATTCGGTTTGATGAACATCCATCGGTTTCGCCAGCAGGAGGCATGCGCCTTAGCAATGGGCGTATTAGACCGCTCATCCTTCTCGATGAGTTCCAGATAGCAGTGCCCGCCGTAGCCCTCGCGAGCCTCGGAGAGTTCCGCTTCCACCCAATAGCTGTCGGGCAAGGACATCGAAATGACCTCACGGACTATGGAGTTTAATTCATAGAGAGATAACCTTTGCTTCATATATTGCTCTTCACTCTAAATTCTTCACTCTTCGTTCTTCACTTTTCACTTACTTAATCGCTTTCCCCGTCTGATAAGCCTTCCAGAAATCAGGCACACCATATCCGAATACATTATCGGGATGATGCTGATTATTACCAGCCAATCTCACGAGTTTCATAATCTGCTTAGCCGTCTTCTGAGGCAAAGCCTGCCAGAGACACGCTACCATTCCGGCGATGAGCGGAGAAGAGAAAGACGTTCCGTTATCATTGATGATATTTCCACGGCCCGTAATCACACAGGTAGGACTTCCGTAAGCCATCACATCAGGCTTGATTCTGCCGTCAACAGTAGGTCCCACAGCACTGAAAGCCGCATTCTCGCCCATTTCGTTTACGCTGCCCACGGTAAGGATATTGCGTGCATCGGCAGGGAAATTGATTTTCTTCCAACTTCCCATTCCGTCGTTTCCTGCAGAATTGACACAGATGATTCCCTTGTCAGCACACATCGAAGCGGTGCGGGAGATGAGGGTAGAATTACCGTCCTGCTCATAATAATGATGGTTGGTAGACGCATCATCGAAGCCATGATAGCCTAACGAAGAGTTGATGACATCCACGCCACAACTGTCAGCATATTCAGCCGCAAAAGCCCAGTAATCCTCTTCTGCCAGACTCTCTGTGCGCTCATCTTCACAGCGCACCAGCAGATATTGAGCCTCAGGCGCCACCCCCACGAATCTTTCGGGTTCGTTGGCAGCCATCGTAGAAAGCACCATCGTTCCATGCTCCATCTCGGCGAAAATATTCTTGGATTGAGGAACCACAAAGTCCTTAACGCCCGCCAATCTGATATTATGCAGCGCCGGAATCTTATCCACATTCATGAATCCGCCGTCGAAGACAGCAATCATCATTCCTTTGCCCAAATGTCCGGTTCCATGCAGCCGCTTGCCGTTGAGCGACTTGATCTGCGCATCGGCAGCACCATATTCGCCTACTCCACCAGTCCAATCGTTCAATTCCCTGCGAACGGTACTTCTGATGCGCTGACTGACAGAATCGGGAGCAGAGAAGACCTTCATCTTCCGGGTGATGAAATCGAGATCATCCAGTTTCCGTAGTTCCTTCTCCTTATGAATGCGGACCAGCAGGGTATTGTTCCACTTGCTCTTGCCCACAATCTCGATGCCTGCCTCGCTTACAGCCTGCTCATAAGCAGGAGCTATAGGCAAATCAGTAACATCGATGGGCAGATTCTGCCTCTTTCTGCGCTCAATGGAACGGGGAGAGAGAAAATCTGCCGGGCGACTTACCGAAAAGGGAGTGTGATTGAGGTCTTTGTCTCTGAGATAAAGACGATACATCATACACTTGCCTCCCGGATACGACACCATATCGGTTTCGGCGATGCGGGGCAACCGCATCAGTTGCTCAAAATTGCTAACCCTGTCTTCGCGAGCAAACAAAGAAAGAGCGGTCATTAAAAATGCATAAAGCATCAAAAATTTTTTCATCATTATATCGGTAGTCCGGTTTGTTATTGTTGTTGCTGCAATATTTCTGTATTGCATTTGTTAATGAGTTGAATTGTTTATTCTGAAGTGCAAAAGTACAGAAATTGTACGAAAACACCAAAGGAAAAGGGAAGTTTTTTATCATGAAATGCAAGTTTTTCTCATATATATAATAAGGTATCAGATATTTTTTGTACTTTTGCAGACAAGTAGCCGCTGCAATTGCATTCTGAAAGAAGCTGGGCGAGCGGCTATGAGGAAAAAACAGATATAAATGGAAAATAAACAAGCGACATTAGAATTAGGAACCAAGCCGGTGGGCAAGCTGCTCGTTCAGTATGCCTTGCCAGCGATGATTGCGATGACCGCTGCCTCACTCTACAACATCGTTGACCGAGTATTCATCGGTCAGGGTGTGGGAGCCATGGCCATCTCAGGTCTCGCCATCACCTTCCCCTTCATGAACCTCACCGCAGCCTTCGGAGCCGGTGTGGGCGTAGGAGCGTCTACTGCCATCAGCGTGAAGCTGGGACAAAAAGATTATGCCACAGCGCAAAACATTCTGGGTAATACGATTTCTCTGAATCTCATCATCGGTATCGGACTAAGCATCATCTGCCTGCTCTTCCTCGACCCTATCCTGAGATTCTTCGGAGCCAGCGACCAGACGCTCATCTATGCACATGAGTATATGGTCATCATCCTGCTGGGCAATGTGGTGAGCCACATGTATTTCGGTATGAATGCCCTGCTCCGAGCCGCGAGCAAACCCAAGCAGGCGATGTTTGCCACCATCTTTACGGTTGTGATGAACGTGATACTCGATGCCCTCTTCATCCTCGTTTTCAAATGGGGAATACAGGGTGCCGCCATCGCCACCATCCTATCGCAGCTGATGGCGCTGATGTGGCAAATCAAGCTCTTCAGAAACAAGAATGAACTGCTCCACTTCAAGAAAGGCATCTACAAACTGAAGAGGAAACTCGTGGATAATATCCTTGCCATCGGCATTTCGCCTTTCCTGATGAACGTGTGCGCCTGCATCATCGTCATCTTCATCAACAACCAGCTGGTACGGTTCGGAGGCGACCTCTCCGTGGGAGCCTACGGAATAGCCAATGGTATTGCAATGGTGTTCGTGATGTTCGTATTCGGCGTAAACCAGGGAATGCAGCCTATAGCCGGATACAACTATGGAGCCCAGAAACTGGACCGACTGATTCGCGTACTGAACCTGAGCATCATTGCCGCCACCGCCATTATGGTAACGGGCTGGCTGATAGCGATGTTCCTGTCTTACTACTGCGCGAGAATGTTTACTACCGATAAGCAACTGATAGACTTGGGCATTAAGGCAATCAGAGTAGTGATGTTCTGCTTCCCGGTCATCGGGTTCCAGATGGTTATCACCAACTTCTTCCAGTGCATCGGAAAGGTGAAGATCAGTATCTTCCTCTCCTTGTCGAGACAGTTGCTCATCCTTCTGCCGCTCCTGGCTTTTCTGCCGATGATATGGGACATTGATGGTGTATGGTACAGTATGCCTATCTCCGACTTCTCAGCCGCAGTCATCGCTGCCATCGTAATGTCATGGTACATGAACAAGTTGAAAAGACAACATAGAGAAAGTGAAGAACGAAGAGTGAAGAGTGAAGAATTCAACGGCTTTACTAATCATAAAGTTCAATGTTCAAATCTCAAAGTTCAAAGTAACAAAGGCTTATCATAAAGTTCAATGTTCAAATCTCAAAGTTCAAAGTAAATGGAAAAGATTATCATAAACGTAGGTCGCCAGATAGGTAGCGGCGGCCATATCATCGCCGAGAAGCTGGCGGAGGA
Organism: Segatella copri; assembly: GCF_949820605.1. Lineage (NCBI taxonomy): Bacteria > Pseudomonadati > Bacteroidota > Bacteroidia > Bacteroidales > Prevotellaceae > Segatella > Segatella copri. Next base: position 2,050,277 of record NZ_CATKVU010000006.1, read on the forward strand.
TTTCGGTTGCAAATGTTACGACCGTGAGCTGCTGAATCTTGCCGCCAAGGAGAGTGGATTCTCTGAGAAATTCTTCGAGCAGAACGATGAGCAGAAGGGATTCTTCAAGTCTCTCTTCCATACCCATCTGCCCTTCCTGAGCGATAACAATTTCTATCACAACGACTTCTCGCAGGAAGGTCTGTACAAGTTCCAGAGCGACGCCATCAGAAAGGCTGCCGATGAGGGCAACTGCGTGTTTGTGGGCAGAACCGCCGACTATGTGCTGCGTGATTACAAGAATGTGATCAATATCTTCATCACCGCCAACTTCGACGACCGCATCAAGGCAGTGTGCAAGCGAAAGGACATTGACAGAGCCTCCGCCCGCAAGTTCATCGAAAGCCATGAGGAGCAGCGCGCATCTTACTACGATTACTATACAGGCAAGAAGTGGGGACACAGCGAGAGCTACGACCTCTGCATCAACAGCAGCCATCTGGGAATCGAAGAAACAGAGAAGTTTATCGCAGAATTTATCAGAAAGAAGTTCGGACTTAGTGATTAATTATTAGTGATTAGTGATTAATTTTAGGGACATAAAATATTAAACATCATATAAATGAAGAAGATTATGCTTTTGGGCTCAGGCGAACTGGGCAAAGAATTTACCATCGCCGCAAAGCGAGCAGGACAGTACGTCATCGCTTGCGACAAGTATGACAATGCACCAGCCATGCAGGTAGCCGACGAGCGGGAAGTGTTCTCGATGCTCGATGGCGACGCATTGACCGCAGTGGTAGAGAAACATCACCCAGACATCATCGTGCCTGAGATTGAAGCTATCCGCACTGAGCGACTCTTCGACTTCGAGAAGGAGGGCATCCAGGTTGTGCCTTCTGCCCGTGCCGTGAACTACACCATGAACCGCCGTGCCATCCGCGACCTTGCCGCCAAGAAACTGGGTCTGCGCACCGCCAAGTATTTCTATGCCAAGACCTTCGAGGAATTTAAGAACGCTGCCGATGAAATTGGTTTCCCATGCGTAGTGAAACCTCTGATGAGTTCAAGCGGCCATGGTCAGAGCTATGTTCACAACGATGATGAACTGAAGGAGGCTTACAAGGAAGCAATGGAAGAAGGTCGTGGCGACGTGAAGGAAGTAATCATCGAGGAATTTATCGACTTCGATTCTGAGTTCACCCTGCTCACCGTCACCCAGAAAGACGGTCCTACCCTCTTCTGTCCACCTATCGGCCACGTACAGAAGGGCGGCGACTACCGCGAGAGTTGGCAGCCATTCCAGATTTCTGAAGAGGCTTTGAAGAAGGCTGAGCACATTGCCGGCGAAGTAACCAAGGCATTGACAGGTGCCGGTCTCTGGGGCGTAGAGTTCTTCCTGAGCAAGCAGGGCGAAGTCATCTTCTCAGAATTGAGTCCTCGTCCACACGATACAGGTATGGTAACCCTCGGTCACACCACCAACCTGAGCGAGTTTGAGCTCCACTTCCGTGCCGTGATGGGCTTGCCTATCGCCGGAATCCATCTGGAGCACATCGGCTGTTCTGCCGTCATCCTCTCACCAGAGGAAAGCACCGAGCCATTAAACTACAATATGCTCGATGCGCTGAAGGAAGACCACACCCGCATCCGTATCTTCGGCAAGCCAGAGGCTCACGTAGGTCGCCGCATGGGCGTCGTACTCTGCTACGGCGAAAAGGGCGATGACCTCAACCAGCTTCGCGACAAGGCAAAGCGTCTGGCAAAGACTGTATTGGGAACCGACCCATACATGAAGAAATAGACATGAAAGAATTAGGAAGAATTATCACATTACCCAAGATATTCGACCCTAGAGGCAACCTGACAGTGGCAGAGGGAGAGACGCATATTCCCTTTGCCATTGCCCGTACCTACTGGACCTATGATGTTCCGGGCGGAGAAAGTCGCGGTGGCCATGCTCACAAGGAATGCCAGGAATTCATCATAGCAGCCAGCGGTTCCTTTTCGGTAACACTGGATAATGGAAAACAGAAGAAGACCTATCATCTCAACCACCCTTGGGAGGGACTGTTCGTAGATGTCAATATCTGGCGAACACTGGATGATTTCTCTTCCGGCTCATTGTGTCTGGTTCTGGCTTCCCAAAAGTTTAAGGAAGAAGACTACATACGCGAATATGACGAATACCTCAGATATGCAAGACATCATGTTTGAAATCATCAAATACACCCCCGAATATCGCCAGCAATGGGATGAGTATGTGGCAAAAGCCCGAAACGCTACGTTTCTCTTTTACCGCAACTATATGGATTACCATTCCGATAGGTTCAAGGACTATTCTCTCCTATTCTTCAAGAAGGGGAAGCTCCACTCCATCCTGCCAGCCCATCAGGTAGGCAAGACCCTCTGCTCACATTTCGGACTCACCTATGGCGGACTGATCATGAACATCCACGTCACGATTTCAGATGTCTGCCAACTCTTTGAGGAACTGAATGTGTATCTGCGTCTTCAGGGTTTCGAGAAGGTACAGTATCGTCCTATTCCCTGGATCTATCATCTCCATCCTTCAGAAGAAGATCTCTACGCCATCTTCTGGAAATGCAAGGCCTATCTTTCGCTCCGCAATATCGGCACAACCATCTTCATGCAGCAGAAATTGCGCTGGCGCAAAGACCACCTGCGCCGCCTGAAGAAGGCTCATCAGAATGGAGTGACCGTAGTGAGAGATGCAAGCCTGTCGGAATTCTGGGAGGTATTGAATGAGAACCTGGAAAAGCGATTTGGTGCCAAACCGGTACACACGCTTCAGGAAATGGAACTTCTGAAAAGTCGATTCCCCGAGAATATCATCCAATACAATGCTTATCGCAACGGGCACATTATAGGAGGCCTCACCTTTTATATTACCCAGCAAGTGGTACACGGACAATATAGTTCTACCAACGATGAGGGAAAGGAATTCGGAGCCATGGAGGCTATCTACGAACAGATTATGTATCATGATTACCCCGATTATCCCTATCTGGACTTCGGCAGTTCTACGGAACAGCAGGGAGCCTGGATCAACGAAGGCCTCATCGCCCACAAGGAAGGTTACGGAGGAAGAGGCGTGGTTTACGACACCTATGAATGGACAGTATAAAGAGAAATCCCGAAGTTCACACGATAGTGAGCTTCGGGATTTCTGCCTTTTACAAGAGTATAACTGTCACACCACGAGCAGCTTGCGCACCCATAACCAGAGCCTGCTCAATATCGGCAGTCTTGGAAGGACCACTGATGAAAATACCGAAATTGTACTTCGGATCCATCTCAATACGGGCATAAGCCTCATGCATATTGTTCACAATCTTCTCTTTTTCGAGGAATATCACAAGGTATTCCGAGATGAAAAGCACCGCTTTCTCCTTCATGGTCTGAGGAATCCAGACGCAACCATTCTCGGCAACACCCACTTCACCACGAACAATACCCACATCAGTACCATTCAGGTCATTAGCCTCAGCCACCGTATCAGGATTCTTCTGGGCAATCGTGATTTCTGGCAGATGAGAGGCAAAGACCTTGGCTTCCGGATAAGCCTTCTTCACCAGCTCATCCAGACTCTCACCCTCCTTCGCCTCTATCACATGGCCACCTACCGATTCCGTCATCTCAATAAACTGTTTCAGCGTATCCTCATACTGGATACCCTTCACATCTACGGCAGGCATATCGAATTGAACGTGCGTATTCTTACGCAACTTGTTCAGGAAATCTTCTTTCTTCATTTTACTTTCCCCTCCTTCCATAATTGATGAAAACTCTTCTTTGCAAACTCAGGCATGGCGTGACCGATGCCCCAGGCATTCCAATTGCTGAAGTGCGTACAGCATTCAGGAATCAGGTTGGCGAGTGGCGCAAACTTCAGGGCTGTGGTGTAGAGCGCAGGACGGTCGAAGAGATACTCCATACCATTCGACATCGCCTTCTTCACAGGATCTGCCTTGCCCAACTTCTCCAGACTCTGGCGCCATACGTAAATCTGCGAACCCGGTCCTACCTTGGAAGGACAGACATTGTCGCAAGACAAGCACAAGGTGCAGGCAGAAACATTGTCGCTGTACTTCTGAGGATTCTTCAGCATACCCAGGTTCACACCAATAGGACCCGGTATAAAATAGGTGTAACTGTAACCGCCTGAACGACGATAAACCGGACAGGTGTTCATGCAGGCACCGCAGCGCATACACTTCAACGTCTGCCAGTGGTCCTTATCGGCGAGAATATCACTTCTGCCGTTATCCACTAATACCACATGCATCTCGGCACCCGGACGAGCCTGGCGGAAATGAGAAGTGAAGGCGGTGGTAGGCTGACCGGTTCCGCAGCGGCAAAGCAGACGCTGGAACACAGCCAATGACTTATAATCAGGAACCAGTTTCTCAATACCCATCGCTACGATATGGAGCTTAGGCATGGAAGTGGTCATATCCGCATTACCCTCGTTGGTGCAAACCACGCAATCGCCAGTGGCAGCCACACCGAAGTTACATCCGGTCATACCTGCTCCAGCTTCCATAAACTGGTCGCGAAGATGATGACGTGCACAGCGGGTCAGGTAAGTAGGATCGTAGTTGCCGATTTCCTTGGAGATACCCTTCTCCTCGAACATCTTACCTACCTCCTCACGCTTCAGGTGGATGGCAGGCATCACGATATGGCTAGGCTTCTGACCCAGAAGCTGGAGGATACGCTCACCCAGATCGGTCTCCACCACGTCAATACCGTGCTGCTCCAGATAAGGATTCATCTCGCACTCCTCGGTGAGCATCGACTTCGACTTCACCATCTTCTTCACGTTATGATCCTTCAGGATACCGAGCACAATCTCATTGAATTCCTGCGCATCCTTTGCCCAGTGAACCTTTACACCACGGCTCTCCAGATTCTTGGAAAACATATCGAGGTAATCGGCAAGATGGGTAATCGTGTGCATCTTGATTTCAGACGCATGCTCACGTAGGTCTTCCCACTCAGGAAGTTCCTGCGCCATTTTATCTCTCTTCTGACGAACAGACCAGAAGGTAGCGTCGTGCCAGGTGGTCTTCTCTACATTCTGCGTAAACTTCGCAGCTCTCTTGGAATGTTCTGTACTCATAGTCCTGCAGCTAATATTTGAACAACATGAATAAACTTGATCGGCATATTCTCTTTCTTGGCGATTCCCGCCATGTGCATCAGGCAGGAAGAATCCGGACCCGTTACATACTCAGCGCCTGTAGCCATGTGGCGCTTGATCTTGTCCTCGCCCATACGGGTAGAAACGGCAGGTTCCTCAATAGAGAACATACCGCCGAATCCGCAGCACTCATCCTTGCGCTCCGGTTCGTGGATGGTAATGCCTTCCACCATATTTAAAAGGTCGATAATCTTGTTGAACGGCTTGATGTGGCGCTCAGAAGGAGATGACAATCCCAGTTCGCGCACACCGTGACAACTGTTGTGTACACTCACCACATGCGGGAACTTTCCCGGCACATGATCCACCTTCAGCACATCGTGAAGGAACTCCACAACATCCATGATTTTATTTGAGGAAATACACTCGTGCTTACCCTCAAGGATTTTAGGATAATACACCTTTACGTAAGCGGCACATGAGGCAGAAGGAGCTACGATATAATCGTAATCCTTGAACAGCTCATCAAATGTCTCTATGACCTTCTCCGACTTGTCCTGAAAACCGGCATTAGCCATTGGCTGGCCGCAGCAAGTCTGTTTTTCGGGATAACCCACGTCTAGTCCGTAATGCTTAAGCAACTTGTATGTAGCCACACCCGCTTCAGGGTAAAGGGCATCCACATAACAAGGGACGAATAATCCGACTTTCATTGTTGTTATATTTATCTTGTTTGCTATTTTTTATTCTTTTTCTACATGACTAAAAGCCGTTGCAAAAGTAACAAAATAATTGCAAAAATACGACATTCTAGAGAAGAAATAATAATAATTGATGTTATTTAACTGTAAAGAATTGCTGAAAATTTGGAATAATCAATAAATAGCGTAACTTTGCATTCTGAAATAGAATCCGTCGTGGCGCCATCGACCACAACATTCCCCTGTTCACCAATGCCCGTCTGGCTTCCGCCTTCATCGAGGCATTCTGCACATTGAGCCAGGACCAGCTTCAGATTAAGAGCTGGCAGGAGTACGAGTAATCCGTGCCTTTTCTATATTATGCCACACCCTCCAAGCCTTATAGGGCTTTTATTTTATTCCCGGCAATGAGAAAAAGGAGGCGAAATGATGGCTATCTCATTATTTTATTGTACCTTTGCAAACAGAAATAAGAATAAAACATGATAGTTTGTATAGCAGAGAAACCGAGCGTGGCTAAGGATATCGCCCGAATCATCGGGGCTACCACGGCACGCGACGGTTATATGGAAGGTAATGGTTACCAAGTAACATGGACCTTCGGCCACCTTTGTGAGCTGAAGGAACCGGATGATTATACTCCGATGTGGAAACATTGGAGCCTTGCGGCGTTGCCGATGATTCCACAGCGATTCGGCATCAAGCTCATCAACGATGAAGGCATCAAGAAACAGTTTGCTACCATCGAGAAACTGATGCAGGCTGCCGACAGCATCATCAACTGCGGTGACGCCGGGCAGGAAGGAGAGCTTATCCAGAGATGGGTGATGCAGAAGGCACAGGCAAAATGCCCGGTCAAGAGACTGTGGATTTCATCCATGACCGATGAAGCCATCAAGCAGGGCTTCCAGGAACTGAAAGACCAGGGAGAATATCAGTCACTCTATCTTGCCGGACTTTCCCGTGCCATCGGCGACTGGATTCTCGGTATGAATGCCACCCGACTTTACACATTGAAATACGGTCAGAACCGACAGGTGCTCAGCATCGGCCGGGTGCAGACCCCTACCCTTGCCCTCATCGTGAACCGACAGAAGGAAATCGACAACTTCGTTTCCGAACCTTACTGGGTACTCGCCACCATCTACCGCGACACTCAGTTTACCGCCACCAGCGGCAAGTTTACCAGCAAGGAGGAAGGCGAGAAGGCTTTCAGCACCATCGCTGGCAAACCCTTCACGGTTACAGATGTAAGCAAGAAGAAGGGAAACGAGGCGCCACCTCATCTCTACGACCTCACCTCGCTGCAGGTGGATTGTAACAAGAAGTTTGCTTACTCTGCCGATATTACGCTGAAGCTCATCCAGAGTCTCTACGAGAAGAAGTACACCACTTATCCTCGTGTAGACACCCAGTTCCTGACCGACGATATCTATCCGAAATGTCCGCAGATTCTGAACGGAGTGAGTCAGGCAAAGATCATGAGTCAGCAGAAATACCTCCCGCTTATCCAGCAGCTCGCAACAATCAGCAAGAAATTGCCGAAGAGCAAGAAGGTTTTCGATAATAGCAAGGTAACCGACCACCACGCCATCATCCCAACCGGTGTTCCGCCAACCGGACTCACCGATATGGAGGCAAACGTGTATGATCTCATCGCCAAGCGTTTCATCAGCGTGTTCTATCCGGACTGTAAATTCTCCACCACCACCGTTTTGGGCGAAGTCATCAACGAAGACGGACCGAAACCGGAGAAGATAGAGTTCAAGGTGAGCGGTAAGGAGATTCTCGAACCAGGCTGGCGAGTAGTCTATGCCAAGGATGTAAAGAATGCTGATGACGATGATGCTTCAGATAACGCCAACGGAAATGCAGACTCAGGTAATGGTGCCAAGAAGGAAGTGGTAGAAGAAAGAACCCTCCCATCCTTCACAAAAGGCGAATCGGGAGAACATCAGCCTACCCTGACGGAGAAATGGACCACGCCACCTAAGTTTTATACCGAGGCAACCCTGCTGCGTGCGATGGAGACAGCCGGTAAATTCGTAGAAGACGAAGAGCTGCGTGCTGCATTGAAGGAGAACGGAATCGGCCGACCTTCCTCCCGTGCCAGCATCATCGAGACCCTCTTCAAACGCCACTACATCCGTCGCCAGCGCAAGAATCTGATGGCAACCCCGACAGGCATCGAACTCATTGACACCATCCATGAGGAACTGCTGAAGAGTTGCGAGCTGACCGGTATCTGGGAGAAGAAACTCCGCGACATCGAACACAAGACCTACGATCCTGCCGACTTCATCAACGGACTGAAAGAACAGATCAACAAGATTGTCCTCGATGTATTGTCAGACAACAGCAACCGGAGAGTGACCATCATGACAGAGGAAGACCTCAAGAAGAAACCAGCTGCCAAGAAACCGGCTGCCCGAAAGGCTCCAGCCAAGAAAGCCGATAAGGCTGCAGCACAGAATACAGATTCTCAGAATGCTCCTGCTCAGCCGGATCCAGCTGCCGACCCAATGGTTGGCAAACCATGTCCGCTCTGTGGCAAGGGCGTCATCATCAAGGGCAAGACCGCCTATGGCTGCAGCAACTGGAAGGCAGGCTGCCAATATCGTCAGCCATTCTCGCAGATGTAAATCAATATGAAACAAATAAGATTTTATCAAATCATAACAGCAATCAGCTGCCTCTTTCTGATAAGTTGCGGCATTGACCAGAACCTGAAGAAAGCAGACAAGCATCTTTCTTTAGGCGAATACTACGATGCGGCAACCCAATATAAAAAGGTGTACACCAAGACACCTGCAAAAGAGCGGGCTGCCCGGGGCAAGGTGGCTCTGAAGATGGCACGCTGCTATGATAAAATCAACAGTACGCCAAAGGCACTGGCAGCCTACAGCAATGCCATCCGATACAAGCAGGCAGACCTCAACGACCGCTTGGCTTACGCCCGGCTTCTCCTGAAGAACGGAAGTTACAGACAGGCTGCCAAGGAATTCGAATTCCTGCTCGATTCCATGCCCGACAACATGCTGGTAAAGAACGGACTCGAATCGGCACGAAAAGCCCCAGTCTGGAAGAAGGAAGGAAGCCGGTACAAGGTAAAGCGGATGGATGTTTTCAACTCCCGAAGAGACGACTATTCGCCGATGTTCCTCAGCGATGACAACAGTCAGCTCTATTTCACCTCAACCCGCAACGAAGCCCAGGGCAACGACCTGAACGGAGTGACGGGAACGAAATCTGCCGACATCTTCTTCTCTGAAAAGAACGACAAAGGCAAATGGAGCAAGCCGGAAGCCATCGGAACCGGTCTCAATACCGACTACGAAGAGGGCGCATGCTGCTTTACCCCAGACGGCAAGCAGATGTACCTCACCCAGTGTACCACCGATCCCACTTCGCCCCGCTTAGCCCAGATAGTAACCTCCAACCGCTCAGATGCAGCCTGGAGCAAGCCTACAAATCTGCAAATCAGCAAAGATACACTCAGTTGCTTTGCCCATCCAGCCATCTCTCCTGATGGCGAATGGCTCTATTTCGTATCAGACATGCCGGGCGGAAAGGGCGGTCTCGACATCTGGCGAGTGCGCATCACCCCTGCCGGACTGGGCGGCGTAGAGAATCTGGGCGAGCCTATCAACACCCCAGGCGATGAGATGTTCCCTACCTTCCGTCCTAACGGCGACTTCTACTTCAGCAGCAATGGTCATGTAGGAATGGGCGGACTCGACATCTATATCGCCAAAGTAAATTCCCTCACCCGGAAATATGAACTCACCCACCCCGGCTATCCGCTGAATACAGAAGCCGATGACTTCGGAATGACTTTCGAGGGGCTCCACAACCAGGGTTTCTTCTGCTCTAACAGAAAAGACGGAAGAGGCTACGATCATATCTACTCCTTCGAGAATCCGGAGATTGTTACCACGATGAAGGGATGGGTTTACGAGAAAGACGGTTATGAACTGCCTGCCGCCGAGGTGAGAATCGTAGGCAACGACGGAACAAACAGGAAACTATCCGTCAAGGGCGACGGTTCGTTTATCCTCCCTATCAATCCGCATGTCGACTACCTGGTGATGGCATCCTGCAAAGGCTACCTCAACCACAAGGAAGAACTTCGGGTTGATTCGGCTAAAGAGAGTAAGGAATACGTGCTCCAGTTCCCGCTGGCTTCCATCACAGCCCCTGTACTCATCGACAACATCTTCTACGATTTCGACAAGGCAACCCTTACCGAAGCCAGTACAACAGCCCTCGACCAGCTGGTAACGCTGCTGAAAGAGAACCCGCACGTTACCATCGAACTCAGCGCCCATTGCGACTACAAGGGAAACAGCGAATATAACAAACATCTGTCTCAGCGCCGCGCCCAATCGGTAGTAGATTATCTGATAAAACACGGCATAGAGAAAGAGCGCCTCACCCCTGTGGGCTACGGCAAGGAGAAGCCGAAGAATGTGCGCAAGAAACTTACCGAGAAGTATCCTTGGCTCAAAGAAGGCGATGTGCTCAGCGAAGAATTTATCCTGAAGCAGAGCAAGGAGCATCAGGAAATCTGCAACCAGCTGAACCGCCGAACCGAGTTCAAAGTGCTACGCACTACCTATAAATTGTTTTGACAGGAAGGGCATAAACTTAAACAGACCGAGATGAACTCTCGTTCACATCGGTCTGTTTAAGTTTATGCCCCCTACTTCTTTTACGTGTTTTTATCACAATTGGTGTATATGGATAGCAAGAAGTTAATCCTGACTATTAGGTTTTACCCTAAGCATAGCCACAGTGTTTGAAAATTCTGCTACAATATCTAAAATATTCGGATTATCTTTTCTAATAATTAAAGCAGCAAAGTTTTCAACACCATCCATATCTTCGATGCTGACAGGCATTAAGATAAACTTATCTTTCATTTGATAAGAAGAAAACCAATATTCAAACAGGCGGCTTCGCATAAGCTGTTTACCATCTCCATTCTCACAAATATACAAGAGAGCAGCTTCATTTATATTAAAGAAGTTCTCAATGATAAGCATCATGGTATCACGCATTTTCAGGTCTCGTGGAGAAGGTATTTTATTTACATTGATGATAGAAAAGACATATGATTCTGCATTTTCAATTATGTCATCATCATCAAAACCAATGGCAAGTACCACACCAAAATCACTTTTAAAGCGATAAGTTCGAGACTTTTCATGCCAATAAACCTCATAAGGAGCAGAAGCATTAATTATATCCAAAGAAAGTGGTTTCATTACCAAACATTTATATATTTAGGATATACTCCCGTGCGCTCCTTATATTCCTCACAAAGGCTCTTAGTGATTTCGGCTACACGAGCCTTTTTACGTTCTTTAGCTGCCATAAATCTTTTCATAACTGCTTCACGTTTTTCCCAAAATTCTTTATCCAATGTATCCATAACAGTTCTTTTTTAAAATTCTTTGATTGTAATCTGCCGCAAAAATACACTTTTTCTTCGAAACCACCAAGAAAATCGCAACAAATCTGCAAGTTATCAGCGAATTACCAGCAAATCCCCCGAACATAAACTGCTGAACTTTCGCATGTGGTTCAAGAACGAGCTGAAGACCCAAAAGCTCCAGAAGCTTCTGCCCTTTACCGTTCCCTTCGGCCGGTGACCATTGGTTCAGGGCGTGTGGGGCATAAACTTGCGAAACGTCGAAAACATTACGATATCTGTGGAATCCGGCAACCGCCGGATTCCACTTTTTAATTTAAAAATCCAATTCAAAAGTATTATTTATTAAAAAAGTAACCATCATCGAAGGCTGCTTCGATAAGTCGTTGCTTTACTCGGGCGTATTCTGCCGAGTCTTCGATAAAGTACCGAAGAGCTGAAACAATCCTCACATAAACACTGAGCGCATGATCGCCCTTACCCTTTTAGATTGCATAAATGTTTTCCTTATGCATCCCAGCATAAAACATCAGATCAGAACCAGATACATGATGGTTCTTCATCTCTTCACTCAGAACAACACCGAAACGGCTGTTGTCTGCTAGAAAATTAACAATCTTCATTGTTTAATTTTTTAAAATTGTTTATAATTATTGTATACGAGTTCCCACTACGGGAACTCTTTTTTATTTTCTTTTTATTATCTTTGCACCATGTAAAACAGATTCAACAATCTGCTTACCTATAATAAAACGAATAACTGATACATATATAGTATAACAATATAAAATTTTTAGGAGATGATGAACATCAGTACATTCATTAACATGGCCAGCAAGATTCCTTCACCTGGCCAGTTGGAAGGCCTGGTAACCTTCATGAAGGAAGATGAGAAACTCAGGTTTTTCACCGAGTCTTACCGGAAAACGGGGAATAAGTCGTACAAACACGATGCACCTCTCTTCGCCGTAGCCTGCATCTTCGAAGGCGGAAAAGGCAAGGACAACATCCGGAGCCTCACACATCTGTCGCTGGTCGACTTCGACCACATCACAGAAAAACCGGATGACGGCACCCTGCACTCGCTCAAAGAGAGAATCTGCCACGATGCCCACACCCTGCTCTGCTACGTTACCATGAGCGGCAACGGACTGCGCGTCATCTACCGCTACGAAGGCGAATGCCAGGCGCATGACGAAGGATGATATCATCGCCCTTTCACAGTATGCACTCATCTGTTATGAAGAGCTCGACACGATGAATCCGTCGGAACTGAACCAGCTGAAGGCTGTGGTAACGATGCAGTATACCAACGAAAGAGCGGCATACGGCCATTATGCCGAGCAGCGCAAGCATATCAACACCTTCTGCGGCACGGGCAACAATCCCGAGTTTTTGAGCGACCCTACCGGTAACCGTCGCTAGCTGCCCTACGAGATAGAGAGCATCCTCTCACCCCGTGAGCATCCGTTCAATTACGAAGGCATCTACGCCCAGGCTTACGCCCTCTACAAGAGTGATTTCCGCTACTGGTTCACCGACGAGGAGATAGAAAAGCAGAACCGGCACAACCGCGCTTTTGAGGCGCCCAGACTAGAACAGGAACTTGTGGATCTCTACTTCCGAAAGCCAACGGAGGCGGAGACAGGGGAGTTCGTGTCCATAGCCAGAGCGATGCAGATCATCAGTTGCAACCTCTCACAGAAGCTGAACAGTTCGAAACTGGGCAAGGCTTTCAATGATCTCGGATTCGAAAAGATGCGCACCACCTACAACCGTGGTTACAGGGCGATTATCCGTACTGCCGAGGAAATCAAGGCTTACCAGGTATCCCTCTGCATCAACTCGCAGCAATGCGATGATGATGCCCCCTTCTAGCCGTTCCTCCAAACCATCGGTTCCATCCGGTTCAGGGTGACACGGTGACACGGTGACACGAGTTTTTCAACATTTCGCCTCGCACGCGGGCAGGCAGGAACTTTCGGCCTAATTTTTCCTGCCTGCCCGCGCGAGAGTAAATCTTCAGAATTCCCTGTCACCCCTGTCACCCTGTCACCCGGAAGCCAGTTACTTCCGAAACGGAAACCAAGGACTTACGGTGCAAAAGTCAGAGACTTATAGTTCAAAAGTCAGAGACTTACGATGAAAAAGTCAGAGACTTACGATGCAAAAGTCAGTAGCTTATGAACCGCATCCTCATTCATAACCCTCATAAAAATCAAACAAAACTATGGATTTAAGAAGTTATACCAAGCAAGAGCTAGCTCTCCTGTATTTTCCCGATGCTACTCCAGCGGTAGCCAGTGCTCACCTGATGCGATGGATCCAGCGCATCCCCGACCTTCTCCAGAAGCTCGCCGCCACCGGTTACGGCAAGAACTGCAAGGAGTTCACCCCGATGCAAGTCTCCCACATCCTCTACTTCCTCGGTGAACCCTAACCCTGTTCCGCCTAATCTGAAAATGAACCAACAAAAGGAGAACAAGGATATTAAATCCTTTGGCAACTTGCTTTTCACCGAAGAATCTTCTTTATATGAAGATAAAGAACATGCAAATACTACTTAATGATTTCGATTAAGAGTTAAATAACAATAACAAGCAACTAATTGTTGCTCAAATATTTGGAATTATAGTTCAGAAAGATTATCTTTGTGAACGATAATAATAAAACATAACAGTATGGAATATAATAGATTAAATGGTAAAAGCCCCCGATGCGTATAGCACCGGGGGCTTCCTGAATTTTGCCGTTAGGCGTTATAATGACTGTTAATCACCATAATACCAGTCGTCTTCCATTTCTGGTCTACCACTGTCACCTTTTCCTTGCTGCATAGTAGATGCTGCAAGGAGGGTGCAAGAGGTGATGTTTACCACCTGCATCTCTGGCTTTGTATATTCTTTCTTTTTCATATCCTTTTGATTTTAAAATTCTTTACTTAACCATGATTTTATAAGTCTTGCTGCCACGCTTCACGATGTTCAGACCCTTCTGCAGACCATTGGTACGACGACCATTCGCATCATAGTATTCTGCATTGGCATCGTTGCTGATAGCGTTGAGGTTGTCAATGGCAGTAGTGCCATCACCCTTTCCGATGCTCAGCATGGCTGCTCTTGCCTGAGATACTGTGGCTGGATGGATGTATGCACGCATCGGTTTGATACCCACGCCCTTGCTATTGCCATTTTTTTTCAACTCATAGACAAGCCAGAACTTATCCTTGCCGATGATGTAGTCGGTGTCTGTAAGACCCTGATTGTCTTTGCCGCCAATCTTGGTGAATGAACCTACGAGGTTGACATCTGTGTTTGTTCCAGCTACTGGCTCTTTAACGAGTTCTGCATTTTGTGCAGAAATGCTGAGTTTCTGCTCACCCTCATTCATCTTGAAGAGCACCGGAGTGCCGACAGGGATTTCTGCTCCTTCATAACTCTCAAGAGTGATGCATTCATTATCATTGTCAATACCTGTGAGACTGTAGAACTTACATTCTGTTTCCCTGCTCTGGTCAATGGCGAAAGGCAAGCAGAGCGTTCCCCAGGTGGTGCCAGTCTTCATCGAGCGGTTGTAAGTTGCATCCTTGGCTGCGAACTTCTCGTACGCCACGAAGTCCTTGTCGTCGTTAAGAGTGAGATTCTCCGCAGTAAGAATTTCTCCTACAGCTCCTATCTTCTCATCACCATTCTTGCCTACTAATTTTGTGAAATAGCCAGTCTTGTAGTTGGCGAATTTACTGTTGTTCTTGTCCGTGTCCGTGTTCTTGTTATACTCAATAAAACCTTTGAGCTTATCACAACCAAGGAACATATCTGCACCATTTTTCAATCCACTTCCAAAAGCAAAATTCTCACTTGCATAAATCGTGGTCAAGTTGGAGCAATTCTTGAATATATTGTCCACATACTCAACTCCTTTCGTATTGAAACTGCTCAAGTCGAGCGAGGTCAGGTTAGGGCAATAGGCAAACATGTGTCCCATATTGTTGACTTTCTCAGTATTGAAACTAGACACGTTTAGAGTCTTGAGCTTAGTGGCACCACGAAACATTGACGGCATTGATCCCACACTTGCCGTATTGAACATTGAGAGATCCAAAGACTCCAAAGCTGAACAAGAACGGAACATACTGTTCATATCTGTCACTTTCGCCGTATTGAATCCTGAAAGATTCAATGATTTGAGAGCAGAACAATTATTGAACATATTTTTCATAGAAGTAACCTTGGCAGTATTGAATTTTGAGAGATTCAAAGACTTCAAAGCAGAGCAGCCATCGAACATAAATCCCATATTCGTCACATCCTCGGTATTAAGATACTCAAGGCCTTCTATTGTGGTCAGATTAGAGCTGTTATAGAACCACGCATAACAAATTGTTGGTCTTGCATTGGCAAACGAAGCATTGAAGACCACCTTCTTCACATTAGTCCCTAATTTATTCCATTGTGGCGTAAATGCCTGCACATTTAGATCATAAGCTCCTTTGGGCTTGACTGCCTTGTATCTGAATGTAAGAGTCCCAGTAGCATCGTCAAACTCAGCATACCCACATCCAGAAGTAAAATAGCCAGTCTTGTAGTTGGCGTATTGGTGGTCGGTAGCGAGCAAGAAATACTTTTTAAAACCTTTGAGCTTTGTACAATTTTTGAACATATTCTCACCATTTTGTACATTGGTCGTTACAAAATTATCGCTGACGTAGATGGTTGTGAGAGCGGTGGATGATTCATCTAACATATAGAACATACGGTTCATATCCCTCACCTCCGCTGTGTTGAAGTTTGTGAGATCGAGCGAGGTGAGAGCAGAGCAACCTTTGAACATACCGTGCATATCCGTCACCTTCGCTGTGTTGAAGTTTGTGAGGTCGAGCGAGGTGAGATTGGAGCAACCAAGGAACATATAGCCCATATCCGTCACTTTCGCTGTGTTGAAGTTTGTGAGGTCGAGCGAGGTGAGTTTTGAGCAGTCACAGAACATACCATACATGTTCGATACATTCTTGGTGTTGAAGTTTGTGAGATCGAGCGAGATGAGAGTGGAGCATCCATTGAACATAAAGTACATGTTCGATACATTCTTGGTGTCGAAGTTAGTGAAGTCAAGAGATTTAAGATTGGAGCATTCCTGGAACATAGAACTCATATCCGTAATATTCGCTGTATTCAAATATTCAAGGCCTGAAATCGTTTCCAATGTCTTGCAGTTATAAAAGAATTCTTTCAATGATGTAGGAGCGTATGTCTTGAAACTCTCTTCGAAAACTATATTCTTGATAGTAACATTTCCTAAGGGGGTGTAATTTAAACTGTGTCAAGGCTTGTTCTTAACTTTCATTCCCACTCCCTGCTGGGGGCATGCCCCCAGCAGGGAAGCCTTTTCGGCTGCAAAGTTACATAATTTTAAATCTATCTCCAAATTTTATTGCCAATTGTTGAGAAATTTGTCCCCAATTTGCCAGTGACATAGTCCATTTCTTACGGATGTTGCGGTAAGCTAAGTACACAAGCTTCTCCAAAGAATTATCCGTAGGAAAGACCCCTTTAGTCTTTGTGACCTTTCTTACCTGTCTGTGATACCCCTCAACCGTATTGGTCGTATAAATGAGTTTACGGATGGCTGGAGTATATTGGAAATACTCTGTCAGACGTTCCCAATTGTCACGCCATGACTTGATGACAATTGGGTACATCTCTCCCCACTTAGACTCTAACAGGTCTAAATTAGCAGCAGCGGAGTCTTTGTTTACTGCACCATATACTGTTCTTAAATCCTTGATAAACTCCTTTTGATGCTTACTGCCAACATACTTGATAGAATTGCGTATCTGATGGACAATACAGAGCTGCACAGAACTCTCAGGAAATACGCTTTGGATGGCATCCGGGAAGCCTTTGAGACCATCAATACAACAAATCAAGATGTCTCGAACACCACGGTTCTGAAGATCCGTAAGAACTTCTAGCCAGAAGTTAGCTCCTTCACTCTTAGACACATACATACCTAACAGTTCTTTTTGGCCTTCCTTGTTGATGCCAAGAATGTTGTAAATGGCTCGTGTGACAGCTCTGCCATTCTCATCCTTTACCTTATAATGGATAGCATCAAGCCAGCAAATGGCATATACAGGATCGAGCATGCGAGACTTCCAGGCGGTGATTTCGGGTAATACACGGTCTGTTATAGAGCTGATAGTATCGGCTGATAGAGTTGTGTTGAACTCACGCTCAAAGTAGCTGCTGATGTCACGTGTGCTGGTGCCCATGGCGTACATCTCAATAATCTGGTCTGCCATGCCATTGGCAAGAATAGTCTCACGCTTCTTTACGGTCTCAGGTTGGAAAGTTCCGTCTCGGTCACGAGGAGTCTCTATAGTGACCTCACCATATTTTGTTTGAACCTTCTTACTCATCTTACCATTACGACGATTGCCGGAAGAGCGTTCCTCTTCACTTAAATGAGCGTCCATCTCACCTTCGAGAGCTGAGTTGAGAATACGCTCTAACAATGGAGCTAATGCTCCGTCCTTGCCAAATAAGGCTTCACCACTACGCAACTGCTGAGCTGCTTTCTTGTAATCAATTTCTAAGTTGTCCATAATATAAAAACTGTGTTAAACTACTTTTATTGTAGCTTGACACAGTTTAGTTTACACTCTCTTTCCTAAAGCTTTGCAAATTTCACCCACATTATTATATTTTTCTACAATGACACTGTTGTTTCCTATATCTGATATATTAGCATCAATAACTTTCTTGAAAGTCAATGTAGTGTTCTTAGCATTGTACTCTGCAATATAATTATTGTCAGAAATAGAGGTCGCTGTTTTCAGATCGTATATGAATGTGCGGTCAGCATTATTATTTCCTGAATAGTCTTTTTGGTAAGACAACTTCAAAGTATGCTCGCCAGCAGATAAAGATTCTTTTATCTCTATTTGTCTTATTCCGCTAATCTCCTCAAACTTTTTGTTATCTATAGTAATAGTGGCTTTATCACAATAAGATTCAGAAGAAACGAGATGCTTGAATGTCAAGAATATGGGCTTTTCTACTTTGAAGTTGACTACAGTCTCTGAAGTACTTACCCCTTCCACATTATAATTACTTGACATCAGTCCTGTGCTTCCTTCTGGAATTTCGAAGCTAATATCTGTCATTCCTTCGGCTTTCAAGTCCATCATCTGCCAAGGATAATCACCATTGTCAGTAATGGTAACATCAGTTATACCATCCAAGCTATTGAACAAAGCACAGCGGGGGTCTGTCTGCGCCACCATACGTGCAGGTACAAACAGCAACATGAACAACATCAATGGGAACAGAGCGATCCTTCGGAACTTACCCCCCCATAGTTCATACGGTCGGCATGCGACTCATTGAATTGATTGGTATTTTTTTTCATAATTTAATGTTATATTTGTTATTTAAATTCGTCTGCTTATTGTTAAGTTCACTCCAGAAAATACAAGAGATTTTTCAGGCTGATAAATATGGATGCAAACAGCAAATAGATATAAAAGCGTTCTCTCTTGATGAAATCACAGAAGCTGTAGCGAGCCTTGTAGTTTTCATCAAGATATATCCTGTAGTCTTGAACCATGGCATAGCTCATGACTATGGCGAACAACAGAAGACCCAATGCCACTATAAAAATAGCCTGTTCCTCTTTCATGAAAGTCTGAATTATATTTTCCATGGCGCAAAGATAGTGTTTTTCATCGGAAAAAGGTGTCTACTTGCCCCACTTAGGTGTCTACTTCCTACAAAATAGGTGTCTACTTGGTGGGGGAAGTAGACACCTAAGGCGTGATTTTATTGTATTTTCGCTCTCCAGACAGTTGGGGAGCAACCTTCTTTCTCTTTGAATATGCGATAGAGATAGGAGCGTGAAGAGAAGCCACATTCGGCAGAAATGATGTCGTTGTTGTAGTCGGGATAGTCGAGCATCATCTTCTTTGCTGCCTCGAAACGTACCTCGGCAAGCCAGATGCGGAAGGTGGAGTTAAGGCACGCAGTGAAGTAGCGTGACAGCTCGTTCTTGGAGATGTTCAGCGAGCGTGACAGGGTGAACATGTTTACTGTGGTGTCTTTGTAACCCAAATCAGCACACCACTTGTCGAGCATCTCCTTGATAAATGCCTGACGCTCCTGAGAAATTGACTGTAAATTTTCTTTATCGTCTATAGGTTCTGCATCCTGCCCATCGGAGCTTTCCAAAGATGCTCCCCCATTTTCAGTTTCTTCATCTGCTATGGTTGCACATTCTTCAGCTTCCTTATCCAAGAGTTCCTCGGTAGGAACGTAATTGTAGCCCAATGCCACGAAACTCAGGTTGAAGAAAAGAATTGAGAGCAAAGCCAACGGTCCTATTATATATAATAAGGTGGTAGAGAGGATGACGAAAGGCATGGTAAGGGTAGAGAAGAACAGGGCGAAGACACTGGCTCGGGCATATCGCACGTAGGGCAGCATGTCGCCACCAGTCATCAGCTCTAACATTTTCTTGCGTTTCCGCATCTCAATCATAATCATATAGATGCAATACGCTACGTTTGTGCCGAACAATACGAGCATCGCATAGAGCCAGTTGCCAATGTTAAGACTTCCGCTATTGCTGTAGCCTATGCAGAAAACTGCTATGATGGCGGCATAAATGCAAGCGCAGACGATGTTCATCTTTCGGCGGTTGGCATGGGTCGCCTCAATGTTGTATATGCCCATGGCGATAGTGGTGATGCATGGGGTATAGACAAGAATGTTGAAAATAGCTCCCAAGTCATCGCTTTTCGCACGAAAACCCAAGAGCATCTGCAAGAGATATTGTATGGCAAGTCCCATCATACCTGCAAGTATCAGCCAACGTGACCACTCATAGCGTCGGTTGGTCCACTTCATGTGCAGGTGGGTGATGCCGAGGATAAGGGCATTGATGAGCATGAAGATGAAACATGCAAACTGAAGGAAATATAAAGAGTCCATCATTCTTTGATACATTTTTTGTTCAACAAATCGTTTACATCCACTTTCAGCAAATCAGAAATCCGTATTAAGGTTTCCAAATCTGGTTGGCAAGTGTTTGTACACCATTTAGATCATGTAAATCCGCTTGCAAAAGTACGAAAATAATTTCAGAAAAAGGTAAAATATTCTCAAAACATTTACGAAAACATGCAAATAATTGATTGAACTTTCGCATGTAGTTCAAGTACGGGCTGAAGGCCCAAAAGAGGGTGTGGAGCTTACTTGCGAAAGTTCAGTGGGCTTATAAACTCCAGAAAAAAAGAATCTATGAAAAAGTATGATAAAACATGAGCAAGTATGAGCAACTGTGAGTTGACACCTCACCGATTCCGTATCTTTGCATTGTGGTTCAGAGATAACATCTCATACCACCAAGAGGCAATGCGCAGCGCCCCCTACTACACAAACACAATTTATTAACCTTAAAAATGAAGACACTATGATTCTGTACACATTGAAGAAGTATGTCAACGAGAAGTTGAGCGCCGCTTACGGCAAGTTTTTCGCCTACCCTGTAATCACCCAGACCTATGGTCTTGATGAACTCGCAGAGCACATGGAAAGTCACAACACACCGTTCTCAAAGGGAGCCATCAAGGGTATGCTCACCG
Organism: Segatella copri; assembly: GCF_949820605.1. Taxonomy (NCBI): domain Bacteria; kingdom Pseudomonadati; phylum Bacteroidota; class Bacteroidia; order Bacteroidales; family Prevotellaceae; genus Segatella; species Segatella copri. The sequence goes on from NZ_CATKVU010000006.1 coordinate 2,071,198, forward strand.
ACATGGTGAGCTGCGTAAGAGAACTGGTTCTGCAGGGTATCGCCGTGAAGATTCCCGACCTCGCCATTTTCAGCATCGGCATCAAGAACAAGGAAGGTGCTGCCTCCGAGAAGGAGTTCAGCATCACCAAGAACATTGCCGGACTGAAACTCCGTGCCCGTGGCACCGGTGAGTTCAAGGCAAACAGTCTGAACCTCGATGCATCCCTGAAGAAGGCCACAGCCGTAACAGGAGATGTTACTCCACCAGACGGCGGCAAGGACAACACAGGCGATACTACCCATGGTGGCGGCACAAACCAGGGTGGCGACTCAACACAGACTGGCGGATCAGGCAACAACGGGAGCAGCGGCTCCGATGGTAGCGATGGCCTGGAGTAACCCCCTCGCCAGTAGATGAAGAAAGAAGGTTTTAGGCAGGATGCAGTCCGGGATTCGGCTATAGCACCCCCGGCTATTCATCAATATAGCAAGCATCATTGAAACACGCGCTATCAAGCCCATCTGCTCATCCTGTCAGCCTTCCTTCTCAAAAGTATCGCCCGGATATAGGAAATCCGAACCCCCAATCCATTTATTAACCTTAAAAATCAAATGAAAATGAAAAGAGAAACACTCAAGAAAATTCTGAATTTCGTCATTACCGTTCTCACCGCCATAGCCTCTGCCTTCTGCGTGCAGAGCTGCAAGTAGTATCAACCCTTTAAAGATTCAGTACCATGAAAAACACAAGAAGCAAGTTCAGTTATATTTATATCCCTACTGACGTGCATCAGCCAGTTCATTATATCCCCAAACCATGATGAGGACAACGATGCCAGCCAGCACCATCAGGAGATTCTGAGAGTGGGCGATGGAATCTGCCACATGCGTAAGCGCACGCGAACCGGAAAGGAGGAAATCTATCTTCATAGAGAAAAGCCATTCCTGAATCTGCTCCCATCCCTGACAGACTACTGCTATGATGATGCCTGCTGCCACACAGGCTGCCGTCCATAAATGTTCCAGGCGCTGGCGCTTGACCAGCGACATCGTTGTATCAGTTTCGGGTAAAGCCGGCAATGCCTGCACCACCCTGTCGGAGAATCCGTCATCAGGAATCTCTGACATCTGGCAATTGGAAAAGAACATCTTCAAGAGTTCTTCATCCTGAGGGGTCAATGGTTCCACTTTCATGCTCTCCAACTTCTTATCATTTATCTTATCGGTCATAACCATTCTTTTTTAAGTAACTTGCAAGTTTCTGTTTTCCTCGAGAGAGATGCGACTTAATGGTGCCTTGCACCATTCCCGTCACCTCTGCAATCTTATCTATAGAGAGTCCATCCATCAGCTGCAGCGTGATGCATGTACGTTCATTTTCATTCAATATCTGTAATGCCTTGAGCAAATCCATCTTTAATCCGGCATGGGCGTCCTGTGCATTCTTACTGGAAACAGCAGGCGTATCGATATCCTGCGTCTCCTTATGACTGCGGGTATAATCATACCATACATTATAGGCGATGCGGTAGAGCCAGGTGGAGAAAGAGGCTGTACCCCTGAAACCGGACAAATGGGTATATGCCTTGACAAAGGTATCCTGCGCCAAGTCGTCACTCAGCTGTGCATCCCCCAGCGTCTGCCGCAGGAAAAAACCACGAATGGGTGACTGATACTTCCTGACCAGCAGGTCGAACGACTTGCGGTCATGAAGCATCACCACCTTCGTGACGAGAGAGATATCGGATAACTTTTCCACCTTATATATATTAACTAATAATTGTTGTTCTTTTCCTTGTGACTTCCTCTCCTATTGAGAAGCCATGATATATTGAATGTCGGCTGCTAGACCGGAGTACCATTATAGCCCGTGCCCTGGTCGCCGTGACGGTTTTTCCACCAGTCCTTGATGGCAGGAAGCGAGCCGATAACGGTCTGACCGATGCCATAGAAGAAGACCAGGGCTCCGATGCCAGCCAGGAAATCAACATCCCACCAGGCAAACATGGCGCATAAGCCGGCTCCCAGGAAGGCATTTCTCAATCCCCGTTTCACGAGATATTCATCGCTCTGCTTGTCTATCGGACGGTCGCTTTCCGGAACATTGATGCCCTTCTCCATCGCCATCTCCGCCAGTTTCATCCGGTCGTTGTGGCGGCGAATCAGATATCTGATAACCAGAAATACGATGATCAGCGGAGCAAAGACAAACAGCAGACCGAAGATGATACAGAAAATGATCATAACAGCCAGCGCTCCGCCACCAAATACCGAACCGATGAAATCGAACGGATCATCATAGTTGTCTAAACTGTATCTAGAATGAACAGATCTATTATCATTCTCATCATAATCATCATAGTTGGCCGAATCTGTACTGGTTGTATCAGAATAAGCCTCCAACGCCTCGTCGTCTTTATCCTTCGAAGCAGATGGCTGTGCGGCAGATGCAGGAGCAGCCTTGGGGTCTACCTGTTGGGTAGTTGGATGATAACGATGTTTTGGAGCAGAAGACGCCAAAGACACTTGGGTGGCTCCGATGCTCATAACGAGCGCTAATGCCAATATTGCTTTCTTCATATCATTATTTTTTATTGTTTTTACCTTGTTATTTGAAAAATTTCTGCTTCTTAGACGCATCTCTTCGCGATTTAGTTGCAAAGAAACGAAAAATTTCTTATTTTTGCAAACAAATTAAAGAAAAAGAAACAGAATGAAGACATTACCTGAAGATTTCAGAACATATACGCAGGCACTGATGGGCGAAAAGCTGTATCAGCGTCTGGAGCATGCTATCCTTGGAGAGGAGGCACCAACCAGTATCCGCATCAATCCTTTTAAATGCAAGGATGCTGATGGCGAACCGATTCCCTGGTGTCCGGAAACCGGACGTTATCTCTCTACCCGTCCCGGATTCACCTTCGATCCGCTGCTGCATGCCGGCTTATATTATGTACAGGAAGCCTCATCCATGTTTGTTGATATGGCTATCCGACAGTACGTAAAAGAACCGGTGATGATGCTGGATCTCTGTGCTGCCCCTGGCGGAAAGTCGACTGCCGTAAGGGCTGCCTTGCCGGAAGGGAGTCTGCTCTTCAGCAACGAACCGATGCGCACCCGCTCGCAGATTCTTGCCGAAAACGTACAGAAGTTCGGTCATCCGGATATGATTGTTACCAACAACTATCCCCGCGATTACAAGAAATCGAAATTGCAGTTTGATGTGATTCTTACCGATGTTCCCTGCTCCGGCGAAGGAATGTTCCGCAAAGATGAAGGGGCTATCGGCGAATGGAGTACCCAGAATGTGAACAACTGCTGGCAGCTGCAGCGCGAAATCGTATCGGATATCTGGAACTGTCTGAAGCCAGGCGGTATCCTGATTTACTCTACCTGCACCTTCAATGCGCACGAAGATGAGGAGAACGTGGACTGGATATGCGAAGAACTTGGCGCAGAAGTGATGGCACTGGAGGGTGTAGAAGATACATGGAACATCACCCGCAACCTCACGGGCAGCGACTTTCCGGTTTACCGGTTCATTCCTGGCGTTTCGCGAGGCGAAGGTCTGTTTATGGCGATTCTGAAGAAAGAGGGCGAATGGGAAGCAGGTTCTTCAGCCAAGGAGAACAGGAAGGATAAGAAGAAGAAAGACAAGAAGGTGGCTAAAGGAAAGGGACCGGAGATTCCGGACGGCTGGCTGAAGACTGATACGGAATGGATACCTGCAGAGAGCAACGAGACGGTTTACGCCATTCCGGGCAGATGGAAAGACATCTACGACCAGGCAGAAAAGAACCTGAAGGTGCTGCATGCAGGTGTGAAACTGGGAACAGACAAGGGAAAGGGTCTCATTCCCGACCAGGCTCTCGCTCTCTCTACGATGCTCAACAAAGATCACTTTCCACAGGTGGAGTTATCCTACGATGATGCCATCCGCTACCTTCGCAAGGAGGCTGTGAATCTGCCTGCCGATACGCCTAAGGGTTATGTACTGGTAACCTACAGACAGGTTCCGATAGGCTGGGAAAAGAACATTGGCAACCGTGCCAACAACCTCTATCCGCAGGAGTGGAAGATCAAGAGCAGCCACGGGACGGGAGAGCTGTTTATAGTTAATAGTTTATAGTTAACAGTTTACAGCAAGAATGAATAATTCAACATTTAATACTTAACATTCTAAATAAAAATGTTCAGCATCATCGCCTGTATATCAAAAGTGCATAGAGCTATCGGGTACAAGAACCGGTTGCTCTACGCCATCCCATCGGACATGACCCGATTTCGTATGCTCACAACTGGACATACGATCATCATGGGCAGGAAGACATTTGAGTCGCTGCCGAACGGAGCCTTGCCCAACCGCCGTAATATTGTTATCTCGAAGACAAAAGAGCAGATAACAGGGTGCGAAGTATACACCTCTCTGGAAGAAGCGCTGGCAGCAAGGAAAGAAGAGGTTGGAAGCAAAGAAGCGGCAGCAAGCAAAAAAACGGTTGGAAGCAAAGAAGCATCAGAAGAATGTTTCATCATCGGAGGAGCCAGCATATATGAACAGGCTTTGCCTTTTGCAGACAAGCTTTATCTCACAATCGTTGAAAAGGAACCTGAACATGCCGATACCTTCTTTCCGGAAATCAATCCGGCAGAATGGGAAGTGACAGAAAAAGAAATGAGGAATGAAAACGGCTTACCATTCACATTCCTCGCTCTTTATAGAAAGCAGTAATCCCGCAGGGAGCTACTGTTTTTTTTCTTTTTATATCTTATTTCTCTACTGCAGCCTCCTCATCAGTTTCCTCTTCATCATCGTTGAAACTCTTGAGATCCTGCATAGAAAGCTGACGGTTGATAGATGCATTGAAAGAAATGATGGTCTCGCTGCGAGACAATCCCAATGGCTGCAACTTATCATGGATGATTTCCAGGAGATGGTGGTTGTTGAGCGCGTAAATCTTGATAAACATATCAAAACCACCTGTAGTATAGTGGCACTCTACAACCTCAGGAATCTTCTTCAACTCCTCTACAACCTGGTCAAACTTCTCAGGCTCCTTCAGATAGAGTCCCATATAGGCACAAGTTTCGTAACCTATCTTCTCTGGGTCAATGATGAATTGTGAACCCTTGATGATACCAAGATTTGTAAGTTTAGCAACACGCTGATGAATGGCAGCACCGCTCACATTGCAAGCGCGTGCCACTTCCAAAAATGGAATACGGGCATCCTGAGAAATCAGCTTCAGAATCTGCCTATCTAATGAATCTAAAATTTGTTTTGACATAATACTAATAATTTGCTTGCAAAGATAATACAAAAAATTAATAAAAGCAATTTTTTAAGAGAAAAACATGATAAATTAATATTATTTTCCTTTTTCTGTGCCAGAATAACTGATTTTTAGTGCTTTTGCCTGGCGCAAAGCCTGCTTTACGTCAGTTATCACACCCATCTTGGTTTCCTGATCTGCTTTGATTGATACGGTCATCAGCTTCTGGTCTTCAGGTGACATACGTTTCTTTTCTGCCGAAATATAATCCATCACTTCGGGAGCCGAAGCAAACTTATCATTCAACTGAATCTGGGTACCTGTACCATACTTTGCCTGCATCTCTTTGGTTGGCTTACCTATATAAATATGGCTCACCGCCGATTTCTTGGTCAGGCGGGTGAGTTCCTTGCCTTGTGGCAAACGGCAGTCTACCTTCAAGGTAACCTGGCGCATGTGGGTAACAATCATAAAGAAGAACAGTACGGAGAAAATGAGGTCTGGCAGAGAAGATGTATTCAACCCTGGCACTTCATGCGATTTCTTATGAAAATTCATCATTGTTTACCTCCTTTCTGCTGTTCTGTAGCTGTTTCTGCCGTTTTCTCTTCTCCCTGCTTTTCTTCTGCATTGGCATCAACACGCTGGTCGGTTTGAGTCATTGCGTTGGCATACGACTCTGTGATGCGCTGCGGACAGATGTTGCGCACCTGTTCTTTCTGGTCATTGTTCAAAAGGGCATAATTCCTGTGATATTTCTTCTGGGCTGTTTCGTTGCGTAGCTGGCTGTATGCTTCCATCAGCTGATTCTGCATCTGGAAATAGAGATTATAGTCGGCATCGCGGTCACTCTCGATAGAGATGAGATGTTTCTTGCCCAGGCGGTGAACAAAGCGGATGATTTCTTCCTTGAGCCGGCTCACCTGCATCGGCTTACCATTAACCAAAAGCGTATCGCCAGCCGTCAGGCGCAGTGCCATCAGGTTAGCCTTGTCTACCACCGACTGTTGCTGCTCCTTCTTCTGCGGTTCAGGTAAAGGGAGTTGGCGCAACAGTCCCTTATCCACATCCATTGATGTGGTGACAAGGAAGAATATCAACAGCATGAACGAGATGTCGGCTGTAGATGTGGTATTCAGTCCCGGGGTTTCGTGTTGCTTCCTTCTAATCAGCATATTTAATCCTTATTTATAGAATAGAGAGCCCAAAGCACTCTCTTTAGTTTTTCTTCCGAATATAACGTGTGCCACCGAAACAGACGGCACCGATTCCTGCCACCAGCATCAGGAGCGATGTGATGACAAACATATCTGAAAGCTTGAGCCAGAGCCAGTCGGCATAATTCTCGCCATTGATGAGCATCGGAGCAGAACCGCCCAAAAAGAAGGTAAGCAGCAAAACTGCCAAAGTTCCGATCCATGTGATGCGGAAGATGCGACGCACGGGAATGCCATTCACTACAGCCTCCGACTTGCTGCTGCGATAATCTCTGATCATCGAAAAGACTGCCAGACCCACACCTCCTATCAGGAAGAGCCACATCAGCAGGATGAGCACATCGGTAAAGAGAGGCGCATTAAAGTCGGGGTTCTCTTCGAAAGGCAAATCGTAGCCTACCAAAAAGAACAGACCGAAAACCAGCACCGCCAGTCCTATCATGATATAGAACACCTGCTGCGATATCTTTTCGGCCGATTTCGTCTTCTGCTTTGAAAATTGAAATTTAACCATTTCTCTCTTCGTTTATTTATTCTTGGCAATAATATCCATTAAAGTAACCGCCGACTCCTCCATCTGACTTGTCAGGTGCTCTACCTTAGAAAGGATGTAGTTATAGAAAACCTGAAGGATGAGGGCTACGATGATACCGAAGATAGTAGTGATGAGCGCCACTTTCATACCCGAAGCAACGATAGTAGGACTGATATCGCCCGCCTGCTGAATCTGGTCGAACGACATGACCATACCAATCACGGTTCCGAGGAATCCGAGCGATGGCGCCATAGCGATAAAGAGTTTGATCCAGGAGCATCCCTTCTCCAGGTTAGCCGCCTGAACGGTACCATATCCGCTTACCGAGCGCTCAATGTCATCAAGACTCTCGCTGATATGCATCAAACCCTGGTAGCAGATAGAAGCCACCGGTCCGCGGGTATTCCGGCAGAGCGTCTTAGCCCCTTCCACATCTCCCGCCGACACCTTCTGGTCGATATCCTGCATCAACTTCTTGGCGTTGATTTCAGAAAGACTCAGATAGATGATGCGCTCGATACAGAAAGCCATACCCACGATGAGGGCGATGGCAACGAGAGACATAAATCCCGCATTACCCTCTATAAACTTTGTCTTAAGAGCTTGATGAAATCCCATGTTCTCTTCTTGAGCCATCATAGGCAGAGAACACATCCATGTGAAAACCAATATTGCAAAACGTGCAATAGCTGTATTTTTCTTCATATACCTTATTATATATATAAAAGCGGAAAGAGGGGGATTCGAACCCCCGAACCGGTTTTGCCGGTTACACGCTTTCCAGGCGTGCCTCTTCAGCCACTCGAGCACCTTTCCATATTCCGAAGAACTCTTCTTAATCGCCGCAACATGCTGCTGCAACAATTTCGAAGTGCAAAATTATTGCTTTTCCTCCGAAATACCATAACTTTCATTGTTTTTTTATGTTTATTTAAGGAGTTTTGAACGCTTGCGTCCTATACTTGCGATACGGATAGCGGAAAAACCCGCTCTGCATTGAGGTTGGTCTGTCGGGCAAACTCCTCTTCGCTTATGCCATAAGCCTTGGCGAGCGTCTTCATCACTTCTACCACGAAAGCACTTTCGTTGCGTTTTCCGCGGTATGGAACGGGAGCCATATACGGACTGTCGGTCTCCAGAACGATGCGATCCAGAGGAACTACGGCAGGGAGGTCTTCACGCAGATGGCTGCTCTTGAAAGTAGATACGCCACCGACGCCCAATACAAACTTATCGAAGGAGAGCAGTTCTTCTGCTTCCTTCTGATTGCCCGTAAAGCAATGGAAGACGCCACCCGGCAGTTCTTTCTCATACTTTCTGAGCAGATGCACCATCTCGTTCTGCGCCTTGCGGCAATGAATCATCAGCGGGAGCTGGGTTTCTACCGACCATTTTACCTGTTCCTCGAAAGCCTCGAGCTGCTCGTTTTCGAACTCACGGCTCCAGTAATAATCAAGTCCTACCTCTCCGATAGCAATCAAGTCTGAAAACTGAGGAGAACCCGCCTGACTGGCATTACCGGTCATGCGATGCTCCTCCAGTATCTTCCGGAGTTCAGCCAGCTGTTCCTTCCAGTCTTCCTTCACTTCCTCAGGGTGCAAGCCAATCATAGGATAGGCGTAGCCCGGATATTCCTTAGCCAATGCCAGTACCGCGTGTGTGGTCTTCACATCGATGGCAGGCAAGAACACCTTGCCTACCCCCGCTTCCTTGGCACGGGCGAAAGCCTCCGCCCTATCCTCATCAAACTCCTCCGCATCAAAATGCGTATGTGTATCTATGACTTTGAACATTGAACTTTGAACTTTGAACTTTGAACTTTATGATTAGTACTGTCGCTTCATCATTTTCTGAGCATACTTAGCCAGTTCTTCCTTACGCTCAGCAGGCACATTCACGGCATCCAGATACTTCTTGCTCTGCTCGAAATAATAAGCAATCTTATCCTGCGCCATTTTGTCGATACCTATCTCGTTGTATAGACGGGTAACGGCAGCCACCTTCTCCTTGCGGTCGAAATCCTTGGCATCAACCCACTTCTGCAGTTCTGCACGCTGAGCGTCGTTGGCATGGTTGAAGGCATTGATGAGCATGTAAGTCTTCTTGTTGGATGTGATATCGCCACCAATCTCCTTACCGAACACCTTGGTATCGCCGTAAACATCGAGGTAATCATCCTGCAACTGGAACGCCAATCCTATCTGCTCGCCAAACTTATACAGGTTCTCTGCATCCTCATCAGAAGCATCGGCAAGGATAGCACCCATCTTCAGGGCACAAGCCAGGAGAACGCTGGTCTTGAGGCGAATCATCTCGATATATTCCTCCTCCTTCACATCGTTACGGTTTTCAAACTCCATATCAAACTGCTGACCTTCACCAATTTCCAGGGCAGTGGTCGTAAAGAGTTTCAACACCTTGGCAAGATGCTTTTCATCACATTGAGCCATACGCTCATAAGCCAGAACGAGCATGCTGTCGCCCGAAAGGATTGCCGTATTGGCATCCCATTTCTTATGAACCGTTTCATGACCGCGACGCAAATCAGCATTGTCCATCAGGTCATCATGCAGCAAAGTATAGTTATGATAAGTTTCCAGAGCAACGGCATTCATCAGAATCTTCTCAGGATTGTCCTTGAAAAGATTGTAGCCCAGAAGCATGAGCGTAGGACGAATACGCTTGCCACCCATAGAAAGTACGTATCTGATAGGCTCATAAAGAGACTTTGGCTTTCTTTCGTAAGGCAAATTAGCCAGAAACTCATTTACCATGCTTAAAATTTCATCTGCTGTCTTCATAATAATGTATAATTTATAATGTATAATTTACAATGAACAATTTATAATTTATAGCTGGAACACTACCGGGATGGCAATCATCGTGCGACAGACCTTACCTTTATCGATGCCCGGTTTCCACTTCGGCATCATCTTCATCACCCTCAAAGCCTCGTTGTCGAGCAATGGATCTACCGAAGTGCTTACCTTGATATTGGCAACACTTCCATCCTTGTTTACGATAAAGGATACCACTACGGTTCCCTGAATCTTGCTCTTCTGGGCAGCTATAGGGTACTTCAGGTTCTTGGTAAGCCACTGCATGAAGGCAGACCAGCCACCAGGAAACTGCGGTATCTTCTGCACGACGGTCAGTTTGATAGGAGCCTCAGCTCCCGGATTCTCAATGGGAGTTTCAGGAACCGCTTCCTTCACCTCTGCTCCATCCACTACACCCGAGCCGTCGCCGATAACCAGTTCGCTGGTTGTAGAACTGATTTTCTGCGGTGCCTTCTGAGTCTGTTGCTCGGCAGCCTTCACTTCCTGAGTAATCGACTTAGAAGCAGGAGCCGAAACAGCTTCTGCACTCACCATATCTTTCTGGTCGGGACGAGCCGACATTTCCAGATCCTGTGAGAGATCTTCCATCGATTCCGACAAGTCATCATCTCCCTGCGGACCTCTCTGATATTGGAGTCCTACGAAGATGAAAGTAAAAGCCAACAGCAACCCTAGCAGGAAAAATGTAACCCGCTTATCTTCCAGTTGTGCGCTATTTGATTTCTTAATTTCCACAATAAAAACCGTTTAAAATCGTTATTTCCTACGAAAACATTGCAAATTTACTTCTTATTATTGAAAAAAGCAGTATCTTTGCCAAAGAATTAGAAAATTTAAATGAAAAAATATGTAATTTCCGCAATATTGACGCTTTTTGCGACAATTATTGATGCTCAAGAGAGCCAAACGGGGTATAATTTCCTTCGCTTGCCGGTGAGTGCTCACGCAGCTGCTCTGGGTGGCGACAACATCACCTTGATAGAAGATGATGAGGCACTCATATTCCATAATCCGGCTCTCCTGTCATCAGTAAACGACAAGACGGTCAATCTCAATTATATGAACTATATGTCGGGGGTGAACACTGCCTCGGCTAGTTTCAACCGTATTGTCAACGACAAGGCTTCGTGGGCTGTTTCGGCTCAGCTTGTTGACTACGGCAAGATGAAAGAGACGGATGAGAACAACATCCAGATGGGTGAGTTCTCGGCAAAGGATATTGCCGTTGCGGGTTACTTCTCTTATATGCTCGGTGAAAAGTTTGCGGGTGGTATTGCCGCCAAATTCATCACTTCGTATATTGGCGATTACAATTCTATCGCTGTGGGAGTGGATCTGGGCATCAACTATTACGACCCTGAAACGGAATGGTCGGTTTCTTGCGTGGCAAAGAACCTGGGTGGACAGCTGAAAGCTTACGACAATGAATATGAGAAGATGCCGATCGACCTGCAGTTGGGTGTGACGAAACGCTTTGCCAACGCACCGTTCAGGGTATCAGCCACACTGGTCAACCTAAACCATTGGGACAGCGGTCTTCGCAATCATGCCGTAGTAGGTGCCGACATTCTGCTTTCGGAGAGCCTGTGGATAGGTGCCGGCTACAACTTCAGGAGAGCCAACGAGATGAAAATCAGCACCTCAGAAGATGAAGGAAGCAGTCATGGAGCCGGTTTCTCTGTGGGTGGCGGTATCAACCTGGAGCGCTTCCATCTGAACGTTGCCTACGGCAAATATCACGTCAGTAGCTGCAGTCTCATGCTGAACGTAAGTTACAGATTATAAATTGTACACTATAAATTATACATTAAAGTTAGTTCGAAATTATGAAGAAAATAACAATAGCAATAGACGGATACTCTTCTTGCGGTAAGAGTACAATGGCAAAGGATCTTGCCAAGGAAATAGGTTATGTTTATGTAGATACGGGCGCCATGTACCGCTCGGTAACCCTCTATGCGCTGCGTCATCAGCTCTTCGAAGCAGATGGAGCCGTAAAGACAGAAGAACTGCAAAAGGAGATGAAGAACATCAGCATCTCATTCAAGTTTAATGAAACAACCGGTCGCCCAGACTGCTATCTGAACGGCGAACTGGTAGAAAAGGAAATCCGTTCGTTAGAGGTTTCCAACCACGTTAGTCCGATTGCCGCCGTTTCTTTCGTCAGAGAGGCGCTGGTAAAGCAGCAGCAGAAGATGGGCGAAGACAAGGGCATAGTGATGGATGGTCGCGATATAGGTACCACCGTGTTCCCTAATGCCGAACTGAAGATTTTCGTTACAGCCAGCTCACAGGTGAGAGCACAGCGCCGTTTCGATGAACTGAAGGAGAAAGGAATGCCAGCCGACTTCGATGCGATTCAGAAGAATGTAGAGGAACGCGACTATATCGATACCCACCGCGAGACTTCCCCACTCAGAAAGGCTGATGATGCCATCACGCTCGACAACAGCAACATGACCATTCCTGAACAGAAGGTATGGCTGATGGAACAATATCAAAAAGCAATAGCAAAATAAGCTACAGAAAAGAGACTGCCGGGTTATTTGTTTAAAAATACGTTAAATATACTATTTTTGCCGATAAATTTATCGTATTCGATGAAAAAGATTTGGAAAAAAAACTTCAATTTAGTATCTTTGTAACCATATTAACAAGGTAGTAATGATATAGATTATAAATTTTGAGTTAATTACTGTTTTTTGAAGGTGATAGGTCTTCGGGAGAAGATTTATCACCTGTTTTATTTTCAGACAGTTTATAAAAGATAAACCCATTTGACGTTGTAAAACACAGCATCAAATGGGTTAACTAATTAATAACCAACATATTATTTTTTTCAATCAACGATAAAACTACCCTCTACCCTTGATACGGTGAAACACCGTATCAAGTATATCAAGTAACTGATAATCAAAGCCTTAACTTTTACTATAAAAGAGCAGAACTATCGTTGATAATCTTCTCCCTGCACTCTTCCATCAGCCACTTCGGCGTACTGGTAGCACCACAGATACCTACCGTTTCCACATCCTTGAACCAGTTCATATCTATCTCGTCGGCACTTTCTATCTGGTAGCTGTTGGCATTCACACTCTTGCATTCCTTGAAAAGCACCTTACCGTTCGAGCTCTTTCTGCCACTCACAAAGAGGATGACATCATGCTTGCTGGCAAAGGCAGCGATGTTAGGCATGCGGTTAGCCACCTGACGGCAGATGGTATCGAAACTCTTGAAGACAGCACCCTCAACAATATGCTCCTGGCAGTATTCGATAATGCGGTGGAACTCATCGAGACTCTTGGTAGTCTGGGAGTAAAGATAGATATCTTTAGAGAAATCCAACTGACCGCTTTCCTTCAGCTGCTTCACATCCTCAAACTTCTCTACCACGATGGCATGACTCTCCGTCTGCCCCACCAGTCCGAGCACCTCAGCATGCCCGTTCTTGCCGAAAATCACGATCTGTGCCTCCGGATTGTTGACATACTGCTTCTTGATGCGGCGCTGCAACTGGAGCACCACAGGACAGGTAGCATCGATGATTTCAATGTTGTTTCGCTCGGCAAGGGCATAAGTTTCAGGCGGTTCACCATGAGCACGGAGCAAGACCTTTACGCCCTGCAGTTCCTCCATCTGCTCATGGTCTATCGTGATGAGTCCCGCTTCATGCAGGCGCTCCACCTCCATACCATTATGCACAATATCGCCCAGGCAGTAAAGTTTACCGCCCTTAGCCAACTCCTCTTCAGCTTTCTTGATGGCAGTGGTTACGCCAAAGCAGAACCCACTGCCGTTATCTATTTCTATCTGCACGATATTCGTTTTAAATTCATTGTACATTAATCTTCACCACCACCTTAGCATGGTCAGGATCATTCGTAATCATGAGGATACGAGGGTGTCTGACACGCGATTTCTTCAAGTCGGCAGCCACAGCCGTCACCTTCATCTTAACGGTCTCTCCTGGCTGAATCTTACTCCTCTTCAGGTTCACCTGCAAGCCCATCGTAAACATCTGCATGCTGCGGATATCCAGTTCCGACTTACCCTTATTGGTAATCAGAATCTCACCCTTCAGCTTCTTCTTTCCATTGAAACTACCCAGATTGAGGTCGGTGGCAGACATCTCTATCTTCGGAGCCAGTGCCTTCTTGGCTGGAGTCATGTTCTCGAAACCAGGAAGAAGAACGGCTGATACCACGATTTCCTTCTCAGGCGCAACCTTATCGCCAGGACGCTCACCGAGATAAACCGATGTCTGGTTCAAGCCCAGGTCACGCAGTTTCTTGGAATCCAGCACGAAACTGATTTCGGCTGAATGACGCGGAGCTACCTTGGAAGGCGATACGAAAGCATGAAGATAGTCTGGAAGATGCATCACTACCGGCTCCAGTAATTCGTCGGTAGGATTGAAGATATGGATGCGCTGAACCGGACGGTCGCCACGGTTCACGTCATCAAACTCCACCTCCTGGGCATCACTCTTGATGACACCCAGCATCTCATCGTAAGAACCAGCGAAATCTACTACGCTGCCCACTACCTTTCCCCTCATAGAGAGGATGAACGGCTCTTCATCCGCATTGGTATAGAGGCAAACCTGCTTGGTGAAAGTACCCATCTGCTTGGCATCGTATACCGCCTTGATGACGAAACTTTCGCCGGCAGCAATGCCCGTCTTCGGATAATCCACCTCTGTACAGCCGCAGCTTTTCAACACATTGTTGATAACCAAAGGCTTGTGCCCGTCATTCTTCAGCACGAATTCGGCAGTTACAGGCTTGCGGAACACCACCTGTCCGCAGTCTACCACCTCGTGCTGGGTTGTAATCTTCTGTGCTGATGCAGGCAGCGCCAACAGCGCTGAGAGCATCCATATATTCATCCGTTTCATACTATTCTATTTTAAATTATCAATCTATAAACTTTAATTATTAACTTTCAATTCATAAGTCTCTGTGCGGCCACCAAATTCCGGACTGTAGGTACACTCAGCGGTGCAAGTTCCGCTCTGATAGTCGCCCTTTCTATCCACGTAATACTCCATTTCTACGATGTGCTTACCTTTAGATAAACGATCGAAATAGAAATTTGTTGCATGATCTCTTGGAGAAACATAGCAGCCTATGCCCCACTGATAACCGCTCAACTGGTTAACCGGCTCCAGACATGCCGCACGCTTATCCGTAATCTGCACAAAGTCGTAGTCACGGTCGGCGGTGATGATGAGCGTTACCTTCACCTTCTCGCCTACCTGCGCCTGCGCCTTGCCCTTGCCCTCAGATTCGGCAGGAACGATGACACGGCGCACCTTGATGCCCGACTCCATGGAACCGATTTCGCTGATAGGCTGCTTAAACTCTGCATAGACGGCTCCCCAGCTGGTATAATCGCTCTTTTTGTCGATGCTCAGCTTAGATGCCTTGCCCGTCTTTTCGGTCTTCACATAGCCCAAAGTAGTGGAATCCTGCGGCATCGGCAGCAGCTTGCCATCCAGTTTCAGCACGGCATTCTCAGCCTTCCTGCTCCAGTTGCTCTCATTGCCTTTCATAAAGGCGTAAACAGCATCCACGGTGTTCACTGGCGTATCCCAAACCTGGGTGCGTTTCGACATCAGGAGCCAGCGCTGCAGTTCCTCGATGGTCTGCTTGTCGTTCGGCTTCAGCATCTGCATCGCCTCTATCACAGATACCTGGGTAGGAATCTTGTAGTTTCTCCAACTGTAGAGTGCCTTGCGGGTATCGTAGTAGCGGCCCATCTCCTCGCGGTAAACGGCATATTCGTTCACGCTCTGCAGATATTCGCCAGCCTTCTCGCGGTAAGCAGCATTCTGCTGACTGTTTCTGGCGAGTACCACGGCAGCACGCGCCTTGCCATAGATGGAGAAATCAACGGTCATCTTCGACATCTTGTCCAGGAGATAAGCCTTGTCAGCTTCCAGATTCTGCTTCATCTTTCTGCCATCCATCGAAAGGATGTAGAGATAATGCAGCGCCTGTTCGCTAGGACTCACCTTCTGCTTTTTCTCCTCCTGCTTCTTCATCCCTCTTACTTCCTGTGCTGTCTGCCAGGAGAGATAATCAATGGCGGAAGTCAGCATCTTGGCGGTGGATTTCTGAACACCGGCAACGGCATTCAATCGAACCATCATTTCGGCTACCGATGTAGTCATATACCGGCTGCCCTTCATGCCCTTCCACCAGGAGAAGGAACCGTTAGGGTTCTGCAACTTCTTCAGCTTCTCCACCTGATTCTGCAGACGGATGCTCTCCTGAGAGAGATTTTCCAGCGAGAGATGCTTCTGCACATGGTTTGTGATGGTATTGGCATAGATGGCAGACATCAGCGAGATGGCGTTCTCCTCATCCGGATTACTGATAGCTGGCAGCGCCTTCACCATCAGCCAACTTGGGTTATTGGTGTACTCGATGGTTACCTTTGCCTCTTCAGCGCCCTTCGCCTGCTTGCCCTCCTTGTTCAGGAAGAGTTTGCTCAGGTCGAAGTTCTGCTCACCCTTCTGATGCAGGGTGATAGGCAGGGTGTTCACCACGAGTTCACGGTTGCTCAAAACCGGCAGATAGTGCAGTTCACCATCGCTGTACCCGTTTCCGGCAGCCACCACCTTATTAATATATACGCCTTCTTTCAGTCCCTGGACATCAAAGGAGATGGTAGCAGAGCCCTCGGCATCGATGCTGTAGTTCTGCGTCTTCTGCCAAACCACCTTGTTGGTCTCCGGGTCAAGAATCTGCATACGGGTGTTGCCGCTCACCTTCTTGTCGGAAGTATTGAAGAGTTTCACCACGATGGTGCTCTTATCGCCCTCACGCAGGAAGCGAGGCATGTTAGGCTGCACCATCACGATCTTCTGAGCCACAGCCTCATCCACCAGCAAACCATTGCGCATCTCCTTGTCATGCGCCAATCCCATGAACTTCCAGGTAGTCACGCTCTCTGGTAGGGTAAACCTGATGGCAACGTTGCCATTGTTGTCGCTCTCCAAGGCAGGATAGAAGAAGGCGGTCTCGTTCAGGTTTTCACGCACCTGTACCTTGTCGAGGAATTGTCCTGCATCTGAGCCAGAACCACCGGCAAACTGCGGCATCTCCTCTACTACATCAAAAACCTTGTTGGCAGATGGAGCAGCCGCTCCGACACGAGTCATTTTAGAGCCGCGAATCCTGATGACTTTCGCTTCTTCTCGAACCACCTCGTCTTTTTGTATACGAACAGACTCAACGGTTCCGCCAGAAGAACGTTCCAACTTGCTCAGCTCCACCGCTTGCATATAAGCATAATAGCTAAAGTATTTGCCATCAAACTTATCTACATCCAATTGCTTCTCGTCATAATACTTGGTAGGATAAACGCCATTCAAGTAAAATGAACGGAAAGTGAGGTTGTGCTTCCAGTAGCAGTTTGGCAAACTCTGATAGAAGCCCAGGGAGAAATTCCAGGAATGTGGGGCTATCTGGTCGAGCGACTTGTCATAGAGTACGCTCATCAGCTGCGCCTTGGCTGGCTTGCCGTCAGGGGTGGTAATCTTCAGCGTCCACTCCTCCTTCTGTCCAGGGGTCAGACGGTTGCGGAAGGTCTTCCAGGCGATGTTCAGTTTCTTCTCAGGCAAAGGACGGGCGATGCTCATCATTCGGGTATAGCACTTGCCTTGCTTCACGAAACTATAGTTCAGTACGATGCCCGACGCATATTCCTCCTTGTAGGTGAAAGGCAGAGTTACGATACTATCGCCCAACTCCCAGGCGCCCTTCTCCAGTAGTTTGTTGCCGGCGATGATGGAATATACGATGTGCGCTCCGTTCTCCGAAGAGCCCACCTGGATATAGACCGGCTTGCCATCACGAGGGAAAGTCTTCGCCGTCTGATAATACCATTCGGTAGTTGGCTCCACCGGATGGGTATCCTTCATACTGAAGAGCGTGAACTTCTGCTGTAGGGTATCCTGTCCGCAGATTGCCTCCAACTGATGAACGCCAGATTTCCAAACGAGGGAAGAAGAGGCAGAGGAAGAAGCATATTCCTTGATAGAAACCGGTGCATTCGCCTCGGCATCCTTCCATTCGCCTTCATCAATGCGATATTTCAACCTGCTCGAAATCGGCATACCACTGGCATTGCGGTAAGCGAAGGTCACCGTATTCAGACTGTCTGTTTCGATACGCTTAGGAAGATTCACCGTGAGGATGGTTGGCTTGGTGCCCAGAGGCAGACTCATCACGCCCTCGTGGCTCTCGCCGCTGATGTCGGTAACGATAGCTGAGACCTCGAAGTTGAAGAAACGGGCGATGCGCATGAAATCGCTCATATCAGCCTCGTCTTTTCCTGACAAGGAAGCCTCCAGCGGAATCTCTACGTCGAAGGTTCCGTCCTCACGAGTCACGCAACTGTCAGTCTTCACCAACTGTCCGGCAGAGCCTGCGCCCCACCACCAGAGTTGGTTTCTGCGAGTCACCTGATACTCCACCTTGGCACCCTGCACCGGCACTCCGGCATAGGTTTTTGCCGAAGCCTTCACCACCACGGTATCGCCCCAGTTATATTTCTCATTCACCTTCGGGAAGGTAATCTCGAAGGTTGGACGCTTGTATTCCTCCACACGGAAGAAGCGGTTTACCTGGTCATTCACGGATACATGATACATGCCTGTCTGACCCTCCTTCGGCAATTCAAAATCTACCGAAGCCGTGCCATACTCGTCAATCTTCGCCTTCTTCATCTCCACCTCTTTCCAACTGGCATTAACGAGTTGGAAACCCAGTTCTCTGCCAACAGGCACCTTTGCATCGATACCCTTCATATTGACAAAATTTATAGCCGTAACATGCACCTTCTGTCCTGGGCGATAGAGAGCACGGTCGGTATAAACCTGATATTTGGATTCATTATCCTTCTTCTCATAATAGCGGGTACGGCTGAGATAGATGTACTTGGCAGGCATAAACTTGTCGCTGTTGGTAGAAATCAATACCTCTCCATCCACGTTCTTGAAGTAAGCCTCGCCGTTCTCATCGGTCGTCAACCGGGCATGAACCAGTCGCTTGTCCTTCTTCGTCTTGAAATCATACCGCTGGTTATAGAGTTCTATCTTCGCCCCGGCGATAGGCTGTCCGTCTGTAGCATTCACCACCACATAGCGATGCCTGTCATCCGGCAACTGCTGGATCATCACCGCCAGATTGCTCACATAGAAGAGTTCTCGCTGCGGAGCGATGCCGGTATTATCCGAAGTTACCTCCATCAGATAGGCACCCAGCGGCAGATTGCCACCGATTTCGATGGAATCCTTCACCGTTTCATAATCCGGCCGACCGTAGTAGTTGCGGCTGAAATCCTTCTGATGCAGCTTCGTAGTCTTCTTCAGGAGCATCTTGTAGGTAGCCTCATCCTGGGCATTATAATCGTTATCTGCCGTAATATTGAGGCGGGAGATACTGATTTTCAGGTTCTGCAGATTGCGCACGTTCAGATGCACCCACGCCTTCTCTCCTGGTCGCAACACCTGCGGCATATTCTTCACCCGGAACATCGGTTCGGTGAGTCGCTTCTGTGCATTTCTCAGTTCGTTCATTCTCGACCATCCTCCCCAGCGGCTCAGCGCATAGTTGATATAGTTGAGCTTATCCTGCGGTTTGGCATCAGTAGCACCTTCCATGAAGCGGAAATGCTCCACGGCAAGTTCGCCTGCCTCCGGAATATCCTGATAAACCTGGATGAGCGAGTCGATGGTCTGCAGATACTTCGATTTCTTCACCTCTCTCACGTCGTCCTGGCGGTATTTCTCGATGAGCTTATAGGCACAGAGACAAGCCGCGCCCCTATTTCCCACCTTATTATAATAGGTGTACAGCTGCAGATACGCCTCCTTGCTGTCTGCCTCGAATCCGATGAGATGCAGCAGATCGTTGTTAAAGGAACTGCCATCCACGCCCTTCAGCGTCAATGGAACATACTCTGCAGATGTATGTCGAGCAAGAAGTTCAGGCTGTTCCAAGGCCTTTTTGAAGAACTCCTGGCTTTTCTTTTCGTTCATATCACAGTACACCTTGCCCAGCACGGCATATCTCACCGCCTTCAATGCGGGGTCGTTCACCTTCAGCACCTCTGCTTCCATCCGCTTCACGTTAGGCATCAGCGAGTCAGCCGAAATCTCATTCCAGAGTGTCATCTGTCTTGTCTCAGCCGCCAGCAACTGCCCGTAATCTTTGGCAGCCGAAGCCTTGGCGATGATTTTCTTCATCACCGCGATTTCGCTCTTAGGCTGGTCCTTCTGAGCAATGATTTCAGCTTGCTTCCACAAGTTGTCGTATGTCTGAGCCGCTACCTGCATCGTAGCAAAGAGGGCTATCAGAAGTGATAAAATGTTTCTTTTCATAAGCCAACTGTATAAAATGTTAATAGAATGATGATAATCATCAAACTTTTCATTGCAAAAATACAAAAAAAAACTGTTTTCTAACCCCGAAACTGAAACTTTTTACTATCTTTGCACGAAAATAATATATTTTACCTAGAAATAAACATTAAAAAAACAATGGCAGAAAAAAAGTATGGTCATTTTGATGACGCCAATCGCGAATACGTGATTACTGACCCAAAGACCCCATGGCCTTGGATCAATTATTTGGGTAACGAGGATTTCTTCTCGCTCATCTCAAACACAGCAGGTGGTTATTCTTTCTACAAGGATGCCAAGTTCCGTCGCATCACACGTTACCGCTACAACGGTGTGCCGATGGATAACGGCGGTCGCTATTTCTATATCAAAGATGGCGATACCGTATGGAACCCAGGATGGAAACCTTGCAAGACACCACTCGACAGCTACGAGTGCCGCCACGGCATGAACTATACCCGCATCACGGGCAGCAAGAACGGCGTGGAGGCGAGTGTGCTCTTCTTCGTTCCGCTCCATACATGGGCTGAGGTGCAGAAGATGACGCTGAAGAACCAGACTAAGGAGGTGAAGACCCTCAAGGTATTCTCCTTTGCCGAATGGTGCCTCTGGAATGCTGCTACCGACATGGAGAACTTCCAGCGCAACTTCTCTACGGGCGAGGTGGAGGTAGAGGGTTCTACCATCTATCACAAGACCGAATACCGCGAGCGCCGCAACCACTACGCTTTCTACACCGTGAATACAGAGATTCAGGGATATGATACCGACCGCGAGAGCTTCATCGGACTCTACAACGAGTTTGCCGAGCCTGAGGCTGTGATGGAAGGCAAGCCACGCAACAGTTTTGCACACGGATGGAGCCCTATCGCATCTCATTATATCGAGGTTACCCTGCAACCAGGCGAGAGCCGCGACCTCATCTTCCTTTTGGGATATGTGGAGAACGAGCAGGACAAGAAGTTCAGCGCCAAGAAGGTAATCAACAAGGAGAAAGCTCATCAGCTTATCGCCAAGTTTGATACCACCGAAAAGGTGGATGCTGCCTTCGCAGAACTCAACCAATACTGGGATAACCTGCTGAACATCTTCACCGTGAAGAGCGGCAACGACAAGTTAGACCGCATGGTGAACATCTGGAACCAGTATCAGTGCATGATTACCTTCTGCATGTCGCGTTCGGCAAGTTTCTTCGAGAGCGGCATCGGTCGAGGCATGGGCTTCCGCGATTCCAACCAGGACCTCGTAGGCTTCGTTCATCAGATTCCTACCCGTGCCCGCCAGCGCATCATCGATATCGCCAGCACCCAGTTCCCTGACGGTGGCTGCTACCACCAGTATCAGCCGCTCACAAAACGCGGCAACAACGATATCGGTGGCGGTTTCAACGACGACCCTTGCTGGCTCATCTTCGGTACCGTAGCCTATATCAAGGAGACGGGCGACTTCTCTATCCTCGCTGAGCAGGTGCCTTTCGACAACCAGCCAGGCACAGAAGTAAGCCTCTTCGAGCACCTCAAGATTTCAATGAACCATGTTATCAACAACCTGGGTCCACACAAGTTGCCACTCATCGGAAGAGCCGACTGGAACGACTGTCTGAACCTGAACTGCTTCTCCTGGGACCCTAACGAGAGTTTCCAGACCACCGAAAACAAGGGCGAAGGAAGCAAGGCAGAGAGTCTGATGATAGCCGGTCTGTTCGTTGTTACCGGCAAGGATTATGTGGCTCTGTGCAAGCAGCTTGCCAAGGAAGCTATGGAAAGCAAGGAGGGCGAAATAGCCGGTCTTGCAGAGGAAGATTATTTGACAGAAGCCGAACGCATGCAGCAGGCTGTAGATGAGATGAACGAGGCTGTGAAGCAGCATGGATGGGACGGTGAATGGTTCCTCCGCGCTTACGATTTCTTCGGCAACAAGATTGGTAGTGATGAGAACGAGGAAGGCAAAATCTTCATCGAGAGCCAGGGCTGGTGTACGATGGCTGGTATCGGTCTGGAAGAAGGACTCTGCGATAAAGCACTGGACAGCAGCAAGAAACGACTGGAATGCGAGCACGGACTGGTACTGAACAACCCAGCCTACACTACCTATCATGTAGAAATGGGTGAGATTTCTTCTTATCCTGAAGGCTACAAGGAGAATGCCGGCATCTTCTGCCACAACAATCCTTGGGTCATCATCGGAGAGACTGTAGCCGGCCGAGGCAACGATGCCTGGAGCCATTATACCAAGATTCTACCTAGCTATGTAGAGGAAAAATATCAGACACTTCACAAGGTAGAACCTTACGTAAACTGCCAGATGGTAGCCGGTAAGGATGCAGCCAAACCGGGCGAAGGAAAGAACTCCTGGCTCACCGGTACAGCGGCATGGATGTGGTATACGGTATCAGAATTCATCCTCGGCATCAAGCCAGATTATGAAGGTTTGCTCATCGATCCTTGTCTCCCAAGCACCGCTAAGGAGTATGAGGTAACCCGCAAGTTCCGTGGTGGCGAATACCATATCACAGTAAAGAATCCTAGCGGAAACCAGAAGGGCGT
Organism: Segatella copri; assembly: GCF_949820605.1. Lineage (NCBI taxonomy): Bacteria > Pseudomonadati > Bacteroidota > Bacteroidia > Bacteroidales > Prevotellaceae > Segatella > Segatella copri. Next base: position 2,094,001 of record NZ_CATKVU010000006.1, read on the forward strand.
GAAGCAGATTACAGTGGATGGCACTCCTATCTCAGGCACCATCATTCCTTGCGCTGAAGGCAAGCATGAAGTAGTGGTTGAGATGTAAAATCAGCCAAATCTCATCAAGTTACGATTTGAAAGTTCAATGTAACGAAACTCCTTTTCATACCCATACGTCGTGTTTCACAACGTATGGGTATCACAATAAAACCTTGACGCCCTATTTTAGGGCGTCAAGTATCTTATCTGTCTGATAATCTACCACTTAACTTTTAATACAAGCACATATTCAACAGTATCAAGAGTAAGATTCTAAGTCTCTATCATTGACTCAGTTCCTCAGTTCCTCAGTTCCTCAGTTCCTCAGTTTTTTTCTAAGGGGTATATAGCCCTTATAGTTCAAAGTTGTTTAAATTGTTATATATTATATATTATTATATATATATATTTTTTTTATATATATAATAAACTTCTAAATAAAAGAAAAAGTGAAGGGTCAGAGAAAAACTGAGGAACTGAGGAACTGAGTTATTGCAGTAAAAACATCATAATCCTCGTAAACACCTGATTTACTGCGTAACTCTATACTTTAAGAGAGCAAAGCTATGAGTTGTTACCCGTAAAACTATGAGTTGTCACCCACAAAACTATGAGTAAGGAAGTTTAACTACTTTCAATCTGAAAGCACATTTCAAACATTTCCTTATCACGCCCCCAAATTTGGCAGTATCAGAGAAAAGTTGTATCTTTGCACGGAATTCCATCCATTCCACCCATACCTTTCAATTCCTTCCATACCGCTCCTTCCATGCCATCCCCATAACTTCTTCCATACTATCCCCATAACTCCTCCCGCCCAGTTTCAGCACACGTCTCTCCATCCGAAGTATTAAAAGGAAAAAGATAAAAAAGGTATGGCTTTTCGAGTTATTTTTTGTACTTTTGCAGCCGATAACGCATTTTGCGAACAAAACAGGATTCTTTAAAGAAAAGAAAGGAAATAACAATGAAGAAAATATTATACTTTGTGGCAGCCCTGGCTGCTGCATCCATTATCACTACGACGGGTACCAGCTGCAAGTTTGCACCAGACCAGCATGACGGCGACACGGTAGCTGCCAGCGAGTTTTATCCGATAGATACCTCTGCGGCTCATGCCAAGAAAATGGCGAAGATTGCTGCCATCAAGAACGGAAAAGACAGTATAGGCATCTATTATGTGGGCAGCAATTCTACCAAAGACCTCCTCGAGCTCGTATCCTATCCTTCACGCCGCGACACGATGATGTACAGCAAGACACGACACATAAAGGTGAAGGGCAATGCCGACATCAACCATGTGGTTCGTGTAGACTTCTATCTGCATAACGGCAAGGATTCACTGGTGAAATATGTGGAGGAAGTGGAGCTCAAAACAAAAGAATAAAGCACCCCAAGCACACAAAAAAAGCTAGCATGCAAAAACGCACGCTAGCCTTTTTCGTATTTTATCTAACCTGAATTTCAAATCGCTTAATAGCCTAATTATTAATCACTAATCATAGAATCCCGGCTGTTTATACTCAATGCCCAGTTCATCATCTACTGTTGCGATGACACCCTGAATCTGACCCATGGCAAACATACGGCCGAGGAGAGTGTAACCGGCATTGTGACCATGATTGCTCTCATCGAATACGCCACCTGGCTCATCAGTGAAGGTCATACCGTGGTCTACTCGCATAGGCAATCTGCGGCCGGAATTGCACTTGCCTTCCTGCTCAGCCTTCTCGAAGATGCGGCAAAGTTCAATGAGATGGCCGCGACCACCCAAGTGAGAAGCCTCTGTAAAGTTGCCGTTAGGGAAGATGTAGCAAGAGCGCAGATGAACAAAATGAGTGCGGTCAGCAAACTGCTTAGCCATTGCCACACAGTCGTTGTGCTCGCCGGCAGAGAATGAACCTGCACAGAAAGTCAGACCATTGTGCTTGTTTGGCACAGCATCGAGCATCCACTGGATATCCTCGGCACGACCGATGATTCTTGGCAAGCCGAATACAGGATAAGGAGGATCGTCTGGGTGAACACACATATTGATATCGTACTCATCGCAGATAGGCATGATAGCCTCCAGCCAGTACTTCATGTTCTCCTGCAACTTCTTCTTGTCGATGCCATCATAAAGCTTCAAGAGGTCGCGGAACTTCTGGACAGGAGCTGAATCGCCCTCGCTGAAGTTACCCGATACGAAACCCTGGGTCTTGATGATGATATTCTCTACCAGGGCATGATCCTGCTCTGGTGTAGAAGTCTTCTTGATTTCATCAGCCTCAGTCACGAGGTCTCTGCCCCACTTGTGTTCCTTAGAGAACTCAGTCCAATCCTCACGGGCGCCTTCACGCTGCAGGATATAGATATCAAAGTAGGCAAACTCGCCCCAGTTCATATAGAGGTTATTGGCTCCGTTAGGATTCTCGTGTGCCAAATCGGTACGTGCCCAGTCCAAGACTGGCATAAAGTTGTAGCAGATGCACTTGATGCCTTCCTCGCCCAGGTTGCGGAGACTTTCCTTGTAAACCTCAATCTGATGGTCGCGGTCAGGACCACCATATTTCAGGGTTTCAACCACAGGCAAAGACTCTACCACGCTCCATTTCATACCATAAGACTCGATGTACTCCTTGAGTTCATGAATCTTCTCGCGTGTCCAAACTTCACCCAGAGGAACATCGTGCAATGCGGTAACAATGCCCTCAACACCAATCTGTTTCAACTGTGCAAGTGTAATCTTATCTTTCTTGCCAAACCAGCGCCATGTTCTTTCCATATATATTATATAATGTATAAGTTTAAAAATGAATTATCTTGCAGAAACATATTTATGCAATGTCGCTCTTACAGCACCCTTACCTGCAAAGAGTTCCTTTACCATGCCCTCAATCTGCTCGCCGAAGCCAGCCTCGTAGAGATCGAGTCCGAATACATCCTTGCGGGAATAGAGATTCTTCAGGCAAGAGTAGTCCTGATCAGCCTTTCCTACTTCAAGAGGAGCTACGATAGCCTGGAGTTCTGCCAACAATGGGTCAGAAGATGGCTCGAATGGCTTCAGGTTATCATCCAATGCCTTGAGATAACGGGCATAACCTGCCAATACCAAAGGAATCAACACGAGATTGCTCTTGTCGAGACCGCGGTCGATATACTTCTTGATAGTCTCACCGAAACGGATAGAGAGCTTCTGGCTGGTATCGGTAGCGATACGCTGAGGAGCATCTGGCATGAACGGGTTAGGCAGACGCTTGTTGATAACGGTGCCGATAAACTCGTATGGGTTCAATACACCTGGATCTGTAACCACTGGCATTGCCTCGATATAACCGATCTTCTGGATGAAGGCACGAAGGTCCTCATCAGCCATCTCGGCAGAAATCAAGGTATAGTCGAGCATGCAACCATAGATAGACATCGCTGTATGGAGAGGGTTCAGACAGGTGGTTACCTTCATGGTCTCAACCTCATCTACAGTCTTGCGGGATGTATAGAGCGCACCGCCCAACTCCAATGGCGGACGACCGTTGGTATAAGTATCCTCGCAAACGAGATACTGCACTTCCTCGGCATTTACGAAAGGAGCGGTGAAAGTATGCTTCTCGGTGATAATCGTATTGTTATCCTCGAAACCATCCTCAGCCAGCATAGCCTGTACCTTCTCGTGAGGACGAGGAGTAATCTTATCAATCATAGACCAAGGATAGGTAATCTTGCTGCTGTCATTGATATAATCTACGAAACCAGCCTCTACGATACCATCCTGTGCCCAGCGCTCTGCATAAGCCTTTACGCCAGCCTTAACATGGTCGCCATTGTGAGAACAGTTGTCGGTAGACTGAAGAGTAAGTGGCAACTTGCCTGCCTTATAACGCTCATAGAGAAGAGCGGTAAGCTTACCCATAGCAAATACTGCATCAAGACCACGTGCCAGATCTGCATCATTATAAGAATATCCCTTCTCTGTGATGGTGAAAGTTACCATCTGCAGACTTGGAGCCTGGAAAATCTGGACCAATCGTGCCCAGTCCTCACCAAACTGCTTATCCGCCTTGAGGCTTTCTGTGATAGAAGCGATGACCTTCTTCTCGATGGTTCCGTTGCTCTGGAGGCTGACGAGAAGAGAGAGATTATTGTAAGGACGATAAGCCTTGTCGATAATTTCGTAGTCGAAGCTTTCTGCCACAATAACACCACGATCGTACTTGCCGGTGTTAAGTGCATCGTTAAGAATAGCAGCAGGGAACGCACGGAAGATGTTACCTGCACCAAAGTGAACCCAAGTAGGCTCGTCGTGAGTCTTCTTAGCTACGGCTGCGATGTCATACTTAGGAAGCTCATAACCCTTAGCTTCCCATTCTGCAGCATTAAAGCTGTCAGAAAGAATTTCGTTTAGTTTCATGATTATACAGTATTTTTTGATTGTTCTATGTTTTTACTTCGTATATTGCTTCGTAAATTTCCAACGAATTGTCGCCTGCAAAAGTACAAAGAAATTCCGAAACATCTGTTCTTTTCGGGCAATATTTTCGGAAAATGAACAATTTGCAAACACATTTGAACAAAAAAGCAAATGCCCAAACAAGTTATTTCTGCTTGGGCATGATATTTTTTATTCTTCCAAAGCTTTAATCTGCTTCTTTGGTGTTACACCGAGCCCTTTCAGGCTCTCTACTCTTCTCATCACATTCCCACTTCCATCATAGAGTTGCTTCTTTGCCTTATCAAAAGTACCCGAAAGGCGGGTTATCAAATCGCCGATGCCCAGGAAAGTATCTTCGAAGCCAGCCACCTTATCATACAGGTCAGCAGCCGTCTTCACGATTTTCTCCACATTCTTGTTCTGCCGGTCATACTGCCAGAGATTATAGGCAAGCTGGAGTGCCATAAGCAGATTGCTTGGCGAGATGATGATAATCTTCTTCTGGTAAGCATAGCGACTGAGATCAGGCTGCTGCTTCATCGCTGCGATATAGCTGGTCTCGTTAGGGATGAACATCAGTACGAAGCCGATAGCATCATCCACCAGTTTGGAATAGTCTTTGGCTGCCAGTTCATCGATGTGCCTTCTTACGCTCAGCGCATGTGCCTTCATCAGGCGTTCCTGTTCAGCCTCATCTTCAGCTGCCAGAGCATCGGAATAGGCGGTAAGCGAAACCTTGGAATCGATGACCACACTTCTGCCTTCCGGGAATCTGACGATGACATCCGGACGATAGTTCTTTCCCTCTTCATCTTTCGTATTCTCCTGAATGAAGAATTCCTCATCTTTACGAAGTCCGCTGTTCTCCAGGATGGTTTCCAGCACCATCTCGCCCCAGTCGCCCTGCATCTTGCTGTCGCCCTTCAATGCCTTGGTCAGGTTGGCAGCATCGGAGCCAATCTTCTCGGTCTGCTCCTTCAGGTTCAGTACAGCCTGCTGCTGTTCCTGCTGGAAGAGTTTCATCGTCACCTCGAAGGTGTTCTGCAGTTCCTTCTTGTTCACCTCGTTCTGGGTTTTGCTCTCCTCTACCGATTTCTTGAAATCAGCAAACTGTTCCTTGATAGGTTTCAGGAGTTCATCCATCTGCAGACGGTTGTTTTCCTGCAGAGCCGACTGCTTGGCAGCCAGCTGCTCAGCCGCCACCTTCTGCTGTTCTATCGTCATTCGCTGCATTTCCTGCTTCAGGCTCTCGAGTTTCTGTGCCCACTGCTGGTCGCTTTCCGCCCTAAGTTTTGCCGCATACAGCCGCTCGTTCTCCATTTGAGATTTCATTGATTGAACCTCAGAAGCATGATGCAGTTTTATCTGTTCGATGTTAGCCGTCAGCACCTGAGCCTTCGCTACGAGCTGTGTTTTCTCCTCTCCCGCACTTTTTGCTTCCATCAGTTTCCCTACGAAGAATCCGATGGCAAGCCCTATGATGATTCCAATTACTATTTCCATTTATCCTTGTTTTGAATGATTCTGTAAATCTGCAAAAATTATGATTTGCAAAAGTAATCATTTCAAGACATAACACCAAACATCATGGGGGATTCTTGTAGATATTTAACTCTTCTGCATTTTACTATGCAAACAAAAAGAGCGCACCACTCTTGGCACGCTCTTTTCTTTAAATCATCTTTTAAATATACATTATCGGTTGGCAGTAGGCCACTGATAAGTATCAGTGCAATGGATATCGGCACTCTGGTCGGCAATCATCAACTTGAAGTCGCCTTCCTCCAATCTCCATTTGCCATTCCAACCTACGAAGGCCAAATCGTCTGCCTTTAATTCAAATGTCACGGTCTTGGTCTCACCAGGCTGAAGTTCCACCTTGTCGAAGGCACGGAGACGACGGCCATCAGGCACCATACTAGCGATGAGATCGCTACTGAACAGGAGAACACTCTCCTTGCCTGCCACCTTTCCCGTATTCTTCACATCCACGCTCACCTTGATGATGTCGCCGTGGCGGAAATCAGACTGAGAAACCTTCAGGTTGCTATATTTGTAAGAGGTATAACTCAAACCATATCCGAAGCCCCACTGCTGGGTAATCTTCGCATTGTAGTCGTAAGCACCTTCCATCGTACCCACCTCCTCACTCTTCTTGAAGTCATAGTTGGCGAGCGAATTGATTTCCTTAGGATAGGTGTAAGGCATCTTGCCACTGAAGTTTGACTTGCCCGATACCAGGTTTGCCAAGGCATCGCCGCCCATGTTGCCAGGGATAAGGATATTGATGATGCCCTGTGCCAATGGTTCAATGTCGGCAATGAGACGAGGACGACCTTCATTCAGCACCAAGATGACAGGCTTGCCTGTCTGAGCCAAAGCCTTGACCAGATTACGCTGGTTCTCTGAGAGCCAAAGGTCGGTCAGATTGCCCGGAGTCTCTGTATAGGAGTTCTCGCCAATGCAAGCCACGATGACGTCGGCATCCTTCGCTGCAGCCACCGCCCCCTGAATCTGAGGTTCATTCTCCTCCCAGTATTTTCCCTTCTCATTATAGGTAACACCCTGGTTCAAGATGACATTCTCCTTGCCATACTCATTACAGAATGCCTCATAGATGGTATTGTACTTGCCGGCAAACTCATCGGCACGATGTCCCTGCCAGGTATAGCTCCATCCACCGTCCAGACAGCGCATCTGATTGGCATTAGGACCCGTAAGGAGAATCTTCTTGCCATGCTGCAAAGGAAGGATATTACCCTCGTTCTTCAGGAGCACCATACTCTCGGTAGCTCCCTCCAAGGCGAGCTTGGCAAACTCCTCACCACCAAACTTAGGATAATTCTTCAGTTTCTGGGTTGGGTTCTTGAAGAGGTCGAGACGGTACTTCATGCGAAGCACACGGCGACAGGCATCGTCGATGCGACTCATCGGAATCTTACCTTCCTTCACCAGTTCTACAAGATAGCCACAAGCATCGCAAGAATAAGGTTCCATAATCATGTCGATACCGGCATTGATGGCAATGCGGAGCGCATCCTTCTTGTCCTTTGCCACCATCTCACGAGTATAGAGATTGTTGATGTCTGCCCAGTCGGTGATGAGCACACCATCCCATCCTGTCTCTTCCTTCAGCCATCCTGTCAGGAATTCCTTGTTGGCGTGCATCGGCATACCGTTGACGGAAGCGGAATTCACCATCACGGTTAAGGCTCCAGCCTGCAGACCCGCCAGGAAAGGAGCGAAGTGCTTCTCTCGCAAGTCGGCAGGAGAGATATAGGCTGGCGTACGGTCTTTACCGGTCCAAGGCACACCATAGCCCATGAAGTGCTTCATTGAAGTGGCAATGTGATACTGGTCGATGTTGTTTGGGTCCTCGCCCTGGAAACCATAGACCATCGCCTTGCCCATCTCTGAACTGAGGTAGCAATCCTCGCCAAAGTTCTCCCATATGCGAGGCCAACGGGCATCACGACCGAGATCAACGGTAGGACTGTAAGTCCAAGGTATGCTCACCGCACGAGTCTCATAAGCGGTAGCCTCAGCCGAACGGCGAGCCACCTCACGATTGAAAGTGGCAGCCACATTGATGTTCTGCGGGAAGAGGGTTCCGCCCTGTGTATAAGTAGAACCGTGGTTCTGGTCGAGACCGAAGACACAAGGGATGCCGATGCGCTTCATCGAGATCTTCTGAATCTGAGAGATATACTTCTCCCATTGCTTGGCGGTTGGTGCGCAGGTATTTGGAGCGTTGAGGATAGAGCCAATCTTATAGCGGGAAAGGATAGAATCGGTCTTGTGCTCGTCGATATAGAACACACCGTTCTTGTCGTTGGCACCAAAGAGGTCGGTCACCAATTCCATCATCTGACCTATCTTTTCCTCCAAGGTGAGTTTCTTCAGGGTTTGTTCTACCTGAGCCTCAATCTTAGGGTCGCTCTTGATAACCGGAACATTGGCACTGGCTGTATAAGTCAATGCCAACAATGAAATAGATAATAAAATTTTCTTCATAAATTCAAAGGTTTGACGTTTTATGATAAAAACGGAAATCTTTCTAATATATTATTCAATAGTTACTTTCTTTACGGTGTAACCATCACCCACGAGGAGGAAACCATCCTGCTCTGTCAAGAGTTTGATAGAGAGGTCGGTCAGTTCAAACTTCCATGTAGCAGGACCATTCACCATGATGTCGCCACGCTCAGGGTCCTTCTTACCAGTAAGGATGTTGCTCCACCAGTTGGTAGCAGCAGTACCCTGGCCATTTCCATCTACATAGACACGGAGGATGGTGCCAGCCTTCACCTTTGAGAGGAAGGTTTCCCTCAAGGCATCGAAAGGAGTGCCCCATGTTACAGGGAACTCACCTTCCCAGAGGGTATTCTCCATAGATGGACGTGGCTCTGTAGTTACCTTGATTTTACCGCAAGGGAACTCTACACCACTGCCATCTACCAATGTAATGTCGTAATCGCCATTGGCGAGGTCAGAAGGAGCTGTAACTTTCAATGCCTTACCCTCATCGAGAACTTCGAAGGCAGCCTCCTTACCAGCGATGAGTACTTTCTTAACGTGATCCACCAGGTTCTTGCAGTTGCGGATGGTTGTAGTTTCTCCCGGAGCTACCCAAAGCTCGCTGGCATTGGTACCCAAGGCTGGATCATCAGCAGCAGGAGTCACGGTAACTTTCAAGGTACGGGATGTGGTCTTATTCTTGGTGGTGGTTGCCACAATCTTCAGTTCATGATCACCTAAAGGCAAAGTCTGGTCGATAGTATTACCTTCGGCAATCTTAGTGCCGTCGAGCAACCATGTCACAGTGGTGTAGTGAGCAGGAGTCACCTTGATTTCCAACTTATAATTAGTCTTGCGGTCTATCTTGGAATCAGCCAAGTCGGTGTTCAAGATACGTGGATTGTCATCTTCGCTGACAGTGAAGTATGGTTCATCGTCAGAAGAGCAAGAAGACAAGGTAGATGTACTAGCCAGTGCGAAACCCACGGCTAAGAGCATCATCATAGCCTTCAAGACTTTTCCCTTATATTGTTTCATTGTCTTATTCATAATTATTTATTCTATTCTATTGTCCTATAAGACTTAACATTTAACACTTAACATTAAACACTACTTGCTATATCCCTTTCCGAATGGAGGATTGAAGTCTGACTGAAGTTTTACATCAGCCTTGTCCCACCAGAGACGCTTGTGCCAGTTGTCGGTACCCCCCATGCGGTCGACGGCAGCCTTGTAGTTGGCATTGTTGTACTGAGCTTCCAACTCAGGATACTGCAAGCGGACAGGCATTGACCAATCGGGATCCGTATAAGTGAAACCATTCTTGGTCAAGCGATCACGATTCAAGATGGCAGGATAGTCTGAGCGGCGCATGTTAGCCCAACCCTCAGAAGGGTTCATCATGTGGAGAATCCAAGCCTGGGTGTTGATGGTCTCCTTAGGATTGTCACCCAACTTGTTGTTGGCAATGAACTCATTGATCTCTTCCTTGGAAATCTTGTTGGATGTAAGATAGTAGTTGTTGAGCAACTCCATGCTGGCACGAACACCAGCCTCGTAGTGACTCTCAGCATCACCACCACCAACATTCCAACCCTTGGTTGCAGCCTCAGCCTTGAGGAACTCTACCTCGGCATAGCTCATCAAGTCGCCAGGACAAGAAGGCATCTCGAAGTCGATGTTCAGGCAAGGACGACCAGCTCGGGCTATATAATCAGAGCTGGCATAAGTGTTCTCGTCTATCTCTGCATACTTCTTCAAGGTAGGAAGGTCATCCAACGTAGCTGGATTCATCCAGTCTGTGTACCAGGCTGCACCAGGGTTGCAAGGCTCCTCACCGAGTTCCTTGCTCTTGAAGTAAGCCAGGAAATCATCGGTCAAGTCGATGTTCTGCTCCTTATCTGGCTTCACCTGACTACGCTTGATATTGTAGTAGTGACGGCAGATGCGATAGAGACGAGGGTCGTTGGTATTCTGCAACTGATAGAACAAGGTAGAGCATATCATGGTAGGCGATGTAGCATTCTGACTATAGAGAATCTCTCCCAAGGCATTGGTACGGAAATCATAATCATTGGCACCATCATAATATGTATAAGGTGCATCAGCATACTTGATATAAGCATCATCGGCTGCACTGGCGATAGCACCGGCAGCCACAGCCTTCTCAAACTCCTCCTTTGCCTTCTGTGGATTAACATCGGAAATGCGCATGGCATAGCGCATACGGAGTGCATTGGCATACTTCTTCCACTTAGCTACATCACCACCCATGCTGGTGACATCACCAGAAATGTGGTCGGTACCTGTGCCAAGCTGCTTCTCGCAAGCGTCAAGTTCCTCGAAGAACCAGCTGTAGAGTTCCTCTACGGTATCATACTTAGGGTTGGAGATACCTGAGATATAACCCAGACCTGCCTCCGAACAAGGCACGTCACCGTAGGTATCTGCCAAAACTGCCGTGAGATAGACACGGTGGATACGAAGTGCCGCATTCAAGTTTGCCTTGTCAGCAGATTTGTGGATGGCATCCACAAGGTTCTTGATACTGATTTCATAATAGCGGTCCCAAACTTTACGGGATATATCATCTTCTCTGAAATTAGAACCAGCGTAATTGGTTACATTCCAACCACCAGCGAAATACTGTGGAAAACCAGATATATAGTTACGGTAGGTATCCATCAGACTGAAGTCACCGTAAGTCTGCAGCAAAGCTGTTGTCAACTGTGCGTTAGGGTCGAGCTCGCTCACCTTGGTCTTGTCGGTATTGATGTTGCTCAAGGTATCATCAGAGCAAGAAGTCATCGCAGTGCCGGTTGCCATCAGGGCGAAAGCCATCATCAGGCTGCTCTTACCTATATATTTCTTGATTATATTGTTCATTTTCTTACCTTATTATATATTAGAACTCTTCTAAAGAAATTGATTCATTTTTTCGAGACTAGAACTTCACGTTCACGTTTAAACCATAACTCTTGCGAGATGGCAGGGAACCATATTCCAGACCGAGACCTGAGGTATTGTAGCTGGAGTCTGGGTCGATGTTAGGAATGTTCTTCCAAACAATGAATGGGTTACGAGCCACGAAGGATACGGTCAAGCCCTTGACATACTTGCCCAGGATGCTCTCTGGGAAGGTATAGCCGAAAGTAATCTCACGACACTTCACGTAAGAGTTGTCGTAAACGAAGGCACTCTGCACGCTTTTTGCCACATGCTTCCAGTAATCTTCAGGGTTCACGGCGATGTCGTTCTTGCGATAAGTACCGTCGCCATTGTCGATGACACCATCTACGACAAATCCCTTGCAGTTACCTGCTTCACGCCATGCGGCAAGGTCCATACCCGAAGCCTTGCGGGCCTCCTCAGAAGTGTACCACTCCTCACGGCCTGCCAATGTTCCCTTTGCCTTACCTGTCTCGTATGCAGAACGCATGGACATAGAGTAGATGTCGGCACCTACCTTCACATCGAAGGATGCAGAGAGGCGGAAGTTCTTGTAGCTGAAGGTTGAGTAGAAACCACCTGTCCAGTCCCAAGTAGAGTTGCCGATGGTCTTAATTTCCTGGTCAACCTTTGGAAGACCAGTAGCTGCATCGACAACCACCTGTCCCTTGTCGTTGTAGAGGAAGTCGTGTCCACGGATAGCTCCATAGTTCTCACCTACCTTGGCACCTACAGAAACACCGCACCAGTATGCCTTCGCCAACTCGAAGTAGTCCATGCCATCGGTGAGCGACTTCACCTTGTTGGTATTCTTCGAGAAGTTGACACCCAAGTCCCAAGCGAAGTCCTTGATCTGCAAGGCACGGGCATTGAGGGCAATCTCGACACCCTGGTTCTGAATCTCACCGGCATTGATGAGGCGGTAAGCATAGCCAGAGGTGGTGGTTGAAGCCAAACTCAAAATCTGGTTCTTGGAGTTCTGGTTGTAATAGGTGGCATCCAAGCCCAAGCGTCCGTTAAGGAACTTCATCTCCAAACCTACCTCGTAAGAACCTGTCATTGTAGGCTTCAAATCCTTGTTCGGCTGTGTTGAGTTGGCTATCATACCGATGGTATAACCAGAGTAGCTGTACTTGCCCGTGGTATAGTTGAGTGCCAACAGGTATGGATCGGTATCGCTACCTACCTTTGCCCAAGATGCGCGAATCTTACCATAATTGATGAACTTCTTGTTCTTGATAAACTCAGAGAAAACCAAGCTACCCGATACAGATGGATATACGTATGTATTGTTATTTGTAGGGAGCGTAGACGACTTATCGCCACGGAGGGTTCCCTCCAAATAGTAAGTATGCTTGTAGCCGAGGCTTGCGCTGGCATAGAGAGAGCTGATCTGTTTCTTGTACATGCTCTCACGAGTGTTCTGTTCCTGATAGTTCATGATGTTCTTGATGCCATTCATCTGCTGATTGAGACCGACGTTGGTAGTGGTCTTGTTGTTCACTTTGAAGATGTTACCACCAGCGGTAGCGTTGACATCGAAGTCGCCCCATGAGTTGTTGTAGAGGGCGAGTATCTCGGCGTTGAGTGTGCGGTTGTTGAAGATTTGGTCGGTAAGCTTTCCGGCAGGAGTTCCTGGAGTTGTCTTGGCGATGAAGTCCTCGAAGTTCATGCTGTTGATGTCGGTACCGATAGTACCCTGCAACTTGAGGTGCTTGTTGATGTTCCAGATTGCCTTACCCGTAAAACGGAACACGTCCTTGTCGGATGTATTGCTGTTCTTATAGAGATCCCAGTATGGGTTCTTGTTATACTGATCGTTACCATTCCAGTTGGAGTAGTTGCCGTCGGCATCCTCATAGTGCTTCAGCCAAGCCTGGTCGTAGGTACCCGCCAGGGTCATGAGGTTCTTACCCACGTTGCTCTGAGAGTCACCAAGGGCAGGACGGTTCTTTACCTTCTCACGAGTATAGTTGGCGGTGAAGTCGAAGTCAACAGGACCTGCTGAGGTATTCACACGGAGGTTGAAGTTGTCACGACTCATATTGGTATTTGGCAAGATATCCTTATTGCGCATATCCGTAACAGAGAAACGCATACCCGTCTTACCGGAATTAACTGAGAGGATGGCAGAGTTCTGGGTGGTGAAACCTGTACGGAAGAAACCAGAAGCATTGTTAGGATGCATCATGAATGGACGCTCCTCGCCATCGAAATATTTGAACATGAAGTCATCGGCCTTAGGTCCCCAACTGGCATTGGTACCAGAAGTGCTCGCATTAGGAAGCTCGCCATTGTAGCCAGCACCGTATATCTCCTGGATGTCATCCCATTTAGCCAACTGGGTATCGATAGTATAAGAACCATTGTACTCCACGGAAATTCTATCCTTCTCCGCCTTCTTGGTCGTAATCAAGATAACACCATGGGAAGCACGGCTACCATAGAGGGCAGAGGCAGCAGGACCTTTCAATACGGTCATCGTCTCGATGTCATCAGGGTTGATGGCAGAGATACCATCACCGAGGTCATAACCACCAGCTTCACCAGCACTGCCAAAGTTTGTATTATCCAAAGGCACACCATCCACCACGTAAAGAGGCTGGTTATTGCCTGCCATTTCTGTATTACCACGAAGAAGTACGCGGGTAGAACCAGAAGCACCGCCAGCGGTGTTCTGCACAACGAGACCAGCCACCTTACCTGAAAGAGAGTTGATGACGTTGGTTTCCTTCGCCTTGGTGAGTTCCTCACCTTTAACCTCCTCCAAGCCATAGCCCAAAGCCTTGCGGTCGCGCTTGATACCAAGGGCGGTAACAACGACCTCATTCAAGGCCTTACCATCCTCTTGCATCGTGATTTTCATGCCATTAGCAGCTTTCACGGTCATCGTCTTGTAACCGATGTAGCTCACTTCGAGCGTTACTCCAGGCTTGCAGTTCAACGTAAATTTACCATCCAGATCGGTAACGGCACCATTGGTTGTACCAGCCACCTTCACGCTAGCGCCAATCAAGGTTTCGCCAGTGGCATCCACCACTGTACCCTTGATGCCTTGGTTCTGCTGAACGCTCATCGCTGCATTGTTCATCTGGGCAGCGAGAATGGCAGAAGCAGGCATCCACATCAAACCTGCACCGAGCAGGCCGAGAAACATAGTTTTCTTTCTCATAATTGATATTTTTGTTTTTAGTTTAACATTATTCTTTCCCAAAGATTCCTTCGAGAATCCAAGGAGCATTCACCTTCATACTCTTGAAACGGTCAAAGATGCCATACTTCTCAGAGCCGTTGCCGAAGTGGTTGTTGTCCCAAACGAAAGTAGAGAAGCCTCGTTTGCGAGCCTCCGTAGTCAAGAACTTACAGTAGTAGGTCATGTTTTCATGCACTTTCTCTGAGTTTGACTTATAGTGATCGGTTACTCCCCACTCTCCTATTACGATACCCAGTCCTTTGTTGCTCCAGGTATTCACCACCTTGTCGAAGAAATCCGTCATCGTCTTCTCGTTTTCTGCAGGTATCTTGCCAGCATCCTTGTAGGCATCACCCCAGTAATCGTAGGTGCAATCGCCGGCGTAGCTCCATGGCTGATAGTAGTGAAATTCCACACTCATATAGTTGTTGTCATTGCCTTCGGCATCCTTCGGAATGATGAAATCTCCATTCTCTATGCCAAACCATGGGTTACAAACGTAAGTCTGTAAGATGAGGTGGCGCTTGGCATTGTTGCCGCCTGTGGCACGAACCATATCCACGAATATCTGATTGTAAGCATTCTGCACTTCGAGGTTCTCGGCAGTAGGCTTGCCCCAGTTGTCCCTGATGTGAACCTCATTGGTACCGGCGAAAGCCAAGCGACTGTCATAATTGGCAAACTCAGAGGCGATATTCATCCAGAGGAGCGCAAGCTTCTGGCAGTTTTCTTCCTTATATTGATAGGTAGGACGACCTTCGAGCCATTTTTCATGATGCACATTGATGATAACCTTCAAACCGTTGTCAAGGCACCAGCCCACCACCTCCTTGATACGGGCAATCCAAGCCTTGTCGATGCTCATCGCCTGAGCGTTGGTAATGTGGCACTGCCAACGGATAGGAATACGGATGGCATTGAAACCAGCCTTCTTCACGGCTTGTATCATCTTCTTGGTAACAACGGGATTGCCCCAGGCTGTCTCTGCATGGATAGAACCATCAGGGTTACCAATCTGCATCGACTCACCATCCTGTCCAGGAGCTGAGCACTCGAATTCGTTGCCAAGATTCCACCCCACAACGTCTTTATTCCATTGCTGGGCAGTAGGTATGGATTCGCCTACACCATCAGAACTGCCGGATGAGGGCAACGTACTTGCTTCGCATGAGAAACATGTGAAGACGCCTATTAAAAAGAGGCTAATTTTCAAAAAGTTCCTTTTCATTTTTATGTTTATATTGTTATTGTTTCGTTTTTTAAATAACTGTTTGACTTACTTAACAGAATCTGGTTGCAAAGATAAAGAAAAGGAACTTTCAGAGGGTTAGATAACAAACAAAAAAGGTTTCAATTCAGACATATCGTCTAAACAGAAACCTTTTCCTTGAATTTAAAACTCTAATTTACAGATACTTACTTGGAGAAACCCCAAAGTGCTTTTTAAATACAGTACTAAAGTACTTCACATTTACAAAACCGGCTTTCACAGAGACATCCAGCACACTATCCCCCTGTTTCAGGAAGATTGCAGCCTGCTCCAGACGTATCAAACGCATAAAATCCTGCGGACTTTGACCCGTAAGAGTCTTCAGCCTACCATAGAAAAGCGTTCTGCTCATCGCCATCTCTCTACAGAGTCGGTCGATATTAAAGTCTGTGTCGCTCAGATGAGTCAACACCAAACGGGTAGCTTTATCTACAAAAGCCTGGTCTTGCGGATCCAGAACAGCTTCTGCCACATTTTCGAATGTCTGGCCTTGCTTATTCAAGACAGTATCATCCTTTTTCTCTTCAGAAGCTCCAGTAGGTTCCAAGTGTTCATTGGAAGAATCAGAACCCACAATCTGCTCGGAAGAAGCAGACTCAGAAGCAACCTCTCCTCTAACAAGAGCAAGGCTTCTGTCCATATAATACAGACTCAACCGGCGACGATTCTTCAAAATACTGGCAACCTTACTCGCAAGAATAGCAGTATCGAATGGCTTGGCTATATAGTCATCAGCACCAAGTCCGAGTCCCTCTATCATAAAGTCACGACCAGCCTTAGCAGTCAGCAGGATAACAGGCAGCCATGATGTTTCCTTATTTTCCTTGATGCTGCGACAGAACTCATCTCCGTGCATTCCCGGCATCATGACATCAGAAACAACGATATCACATACCCCACCCTCTTTCAAATATTTCAAGGCAGCCTCTGCACTCTCCACAGCAACTACTTGATAAGAATCACCAAAAGTCATTCTGATATATTTGCGAAGATCTTCATTGTCATCGACAAAAAGAAGTGTATCCGTTGAAACATCAGTATCCTGCAGAACCGTAGAAGACACAGTCTGGCAAGTTTCATCATGCTTATCTTCAGCTAAAGAAGATTCAGTTGCAACATTTTTCTTTTCTCCTACAAGCCGGACAGAAGAATCTGTTACATTACCTAATGGCATCTTCACACAGAAAGTAGTACCCTTTCCTTCCTCACTTACGAAACTAAGCTTTCCTCCTAATTTCTCTACAAGCTTTCGTGTAAGCATCAGTCCTAATCCACTTCCCATTTCCTGAGAATTTATCGCATTAGAAGCCCTGAAGAAGGTCTTGAAGATACTCTTAATTTCGGCCTTTGGAATACCTATACCTGTATCACATACATGAATCATAGCCATCTTGCCTTCAACAGAAGCCGACAACGTAACCTTTCCACCTTGAGGTGTATATTTGATAGCATTCGAGAGAAGATTTTCCAATATCAGATCCATCATTTTGACATCAGAATGAATCTGTTGCTGCGGACACATTTCAATACACAGTTGAATATGCTTCTCCTGAGCTGCCAATACAAACTTTTCCAACTGCACACGTAAAAGCATCGGCAATTCTATATCTTGCAGGCGAACCTGTTCGGCAGACTGCTCTACCTTTTGGAAGTCAAGCAATTCTGTAACCATCTTCAATAGTTTGTTGCCGTTGCGATGCGCCATATCCAAGAATCCACGACTTTTCTCACTCAAGTTGGAATCATTAGCCAGATTATCAAGAGGAGCCAACACGAGACTCAAAGGAGTACGTATGTTATGAGCTGTATTAACGAAGAAATTGATTTTCTCATCATAATACTTTCGCTGTAAGCGCTCTTTGTAATACTGCCAGACAAAATATAAGATGGCAGCAAAAATACAGAGATAGATAATCCATGCCCACCAGGTATTCCACCAAGGTTGGGCTATATGAATTTCCAAAGTTGTTTCTCCCAATTCTCTACCATTACTTCTGCAGATAGCCTTTACATGAAGCACATAGCTGCCCGAAGGCAAATTTACAAATCGTGCCAACTGATTAGAAGATGGTTTACTCCAATTACGGTCGTATCCTTCCAAATAATATCGATATTGGATATCATACTGGTATTGATAATTAATACTCTCGAAAGAAACAACCAGCGTATTCTCATTATGGCTAAGTTTCAATTTGCCTTCCTTCAACATTTCAAAGAGACATTCATTCCAGTAATCGGAACGTTCGACACCTTCAACCTCAACACTATGAATACGAAGTGGAGCGGCATAATTCAAACCTTTGGCAAACATAGGAGTCAAAGCGACAACTCCATCGTTGCTGCCAAAAAGCACCCTGCCATCTGAAGTACACGCAACAGACATTCGGTTATACTCACGTTCCATTCCCTTAAAGATGTTGAGGTTTACTATCTTCCCCTGTTTCATGAACGCCAATCCTTTATCCGTACTGATCCACAAATTGCCATTAATACCTTTTATAAGTCCATAAACAGTATTAGAAGGCAAAGCGTCCTGATTAGTATAACGCTTAAACTTCTTTGTCAGGAAATCATAATCATAGAGTCCTCCTCCATCCGTTCCAATCCAGATATGACGGGAATCCTGAAAAGCCATACTGTTGACAAACAAATTAATGTCTTTACCGGGATACTGTTCAGGATAAAAGAAACGACGAGGATGCAAAGGTTCGCGCTTATCAATCAAATAGCCTCCATGCGAAGTTCCTACAGCAATAAAACGCTTATCCGGTGATTCCGTGATGCATTGCACTTCGTTGACAGGCAGATAGAATACCGACTTTCCCGTTCCATTCAAATTATATTTATCTGAAGGGAAACAAGCCATATCTCCATCCAAACATCCCACCAAAATATTACCATCGCTATCAGTAAAAAGACTGAATACGTAATCACTCTTCAACATTCCTGTTTCCACAGAATAAGCAGGCATACTAGTGCCATCAGCATGAACCTGATATACGCCATTACCATAGGTACCAACCAGAATTCTGCCGTCTACAGTCTGACAAATCGTAAGCGCCACCTTATTATATAATCCATGATGCCAAAGACGAGTCTGCGCATCATAAACACTTACTCCTTTATCTGTGGCATACCATATTTTCCCATCACGGCTTTGGAAAACATCGTTCACACAATTATCTATCAGTGATTGATTGTTGAGATATTCATGTGTGATATACTCCAATGTATGTTTCATCGGTATTGCCAAATCTACTCCTCCCGAGTAAGAGCCTGTCCACAAATCGCCGAAACGATCGCAGCACAAGGTATATAATCCATTACCATTCAGCACGTTACCCGGACGTCCATCTGTATCAAGCAAGAGCTTGGTTTGTTTATTCGAACTGTCATAAGCATATATTCCAGCTCCATCTACAGCCATCAGAAGAGTCTGCTTATCATATAAAATGATTGAACGTACTGGAATTTTAGGAATGTTTTGCAAAGATTGGAAATCAGCAGATTTTATCAGCTTCCAAGTACGATCATCCACTACTTTAACTCCTTCGTGAAAAGTACCCAGCCAGATACGATGTCCCGCAATATCATGATAAGAGGATACTACAGAACTGCCACTAATCTTCTTTTCTAACTTCCGGGCAGACATCGAATAGCAATAAACATCTTTAAATGTTCCTATCAAGAGTTTCTGACCTATAAATTGGATATGATTAATATAGGTATTTTTCAATACAAACCTACCCTTAGCTGTCTCCCGAACGATCTCCTTTCCATCAGTAGCTGCTGATAAGCAATAAATGCCTCTATCCATAGCTAACCAGAAATTGCCCTTTTCATCTACCAACAGTTCGTTCAACACGATACTTCCACCTAAAATATTCTGAAGATTACATTTCAAAACAAATGCATCTTTCCTCTTATCATATATATACACCTTTCCCTTGTTGTCGTAGGCGTAAATCAGATGTTGCACATCCTTAGTCAGTTTAATACTTCTACCACTAGCATCACTATACGGCATCTCTGTGTATAAAGTATAATTGGTTACCTGTTGCCCATTATATCGGTCAACTCCACGCTTAGTACTTATCCACATGGCACCATCCTCTGCCTCGACAATAGAATAAACACGAGGGCTGGAAAGACCATTGTCAGCATTGAGATTGGAAAGCATGAACATATTTCTGGAAATATGCGCATATGCCTGAAGAGCCGATGCCAACAGCAGCAATATAATGAGAGTGCAGGATTTATATCGTTTCATAATTCTTTCATTGATATTATTTGGGGGACAAAGATAATACAAAAAAATGAAAAACAAATAGAATAATGAGATAAAATGAAAAAAATCTATTATCTTTGCAACACATTAATATAAAGATATAGACTATGATCAAAAGATTATTATCCTTTCTAGACGCATCGCCAGTGAATTTCCTGGCAGTAAAGAATATCTCCGAGGAATTGGAGAAGAACGGGTTCCGCCGTATGAACCCACAGGAGCCTTTGGGCAAGATTGAAGCGGGTGAAAAGTTCTTCGTTACCAAGAACGACTCTTCCATCTACGCCTTCCAAATCGGAAAGAAGCCTTTGGCAGATGCCGGTTTCCACATGATCTGCGCCCACTGCGACTCGCCTACCTTCCGCATCAAACCAAATGCTGAGATGCTTTGCGAGGGCGGTATCGTAAAACTGAATACTGAGGTTTATGGTGGTCCTATCATGTCAACCTGGTTCGACCGTCCGCTCACCCTGGCAGGTAGAGTTATCGTGAAGGGCGAGAATGCAATGAATCCCCAGACGCTCCTTCTTCATGTGAAGCGCCCATTGCTGCAGATCAGCAATCTCGCCATCCACTTCAACCGTCAGGTGAATGATGGTGTGAAGTTGAGCAAGCAGAAGGATGTGCTCCCTATCCTCGGCATCATCAATGATGAACTGGAGAAGGGTAATCTCCTGATGAATGTGATAACCGGCGAACTGAATATCCAGAAAGAAGATGTTCTCGACTTCGATCTCTATCTGGCTGATGCCACTCCAGCCTGCACCTTCGGTGTACACGATGAGTTTATCTCTTCAGGCAGACTCGATGACCTGTCTATGTGCTGGGCTGGTGTAGAGGCGATGATTGCATCTGATGCCAATGATACCACCCAGGTTCTCGCCATCTTCGATAATGAAGAAACGGGGTCTCAGACCAAACAGGGAGCCGGAAGTCCATTCCTTTCATATATGCTCCAGCGCATCGCCCTGGCTCAGAGCCATACAGAAGAGGCTTATTATCAGGCAGTAGAGCGTGCCTTCATGATTTCAGCCGATAATGCGCATGCCTGGCATCCTAACTATAGCGAAAAGTTCGACCCTACGAATCATCCTAAGTTGGGCGGTGGTCCGGTCATCAAGTTCAATGCAGCCCAGAAGTATGCGAGCGATGCTGTATCAGCAGCCATCTTCGCCAACATCTGCGATGCAGCCGGTGTACCATGCCAGCGTTTCGTAAACCACAGCGATGTAGCAGGTGGCAGCACATTGGGCAATATCCTCGCCTCTTCCATCCCATTGAAGGGTGTGGATATGGGCAATGCCATCCTCGCTATGCACAGTTGCCGCGAAACCGGTAGCGTTATCGACCACGAATATTGCGTGAAGGCTTTCACCAAGTTCTATCAGTTGTAATAAAAAACAAAGGAGGATGTGTCTGTATTTATGACACACCCTCCTTTGATTTTATATATTATTCTTTTCCTTTTATCGTTCCTAATTCTTTCACATTCTTCTCAAATTCATTTCTTTCACCAATAGCTCCATTACGCAGTTTTGCCCGATAATTATATATCGTATTAACTGCATAATGTAGAAATTCTGCTATCTTCGTACTGTCATCAATACCCAGTCTTATCAAGGCGAATACCCTCACCATTGCCGGTAACTTTGTTGCATCAGTAAGATGGATTTGTGCCTCCGGCTTCAGAAGGCTATTGAGGTCTTCCACGAAATCAGGGAACAGATGCAGAAAGACCTTATCGAAATTTGCATAAAGTTCTCCCAACTCGTGTTCCTTCAGTTCACTGCTTCTCGTCATTGAATAAAGTTCCTGATATTCACGGTTCTTTACCATCTTATTGACATGGAGACGCAACTTATCCAGTTTGTCTATATAATGAGAACATGCTCCCAGGAACTGGCCTATATATTCTTCCTTCACACCATTTGACTCATTCAGTTTATCATTCGAAGTCTTCAACATTTCGTTGGTAGCAGAAAGTTTCTTATTCAGTTCCTCCAATTGTTCATTCGTTTTCTTCAGTTCATTTCTCGCTATGGTAACATATTTCTTCTGCTTATTGACATAGAAAGCCAGAACACCTAAAGAAAGAACCAGAAGACTGACACAGATGATGGCAAAGACAAGACGCTGGTTTGCCTTCTTGAGCTGTGCCTGATAATTATGATCGATGGTACCAAGCACTGGCGAAATCTGCCAACTGCGAATACGCGTACAAAAACTCTTATTGGCATTCCAAGAGAAGTTGATATATTTATAAGAACGCTCAACATTGCCTTCCTGACTCAACAAGTCAGCAAGAATCCAAAGCGAAGCCTGATCATTGATAGCACACTTCACATCACAAATGGCAGATTTTAGCAACCAATATTTCTTCATTTCTTCGTTTTTCAGAGAACGGTAAATCAGATAGCGATAGTAGGCTACGATGCCGTATTCATGACTTCCCTCCTTACATAATTTCAACCGTTCATCATTCACCTTCAGTGCTTCATCCCATTTATTCTGACTGGTAAGCATCACCTCTTTACGCATGAGATAATCTTCGCTATGATGTGGAAGGATAGCAAACAAAGTATCCCGATATGCATTCTGACGCCTAAAGAAATTCTGACTTAAATCGGTATCTACATGCATATTAGAAAAGCCCAACTCACCATAGACATGGTAATAGGCAATGAAATAATCTTTCCGGTTCGATTCATCCAATGTCTTTTTATCTATATGATTGAGCACCTCCAAAGCCTCAGCAAAAGCTCCTGCAGTAGAATACTGCAAAGCCAACTGACTTTTCAACCCAGCAACTTCGGCCGAAAGCCCTTCCTTCTGAGCCAACACAATGGCTTTCTGAATATAAGCCACAGCTGAATCGCTCTGATAGGACTTATATTCTGAATAGATCTTGCGATAAGTATTGAGGAGCAACTTCGGATTGTTCTCCTGATGAATCAATTCCTTCAACTGAGTGATGCTGCTTTCTTTCAGTTTGGTATAGTGCTGGGATTTCTCTATAGCCCGATCAAGTTGAGTATACAGTTCACTGATGCTTTCCTTCTGAGCAAAGCATGATGTAAGTGTAGCGAAACACCAGATATACAATATAGATAATAATCTTTCTGGCATAAGTTGATAATAATTTGATGTATAGGTAATCATTGAATCCAGCCCTTATTGCTGTATAGGACATTCAAGAGACAAAGGTATAGCTTTTTGGGTACATTTCCAAATTTTCAAGCATTTTTTTGATATTCTTTTTTACTTTTGTTGTTCTTACATCCTTGCACCTCTCAAAAAAAGGCTGCCCCAAAAGGTTTGGAGCAGCCTTAAACAAAGCTTTATACCTAAATTATCAAACTAAAACCTAAAATGCTTATGAATGATTATAAACCTACATATTATTTCTTTTCTACTTTAAGAACTGCCTTGTCTACACCGGCAGTCAAGTCTACAGTCAGAACGTATGTCTCGCCATCCTTCAGTTCTACTCCATCTTTCAGGTAAACATTGCCGTTGTCGTGACCGTTACCGTCACCGATGCCGAATACCTCGCTCTCAGTTGAGATGATATGGCTGTTATCCTTACCCTTGAACTCAATACCCCAGTTTGCCTGACCGAAGAACTTGAAGTTTACGTCAGTAGCTCTGAGCTGCTTGCCTACGGTGAGTGTAACCTGATATACCTTATCCTTGATTGGAGTGAGACAGACATCAGAATCTACACCTGTCCACCAGCCATGATTAACAGCATCCCAAGTTGGCTTGTTGACACCTTCATTACCGATGATCCAGAGTGCACCAGTACCATCGCCATTCAGTGACATAGGCTCATTTCCATTCATAGTCCAGATGCGGAATGACTTATGGGTAAAGTCTGCCTGAATGGTATATCTGCCGGTAATAGCCTTGAAAGTATAGCTTCCATCCTCTTCTTTCTGGAACCAGTCGCTGTCATAATACCAGTCATCTGGCAGATTATTGCCGTTGATAGTAAGGTTACAGGTAGCACCTTGCTTGATATCACCCACCCAAGTCTTGCCTGCATCAGAATCGGCAAAATCGAGGATAGTAACCGGCAATACATCGGTAGGACCAGCCGTATAGTTCTTGGCATCGAAAGTGACAACTACATCGCTCATATTCTCAGAAGTGAAGTTGAAGTTGCCTGTTTCTCCCAAACTGATATCCTTACCTGTGCTGGAACCGAAGACAAACTTTCCATCCTTCGTTGCAAAATATCCCTTGAAGGTCTTCTTGCTACTAGGAAGAACAGCCTGATAAACAAAGGCGCTCTTCTCAGTCATGTCATATTTAATACCGTCAGCACTCACAAACTGCAGATTGTTGAAGTGAGGGCGCTTGATATCAAACGACAAGGTCTCTGTATTCGATTTGGTTGATACATTCTGCAGAGTAAGTTGAATATCCACCTTTCCATCAGGAACATTCTGTGCATAAGGCACTTTCAGTTTAACTGTATATTCACCAGCCTCCTTGGTACGGATGGTAGTTTCATCAACACTCTGCCCGCTAAACAGAAGATTTGCCTTCAAGGTAGAGAGAGCCACTCCTCCGTCATCCTTGCAGTTTACTTTCACCTCCACTTCATCACCCATCCATACAGCTGCAGCAGGAGCCGTATAGCTCATCACTGGATTACCGGCAGGAGTAGGCGCACTGTAATCATCATCACCGCAAGATGCCATCAGTGGCAGGGCGAGCAACGCCATGATATAATATCTGATATGTTTCATAATGGTCGTATCTTTAATGAATCATTTACAATAGTTTATGGATTACTTATTCCACTTGCATGAGATGACACCATTTGCAGGAACCTTGCAGGTAAAATTATGAGTTCCATCACTGAGGTTGATTGACTTAGCCTCATCTCCCTCGTTGATGATGACTGCCGCATAACTACCATCAGGATTAACAAACTCAGCATGTGTAATCTTACTGTCATTAACGGTGCGGGATGTATTACCAACACGAACCGCACCAGGAGCAACGACACTAGACATGTGGTTGATGATGTAATAATGAGAATTGTAGCTCAACTGGTTGTAACCATTCTGATTGATATCAATAGCACCATAGCAGGTCTGGCATCCGCCATCCAGGTTAGGTCCCATCTTATTGTCAAGCATCAGATTCCATACAAGTACAGCCTTGCAATACTGGTTTACCGTAGCGAGCGCTACATTCTTCATATCTGCCATCAGTCGTTTACTCAAGTCACGTCCGTTATTCCAAGTTCCGATGCTGGTTTCTGAGAATATCAGTTCCTTGTCAGGACGTTGGTTGTGGATATCAGTCAACTCGCTGTTGTTGCCGCCATAATCATGATAAGCAGCACCGACAACCAACTCTGAACCCTCAAAGTTATCACCGATAGCATTGTAGAGTTTCACAGGATAATCTTCCTGATCGGCAATCTTGTCATAGTTGTAGTTGTGATCGAAGACATAAATCTTGGTCTGCAGATTATTCTTCTTAAACTGCGCTGCCAATTCCTTTACGAAAGGAGCCTCTTCCTGCCAAGGCATATAGAGTGAAGCACAGTTAGCCTTGTTCAAAGGCTCATTCTGAGGACTCACAGCATAGATATTGATGCCTTTCTCCTTCATCACATTGATAAACTTCACGAAGTACTTGGCATAAGCCTCGCGATAATCCGGATTGAGATGACCATCAGTCCATGAATCCTTTGGCTGCTTAGTGTTGATATCTGTCACCTTCATCCATTTTGGACAAGTCCAGGGAGCTGCAATAATCTTCAGATTAGGATTGATGGAAAGAATCTCCTTCAATACCGGAATCACATAATCGTTCTCATCGCTATAGAGCGCAAAGTTGCTGATAGGATCAGCCTCGCTGCCCTTCTTGTCGCAATAGGTATACTCAGTACTAGAAAAGTCGTTGCATCCCAAAGAGATACGGGCATAACTTACGCCATAACCCTCTGTGGTAGAGTAAATACGCTTCAAAAGAGCCAGGCGCGCCTCTGGGTTCATCTGCATCAGATTATAGCAGGATGAATAAGTGATGGCATAACCAAATCCATCAATCATCTGATACTTCTTGTTCAAATCGAGTTCGATGGTGGTTGGTGCCATAGATACTCCATTATACAACTTTACCTCACCCTGTGCCAATGAATAGACTCCATCGGCTGTGGTAATGAAAGTTTTGGCTGTTCCTTGTGCCGGTACTGGATTTGGTGCCTCACTAGGAGTATCAAAGTCTACAGGATCTGAGAATGAGTTACTGCTGCTGCAAGCTGTCACAGAGAAAGCTGTTGCGCAGACCAGCATCATCAGTTTACTGCTATAGTATTTCATATTCGTTTCTTCTATTATTTGTTAATAACGGTTTGAGTTGAAAGCTATCCAGGTTAGCTTAGTAACCTGGATTCTGCTCTAGATTGGTATTCTGGTCAAGAGCGGTCTGTGGAATTGGCAACAGGTATGAATTGCTGTCAAACTGTTTCACCTGTCTGATGCGTCCGCTGTCACGGTTATCTATTCCGTTGAGATACTTCTCGACCTTGTTGTTGCGGCAGAGGTCGAACCAGCGTTCTCCCTCAAAGGCAAGTTCCAGACGGCGCTCATGGAGAACAGCCTCTATCATAGATTCCTTGCTGCCAGTCTTGTCGGATGTCAGTTCCTTCAGTTTGGCACGCTTGCGAATCTGGTTCACGAGTTTCGCACTCTCGGCAAGATTTCCCTTATAGGCTTCTGCCTCAGCCTTCATCAGGATAATATCAGCTAGGCGAACCCAGTAAATATTATTATATGAAGAGCGTAACTTATACATGAACGGATAGTTGGAAGCTGGATAGTAGTTGCTCCAGGTACAGGCATAATATACGATAGCCTGATTCTTACGGACCTCATCACCCTCCTTGTCAAAGGCATTGATGATGTCTCGTGAAGGAGTAATCCACTTTGCCCAGGTAAAGTAGTAGTCCCAGTTGTCTAACTGACGGCCGT
This sequence comes from Segatella copri, assembly GCF_949820605.1. Classification (NCBI taxonomy): domain Bacteria; kingdom Pseudomonadati; phylum Bacteroidota; class Bacteroidia; order Bacteroidales; family Prevotellaceae; genus Segatella; species Segatella copri. The sequence goes on from NZ_CATKVU010000006.1 coordinate 2,121,145, forward strand.
ACATCCAGGTTTCCCAGTTTCCGCTACCGGTTGTCCAATGCACCTCCAGAATACCTTCTTTGGTATTGCGCTTCATGCAGTCTTTCGCGGTCTCATCATAGCCCCAAAGTGTTTCATAACTGTCTTCCAGTTCAACACCGGTTGTATTCATCACCTTTTCGGCATAAGCGATTACCTTGTCATAATCCTGCACTTCCTTTTCGGCATAAACCTTGGCAAGCATAGCCTGAGCCACGGTCTTGGTCATCTTGGTGCGGTCTGAGTTGTCATTATCGGGTGCATACTGCTCAGCATCCGTCAAGTCGGCAATAATCTGCTCATAACATTCCTTCGGAGTCTTGCGAGGAGGATAATAGGTAGGATATACCTCATTGATATTCTCGGATGTGATGGTCTTTGCGATGGTCGTAATGACTGGGAAAGAACCCCACAGACGAGCCATTCGGAACATCATCAGGGCACGGAAGATTTCGCCCTGTGCCTTATAGGAATGATATTCTGCTTCTGATATCTGACCGTTCTCCTTCAATTGCTCAACACCATTGATCAGCACATTTGCCTTGGCGATATCCTCCAGATAGCGGTTCCAGTCACGGCTCAATACCGAGTTGCTGGCATCGATAGAGTTGGTCTCATAAGGTACCACCTCTGCACCGGTAGTTCCGGCATAAGCATTATCACTATGTGAATCGCCTACCAGAAGATAGTCGAGATGGGTATGCTCCTGGCGGTTGCGGAACAACTCATAGAGCGATTTGAGCTGTGCATCTGCTGCAGCCTTGTCCTTCAATACGGCAGTTGAGGTCTCTGTCTGACCGCCCTGTGTTATTTCTGATGGCTCTGATAATGGCTCGTAGTCGAGAGAGCAACTTGCCAAAGAGAACATTGCGATGCCACCGAGCGCCAATGTCTTGATTGTATGATATGTTTTCATTGTTGTCGATGTTTAGAATTCTACTTTTACACCTAATACTACACTCTTATTGAGTGGATAGGTACCCCAGTCAATGCCCTGCACACTACCACTGTTGCCATACTGGTTAACCTCCGGATCCATACCGGAATAGTCGGTCAGGGTTAGCAGGTTGGTTGCTGATACGTATGGCTGCAGACGGGTCAGCCCGAAGCGGGAAATCAGTTTGCGAGGCACATCGTAAGAGAGAGAAATATCCTTTACACGGAGATAACTGCCATCTTCTACGAAGTAGGTTGAGTTGCGGATATCCCACTTAGCCTTTGGCACATCGGTAATCTGCCCAGGAACTCTCCAGCGAGCAAGCACCTTAGTACTCTGGTTCTTACCATCATACATTCCTTCGGTTTCCATACGTGAAACGTTGTAGATATCGTTGCCATAACTTCCCTGGATAAGAATACTGAGATTCAAACCCTTATAAGAGAAGGTATTGGTCAAACCGAAGGTGAAGTCTGGGTTCGGATCACCGATATAAGTACGGTCACTGGCTGATACCAGACCATCACCGGTCACGTCCTTATATTTCATATCACCGGTCTCGGGATCCACACCTTCTGCTACATATCCCCAGAAACTGCCCAATGGCTTACCTGGCGTATTGCGAACCACCTGTTCATTGACGAAATCGGTAGTCGTGGCTTCATAATATACCTGAGTCAGAGACAGGCTCTCCAACTTATTCTTGTTGAATGAGATGTTGAAATCTGTATTCCACTTCAAGGCGCCTATCAGATTCTGTGAAGAGATGGCAAACTCCCAGCCTTTATTAATCATCGAACCACCATTATAGGTCAGGTTTCTTGCTGCTGCACTACCTGCCGGCAAGGTGATGTTCATCAACATATCCTTGGTCTTCTTATAATAGTAATCGGCATAGAAGGTGAGGCGGTTGCCCAGTACGGTCAAGTCAAGACCAATGTTGGTCTGGGTTGTTGTTTCCCAAGTCAGTTCAGGATTGCTCAGGTTGCCCTGTGAGAAAGTAGGAGTAGCATTGGCATCATTTCCCTCGCCAAACCACTGCACACGATTGATTTTGTATCTTGCCAGATAGCTGTAATCGCCCAGACCGCTCTGGTTACCGGTCTGTCCCCAGCCTCCACGAATCTTCAAGTCGTCAATCCACTTGATATCTTTCATAAATTTCTCATTGCTTACGCGCCAGGCACCAGAGAATGATGGGAAGTAGCCCCAACGGTGATGAGGTGCCAACTTGGAAGAACCATCAGCACGCATGTTGGCAGTTGCCATATAGGTATCATTCCAGTTGTACTGCAAACGGGCGAATGTTGAGAGAATTGCCCAATCAGAAGCTGATGAACCGGTTCCTGTCCAGGAAATCTTGTTGGCTGCATTCAAGGTTGGGAACAGATCGTTGGCATAGTTGCTACCGTTGATATAGTTCTGGCTCCACTTGCTCTGTGTCCAGGAACTACCAGCCATCGCATCCAGACTGTGCTTTCCGAATGCCTTCTTATAGTTTAATACGTTGTCCCATACGATAACGCTACTGATGTTTCTGCCATCATAGCCTGTACCGAATTCCTGACGGCCGATGGTGGTAGATATCGGGTCAAGGAATTTGGTGGTTGTTCCTTGTGTACGGTCGAACGAGAGAGATGTGTTATAAGTCAGTTCTGGCATAAAGGTGACAGTAGCCTTTCCTGTTGCCAGCAATCGGTTGTAAGCCGACTTATTATTCTGAGTACGGGCGATATTCTCTGCTGGCGAGGTAATGTTCACGCCATAGAAGTTGTTGTAGAACTGGCTAGGATTCTCCGGGTTCCATACCGGTGCATAGGTTGGCGTATTGACGATAGCGGTTACTACGCCACCTCGGTTAGAACCGGCACCCGAAATGATACCTGTACCCTTGTTGGTATAATCAGAATAAGTTACACTGGCATTGAGTCGCAACCACTTACGTATATCGTTCTCTACAGATGCTCGGAAGTTGTAACGCTGATAGCTTGACTTCTTGATAACACCATTTTCGCCTGTATAGCCACCCGAGATAAAGTATCTCAGTTTGTCGGTACCATTGGTAATAGAAAGCTGGTAGTCCTGTACATTACCCGTACGGAACACCTCGTCTTTCCAGTCGGTCTGGTCTTTCAAGCCTTCAGGCAGTTTCACCAGACCAATCTCATCCATCAGTTCCTTATACTGAGCCGCATTAAGAGATTCCTGGTTGTCACGTACAGTATTAAATGCATAATGAGCATTCAGAGAAACCTTGGCTACGCCAGCCTTACCCTGCTTTGTACCGATAATGATGACACCATTGGCTGCACGTGATCCATAGATTGCAGCTGAAGAAGCATCCTTCAATACCTGGATATTATCAATATCATCAGCTGCCAGGAAGTCAATATTGGTCATTGGCACACCATCTACTACATAGAGCGGATCATTACTACCATTTAAAGAGGTGGTACCACGCACACGGATGGTTGGTGAAGCACCTGGCTGACCGTTGGCTTGCTTAATCTGCAAACCGGCTGCCTTTCCCTGCATACCTGCTGCGGCAGATACGATAGGACGGGTATCAAGGTCTTTGGCTGACACACTGGATACGGCAGTAGTCACATCCTTACGCTTGACAGAGCCATAACCGATAGCCACCACTTCGTTGAGCATATTAGACTCTTCTTCGAGCATAATCTGTACGCCGTTAGAAGCTTTCACTTCCTTATTCTTATAACCTATATAAGAAATTTTGAGTCTGGCACCTGGCTGTACTTCGATGGTGAAGTGACCATCCAGGTCAGTAGCAACACCATTTTTGGTACCATTCTCCAGAACCGAAGCTCCGATAACGGGTTCATTGGTATTGTCGATTACAGTACCCGTAATCTTCACCTTCTGTCCCCAAGCTGTCGCCGAGACCATTAGGACGAGTGCTGAGGCTGCTAGTCCTCGCAACATCGCATTACTTTTTGATTTTCTCATAATTTAAACTTTAGTTATTATCATTTATGTTTAAAGTTGTTGTCTGATAGTCGGGAACCCATCCATGATTGGTTTCCGATTGCAAAAGTATATAAAATGTCTGATATTTGTTGGTTGATTAAATAATTAAGTGGTAAAAATGACCACCTGTTTTTACAACTGCATTTGATTATCAGGACTTTACATTTTTCATAGTTTTAAAAATAAGTGGTAGATTTATAATAGTAAAAGGTACAATTATAGAAGAAATTTGTAATACACTATACGTAATATGGGAATAACAAAGCCCCCGGTGCTATACGCATCGGGGGTTTTCCGTATTTATCACCAGGCATTGTATCTACTGAATCTGCAGTATCTGGTCTTCCGTCAAACCAGTTATTTCCTGGATTGTCGCCTCATCCATACCTTTTGCTAGCATATTCTTAGCAATCTCAATACTTCTTTGGCTTTTGCCTACTTCTTCGCCTTTTGCCATGCCTTTTTCCATGCCTTCTTCCATTCCTTTCTGGTACCTGTCATCGAGGAGGGTTCTTTCAACACTTACCGAATCCCAGAATTTGTCATAGGCACGGAGCTCGGCATCTGTAAAGCCGGAAACTTCAAGATCTTCTACGGCTTTTCCAATCTCTGGATCATTGAGCAGGTCGGAAGGAATCTCCTTCGTGTTGGAATTGATTTCTGTCAGGAAACGGAGCCACAAGACCATCATGCGCTTGTCAGCGATGGAATGTGGAGTGAACTTAGGGAGTTCTATGAAGGTGAAATGCAAGCCCTCGATAACCTTATTGCTGTCCTTATCGTGCACGATGCGGTAGTTGTGGATGAAATCCGGAGTATCATGCGCAAAGATATCATTTATCAGGTTGAGAGAATACACGGGTTGCAGTTCGCTGTATCTTCCTCCCTTTTTAGCCTGACTCACATAGAGCTTGGATGCATTAAACAGTACTCGCTGCTGGAATGCGTCAGACCATTCCATCTGCATTTCCACGCAGAACTTCCTGCCTCTGACGTCGGTGCAGAGTACATCAACTATGGTGTTCTTGCCCCCTTCTAGCTGGGGCACAAGTTCCGTTGGCAGATACTCTATCTCGTGTATCTGCTCTTCTTCGCTGAGTGGCAGGAGTGCGTTCAGGAGACTGATCAGTCTTTTAGGATGATTGCCGAATATCTTCTTGAACGTGAGGTCTGCCTTAGGGTCTAAGTACTTCATAACCTTTCTGTTTTAAAATGATACCGCAAAGTTACGATTTTATTTTCATATCAGCAAGAGATTTCTGATAAAAATTAAGAAAAAGCCGCCAAGCATCAGATGTGCTGCCTGGGGGTACGATAGAGAATCTGGGGCTAGTCTGCCCAAATTCCCTTATTTGTTGAATTATCCCAGAAATCCTTCACATTTTCGTCGCTGTAATCCGCTTCTCCCGCCTTCCGGATAACAGAGCCGGCGAGGATGGCTGTGGTTTCCATTTCCATGACGCTAACAACTGGCTTGATATATCTTTTCTTTTTCATATCTGTTTTTATTACTATTTTTTATTACTTGATGATAACCTTCATGGTCTTGCCGCCACGCTTCACGATGTTCACACCCTTCTGCAAATTCTGTAGGCGACGGCCCTGGAGATCGTAGTATTCTGCCTTGCTATCTGCTGTAGTCTCCAACTGCTCGATGGCTGTGGTGCTGCCGCCGACGCTGATGCTGAACATTCTGGCACCTGCGGCAGGAGCAGAAGAATTATCTACCATGTAAGCACGGAAAGGCTTGCTGCCCACAGACTCTGTTTTTGTTTCACCCAACAGCTTGGCTGGGTTCATCAGCTTGTCGCCCTTCACGATGTAGCAGTTGTTATCAGTATCCTTGCTGAACTCCTTTTTGGTGTAGATACCCTGGAGTTTGTAGTTGGCGTCAGCAGTTTCAGCAGTCTGAACATCTTTTGCTATCGTCTTGTCGGCTTCAGAGATGCTGAGCTTTGTTGCTCCATCCTTCATCTTGATGATAACAGGAGTACCAGCAGCGATGCTTCCCTCAATCTCTTCGAGTTCTACGGTTTCTGTAACATCATCAGCTGAAAGGAGTTTGAAGGCACGGAAGTTCTTGTCGGCGAGAGATACCTCGAATGGCAGGCAGAGCGTTGCCCATGTAGTACCTTCCTTCATCTTGCGGCTATAAGATGCAGCCTTGGCTGCGAATGGCTCGTAAGCCACGAAATCCTTATCGTCGTCAAGTACGAGATTATCCGTAGCAAGAGGTTCTCCCGTTGCTCCTATCTTCTCATCGCCATTCTTGCCTACCAGCTTGGTGAAGTAGCCAGTCTTGTAGTTGGCAAAGATGTGGTCAGTCTTGTCTGAGTTATTCTTATTATCTATAAAACCTTTGAGGTTTGTGCAATTATCGAACATGTAAGAACCGTTAGTTACCTTGTCTATTACAAACTTGTCGTTGACGTAAATGGTTGTGAGAGTTGAGCAATAAGAGAACATAAAGCTCATATTTGTCACCTTCTTTGTATTGAAATTAGAGACATCGAGAGAGGTGAGTTTTGAACATTTATAGAACATCCTGTTCATATTAGTCACATTTTCTGAGTTGAAGTTTGTAACGTCAAGAGAGGTGAGAGCTTTGCAGCCAGCGAACATTTTCATCATATTCTTCACATTCACGGTATTGAAGTTAGTGACGTCGAGAGAGGGGAGTTTTGAACAGGATGAGAACATGCCTTCCATTGTCGTTACATTCCTCGTATCGAACTTAGTGACGTCGAGAGAGGTGAGAGATTTGCAGCTAGAAAACATGTAGCTCATATCCGTCACCTTTGCGGTATTGAAGTTGGTAACATCGAGAGAGGTGAGTTTTGAACAGTTATTGAACATGTAGCGCATATCTGTCACCTTCGCTGTATTCAGATATTCCAGGCCTGTAATTGTTTCCAGTTTTGTGAGACGCTCAAAGAAATAGTACAACGATGTAGGAGTGTATGAGCTAAAGCTCTTATCGAAAACAATGTGCACGATTGTGCCATTTCCTAATTTTGTATTGATAGCAGCCACCGTCTGTTTATCTTCCACCCAAGCACTATTTTCAGGAAGGGTTTCACCCACAAATTTCTTGAAAGTCAAAGTTTGGGTAGAGGATTCATACGTTGCTATATACTTAGAACTGGAAGCTGCCTTCTGCGCAACCATGCCGGCTGGCAGAAGCAACAACATGAGCAACATCAATGGGAACAGGGCGAATCTACGGATTATCGCCCCCCCCATTGTACATACGGCCGGCTTGCGACCCATTGGATTGATTTGTAAATCTTTTCATCATAAATGTTATGTTTTGTTATTATATTTTATCAAGAAATTACTGAATACTGATTGCCATCAGACTGACTGCCAGACACACGAACGTGATAAACACTACGCCGAGAATGAGGCAGATATAGAAACGCCCTCTCCTGATGAAATCACCCAAGCTGAAATGATACATCGGGTAATCATCAAGATAGGTCCTATATTCCCTCACCATGACATTAATCATGATGACAACATAAATGAGGAGAAACAAAGCTACTATCAGGATAGCCTGTTCTTCTTTGGCTAATAATTCTATGATACTTTTCATGGTGCAAATATAGTGTTTTTCTTTGAAACAAGGTGTCGCATTCCCCCACAATGGTGTCGCATTCCTACAAAAAAGGTGTCTCCTTCGTGGGGGAAGGAGACACCTAATACATACTTTTTAACAGTTTTTCTCTCTCCAAGCCGTAGGAGAGCAGCCTTCTTTCTCTTTGAACATACGGTAGAGATGGGTACGGGAAGAGAAGCCACACTCGGCAGAAATGATGTCATTACCGAAGTCGGGGTTATCCAACATCATCTTCTTGGCAGCCTCAAAACGCACCTCGGCAAGCCAGAGGCGGAAGGTGGTATTGAGACAGGATGAGAGGTAGCGCGACAACTCGTATCTGTTGATATCCAACGAACGTGACAGGGTAATCATATTCAGCGACGTATCCCTATAACCCTTGGCAGCACACCATTCATCCAACTTCTCACGGATGATCTTCTGCCGTCTTTCTGAACGCTGCGATTGTAAAGTTTCTTTCTTATCATCAAGTTCTTCATCCTGCAGTTCAGAATCGGCAGCGTCTCCCCAGATTTTCATTACTGCATTCTCTTCTTCCTCCTTATCCAAGAGTTCTTCGGTAGGCACGTAATTATAGCCCAAAGCCATGAAACTGAGCGTGAAGAAAAAGACAGCAAGCAGTCCCAGAGGTCCGATTACATATAGAGATTTGGTGGAAAGAACTGCAAAAGGCAGAGATACTGCAGTAAAGAAAACGAAGAACACACTGGCTCGCGCATATCTCACGTAAGGCAGGATATCGTAACCAGTCATCACCTCAAGCATCCTCCTGCGCTTTCTGATTTCCACTATTATCATATAGATGCAATAGGCTATGTTGATGCCGAACAGGACTATCATCACATAAATCCAGCTGCCGATATGGAAGTTTCCGCTCTGGATAAAGCCGATGCAGAAGGCTGCCAATATGGCGGCATAAATGCTGGCGCAGACGATGCTCATCTTCCGGCGGTTGGCATGCGTTGCCTCGATATTGTAAATGCCAATAGAGATGAGCGAGAAGCAAGGGGGATAGACCAGAATGTTGAAAACGGCTCCCACAGCAGCGTCTTGAGCCCGGAAGCCCAGAAGCATCTGCATGAGAAATTGTATGGCCAATCCTACCATGGCTCCGATAATCAGCCATCGTGAAACTTCATATCGCCGGTTCATCCACTTCATGTGCAGACGGGTAATACCCAGGATGAGGATATTGACGAGCATAAATAGGAAACAGGCGAACTGCAATAAATATAATGTATCCATTTCGTTCTTATTTTTGTATTTGGCATCTGCCAAGATTACTGTTTAATCGTCTTAATATGCATGCAAAAGTACAATTTTTATTTTGAAATGAGGGTAAAAATAAGGGAAAAAGTGATATTTTAAAAGAAAAAAATGTTTTATTTATCGGGGACAGCTGACGAGTGAAACTAGAACAGCAGACTGGCGAAACTAGAACAGCAGACTAGCGATAGGCAGAACAGTGGGCTGTCTGAGCCAAACAGCGAATGAAAACCGGTTTGCCAGGTTTTTAAATAACCGAAATATCACACCGGTTCCGGCTGATATCAGAAAAGAAGAAGAAAAATTGATTTTACTCTTCACTCTTCACCCAATCGCTGGGAATGCCTTTATATAAAGGGGATTCGAGAGGTGAAGAGTGGGTGAAGAGAGGTGAAGAGTTACAAAAAACTCTTCACCCTCCGCAACACCTTTATATAAAGGGGATTCGAGCTATCGGGTGAAGAGTGAAGAGTTTTGGGCTATTCCATTGCCTCATATCCTTTATTCTGAACCAACTTGCCATTGAAGGCAAGGCTTCGCTGAGGTATCGGGAAGACGATGGAACAGAACGTAAGAGCGGACTGAACAGAACGGCGAAGATGCGAGGACTTGAGGAACTTGCCGAAACGGATAAGGTCCTGACGGTGACAGGTCTCGCCCACCAGCACAACCTGACGGTCTTCCAGAATATTGGCAAGCGAAGACTTGCGCGCAGGCAAACCGGCATGCGCACGAACCATATTATACTCTGCCCTGCCATCCCCATCGTTGCGCTCCATCGCCTCAGCCTTCATCAGCAACACATCAGCATAACGGAAACGGAACAGAGGTTTGGCTGGCCGGGAATGCAGAACAGAATCAGCCTCATCCATCACCAGCGCATCCTTCGGCATCTGATAACGCGCAGAACTGTTGAAGATTTCATCCTCCTCTAAACTGCAGCCCTCATCAGCCAATCTGTTGCAATAGAAGATGCAGGTTTCCCAAGCATTCAATATCCTGCTGCGGTTCTCACTAGCCTTGCCGCCCGTAATGAGCGAGGCGCCATCGGCAGTACGCACCATAAATTCCAGGTCCCTACCCTTCGGACGCTTCCTGTAACCCTGCGCCCAATCGTTGTACATATAGATTTCAGCATTCAGCGCCAGCTTAGCCAGCAGGAAGTTAACCACAGGCTGCGTGATGCGCCCATAATGAGAGCCTTCCTCCAAACTTGACGTCTGAGGAAGATAAGGCAACACCTGCTGCAATTCGCTGAAGATGAAATGGAAGATTTCGCTCCGTTCGCTCTGAGCCGACAGCTTTTCATCGGTAACCGAAGAGCCCGAAGCCGGTTCATAGATGAGTGATTCTGCCGAAGACAGGAGTACCGGAATCCTGCCATACAAATCCATCGCCTCATAATACATCATGGCTCTGATGGCACGCACCTCAGCCTTGAACTGCGCCTTCTGGTTATCGGTAAGGCGTACAGACTGGAAATCAATCATATCCAGCGACTTGTTGCACATGCCGATAGCCCGATAAAGATATTGCCAGGAAGAATAAAGCTGCTCATCATCAGGAGAAAGAGAAAGCAGACTGTCAAGACGCTGAATATTGCGGATGCCTTCCCCATCTATCGCTCCACCCATAAAATCATATAAAGGAGCTATGGTCGTATCGAATATTTCAGACGCAGAACCATTGCTGCCACCCCCATCGAACTGATCCTTAGGATGCTCATTCAAGCACGATGAGAATGCCAACAGGGTCAGGAAAGAGATGACCCACGTGAACAAATGTGAAATATATCGTCTCATAACCATATCACATGAAGTTTAGGTTTCAAACTGTCAAGACTGCAAATAACAGCAATCCGACTGCAAATATAAGAAAAAAGAATGATAAAAGGACACAAATATAGTAAAAATCTACGTAAATTTTGCGGGATTAAAATTTATTTGTACCTTTGCACCCGGTTAGCAGAGAGCTAACTAAGGGGTGCTACCGCCGGAAAAGAGAAAAAAGCGGATGCTGAGAATATACCCATCGACCTGAACCAGATAATGCTGGCGTAGGAAAATAAGGCACATTCCCCCCTTATATAGATGTTTTTTAAATTAAATAAATGAAAAGATTCAACGGGATCGCACTCAGTGTAGCGTTTTGCTCTTTGGCAAGCCAGGCTGCACTGGCACAGACAAAAATCGACACCTTGAAGGTGCAGAATTTGAATGAAGTGATTGTAAAAGGCGTACGTGCCGCAAAGGAAGCTCCATACGCCGTGGCTAACATCAGGAAATCAGAACTCAAACAATTCTCTTGCTCAGGTCAGGAATTGCCATTTCTCCTTTCTCGTACACCGGGCATTCTCGCCTGGAGTGAGAATGGTATCGGCACCGGTACTACCTATATGCGCATTCGTGGCGCTGCCGGAAGTCGCATCAATGTAACACTCGACGGAGTGGCTCTCAACTCACCGGAAGACCAGACCGTTTTCTGGGCTAACATGAACAGTTATTCTTCGCTCCTGGGCAGCATCCAGGTACAGCGCGGCGTAGGTTCTTCTACCAATGGCGACGGTGCTTTCGGTGGAAGCATCTCTATGGCTACAGCTGCTCCTTCGCTCACCCCTACTGCAGAAGTTACCGGCTCTTTCGGTTCCTACAATACCTATCATACAGGCGCCAGCTTCTCTACAGGTCTGCTCGGCAAGCATCTGATTTTTGACGGTGCTTATCACGAGACAGCTACCGACGGTTATGTAGACGGCACAGCAGGCCGCTCAGGTTCTTACTATGGCGGCCTGACCTGGCTGGGCGATAACTTCAAGATAAGCTACAAGAACATCGGCAACTTCGAGAAGACCGGTCAGGCTTGGAACGGTGTGCTGGGTGGAGATTACAACTCTAACTTCAGCCTCCTTCAGGATGGCATCCGCACTTATAAAGATATGTATAAGGCTGGTCTGGATAAGTTTAACGTGCTGACAGGCGATATGGTTCGCAACGACAAGGGCGATTATACCATCACTCCTTATATCCTGCGCGACGGAAGCAAATGGGACAAGACTACTGATAACTTCTATCAGAACCACAACATCCTTTCGGCTACCTGGACACCAAGCAGCCACTGGAGCCACAGCCTCTCACTGCATTACACCTATGGCTACGGCTACTACAAGGAGTTTAAGAACAACGCCAAGTTTGCCAAGTTCGGACTCGTCTACAAGGATGCAGAGGGCAACAAGATTAAGAAGTCTGACTTCATCCGCAAGAAGGGACTCACCCAGCATACCTACGGCATGGTATACAATACCAACTACAAGGATGAGCACTGGGATGTTATCGGCGGATTGAACCTGCAGCAGTTCCGCGGCAACCACTGGGGATACCTTACTTATATCGCCAACCAGGATGCCGAGAAGAAATTCTTCGGCAACAACGGAAAGTATAAGTACTATGATTCTGATGCCCATAAGTATGACTACAGCGCCTTCGTCAAGGCAAGCTATCGCTTTGCAGACTACTGGAATGCCTTCGCTGACCTGCAGTATCGCCGTGTAGAATACAAGACCGACGGTATCAACGATAAGTTTATCACCCAGGCAGATGGCAGCTACAAGAACCAGGAGCTGAACATCAACGAGAAGTACAACTTCTTCAACCCTAAGGCAGGTATCAGCTTCAACAAGGATGGCCACAAGGCATACGCATCTGTAGCCTACAGCAACCGCGAGCCAGAGCGCAATAACTTTACCGACAACTTCAACTATCCATTCCCTAAAGAGGAGAAGCTGCTCGATGTAGAGTTCGGCTATCAGTATCAGGGCGACAACTGGCATGCAGGCGCCAACTTCTACTATATGGATTATGACAACCAGCTGGCTCAGACCGGACAGTTGAGTGACATCGGCGAGGCGCTGACCACCAACATCAAGGATTCTTACCGTATGGGCGTAGAGCTGACAGCCGGCTGGGCACCATTGTCATGGTTGTCTGTAGAAGGAAATGCCGCTTTGAGCAAGAACAAGATCAAGGACTTTGATGAGTATGTAAGCAACTGGGATGATGAAACGAAGCCAGGCGTAGTACATTACGACAACTCAACCCTGTCTTATTCTCCATCAGCTATCCTGAACGGATTCATCGACATCCACTATGCCGGTTTCTCAGCTACCTGGCACACCAACTTTGTAAGTCGCCAGTATATTACCAACACAGAAGACCGCGACTTCTCGCTGCCATGCTATTCACAGAGCGACCTGAGCCTGAACTACAGTGCTAAGGTAACTAAGGCACTCGGCATCAAGGAGGTAAACTTCGGTGTGGACATCAACAATATCTTCAACCGCCACTATGCAGCCAGCGCATTCACCTGGGGCAATGCTATCGGTTACGGATATACATTGGACAACCGATTCAAGCAGATAGCCTACATCCCGATGGCAGATACCACCTGGATGACGCATCTTACATTGAAGTTCTAATCAGAAATCATCATGATGGATTATATTGCATCACATGGTTTAGACATCTTTACCACGGTACTCGGACTGGTTTATATCCTGTTGGAGTACCGTGCCAGTATCTGGCTCTGGCTGGTAGGCATCATCATGCCTGCCCTGGACGTATGGCTCTATTGGAGTCATGGTCTTTACGGCGATGCGGGTATGGCGGTCTACTATACGATAGCCGGTATATATGGTTATGCCGTATGGAAATATGGCAAGAAGCACAACCAGAAGGAGAAAGAAGAACTTCCGATTACCTATATGAAGAAGTCGCTCTATCTCCCTACTCTTCTGTTCTTCCTGGCAGCCTGGGGCATCACCTATTATATACTGATAACTTTCACCAACTCTACGGTTCCTCTGCAAGACAGTTTCACCAATGCCCTGAGCTTTGTGGGTCTCTGGGCGCTGGCACGCAAATATATCGAGCAGTGGTTCTTCTGGATTATCGTAGATGCCGTTTGCTTCTATCTCTATATCATCAAAGGCATCCCATTCAAGGCAGGACTTTACGGTCTCTACGTCATCATCGCCGTAGCCGGATACTTTAAATGGAAGAAGATGATAAAAAAGGATTGCTAGTTAATAGTTCAGATATTATAGACGTAAAAAGGAAGCCAAGGCAAAAACAAACTTGCCAGGCTTCCTTTATTTCATTTATATAAACAAGAACCACTATACCAAGGTTCCGCGCTTAAACTTATCCTATCAGCGAAAAGCACATCCTTTATGCCCTTTTCACCTTTAATCCGTTTTCGATACTAACCAGTTCATCGCTGAATCCAGCATCAATCTTCAGTCTTTCTTCCACTTTTGTACAACTGTGGATAACTGTGCTATGATCACGATTACCAACGAGTTTGCCGATTCTCGAAGCAGGCATTTTGGTATATTTCTGTGCCAGATACATCGTTACCTGTCTTGCCACGACATAATCACGCTTACGGCTCTTGCTGTTCACGGCAGTAACCGTTACATTATAATGATGGCAAACCGTTTCAACGATGTCATCGATGGTGAGCGGCTTATCATCGACCTTCACCGCACGCTTGATGACGCGCTCGGCAAGCCGGATATCAATACTGCTGTTATAAACGATGCTGTAAGCCAGAAGACCATTGATGGCTCCCTGCAAATCGCGCACACTTCCGTTACAGGTCTGGGCGATGAAAGAGATGACATCTACCGGAATCTTCAAACCGTCACGACGGATCTTATTGCTCAGGATATCCACACACAACTGGATATTCGGCTTCTCCAACTCGCAGACCAGACCGCAAGAGAAACGGGTGAGCAGACGGTCTGGCATATCCTTCAACTCTACCGGAGGGCGGTCGCACGCCAGGATAATACGCTTTCCGTTGCGGAAGAGGTGGTTGAAGATATGGAAGAAGGTGTTCAGCGTCTTCGCCTTACCAGCCCACTCCTGGATATCATCCACAATCAGCATATCGATAGACTGATAGAAGTTGATGAAATCATTGCTCGCATTATGGAGCACGGCATCAGTATACTGGGTCTGGAAAAGACGGGCACTCACATAGAGCACACGCTTCTGAGGATACATCTGCTTCGCTTTCAGGCCGATGGCATTCACCAGATGCGTCTTACCGCTACCCGAAGGTCCGTAAATGAACATTGGGTTAAACTGGGTGGTGTTTGGATGCTCGGCAATAGACAATCCTACGGAACGAGGCAGTTTATTGCTGTCACCCTCCATATAATTGTTGAAAGTAAGCTTCGGGTCTAACTGTGTATCAATGTCTTCCTGCTGCTGGGGAGCGGCAGGCTGGGCAGCCGTCTGCTGGGCACGCTCACGAGTTTGCTTTGCCATATCAGCATCGTCTGGATCTGCCTCTATATCTTGAGAAAGCTTATGCTCCTTATCGGTTACAACACGATAAGTGAGACGGATTCCTTCACCAAAATTACGATGCAGCACCTTACTTAACAAGTCAACAAAGTTCTGTTCCAAGTACTCGTATACGAACGGACTCGGAACCTGCACCAACAAAGTCTTTGTCGACGGCTTGTACGATTCAAAGACGATTGGCTTGAACCATGTGTTATATTGCTGCTCTGTTACACTGTCCTTTATGAGCAAAAGACTGTTGTCCCAGAGGGCTTTTGGACTTGCTAACATTGATTACTTATATTATTAATACTTTAATTCACAAATGACGGGACGCACCAAAAGATGCGAAATCATGTGCAAAGTTACAAAAAAAATAGGAGAAATGCAAATCTCCTTATTTAAAACATTTTAATAGATAGACTTTAAATTACTGAATACCAAACACTTGTCTAAAATACAAATATAGCAGACTGAAATTCAGTGAAACAATAATGTAACGTCCCCGAAACGGCTAACAAACAAACAGTTTGCGAGTCATTTCGGGGCGTGAAACATACCGAATCTTATTTAGACTAAATTTATTTAGCTCGGACTCTTTTTACTTGTCTTTTCTGCCGAAAACAGAGAAATGGACATAGCGTTTCGGATGTGCCTTCAAGTCGATAACCAGAGAGTCGGCATGACTCATGGTTGACGTCAGATTGTCGTACAGCTTGGTATCGTTCATCAGCAATCCGAGGCTGCCCTGGTTACTGTTCAGCTTCTCAGTAAACTGATGAGCACTCTCCAAAGTCTGGTTCACCTTGTTCAAAGTGCCCTGCACATCAAGACTGGCCAGATTAGCTGTGAGGCGGTTGGTATTATCCAGCACGCCATTTGCCTTTCCTATCATACCCGGAACCTGTTTGTTGAGTCCTGCCATCAGGGTATTCAGTTCACGTGTAGAAACGGTGAGGTTGCTTGTAATGGTTTCCACATTATGCAGCGAAGCAGCCAGAGCCGGGTCAGCCAGCAGCGCATTCACGCTGGTAAGGATAGAATCCAACTTAGGCAACATCTTTTCCACTACCGGAACCAGGTTGGCAGCCTTATCCATCATGCCTCCGTTTACAGCACCCGGAATGATACCACCCGGTTCTACTCTTTCGCGCGGATTGTTTGCCAGAAGCAGATTCACCTGCAGGTTACCCATCAGGTCTTTTACTATTTCGGCTTTACTGCCCTGCGGGATTCTCAAATCCTTGATAATATCCACCTTTACTTTGATAGGACCATTCTCCTTGTAATCATATTCCAAACCATCCACGGTACCTACCTTATAACCATCCGCATAAATAGGCGTAGAGGCACCCAGTCCCTGGATGTCATCAAACGTCATATAGTAGGCGTTGTTGGTAGAAAACAGATTCATGCCTTTCAGAAAATTGATTCCGAAATACATAACCAAAATACCGACAATAGCTACAAGAGCTATCTTGATTTCTTTTGTTAGCTTCATATTTATCTCTTTATATATTCGTGCTTATATCTTATCCTTACTCAGGTCAATCAGCGGTTTCTGTTCTGTTTGAACTCACGTATCGCCTGATTCACATCATATTTCTTTCCATTCTTGAAAGCTATGATGAAAGCTTCCGGGAACTTCTCGGCAAGCGTCTTGCGCAAGCGGAAAATCTCATTATAGTTGGTAGAGGCTCCCATCGTATATTTCACCATATTGCCTTCCTGAAAACTGTCATAACCGGTTTCGCCCTTGAAATGGGCATCGCCCTTGCGGAGCGTGCGGTTGCTGACAAATATCTGAAGCTTGAAGACAGGCGCATCGGCTACATTGGCTTTCTGCTGTGCCGGCTTGTTCTGAGCTACAGTTCTGTTCTGCTGCGTCTGTCTGCTCCGCTGCGCCTGTCTGCTCTGCTGAGCCGTTTTAGCCTTTGTTGCTCTGGTTTCCACCTGCTTCACCGTTCTTCCCGGCGCAGTATCCGTCTCCTCAGCACGGCGCTCGTCCTTCTCCTGCTTCGTATCAGAAACTATCTTGGCAACCGGCACCGATTCTGTATCCGCAGCTCGATAAGGAACCGAGATGGATTTATCGTATTTATTGCGATATTGCGCAAAACCTTCGTAGATACCTCGGGCGATATCATCCACCCTGCTGGCATCGTTGAGCAGTCTTTCTTCATCGGCAGTAGTGATGAAACCGAGCTCTATCAGACAGCTAGGCATCGAGGTTTCTCTGAGAACCAGGAATCCAGCCTGATGCACGCCCTTATCCGGACGGTTGGCACCGGAACATACCTTTCGCTGGATATTGCGCGCCAGTTCTACGCTTCTCTCCATATTCTTACCCTGTATGAACTCGAAGATGATGTAGCTTTCAGAAGATCTTGGGTTGAAACCCTGATAGGTCTGCTGATAGCCCTTCTCCATCGAGATAACGGAGTTCTCTCGCATAGCCACATCGAGATTATCCTTGGCACGGTGCATACCGAGCGTATAGGTTTCAAAACCGCGGGCTATCTTACCGGCTGGCAGCGCATTGGTATGTACCGAGATAAACAGGTCGGCATTGGCGCGGTTAGCAATGTTGGCACGCTGTTTCAGAGGAATAAAGACATCCGTCTTGCGGGTATAGATGACTCTCACATCCGGCATATTGCGCTCAACATATTTGCCAAACTGCAATGCCACAGAGAGATTGATATTCTTTTCTTTGGAAATAGCACCAAGTGCACCCGCATCATGACCGCCATGACCTGGGTCGATAACGAGCGTGAAACGGCGGTTGGCACCTGTCGCTGTCAGCACCAACATACACAATAGGGTCAATATGAGTGTTATTTTCTTCAACATATCTTTCTGATGATTTTGCAAAATTACTACTTTTGTATCAGAAAACCTAAATCTACTATAAAGTTTTATCATTTGTTAATACAACTTCTACCCCTGCGCCGTCACAGTCAGCTCCAAAAGGAGGATTAACTTTGGTAATGGCGAGTTGTATTTTCTGAATAGTCGGATATTCTGCAAAGAGTCGCTTTCCTATCCTTCCGGCTACATGTTCCAGCAGTTTGCTAGGTATCTCCATCTCCTGTTTCACGAGTTCATAGAGTTCTGCATAGTTGAGGGTTCCAGCCAGTTCATCGGTTTCCATGGCTCTGGAGAAATCATAGCTCACATCCAGATTCACCACATAGTCGTTGCCCACCTGGGTTTCCTGTGGCAGAACGCCGTGATATGCATGAAAACGGACATTCTTCAAGTATATCTTACTACGGAAAAGCATAGTTTATATCAGTTTCTATCTTGGGGATTAGGATTCGGAATCGCTATCATCGTAAAGTTTCATCAGGCTACCATCCTTCAGATATCTCTTCAGGGCTGTCACAACACCTTTCTTCCAGGTATTGATGTTATCTGAAGTAAGCTGGAGCTGATAAACGAGCTTGATGACATGTTCGATAGGCATACGGTAGCGCAGCACACCGGAAATCAGCTTGGCATAGTTCCAGTATTCAGGATTAAACTTCTCGCTCAATCCCTCAACCGTAATCTTATAGCCTCGCTTGTTCACAAACTGGAAGTCGTATCGCTTCAAGCCTCCATCCAGAATGGTCTTCACAATCTTGCCTTTGCTTACAGATTTAGGCAGCATGATACCCTCGTCCTCATCCTGCAAACCCGTGAAGATTTCGTATGGATGACCATCGAGCAGTCCTACCAGAGCCACCCATTTCTCCTTATTATTCTGGAATCGCACCACATCGCATTCCAGTTCTCGAGGTCGCACCTCCATCACTTCAGGAGAGAAAACAGGAAGATGAGTTTCCTCTGAAACAACATTGGCTATCTGATCATAGAGTTTATTCCAATCAGACTGTTCTACATGATAATTCTGATGAAGTGTTGCCAGATTAGCATTCAATTCATCTATAAGAGCCTTGGAAGCCTCTTCAAAAGTCATATTTTCAGTATATTTCATATCAAACGTTTCATATTTTGGTGCAAAATTAAACTTTTATTTCTAAAATCTGAAACGTTTTGGCATATATTTCACTAAAAAAGCGAAAGAAAGACAACTTTTTGGGAAACTTTCACTAACTTTGCAGCAAAAATAGGGTTCTGAAATGGAACAGAACTCCTATATATATAATAAGGTATAATGATAAAATAAAAAAGATATGGAATCGATTAAGAACAGAACAAGCATCAGAAAATATGCAGAGAAGGAAGTATCTGAAGAACTCCTGAACCGCCTTTTGGAAGAGGCAGAGCGCACCCCGACAATGGGAAACCTGCAGCTTTACAGCGTTGTGGTAACAAGAAGTGAAGAAGGAAAGAAGGCGCTGGCACCAGCCCACTTCAACCAGCCGATGGTAACAGAAGCCTCTGTCGTCCTCACCATCTGTGCCGATTATCGCCGCACAACCCTCTGGGCAGAGAACCGCAAGGGAACCCCGGGCTATGACAACATTCTCTCTTTTATGAATGCAGCTACCGATGCCCTTCTCTTTACCCAGACCTTTACCAATCTGGCAGAAGAAGCCGGTTTAGGCACCTGTTTCCTGGGAACTACGGTTTATATGCCAAAGATGATCATCGACACCCTGAAGCTCCCTAAGCTCGTAATGCCAGTAGCCACATTGACCATCGGCTGGCCGGCAGAACATCCAGCCCTGAGCGACCGTCTCCCTCTGCGCAGCATCATCCACCACGAGCATTTCGAGGATTATACCCTAGAGAAGATTGACGACTTCTATGCAGAGAAGGAAGCTCTTGAAGAGAACAAGGAGTTCGTTCGCATCAACAACGTAGAGACCCTAGCCCAGGTTTTCACCGACATCCGATACACGAAGAAGGATTGCGAGGCGATGAGCCAAGGTTTCCTCGAAGCCCTCAAACAACAAGGATTTATTTAAAGGTAAAATAGTAAAAAGATAAAAAAGTAAAAAGGTAAAAAGGGCACCTCGCTGGTTAACATTCCGCTAGGCTTTTTTACCTTTTTACTTTTTTACCTTTTCATTATTCTACAACGATTGGCTTGTACTTAGGAACCAATGCCTTCATGATGCACCAGCCTACGAGGTAAGCAACACTACAGATGCAGAATACAATCATGTAGGCACCTGGCTTGCCATCGAAGCCCATGAAGCTGAAGGCGGAACCCTGACCATCTGCATAGGTGAAGAGCATACCGGAACCCTTGTTGATCAGGAAGGAACCGATACCACCTGCCATTGCACCAATACCGGTGATAGTAGCTACAGTTGACTTAGGGAACATATCACCGATAGTAGAATAAAGGTTGGCAGACCAAGCCTGATGACCTGCACCGAGCAAACCGATGATGATAGCTGGCCACCATGCACTGTACTCACCCATAGGCTGGGCAATCAGACCGAGCAATGGGAAGCAAGCGAAAATCAACATCGCACGCATTCTACCGATATATGGATTCATACCCTTCTTGTCTACAAAGTACGTTGGCAAGTAACCACCACCAATACTCAATACGGTTACAATAGCATAGAGAGTGAAGATGAGGGCGATACCCATACCTGAATCTGAAGAATAACCATACTGGTCAGAGAAGTAAGCTGGTGCCCAGAAGAGGAAGAACCACCAAACGCCATCAGTCATCAACTTACCTACGATGAATGACCAGGTCTGACGGTAGCTGAAGCACTTCAGGAAGCCGATAGTTTTCTCCTCAGCGGCAGTTTCTGTCTCTTTCTCAGCCTCAACCTTTTCGAGGTCCTCATCCTGCTCAATATAAGTAAGCTCAGCCTTGTTTACATGCTTGCTCTTAGATGGTTTGTCATAGAGCCATACCCAGAGGCCCATCCATACGTAACCGAGCACACCGATGATAATGAATGCCCACTCCCAACCCATGCTGCGAGCCAACAATGGAATGGTAGCTGGAGCTGCCAAAGCACCTACAGATGCACCACTGTTGAAGATAGCGGTAGAGAAAGCACGATCTTTCTTAGGGAAATACTCTGCTGTTACCTTGATGGCTGCTGGGAAGTTACCAGCCTCACCCACAGCAAGAATCAAACGGCAAGAGAGAAAGAGCCATACACTGATTGTAGCAATCGCTACAGCTGCATCACTACCTGCCTGTACCATGCGGAGTGCCTCGATAGAATCATAACCTTCCATCTGCATAGCTACCCAACCGCAACCGGCGTGCATCACAGCACCTGTTGACCATACGAAGATGGCAATGAGATAACCTTTCTTGGTGCCCATCCAGTCAACAAACTTACCTGCGAAGAGGTTGGCGATGGCATAGAAGATTGAGAAAAGACCGGTGATGGTACCATAGTGATCATCTGTCCAGTGGAATTCTGGAGCAATAAAGTCTTTCCATGTTAAAGAGAGAACCTGACGGTCCATGTAATTGACTGTGGTTGCGATGAAGAGCAGTGCACAGATTACCCAACGGAAGTTGGACATTTTGCTTGTTGTAATAGGACTCATTTTGCAAAAAGTTTTTAAGCGTTATACTTTTTTTTTATTTTAGATTACTATTTAGACGGCAAAGCCTGGCTCATATTAATCATAAGCCAGGTTGCCATATCATGTATCTTATTATTCCAATGTAGGAATCTTTACTACCTGCATATCGTTGTAGATCAGATTCTCACCTGCCATACCCCAGATAAAGGTATAGTTGCTGGTACCTGCTGCACAGTGGATAGACCACTCTGGAGCAATCACAGCCTGCTCGTTGTTCAACCAGATAGGACGTGTCTCCTGTGGTTCACCCATTACGTGGAGAATCTTCTGACCCTCTGGTACATTATAATAGAGGTAAGTCTCCATACGGCGGAGATGAGTATGAGCTGGCATGGTGTTCCATACAGAACCCTCCTTCAACTCAGTAACACCCATCTGCAACTGGCAGGTACGAACACCGGCTACACCATCGATAATCAACTGGTGGATTACGCGGTCGTTGCTCTCCTTCAGGCTACCAGCCTTAATGTTGTTGGCATCCTTCAGGGTAACCTTCTTGGTAGGATATGTCTGATGAGCACAAGCGCTGTTCATATAGAACTTAGCTGGCTTAGCTGCATCCTTGCTGCTTACCTCGATGTTCTTGGCACCACGACCTACGTAGAGAGCCTCCTGGAAACCGAGTGTATACTTCTTGCCGTCAACGGTAACAGTACCCTCGCCACCGATGTTGATGATACCCAACTCGCGGTTGTCGAGCAGATTCTTCTGATCGTTTGGCTTGTCTGTATAGAGAGGAGCGATAGAAGTCAGCTTCAGAGGAGCGGTTGTTGGCTCAGCACCACCGATGAGGAAGCGGTCGAACATGGTGTATGTCCAGTTTACCTCGCCTGGAGCAAACACCTTCTCGATAGCGAATTCACCGCGAAGACGGTCTGTTGTATAGTGCTTTGCATCCATCGGATTGCTTGCATAACGAACGTTGTAGTTAGTGTAGGCATTTTCCGCCTTCACTTCATAACCACATTTTCCACACTGGCCAAAAGCCTGACTTGCTGTTAATACCATTGCTGCTAATATTAATGTTAATTTCTTCATAATTATCTTGTTTTATTTTTTACCTTTTTACTTTTTTTCTTCCTTCACGATGCGCTGACGGTTGATAACCATCATGGCTACTGTGATGACTGCGAGAACACCCATACCTACGTATGAAAGCTTCACACCGCGATAGATAACCCATCCGAAGAGAGAGGATGCGAAATCGAGTGCACCGCCAGAGAATCCGTCAGGGATATGAGCGGCATTATCGCCTGTAGCTGCATAAACCTGGTTGGCTGCCAGCGTAAAGTCTGGTGCCATATCGGTAACGAAATAGAGACCGATGACGAGAGTTACCAGACCAATGATAAGCGTCTTCACCACATTACCTCTTGTAAACGGCAGAATCATTGGGAAGAGGTAGAACATACCTGCCAACGATGCCAAAGGCAAGAACTGGTTGCCTGGCAGGAAGACTGCGATAGCCAGGATAACCGGAATCAGAATCACAGATGCTACCAGGGTAGTAGGATGACCGATTACCAGGGCAGGACTCATACCGATATGAACCTTCTTGCCGTTAAACTTGGTCTTCACCAACTCCTGTGTCTTCTCTGAGATAGGTTTCAAACCATCGATAAACAGGGCTGTAATACGAGGAATCAGCTCCATCACGGCTCCCATCGTTACACCCAGGAAGAGAATCTTCTTGATATCGAGCTGGGCTGCCCAACCTATCAGGGCACCTACGATAACACCGAGTACCAGTGGCTCACCGAGCACACCAAACTTCTTCTTCAGTCCCTCTGCATCGATATCGAGCTTAGAGAAGCCCGGAATCATATCGAAGAGTTTATTGAAAACGATTGCGAATGGCATGAAACTCTGGCAGAATGGCTGCGGAATTGAGATACCATCCAAATCGTAATATTTCTGGAATCTATCGGCTGTCAGGTCTGCACAAACCAGCGTATTGATGTAGCAGACGATAGCTGCGAAATAGCCCCAAAGCAAACTCTGGCCCATCACGAAGTAAGCCACTGCACCGATAAAGGCGAAGTGCCAGTAGTTCCAGAGGTCGATATTTACGGTACGTGTTGTCTTGGTAATCAACATCAGAAAGTTGACACCCAGACAGATTGGGATAATCAATGCGCCCACTGCTGTATTGTAAGCTACAGCTGCAGCTGCAGGCCATCCCATGTCAAAAACGTTTAACTGTAGGTGGTAGATGTCAGAAATAGCCTTCAATGGGTCGTTGAAGTTGGTAGTCAGCAATGCTGTTACCACGCCCAAGCCTACGAAACCCACGCCTACGAAGAGTCCCGACTTCAAAGCCTTTCCGAATTTCATGCCAATACACAGACCGATAACCGTGAAGATGATAGGCATCATCACGCTCGCACCGAGACTGATAATATAGCTAAATACTTGTTCCATTTTAATTTGTAGTATTGTTTAATTGTTAGAAAATACACGACAAAGAGCACCCTCTTTTGTCTTTTAATGATTTGTTGTGTGCAAAGATACACTTTTTTCTTCAATTACAATACGTTTTGATGGAAAAATTTACGCAAAAAAAATCCTATCAGAACATTTCTGATAGGATTTCTCTATTTTATACGTTTTAAAATGATTTTTTACCGAATCGGTCTTCATTCTTCCCTCTTCACTTCCTAGTCCTGGAAGTAAACTCTCTTCACACGGTTGCTGATGGTGGTCAGCACCTCGTAAGGGATGGTCTCAAGGATGTCGCTCAGTGTCTGGACAGGCAGATGCTCGCCGAAGATTTCTACCGAATCTCCTTCCTTGCAAGGGATGTCGGTCACGTCTATCATAGCCACATCCATACAGATGTTGCCCACATAATCTGCCTTCTGACCGTTCACCAGACAGTAGGCATGACGGTTGCCCAGACGGCGGTTCAGTCCGTCAGCATATCCGATAGGGATGGCTGCGATGACGCTGTCTCTGTCGAGAATTGTCTTGCGGCTGTAGCCCACACTGTCACCTGCCTTCACGTTGTGCATCTGCAGAATGGTTGTCTTCAGGGTGCTCACGCAGTTGATGGTCTTGTTGTTGCGCGAATTGATGCCATAGAGTCCGAGTCCCAGACGACACATATCCAGCTGGCGCTCCGGGAAGTGCTCGATACCTGCCGAATTGCAGATATGGCGCAATATCTTATGGTCGAAGGCTGCCTGCAACTGCTTGCTGCCCTTGTCGAAGAGTTCAAACTGATGAGCTGAGAAATCATCGAAACTGTCGTCATCGCTGCCCACGAAGTGAGAGAACACAGAACGTGGTATGATGGCATTCTGGTGCTTCAGCTTGCCGATGAGTTCCTCCATATCGTTCTCCGGGTCGAAGCCCATGCGGTGCATGCCGGTATCCAGCTTGATATGGACAGGGAAACCGGTTACTCCCTCTTTCTCAGCTGCCTTGATGAGCGCATCGAGCAGACGGAAAGAGTAAACCTCCGGCTCCAGGTCGTAATCGAACATGGTCTTGAAGGCGGTCATCTCCGGATTCATGATCATGATGTTGCTGGTGATGCCGTTCTTGCGCAGCGTAACGCCCTCATCGGCTACAGCCACAGCCAGATAGTCTACACGATGATCCTGCAGGGTCTTGGCTATCTCCACGGCACCTGCACCGTAGCCGTCTGCCTTGATCATGCATACCAGCTTGGTTTCCGGCTTCATAAACGCACGGTAGTAGTTCAGATTGGCTACCACGGCGTTCAGATTCACCTCTAGCGTAGTCTCGTGTACCTTCTGTACCAGCAGTTCGGTGAGCTGGTCGAAGCCAAACTGACGGGCGCCCTTCAGCAGAATCACCTCATCGCGCAGGGAAGCAAACACCTCGCTGGCGATGAATTCCTCTACATTCGGGAAGAAGAACTTCTCTGAAATCTGAATCACATCGTGCTGCTTGCAGAGCTCAGGACCGATACCGATGAACTTTACCACGCCACGTTTACGGGCTAAATCGCTCACCTCTTTATATAATGCCTCCGGTTCCTGACCGCTCTGGTAGATGTCGCTCAATATCAGCGTATGGCGACGACCGCGATGGTCTGGACGGCGGTTCATGAAGTCGAGGGCGATATCAAGCGAATTGATATCACTGTTGTAGCTGTCGTTGATCAGCGTACATCCGTGCTGTCCTACCTTCACCTCCAGTCTCATTGCCACAGGTTCGAGCTGTGCCATGCGCTTGTCGATATCTTCAGCCGAAAGACCAAGTTTCGATGCCACGACGGCAGAGATGATGGCATTCTGTACAGATGCATCGTCGATGAACGGGATAGAGAAGCTGTCTTCCTCACCTTTATATATATAGGTAATCACGCTCACGCTCTGCTGCTTCTCGATGTTCTTCACATAGAAAGGAGCCTCCGCATTCTTGAGCGACCAGAAGAGTTTCTCGCCCTTATAGTCGGGATATTCGGCCATCACCTTGTTGATAACCTCGTCATCGCCATCATAGATTACGGTCTCTGCATCATGGAAGAGGATGAGTTTCTCCCGGCATTTTTCCTCCATGGAAGAGAAATTCTCCTGATGCGCAGCACCCAGATTGGTCAGTACGGCGACGGTTGGCTGGATGATGTCACGCAGGGCAAGCATTTCGCCAGGCATACTGATACCTGCCTCGAAAACGCCCACCTGGGTCTGCTCGTTCATCAGCCATACCGACAATGGCACACCTATCTGAGAGTTGTAACTGCGCGGACTGCGGGTAACAAACATACTTGGCGAGAGCAGCTGGTAGAGCCACTCCTTGACCATGGTCTTTCCGTTTGAACCCGTGATGCCTACGATAGGGATGTTAAACTCGTCACGGTGGCGCTCAGCCAGACGCTGGAGAGCCTCGAGCGTGTTTACTACCTTCAGGAAGTTGGCTCCCGGATAATCAGAAGCATAGCCCTTAGGCACATTCGTTACAACAAAGTTTTTCACACCTCTGCGATACAGCTCAGGGATGTAGTTATGACCATCATTGCGCTCCGACTTGAGCGCAAAGAACAGAGTTTCCTCTGGGAAACAAAGTGAACGACTATCGGTCAGGATAAAACCGATGTTGGTATCATTGTCTCCATAGCGACGCGCACCTATCAGTGTGGTTACCTTTTCAATAGTATATGTCATTGTCTTGTTATTTAAATATTCTTTATTTTATAAGAGATGATATTTCTCCTCAAATTGTCTTTTCTTCTCTTCCGTCCTGGCGATGAACTTCTGGTGTTCCTCACTCTCGGAATGGAAGGGCTTATGGCCGAGTGCTTCGCGGATAGGCCGCCAGTCTTCCAGAAACTGCTCCGCTGCCTTGCCGAAGTAAGTTGCCCGGAACCGCTCCCAGATATAGTCTACAGCCTGCTGGCTCGGGTGCAGCATGTCTTCCTTGTAGAAGCGATAGTCACGAAGTTCATCGTTCATGATCTCGTAAGCCGGAAAATAGCTCACCACTCCGGGATTCTCCTTCACCAGCTTATCGGCTGCCAGCAGGAGCGTAGCCTTCGAAAGCTGACTCCCGTGATAGCCGTATTTCGCATAGCGGATAGGACTTACCGTGATGATGACCTTCAGCGAGTCTTCACTGCCATCAGATGCTGCGGTCTGCGATTTCAGCAGATTGATAGCCTTCTGCAGATAGCCGGCACATTCGTCCACGCTCAGTTCCCGCTCTTCGAAGAGGCGCTGCGGGCGTTTCTGGCAGTTGTCCACTATCTCGCCCGTCTCCTTCAGGATATACACATGGTTGGTACCCAGCGTAAAGACAGCCACCCGGGGACGCACCTCGGAACATTTCTCTACCGTATGGAGAATGCTTGCCGGATTATACATCACCCCGAAGGGATTCACCGTAGCCCGGAAGCGGTTCTCCACAAAACGCCTACCCAGATTGTCGGCAAAGCAACTGCCCACAAAGAGCATCCGCTCTGCCGCCCCTATCTCGAAGTCGGCCTTCGGAATATCTATTTCTGTGCGAAACAGCATAAGTCTTTCTCTTTTTTATTCATTCACTTCCGGAGAAGCCTTCTTGCGTTTTCTCACCTCAACCACTATACCTATTATAATAAGGAGAGCCAGAACACCATAACCGATGTAAGCCACCGTCTCGGTATTCTTGAGCGACTGAGGATGGAAATCGAGCACAACCTTATGGCTGCCTGCTTTCACGTTCAGCGCACGCAGAATATAGTTCACTCTGCCCAGCTCAGCCGGCTGTCCGTCTACCGTAGCCGTCCAGCCCGGATAGTAAATCTCAGAGAATACGATCACGCCACCCTTGCTCGACTTCACCTCGTAAGTCAGGTTGTTCGGCTTATACTGCGTCATCTTCACCACCGAAGTATCATCCTGCTTCACGCTCTGCGCCAGCTGTTCCTTAAACTTGGCATCAGCCACAGCCACATGTCGGAGGTTCACCTTGCCCACGCCATCGATTTCCTCGTTGGCATTGTTCACATACTTCACCTCGTCTACGAACCATGCATTGCCGTAGGCATACGGATTCTGAACCGGAACGGTCTGTCCGCCCTTCAGCGGCATGATGAAGTATTTGGTATTCAGCATGTTCAATACTGGATAGATACTGTCGCCGTTCACCTTGGTCATATCGCCGCCCGCAGCAGCTACCGCCTGCATCGTTTTCTGCATCTCAGGAGCGATATGTGCATCAATCATCTCCTGGTAGCGACGGAGCTTGGCTGGATGATAACCGCCGATGCTCTTGTGGTAGTAAGAGGTCTCGTTCTCATTGAATGTATTCGATGCCAGATTCAGCACACGGTAGTCGAGTGACTTGTCACGGCAGATAATCTTATCGGTCTCGGTCATCTGCTGCGGTGTATCGCGCTGCGCCTTGTCTACGAACATATCATCGTAGAGATAGCGCTTGTTCACCATCCACATATCCACCAGACAGAGCACGGCGATACCGGCAATCATATATTCCTTGCCCAGCTTCTTCATCTTGAAGAGCATCAGCAGTGCCGAACCGATGAGGATGATCCAGAACGAACGCCAGCAGTCGGATGTGAAGATGCCCTTACGGATATCCGTCAGATTGCTCATGATTGGAGAGATATACTCCTGAGGCAACTGCTGCAGCGCCTGTGTCTCCTGTACCGATACGAAATCAGAGAAAAATACGCCCGGCATGATGGCGAAGAGCAGACAGAAACCTGCTGTCAGACCGAAACTGGCATATACATATTTTATCTTCTCTGTCAGAATCTCCGGCTCATCCACAATCTTCTTCAGCGCCATCATCGCCAGGAGCGGGATGGTGAATTCTGCGATAACCAGGATAGATGCCACCGTGCGGAACTTGGCATACATCGGCACATAATCGAGGAAGAAATTGGTAAACGGCATGAAGTTTCTACCCCAGGCGAGCAGGATGCTCAGGATGGTGGCTGCAAGCAGCGCCCACTTCATCGGACCCTTCACGATAAACAGACCCAGGATAAAGAGCATGCAGACGAAGGCGCCTACATATACCGGTCCGCTCGTTCCCGGCTGGTTGCCCCAGTACTGTCCCAGCTGCTGGTAAATCTGAACGAAGTTAGGATCCGCCTTCTCCATCGCCTGATGGTTCTGCGCCAGCGGCACGGAGGCACCGCCCTTGGCATCCGGAATCATCAGCGTCCAGGTTTCGTCGATACCATAGCTCCACTGTGTGATATAGTCTCTATCCAGACCGCTGCTGGTCTGGTTAGCCGCATTTTTCTTTACGAGTTCGCTCTTTCCACGCATGGTTTCCTGACCGTACTGCCAGGTATGATAAAGGTTCGAGAGGTTGAGCGAGATACCGATAAGGGCACCCACCACGCATACCGCCGTAGCCTTTCCGAAACGTGCGAGTTCACCTTTCTTGATGGCATCTGCCAGGAAGGCAATCACCATGAAGAGGATGATAAAGAGATAGTAATAAGTCATCTGCACGTGGTTAGCCTGCACCTCGAAAGCCGAGAAGATGGCAGTAAGGAGCAGTCCCTTGAGATACTTGCCCCGATAGGCAAGCACCACGCCCGCAATCATCGGAGGCAGATAAGCCAGCGCCCATACCTTCCAGATATGTCCGGCAGCGATGATGATGAAAAAGTAGGACGAGAATGCCCAGATGATACTTCCCAGCGCCGCCAGCGACTGTCTGAAGTTGAAGGCACGCAGCATGATATAGAAGCCCAGAAGGTATACAAAGACATACCATACATAGTCTGGCAACCACAGATGATATGCCTTCACAATCTGGCTGAGCACCTGATTACTGTCATACGAAGGCGACATCTGATAGGTAGGCATACCGCCAAACACCGAGTTCGTCCATCGTGTAGTTTCTCCCGTCTGTTGCTGGAAGAGTTCCTTTTCATGTCCCAGTCCCTTTCCTGCCGCTGCATCATGTTGGAAGAGGATTCGTCCGTCCATATCGGCTGGCATAAAGTAGACGAAGGAGATGATTGCAAATGCAATAACTACCAGAATATCCAGTAGATACTTCTTCAAAAATTTCATATTTCTATATAAACGTTTATAATTTGAAGGCAAAGATAGCATAAATTGGAGACAAAACAAAAAATATAGCAAAAATTTATATTTTTTTTGTTGAGAAAGTTGTATTAGGTCAGAAATAGGGGTTCCCCTCTATCATTTAGGGAAACACTCGCTGCCGTTGCGTTTTTTATCCGTACCTTTGCATTGTAAAACAAGTTTCTTCAAACAGAATATATTAATGTATAAAAGAATAAGAATTATGAAAAGATTAGCATTCATCATGATGGCATTGCTTCTGGCTCTGATGCCGGCAGCAGCACAGAATTATCGTGACAGCAGATATTACAACAGCAAGACAGACCGTCTCGACTACCATTACAACCACAACTACGGCAGCCCGTATTACGGATTCCGCATCGGTCCTGCCTTCACCTTTGTCAATTCCGACGATTCCCGTCTGGATGGTGGCGACTGGCAGACCGGTCTGAATGTGGGCGTAGTAGCCGGCATCCCATTGACCGACAGCGCCCCACTCTATCTCGAGACCGGACTTTCGTATATAGAGAAAGGTGGCAAGAAGGATCTTCCTGAAGGCAAGAAGATGACCTACGACCTCAATTATCTTGAGATTCCAGCCGTACTGAAGTACAAGTACGAAGTAGACGATCACTTCTCCATCCAGCCTCAGGTAGGCGGCTATTTTGCCGTTGGTGTAGGAGGCAAGATCAAGAACTTTGCCGAGCGTGAAGCAGAGAGCTCATTCAAGGATGCAAACTTCCGCCGCCTTGATGGTGGTATCCGCATCGGCTGCGGCATCGGCTACGACATGTTCTATGCCGATCTCACCTACGACATCGGTCTTGCCAACATCTGCCACGACAGTTTCGACAAATCGCGCAATGGAGCCCTCCAGCTCAATTTCGGAGTTAACTTCTAGAAACGTTTAAAGGTAAAAAAGTAAAAAGAGCCTTACCCCCTTCGCGCCCCCGTCCCCAGCGATTCCATCGCTGGTCCCCCGTAATGTTAAAAGCCCCTGATGCAAAAACACACCAGGGGCTATATAAATTTACGAGGGAATGGGGTTATAAAGAGTTAAGGCTCTTTTTACCTTTTTTACTTTTTTACTTTTTTACCTTTTTACCTTTAAATGCCTTTTTCCTTAAAAACTCCTTAAACTTTGCTACTCTCTGCAATATTTTTAGTAACTTTGCACCCAAAAGTTAGTATACAATATGAAAATAGGAATTATCGTTGCGATGGACAAGGAGTTCGCGCAACTCAAAACATTATTGACCGAATCGCAGGTTGAGAGAAAAAACTATAAGGACTTCGTTATCGGAAAGATAGGCTATAACGAGGTGGTGATGCAACAATGCGGCATCGGTAAGGTGAACAGTACCATAGGTGCCGTGGAAATGATTGACAACTATCACCCAGACCTTGTTATCTCTTCTGGCGTGGCTGGAGGCGCTGATATCAACCTCAACGTGACTGAGGTGGTAGTGGCTACCAATTGCGTTTACCACGATGCCTACTGCGGCGAGGAATGCGAATTCGGACAGATTCTGGGCATGCCTGCTTCCTTCAAAACACCTAAGGAATATGTGGAGAAGGCACTCGCCATCAATAACCTGCCGGGCAATAGGCACCCGAAGATCCACGCCGGACAGATTGTGAGCGGCGAATGGTTTGTAGACAGCAAGGAGAAGATGCGCTCTATCCTGGAACACTTCCCTCAGGCGATGGCGGTGGATATGGAGAGCTGCTCTATCGCCCAGACCTGCCACATCTACAAGACGCCTTTCATCTCCTTCCGCATCATCAGCGATGTACCGCTGAAAGATACCAAGGCACAGCAGTATTTCGACTTCTGGGCTAAAATGGCTGAAGGCTCTTTCTATGTTACCAAGGCTTTCCTCGAAAGTCTTTAGAAGTGTTGAATGTTGAGTGTTGAATGTTGAATGATTCTTCACTCAATATTTAACACTCAACATTCAACACTCAACACTCAACATTCAACATTATAAAAAAGATGAATAAGATTCCAAGTTTTACAATCAATCACAATAAGCTGCTCCGCGGCATCTACGTGAGCCGTAAGGACGAAGTAGGCGGAGAAGTCATCACAACATTCGATATCCGCATGAAGGTGCCTAACCAGGAGCCTTGTCTGCACAACGGCGCCATCCATACCATTGAGCACCTGGCTGCCACCTATTTGCGCAACGACGAGGAGTGGAAGGACCGCATCATCTACTGGGGACCGATGGGATGCCTCACGGGCAACTATCTCCTTATCAAGGGCGACGTGGAGAGCAAGGACATCGTGGAACTGATGAAGCGCACCTTTCAGTTTATCGCCGATTTCGAGGGTGAGATTCCGGGACAGGCGGCAAAGGACTGCGGCAACTACCTGCTCCACGACCTGCCTATGGCGAAATATGAAGCCAGGAAATATCTGGATGAGGTGCTCTGCTGCATCAGGGAAGAAAACCTCATCTACCCTACCCAGGATTAGAAACAAAAAAATATGGCAAGCTTACCACTTAAGCTTGCCATATTTTTCTTTATACCAAAGTTGCCAGCCATTGACCAGATTCTGCCATACTACATAGGCACCCGGTGCTACGGCAGCAAGAGGATTCAGGAAAGTGAGGGTGAGCCAGATGCCCACTACCGTATTCTTCTGTCCCAACGCCTGACCGGCACTGATACTCGCACCGAAATGCCTGCCTACCGCCTTGCCGATGGCAAACTGGAGGAGACATACCAGCAGCGGCACAAAGAGCAGCAGAAGCATCGTTACGCCCGATACCTCGGCATGGAGCATGTTGCGAACCGTTTCGCCCATCAGTATCGTGAGGTTGAAACACCACATATAAAAGCCCAGATCCTTTACATTCTTCACCTTATCCACCCATTTTGGAAGAAACCTGCGGCTCAGCAAGGCAAGCAGCAGAGGCACCACCAGCACGGTAGTAACATTGCGGAACACCATCGCACTCATCATGAGGAACGATACGTCTGCCCCTTTCTCTACCATCGGGAAAAGACTCGGAATGATAATCATCGTAAAAATGTTGGCGATGACCGTATAGGTGGTCAGCGAACCGATACTACCGCCCAACTTCTCCGTAACCACAGCCACGGCGGCTGCCGTAGGACAGATGAAGCAGATGAAGGCACCCTCGAGAATCAGTTTGGTACTGTAATCAGAACCGAACTCGAAGAGGAGCACTACCATCGCCAATGCCAGCGAGGTGCGGATGAGCTGGAGGATGAAATGCCACGCCTTAGGCTTCATCTCCTTGATTTCTATCTTACAGAAAGTAACATAGAGCAGGGAGAACAGCACTACCGGCATCAGACTTACCAACCTCGGACCACAATAATCGCCAATGGGCACCAGAAAGGGCACATTGGCGAATATCAGGTAGCCCAATGCTCCCAGAACCAGGGAGCAGGGCAATGAAAACTTTCTAAAAAATCTCCACAAAAACATATCTGTTTAGTCTTTGTTGCTGCGCTTGCGCTTCAGGTGATCGAGCTCGATCTTGCGCATACGCATGTTCTTTGGAGTTACCTCTACGTACTCGTCCTCACGGATATACTCCAGGCACTCCTCAAGACTCATCACGGTCTTAGGAATGACGCGGGCCTTATCGTCAGAACCGGAAGCACGCACGTTGGTAAGCTGCTTAGCCTTGGTTACGTTCACTACCAGATCGTTTTCGTGAACATGCTCACCAACAACCTCGCCGCCGTAAACCTCCTCACCCGGGTCGATGAAGAACTTACCACGATCCTGCAGCTTATCGATGGCGTAAGCAAAGGCAGTACCGGTTTCGAGCGCAATCATGCTACCGTTAGAACGACGGCTGATTTCACCCTTGTATGGCTGATACTCCTTGAAGCGGTGAGCCATGATAGCCTCGCCCTGAGAAGCGGTAAGCACGTTGGTACGCAGACCGATGATACCACGTGATGGGATATCAAACTCGATGTCTACACGCTCGCCCATGTTCAGCATAGAGGTCATATCACCCTTGCGGCGGGTTACCATATCAATCATCTTAGAAGCAAACTCCTCTGGTACGTTGATGGTCAACTCCTCTACAGGCTCGCACTTCACACCGTCAATCTCCTTATAGATAACCTGAGGCTGACCTACCTGGAGTTCATAGCCCTCGCGGCGCATGGTCTCGATGAGTACAGAGAGATGGAGCACACCACGGCCTGATACAATCCACTTATCGGTAGAATCCTCGTAAGGCTGTACGCGGAGAGCGAGGTTCTTCTCGAGCTCCTTGTTCAAGCGCTCCTGGATGTGGCGTGATGTACAGAACTTGCCTTCCTTACCGAAGAATGGTGAATCGTTGATGGTGAAGAGCATGCTCATGGTAGGCTCATCGACAGCGATTGGAGGCAGTGGCTCAGGATTCTCGAAGTCGCAGATGGTATCACCAATCTCGAACTTCTCCAAGCCGATAACGGCACAGATATCGCCAGAATCTACATGATCGGTCTTCTTGTGGCCCATACCTTCGAAGGTGTGGAGCTCCTTGATCTTGGTCTTCTCCTGGGTTCCGTCGCGGTGGCAGATGGTAACATTCATGCCGTCCTTCAATGTACCACGGTGAACACGACCTACGGCGATACGACCAGTATAAGAGCTGTAATCGAGCGATGTGATAAGGAGCTGTGGAGTACCCTCGAGCTGCTTAGGAGCAGGGATAACCTCAATAATCTTATCGAGCAGATAATCGATATTGTCTGTTGGATGATTATAGTCCTCGCCCATCCAGCCGTTCTTGGCAGAACCGTAAACTACTGGGAAGTCGAGCTGGTCTTCTGTAGCATCAAGGTCGCACATCAGGTCGAACACCATCTCGTACACCTCTTCTGGGCGACAGTTAGGCTTATCTACCTTATTAACAACAACGATAGGCTTCAGTCCGAGCTGCAATGCCTTCTGGAGCACGAAACGGGTCTGAGGCATCGGACCCTCAAAAGCATCGACGAGGAGGAGGCATCCATCAGCCATGTTGAGCACGCGCTCAACCTCACCACCGAAGTCAGAGTGTCCAGGAGTATCGAGGATATTAATCTTAGTACCTTTCCAATTGATAGATACATTCTTTGAGAGAATGGTTATACCACGCTCGCGCTCCAAGTCGTTGGAATCGAGCACTTCGCCACTGTTATCCTGGCCGTCGCGGAACAGCTTACCGGCGAGCATCATCTTGTCGACCAATGTAGTCTTACCATGGTCAACGTGTGCAATAACTGCAATGTTTCTAATGTCTTGCATTTTAATTTTTACCTTAAATACTTAAATTTGGGTGCAAAATTACAAAAAAATCCCGAAATGTTTGCATAATTCACCAAAAAGTTGTAACTTTGCACCGCATTTTTAATGAAACCACCGTGAGGAAGGTCATCAGATGCACAAAATTAAACATATTCATATTTTATTAAATTAAGTTTTTACAGCTATGTATTTAGACAAAGCAAAAAAAGAAGAGATCTTTAGCAAGTACGGAAAGTCTAACTCTGATACTGGTTCTGCTGAGAGCCAGATAGCATTGTTCTCATACCGTATTGCTCATTTGACGGAACATGTTAAGAAGAACCGTAAAGATTATACTACAACACGTGCGTTGACACAGCTTGTAGGAAAGCGTCGTGCATTGCTCGATTACTTGTATGATCGCGACATCAATCGCTATCGTGCTATCATCAAGGCCCTCGGTCTTCGTAAGTAATCAGCTTAGGCAGACACATTGCTTAACAGAACAGAATCCCATCGTTCGCAAGAGCGATGGGATTTTTCTTGCATAAAAAAAAGAATATGATTCATTTCTTAGAACAGCACTTTGTAGAACTTGTAACCATAACCAGCATCATCTATCTGACGCTGGCAACCATCCTGTTGCTCTACCAGACATCTGATACGGCCGTTTACAAAACTTTCCGCAGATCTAAAAGACTGATGGCAGGCGGAATGATGCTCAGCAGCAGGAATAAAGAAAGATAAGAAACACAAAAAAGCTTTCTCTCAACGGAGAGAAAGCTTTTTTGTTATTACAGTCTGCGTATCCATCAGGGATA
Source organism: Segatella copri (assembly GCF_949820605.1). Lineage (NCBI taxonomy): Bacteria > Pseudomonadati > Bacteroidota > Bacteroidia > Bacteroidales > Prevotellaceae > Segatella > Segatella copri. Next base: position 2,157,445 of record NZ_CATKVU010000006.1, read on the forward strand.
CTCTGATAATATAGACAGTCTGGGACGAAGAGGAAACCGGGATACTGACAGAAACAGCACCTTCAGCCTTTTTCGCTGCCACCAGTTTTCCATCGAGGGTGTAAACCTCCACCTTATTTAATAGAGGTCCCCCAACCTTGGATACTACTATCAATCCCCGGGCTGGAGAATAGATCTTCACGTCACTCTCGCCCACCTCGGCATCTTCGATGCCAGTGGTACTGCGAGTCTGCGTGAGGAAGTATCTGCCGTGCTCGTTCGCCATTACCTTCACTTCCTCACCATCCTTTATCTCCTGATACCTCCGGGTGGCAGCATCATAGAGGTAAAGAGGAGAAGAAAGACGAGAGATACCATCAATTTTCAATCCAACAGAAGAGGATTTGCCTACCACGCCCAGTGGCAACCAATCCACATCCGGCAGGGTATTCAGCGCTACAGCCTCATCGCCAGCCACCGTATAGACCACCGGTACATCCTGGAGTTGGGCATCATAGAGCAGCTGGCCATCTTCAGTCTCATCATAATTCTCAGAGGCAGCGGCATCAATCACAATCTTCGAACGGCTGCGATAACCCGATGCAGCAGCCGTAAGGGTAAGTGTCGTGAGATTCTGCTCCTCATCCGATGTCGTCTTCACACCGCCAAACACTTCTCTATCTACCGTCATCGCAGAAGTGAAGTTGAGCTGCGATGCACTCTGTCCATCCTTCAGACGGACAAAGAACGCCTGCATCGGCGAAATCTTCACGTCGTTCTTCGACTCATACGTGGTGGTCGACATATCGAGCTTATCATAAAGCCTCAGCACGCCATCCTCGTAAACATAGAAGCTGGACTGTAGCGATGGATTCGCCTTCAGGAACTTGTACATGCTGAGCGTAGCCATATAAGGATTGCCCACCAGATAATAATTGTTGCCATCCTGCAACTGTACCAGCGAATAACTCATCTTGCCCAAAGCATTCTCCTGAGCATCGGCATTCACTACCAGGCGATGGGCATTCTGCTTATCCACATTCACCGAAAGCGAACTCTGCTGCTGAGAAGCCGAGACATAGGCGTATTGCGTATCTGCCTTCGGCAATCGGAGCAACACTTCGGATACACCCACCATATATTTATCTCCCATCCTGATAGCCACGCCCTCCAGAGGCTGATATTTCCTGTCCACCTGATTATATACGTGGCTCCAGTGGGCTGAAAGCGCATTGAGATTCTGATTCTCGAATGTGATGCCGGTACCTGCATAGTCGTAGGCATCGTAGCTGCCGCCCAAGGTTACTTCCTCAGCAGAAGCATCATCCCAGCTTCGCTGATATACAGGACTGGTAACACGATTGTTTACTGAAGCGGAGAACGTGATTGGCTTGAACGCCTCCGTCTCCTGTCTGCCCGATGCAGCCGGCACATAGATGTCGCCCGCATAGGTATCCAGCAAAGGCGAGGTGAGGGCATACCAGGTGTTTGGCTTCATCTGCTTCTCCACCCAAGCCTTGTTGTAGATGAGATAGCACTGGTTGAGCAGTTCGCCTCCCGGCTTGAAGTAAATCTGGTCGCAGGTGTTGCCATAGAAAGGTTCACACGCCAGATTGCCGTCGGCATCCAGTCCGTGGTCTGCGACATTGGCATCCCACCGGGCAAGCATGTCATACTGGATATTCGGCGTTGCTGCATCGCCCTTGGCATTGCTCAGTTTGGTGGCGATGCGCGGGGATTTCTGATAGGCAATGTATCCCAAAGACGGGAAATATAAGCCGCTCAAATCAGGTATCGTTACCTTGGTAAACTTCATCGGCACGTATCCGCCACCCGGATAATCCGTATATTGGTTCTCCTCTTTATAGAGTTCATTACGTACAGAACGGCGCCAGTTGGCATCATTGTTCCATGCCGCACTCATCTTGTTATTGGCCGTAGGATTCCAGATGGCATATTCCGGCACCACCGCAAAGCGGATGTAGGTTTCACCCGAACAGAGCACCGTGGTTCCCTTGGAGCCATCTTCACGGAATATCAACACACCTTCGTACCAGTATCCCTCATGCAACTGCACATTCTTGGAACCCGCAGAAGATGTGGCAGATTCATTTCCCGTTTGCGGTGTAAACTTCAGTTTCAACTGGCTGGATTTTCTCATGATGTAATTATCCTGAAGCGTAGCCAGCGTTAAGCTTTCCCCTATCCTATTCTGATAGGCAGGGTCGTTGGTATCCGAAAGATACATTACATTGGTATATTGCGACGGATCCAACTTATCCTTACCGCCCGCCTTCACGAAGTAGAGACGGGTGGAATTATCTGCCACCAGGTTCTCACCGCTGATAGGCACGCAGAAATATCCGCCCTTGCCCTTCTTGGCTTCCTGCTGAGCCAGATGGGCTACCTGCGGCAAACCGATGCGAACCGTGCTGACATAATTGTTAGGATATGCCACACCCGGAACACCCAGACTCAACTGCGGACCATTCTTGACAACACGAAGCTTGAACGACATCTCGCTAAGACAAATCTGATAATCTACTCCACCCTGCGTGATGGTAGAAGACGTGCTGGTAGGAATCACGCGGATAGTATGATCGCCCACACCCAGCGGAATGTTCTTGAACTCGGCGCTGTTTTCCAATATCGGAGTCTTAGCATCATCCACATACCAATCATAAAGCACACCATTCAACTGGATGCTACCGCCATTATTCTGGTCCACAGTCTGCAACTGTGCCTTGATGTTATATTCAGGCATAGCCTTGTCATCGCAAGGAATGGTGACGGTGGTGGTGATGCTACCATTGGCATCGGTAACCAGCACCTTCTGCTGCACCATCTGGAAATTCTCGCTATAGAGAGAACATACATCCGAAGGCTTTCCCCACGAAAGCTGGTTCTTATCCGTTACCCCATCCTCATCGAAAGCAAAACTTACATAGTAAGTCTGATTCGACTGCAGATTGAAATATCTGTTGGCAAGCACCACGTTCCACTCGTCATTGAGTTTCTCGTACATCGGTTTTCCATCCACCTTTCGGCTCTCATCCACATAATTATAGATGGTGGCAGTTCCCCAATCATAGCAAGGTTTCTCTGCCGTTCCATAGTTCACGTTCTTCACCGGATTACCATCGGCATCTACGAATCGGAAGTAGAGCGTTTTCTGCTCTGCATGATCGGCAAGCGCCACCATGGTTTCCTGCAAAGCCCTCAACTTAATGAGGATGGAAGTGGAAAGAGAAGCATCCTTTGCAGTATTCTTGCCAGGACAGATAGGCGAGCTCTGGATAACATCCACCTTGGAAGCCTTGGTATAGATGCGAAGATCATCGAAGGCATAGTCGGCACCAGAGGTAGATTTACACATGTTATCCACCACCAGTTTGAAGTCGGTGAAATTATTCACTCCACTCTCCTTCTGCAACACCATCTTTCCGTAAACCTGATACCATTTTCCTACATTAGCCGCATCACCTCCCACACGGTTTCCCGAGAAATTACCAGATGAGAACGAGTGCAGCAACCTGCGCTCCGTTTCCTGATTGTTCTCATCATAATTCACTCCATAGAGTTTAAACAGCAACTGCGGGCGCTGTGAACCGGTGGTCATATCGGCAATAGCAGAACTCAAAATCACCTGCGAACCCACACAGAGGTCGGCTTTGAAATCTGCTTCGGCAATCTGTCGGCTTTCATCGGCGGCATCTATATAGAGAAAATGACCATATTGCGTACCATTCGTTTTTTCGTAGGTGCGGTCGTAGAGCTGGGCAGTAGGCCACCACAGGTAGTTATCTGTACCAGAGTTTCCCCTTCCAGACCATCCAGGTACATTTGCCGACTTATAGAGTCCGTACTCTCCATGCAGCGGTGAATGCTTAGGATTTACATACATATTGCCAGCCGGAGCGGAATTGATCAAATCACGATAGACAAAGCCATAACTTCGTTTGCTCCATTTAGAAGGCAACTGGTCTTGGTTATCATCTGGCCCTGTAGGAGCCAGGAGGGTCTGTTCATCATTATCATGATCAAAAGAGACGATATTGACAGAGCGATAATGATCATCCAGATAGGAATTCAATCGTGTATTCTGGTTTTCCGCCTTCAGTTCATCAATAGTCATCGGATACTGATTGAATAGCTGGCAGGAGAAATTGGCGATAGGACACCTCTCACCTTTTTCTGAAATGGCTATTGCCACCACATAGATACGGTCGCCATACTTAAAGGTCGGTTGGCTGCTGAGTCCGTTTTTGCCATCCAGATTGTGCCATGAGCTAAGAGACGTTTCATTTAGTTTTTTCAAGCTCAAATCAAAGAAACGGGAATCCTTTCCTCGATAAGTCCACCAGGCGAACTTGGTTTTATCGGAATTATAGACACGCCACTGCACCCCGTTAGGCTGCACCACTGAAGGATAGAAATCAGTCTCCTTAATCTGATGCTCCTCATCTTCAGCAAAAATATGATGCCTATTTACATAGTTCATGGGATGGAAATAATAGTTGGTCACATCATTCAGATTGAGGCGGAATGTTATAGTGGCCTCTCTGTCTTTCAATCCCACCGAAATGCCCTTTCCATCTTCATAAGTGTAATCCCTGTCTCTTCCTGTTTCCAGGAGTTTCCGCTTGATATCATCCGCCATCTTTTCTGCCGGCATGATATGGAAGATATATCGGATAGAAAGGGTTGGCTCATGCTCAAAGCTTGTTCCGTTGCAGCCATCCACGTATCTGCTCACATCGCAGGCAATGGTCTCACCGCTCCAGGAAGAATCAGCAGGACGTGTATAAATGGTACCCACCAAATTACGATTGGGATTGGCAGAAAGATTATAGGCCATCAAACCTTTATCTATTCCATGATCATCTTTCATGTGCTGCAGCAGGGTGCTGGTAGAATAAGCCTTCAGCTGAGCAGAAGCCTTATCGGTATCGTAATTATACCATCTGAAATATCCTCTAGGTTCCAGAAGTTCACCATTGCCCGAATAGCTGGCAAGCGGCAGCAACAATTCCTTGCTTCCGCCGCTAGGCAGGGCGATATAATAATCATACACATGCGTTTTCTGTCGGAGACAGTCATAGGCGGCATCTATCACCTCGTAATCGCCAGCTTTATTGGCGATGCCCTGATAATGCTTAAAGATCTGGGAATAAGCCATCCCAGGCATCAAAGAGATGATACCCAGGATGAACAAAATGTATTTTGAAAATAAACTGTTTCCTTTCATTCTATTTTAAATTAACCGAATTCATCACAAATCTCACTTTACGTGACAGAGTCAGCCTGTCGCCATTCACATCCAGCGTCATTCTCAGCTGATAGACAGAGGTGCCCGACCGGTTGCCCATCTCGCATTCAATACGCTTGGCTGTCGCATTCCAATAAGGTTTGGCATCAAAGATGCAGGTTCCTGCATCGCCTGCTGGCGTAGAAACCACTTCCGTAAGCTGCTGGTTGCTGATATTCCAGGAATCCACCAGCTGCTGATTGCTTATCTTCCTGATTTTCGGGATGATATGGAACTCGCCGTAATAGCCGAAGGTAACTGTGAGATTGCTGTTATCCTCTTTTACCTGCGGCAGCACACCGATAGGTGAAAACGCCTCTACCTGCCACTCGATGGCATAATCGTCCAACTGAATGGGAATCATGCGGAAATCGTTGCGACACATCTGTCGCCAGTTGAGCATCGCATAGCGGCGGGTCAGTTCCCCTCCGTTGCCATCATCCGTATGCAACTGGAGCACGAAATACTTATTCTCGTCAGTTGCCTCACTTTCGTTCACATAGAAGCGGATATACTGCTTGCCACCATGGGCACTCACGGTATAGCCTTCCCCGTTGTTCAGTCCCTCGTAGGTAACCACCTGCTTCTGCTGCGTACAGAGGTTCGGTTTGCCCACATGGGCTACTCCCTGGTTATCTACCTCATCGGCAGCAGGGAAAAGCATCAGGTTCTCCATAGAATTGGGAGTCTGGTCGGAGAGAACCACTTTCCTGATGGTAATGGGATGACTGGAGGTATTGGTGATACTGAGCTGCACTTTCGCCACCATTCTGATTACTTCAAGGTTGATGGATCTGGTGTTGCTATCGATATCTATCTCCTGGCGGTTGCTCATGGGGATTCCGTTCTTGAAGAACGGTTGGGATTCATCCCCGAAGTCGGTCCAGTGGTCGGCAAAGGCAAGTTTCGGTATCTCTACATGATACTTATAGCGGTCAAAGTCTGCTGGCAGATCATCTCCCTTCTTCTTTCCCTGCAAGCCCAGCTCGGCAGGCTGAATATTAGCAAAGGAATAGAACACATGCTTGCCCGGCTTCAGTCTCACCCAGCAATCGTCCAAGGCACGTTCCTGTTCGCCCGAACCATAAGGATGATTGGTGATGATAGTGTCTATCTGATGGTTGCTGGCGATTACCACAAACCAGTTTTTCATCCATTCTCCCGAAGAATTCAAGCTATCACTATATCCCGCTCGGGTAGCCTCCCTGCTTTCAGAAACGCCCAACTGCATTTTCACGGAAACGCATTCAGCCGCAGGCAGTTCCGGAATCATTTCCGCACCGCCATCGGAACCGCACCCCATCAAACAGAAGATGGCAAGCACCCAACAAATATATGATAATAATTTCTTCATGAATTTACATTATAACACTTAAGACGATATTTCTTACATGATAATATGGTCGTGCTCAGTGTAATACCACTTTCGCACATTCAAATTAACATGCAGGATATCATTTTCGCCTTTATATAACAGAAACTGATAGTAATGATTTCTGAGGATATCTACTGCCCGGGAGGTTGGAGCCCCGCTGGCATCATCATAATCCACAAACTTGAGCTTATAATCTGATTCCTTTCCAAACCGGTCTCTGAGCCGCAGACTGATGACGGCAGGCGTAGCCCCCCCCCTCTCCGCTATTCCGATATTCAGGAACATAGACATCACCCTGCAACATATCAACAGGATCCAAAGAAGGAGTGGCTTCGTGAAAATGCCCCATATCCGCATCAGAAAGCCGGTTGGCATCTTCCAGATGGGCAACACTGGCAAACGGCGGCAGACAATAGCCCTGCTGCTGATGCCCCAGGAGTTTTACCTGCGTGAGCGTATATCCCGCATCTATCATATCCTGGCGAAGCGAAACATGAATCTTGGCTTCTGCACGGAGCAGATTGATGGTCTTGATGTCATACTGCTTTCCTGCCTCGAAAGGAATGTTTTCAAGCTGCTTCACCCCCCACATCGGAATGAAATGGGGCGTGGTAGGCTGATAGCTGAAGGTCAGGCGGTTCAGATTATCTTCCGAGAAATCTGCCTGCTCGTCCACGCCATTGATGTTGGCATAAACCATCACCTTTCCGGAAAAGCCACTGTTAGTCATCTGCAACTTATCCAGCTTGATGGATCCGGTAACCTGATATTCATTCTCCTTCTGGGTAGGCAGAAGTACCAGATGCTCCACCCCGCCGATGGCACGGCCATCCTGACTATAGAAAACTACATGCAATCGGCTCTTGTCGATGGCATATTCCCAATCGCTGTCCCCCGCACGGGTCACCACCGTAGAGGATGGCATATATAGCTGGAATACCACCCTTACATAGCCGTCATCCGACACACGGTCGGCGGAATCGCTGCATGCCATGCAGGTAATTACACCTGCCAGGGCAAGCAGATATTGAAAGATCTTATTGATATTCATCATTTTGAAGGTCCGAAATCCGAATTATTCAATACCACTCTCCACGAATTGATATAGATGGTTGTAGCCAGCCAGTTAGCCTTCTCGTCGAGAAAGAATACGAGATTATATGAATCCTGGCGGTCAAGATATTCCTGGTCGTCCATCCTGCTCTGATAATTTCCCTTTACCAGCAAGGCATAATCTATCAATGGAATATTGATAATGCTTCTGCCTGTAGAATGCTCATATACATGCAGGCGCATCTGATGGCCTTTCACGAGGCGGCAGGTGGTTAACTCTGCCAAGGCTGCAGATACGGAGGTCTGCTCGCCCGTATTCCCGTTTACACCAGCCATGCCTTCATACTTGCTCCATGCAGAATAGGATAGTTCATCATCTGCCAGGAGACTGTTGTCGTAATCCAGATAGCCATTGTTATCCGTAATGACAAAGTCGAAATCTTCAGCCCTCAGGCTCTTTCCAGAAAGATGCTGCAATATGATCTTGAAATGGTTGGTATCCTTGGTGAGTCTGACGGTTACTGTTTTGGTTTTGCCAAAAACAGCAGTGAGGTCGGCATTTCGCAGGATGCCATGAAACAGGGGAGTAAGGTCGTGGTTTACCTGATGGTTATCATCACGATTCACAAGAACCTGGAAATCTCCCATGCTGGCCTTTCCCCAGCTCTCCTTTCCATCTTCACCTTTATATATATAGGAATTGGAATGGCGTTCTTCACCTTCAGCCCAAACCTGAAGATCATATACCCCTGACGGCATATCATCCACATTCATTCCCTCTTCGGATAGAATCTCTGAAGTTGGAGCAGTCTTGGAATAGACCAGTTTTCCCTCCGAATCAAAGGCATGAAGCGTGACGGTCTTCACCTCATGGGCAAAGGCATCGGCATAGAGCATGTTCATATCGTAAACAAAACGAACACGCCTGGTAGCCTCACACCCTTCCTGGTCGTCGTGCCACCAGGAACATGACACGAGGGTCAGGCTCAGTGGCAGCAACAACCAAGATAAGAAAGTGCCCCATGTAAGGGTACGAGTCTGTATCTTCATTATTTTGTCTTATCCAAATCTGCGTTATACTTTACAACTCGCCATGAAAGCACGTTGATGCGGGCTGCAAGATAGGTAGCATCGTTAGATGGAATGGTTGGGTCGATAACCTTGTTTGGATCATAAACCGGTGTACCGAATCCGAACATATTCTGAATGTTGATGCTATACACATGGTTGCGCACGATGCCGTAGTAGCCCACCTTCGTTGAATCTGTACCCAAGTGGCGGATAGGGATGAAGTAATATGCCCTACCCTCCTTGCGGATCTGAGCTGGCTCTTTGTTCATCTCGGCCTGGAGAGCTTCCCGGGTTACACCTGTATATGAATCTTCTGTGATTCCCGTTTTCTTCTGCAAAGACTCGTCTGTAGCCAACGTACGCAAGGTGGCCACTACCTGATAATCCTTGATACCAGTAGCCGCGGTAGTGAACTCGATATCAGATGGCTGCAACTTGGTACGGGTATTGCCCTTACTGATATAGTAATCGGCAAAGCTGTTGGCAACTTCTGTCTTCACATCATCGACATGCAGGTATTCCTGACCACGATACTGGCAGATTTCTGCTTTTTTGTAATCCGTTCCATCCTTGTAAACCAGATGAGTTACAAGTACCATCTTGGTCAAAGTGCTGGCATAAGGGTCTAGATCTACAGTTATTGGCGCATTTGGCAAGGTGTAGGCACAATCAGTTAACTTGCGGGCAGCATAATCATTGTAAGTATGATTAACCGGTTTATTACCGTCTGCACCACCAGCGGCAAAGGGTACGGAAGAAGTCCAGAAACAACGATTGTAGTCAGAAGAAGTCCATACGTTGATACCCAGGTTTTCATCATTCCATGTAGTATTTACCTGCTTTACCAGCTCGGCCTTGCCATCTTCATCAGCAACACCCCATCCATCAACTACGGCATAGATATCATTGGTACCATAAACACCCACCTTCATGGCATCCTTGCCATCAATCTTTGTCCATTTTCTGCCATCAGTAGCAGTGTAATTAGCATCGATAGTAGGCTGAACCTTAGCCACTACTCGCTCAACGAACATCTCTACAGGTTTTTTCTTGGCCTCATCTGCTGTGGTAGCAACATGTCCTGTGACGACAGAAGCACATTTCTCCACACCATTGGCTACAAAAACAGAATTGCTCATCACAAAGTTCTTGTTGCCAGTGGTATAGAACTGAGAGAAGACAGCAGAACGCTTCACATCATCCAACGTCTTGGCACCATCTCCGAGCTTATCTCCATCCAATGAATTTGGATTGATGACTGCAATCATCACGGCTGGTGAAGCTCCGGTATTGCCCTCGATAACCAAAAGAGGATTGGAAATCATAGACACATTTGGATTTTCCTTATTATCTGTATTCAAATCACGGTTCTTCTCCAGCCAGTTTTTACCGGTAGACTGACCAGCATTCTTCAGCATATAAGGAGTTCCATCAGCATGGAAGAAATAGAATCTTACACTCTCAATATAGTTCTCATCTGCCGTACCTGCTTCATAATCACTTTCTGCACGGGAACCGGAAGCAGAACCTACATTATTTATTCTGATGGCGAGATAAGACTTATCGTTAGCATTATCTGGACCGCCACCATTCAAGTCATCGCTGCTTGAGCAAGACATCACCGTCATCATCAATGCTGATGCCAGCACAGATGAAAGCACTCTGAATTTCTTCATAATTTTATAGTTTAAATCGTATTTATTACTTTTTTATTTATATTTTCTGCTGTATTTATCGTAATTTTATAGCTTTTATTCCTATAGTCTATATTTATAGCTTCATTGAATCGTCAGCACCTGATACGCTTTTCTTGCAGCATCGGCTTCCTTGGAATCGCCGGCTCTATCCAGATAAGGCTTGGCAGCCTCGGCATCACCATTGTTCAGGCGGATGATGGCGGCATTCAGATTGGCGGTTTCATCCTCCGGATACATGCGCACAGCCAGCTCCATCACCTCGTTGAACTCCCTGGAACCCACCTTGTAGGTCTGGGCTACCATGAACAACTCGTTGAGCGACAACAGCTGCGGCTTGGTCTTCATGATCTGCTTTGCCTCCTCCACATCAAATGGCTTAATCTTATATGTAATGTGGTAGTCGCTATGGCGGAGAGCCGGATAACAGAGGGTGAGCAGGGTGCGATATTGCGCCGGATATAGTTTCTTCATTTTCGCATTTCGGGCATCTGGGGTCAGGGTTTCATCCTGCGCTATCGCTAAAATCTGCTGCTTCTTCTCCAAATCGCTCTGCTGGATATGTTCACACAAGCCATCCCAATCCTCGGCAGTGGATGATATGGTGAAGATGCTGTCGGGCAGCTGCACCATCTTGCGAACATACTCCGCCAAAGTGCGGGCACGGTTCTTTGCCAAGTAATCGTTGTGCTGATACGTGCCTTCCGGTGAAGCAAAACCATGGATATTGATTGCCATCACCTGCAGGTTCTTATCCGCCTTCAATGCCTTGATGGTAGTGATGATGCTATCCAACTGTGCCGGATTGCGGCGATAGTCGGCACGCAGCTCTATCCTGTTCACTGGGAAGTCGATATAGGCTCGCTTATCCAAATGGCGAATCTTCGGAGCTTCGGCTACTACTGCCTGCAACTGAAGCACCGGCTTCAGTACATTCTGCTTAGGCTGCTGAATGGTCTCGATAATCTGAGGCATATCGTTTTCGTGCTTCTCTTCAGCCTTGCCAGGGATTAAATAGATGAGGGAGAGAGCCACCTTGGTGGGACCCACATAATTTTTGTGGGCAGTTTTCAGCTTTTCGCCACACATTCCGCATTCGAATTTATCGTAGGATGTATGGACATAACCCAATCCGAGCGAAGCCTCGAAGTTCCAGTGCTTTGAAAGATTCCATTGTTTTCCAGCTGTGATGCCGCCTCCGACATACCAACCTTCATAGCGATGGTTGCGCAATCCTTTCAACAATCCGAAAGGAAACTTCACGCCGCCCACGTTATACTGACCGCCCAAGGCATGGGCACCCACAAACCATCCATCAAAGCTTCGGTTGAACCAGTAACGATATTCCGGCATCACCAACCAGTGTCGGAGCCTAGACTGATCTCCTCCACTCTGCCTCCAGGGATTCAAGCCCAGAAATACCTGAGCTGTATGCTTCTTGCCTACTTCCATTTCCATTCCCATATTAGGGGTGGTAGTAGCCCAATAAAGCATATTAGTCTTGAAGCCTATCTGCTGTGCTTGCATTGATTGGATACAAAGGCACATCATAATGGCTACAGCCATAAACTTATTTACTTTCATATTCACTTATACCTCCTGATATACAAATATCTTTTTACTTACTTTTATTTTCCGCTGAATATTTTTGTTATTTTACTGCTTAATAATTAAGCTATATTACTGCTAACTTTAATTTCGGGTGCAAAAATAATAAAAAAACTGCAAAAAACACTTATGAAACGAGTTAAAGTAAGCAAAAGCAATTAAAAAAGGCAGAAAGTTTTCTCCTTCTGCCTGAATTATAATAAATCACCTGAGTATTTCCTTCAAAGGTTTCATCACGAATTCACGCTCCTCCATCAACGGATGGGGAACCTTGAAATCGGGCTCATCTATCACCAAGTCATCTATCATCAGGATATCAATGTCGATGATGCGATCCTGGTATTCGCCATCCACCGACTTCATGGTGCGCCCCATTTCGCGCTCTATGTGCTGCGTAGCCTCCAGCACCTGGCGCGGTGCCATCGTGGTGAGAACCAGCACACAGGCATTGATGTAGTCGTTGGGCGATGAATAACCCCAAGGCTTGGTTTCGTAAAGAGCAGACTGGCGCTCTACCACACCAATCTGCTCTCCTATCTTTTCTATTACCTCGCGAATGTTGCGCTTTCGGTTGCCCAAATTCGTACCGAGACTTAAATATACCTGATACATACTTATTCACACTTTCATAAAATTGTGGATAACTAAGCTAAAACAAAGAATATAAACAATTTATATGTGTATATAAACTGTTTATACCTCTGTTTAATCTGGAAGCATCAACAAAGAATCACCATAGCAGCCAAACATATAGCCATTCTTCACAGCCATCTTGTATGCCTCGTAAACCAGGTCGTAACCGCCAAAGGCTGCAGTACTCATCATCAGGGTTGACTCCGGATGATAGAAATTGGCTACGGCACAGTCAGCAAGACCGAAATCGTATGGAGGGAAGATGAACTTGTTGGTCCATCCGTCGAAAGCCTTCATCATACCATCTGTGCCAACAGCCGTTTCTGTAGCCTTCATCACACTGGTACCGATAGCGCAGACGCGATGGCCGGCAAGCTTGGTCTTGTTAACCAGATCGCATGCCTCCTGGCTGATCATCATCTGCTCAGAATCCATCTTGTGCTTGGTAAGGTCTTCAACCTCGATATCATGGAAGTTGCCCAAACCGCAATGCAGGGTGATATAAGCCTCGTTGATACCGTTAATCTCCATACGCTTCATCAGCTCGCGTGAGAAGTGAAGACCGGTAGCAGGAGCAGTAACAGCACCCTCTACTTCAGCGAAAACACACTGGAAATCGTCCATATCATCCTCTGTAGCGTGATGATCCTCACGTGCATCGATAACGTAGCGAGGAAGCGGAGCCTCGCCCAGAGCGAAGAGCGAACGCTTGAAGACATCATGATTGCCATCCTCATCATAGAGGAAACGGAGGGTACGGCCACGGCTGGTGGTATTGTCGATAACCTCGGCAACCATCTCGTTGACATCATCGAAGAAAAGCTTGTTACCGATACGGATCTTGCGGGCAGGCTCTACCAATACGTCCCAAAGGCGCATCTCAGGATTGAGCTCACGGAGCAGGAACACCTCAATCTTGGCATCGGTCTTCTCCTTGGTGCCGTAAAGACGGGCTGGAAATACCTTGGTATTGTTGAAGATGAAGGTATCGCCCTCTTCGAAGAAATTCACGATATCCTTGAACTGCAGGAATACTGGATTACCATCGGCATCAACCATATCCTTGCCTTTCGCATCTTTCTTGTACATCTCGATGGTTTCTGACTTCTTGTGGAGAACCATGAGTCGGGACTCGTCGCGGCGAGTAATCTCGAATGTACGTTCACCACTAGCCGTTTTTACCACGTGCTTTGCCTTATGTGGATAAAGTGCCACCTGATCTTTTGGCAACTTAAAGTTAAATTGTGATAGCTTCATGTTATATTTTTTATTACTTGGATGGTTGAAGGCTGTCTTCGAGAGGCTGCTCATCAAGCCATTCCTGGAAATGATCAAAACTGATGCAGTTTTCTACTGCGAAACTTCCAGCCTTGGTACGGCGGAGGGCGGTAAGGTAGGCGCCACTATCGAGAGCCCTGCCGATATCACGGGCGAGGGAGCGGATGTAAGTACCTTTGCCGCAAACCACACGGATGCTGGCGGTCTTCTCCTCATCGTTATAATCGGTGAGTTCTATCTCGTCTACACGCACGGTCTTCGGCTTAAGCAGAACCTCTTCGCCTGCTCGGCGCAAGGCATAAGAACGGTCGCCATTCACCTTTACGGCGCTGTAGGTAGGCGGAACCTGCTGAATCTCGCCCACAAACTGCTTGAGCGTTTCCTCCACCAGCTGGCGGGTGATATGCTTCGTAGGATAGGTGTGATTCACGCTGTGTTCCTTATCGTAGCTGGCGGTAGTAGCACCGAGCTGCAGGGTAGCTGTATACTCCTTAGTGTGGGTCTGCAGCTGTTCTATCTGCTTCGTACATTTACCGGTGCAGAGCACCAGCACGCCAGTGGCAAGGGGATCGAGCGTACCGGCATGTCCTATCTTTACCTTAAAACCGAGTTTCTTACTGAGCAGATAGCGAACATGCGCCAGGGCTCCGAAACTCGACATGCGATAAGGCTTGTCGATGGCAATAATTTCTCCTTTTCTGAAATCCATAGTTTATATTTAGTCAACCATCTGCATATCTACACCGCAAAGGCCGCAGATGATAATGATAAGTCCTACTACGATACGGTACCAGCCGAAAGCTGCAAAACCGTACTTGGTGACATAATTGATGAAAAACTTGATGGCGAGAATGGCAACGATAAATGCTACCACTGAGCCTAATATCAATGTGAACAGGTTGTTGCCCTGGGTGAGCAATGAGCCGCCGCCATGGCTGATGAGCTTATAAACCTCGAGACAGGTGGCGCCAAACATGGTTGGCACTGCCAGGAAGAATGAGAACTCGGCTGCTGCCTTGCGGGTAAGACGCTGGGACATACCACCCACGATGGTTGACATAGAGCGCGATACACCAGGAATCATCGCTATACACTGGATGAAACCGATAATCAGGGCACGCTTGTAAGTAAGCTTGGTCTGTTCGCTGCCTTTATTGAATATCTTATCGCAGAAGAGCATGAAAATACCGCCGATGACAAGCATCCAGCCCACCAGTTGTACATTGCCAAGGTTTGACTCGATGAAATCATTGAAGGCAAGGCCCAATACCACGGCAGGCACGGTACCTACAACCAGACGGGCATAGAAATCGAACATCGCCTTCCAATAGGTCTTCTCACCGGTCTTCACAGCCTCAGGATAGAAGAATCTCTTCCAATACAGACAGATGACAGACAGGATGGCGCCAAACTGGATGATGACAGTAAAGGCGTTGACAAACTTATCCTGGATATCTACACCCAGCAAGTTTTCTGCTATAATCATGTGGCCCGTACTGGACACAGGCAAGAACTCGGTCAGTCCCTCTACGATAGAGATAATGATAGTCTGAATAAAATCCATCTAATAATAATATGTATATTAATTATAAATTATTCATTGTCTTTCGGTTTGTGAATCACCGCATAGATGATTGAAAGGAAACCAATCAATGTTACGGTTGGTGCTACAACGATGCGACGGGCACTGAAAATATCAGTATCGAAGGTATGCTCGTTAGAACCGGCGCCACTCATCAGCAGAAAACCGATGATGATAATCGCCATTCCGATGCCTAACAAGATAAAGTTCATCTTGTCGAATGCTAAATTCTTCTTATCCATTATTTTTAATGTTTAATGTGTAATGTTTAAATTTTATACAAGTCTCCCGCCTTCATCTTCAGGAACTTATTGACTGAGATGCAGGCGCAGAAGGCGGTGATGATGATACCGAAGAGGAAGACGGAACCGCCGGTGATGGCAAGTTCCTGCCAGCCCAAAACATTCATCAGTTCCGGTTCGTGAAGCGACCATGCATAGAGACAACCGCCCAGAAAGCCATCTGCCAGCAGGGCTGAAACAACGCCCACAAGCACAGCCTTGCGCAGGAACGGACGACGGATAAAGCCCCAGGATGCACCTACCAGCTTCATCGTATGGATGGAGAAACGGCGGGCATAGATGCCCAGACGCACCGTATTGTTAATCAGCGAGAACGAGATGAAGGTGAGCAGGGCTGCTACAATCAGCAATCCGATACTGATCTTTGCCAACGAATTGTTCACCTGTTCTATCAGGTCGTGCTGATAAGTAACCTCGGTAACACGCGGATATGCCTTCAGTTCCTTGGCAATCCACTTCAATGAATCATTGTTCGCGTAATCTGCCTTCGTCGTAATCTCTATGGAAGGCTGGAAAGGGTTGACACCGGCAAACTCGCTCGGGTTGGTACCCAAATCGCGGGTAGCTTCTTTCAGTGCCTCTTCCTTGGTGATATAAGTCAGCGTATTGACATAAGGTCTTGCATTCAGGCGTTTACACATCTGCAATCCCTCCGGGTTAGTCATATCCTGTTCGAGCATCACCTGTACCACGAGATTCTCCTTCACATAGGAAGAGAGATTGCGTCCCATGAGGACAGAGAAGATAACTAACCCCAACAAAATGAGCACCATAGCGGTACTGATACACAAAGTAATGACCTGCAATCCACGATGATTGCTAGGCTTATATTGTTTCTTTCTCATTTTAAAAAATCTTTACTAACTTAAAACCAAAAGGGCACAATGACCCAAATTGTCTGCAAAGATACGCATAAACGAAGAGATTACAAAATAAAATTGCATTTATTTACATTTATTCAATTAATTAATCGAACCACAGGCAAAAGTTAAGTTCAATTGGAAAAGGAAAAGGGCCAACCTCACGGCCAGCCCTTCACATACTAAGTAAAATTCAAATAGGTATGACTTGAATTTACTAAATGAAAATATTTTTTTTTAGGAAATTTTCCACTATAATTACACCATCGTTACATTTTAGTGATGACACCCTTCTCTGAACTCTCCAGGAACTGGATGATGTTCTGAATCTCCGGTCCATCTGGCACCTGATCCTTGATCTGGTTAATGGCATCGAAAAGGGATGTCTGACCATGGAATACCAGTCGGTAGGCATTAGCAATATGCTTGCGAACCTTCTCGGTAAGCTCGGCTGCTTCCATGATGATGGTGTTAGGACCTGCATACTTCACAGGCTTTCCACCGGCAATGATATAAGGAGGAATATCCTTAGAGAAGGTAGTACCTGCCTGAATCATCGCCAGGTCGCCTACTCGGGTCTTGGCGTTCTCTACTACAGATGTTGAGTAGATGACACCGTTACCAATCACACAGTCGCCCGCAATCTTGGTGCCATAACCGAATACGCAACCGTTGCCGATGACGGTATCGTGAGAGATATGGGCACCTTCCATCAGGAAGTTGTTGTTGCCCAGAACGGTCTTGCCGCCCTTATGGGTACCACGGTTGATAACCACGTTCTCACGGATGGTATTGTTATCGCCGATTACTACCTCACTCTCCTCACCTGTAAAGTGGAAGTCCTGTGGGAGCGCAGCGATAACGGCTGCCTGGAACACCTTATTATTATTACCCATGCGAGTACCGTTCATGATGCTCACGAATGGATAGATGGTACAGTTGTCGCCGATGACCACATCGTCCTCAATATAGGCGAATGGATATATCTTGCAGTTGTCTCCAATCTTAGCCTTTGGAGAAACCTCTGCCTTTGGACTTATTATACTAGCCATAACTATAAACTATTAATTATTAACTATAAACTACTTAGCTCCTCCACCCAATGCATAGTAGAGATTTACTACTGCCTGCATCTTGTTGAAGTCATCAGCTACCTTAGAAAGCTGTACGTTGAGGAGTGAAGACTGTGCCTGGATGATTTCAAGGTAAGAGCTGCCTGCAATACCCATCAATTCCTTGGTAGATTCTACATTCTTCTCGAGTACTTCTATTCGCTTCTGCTCTATCTTGCTCTTCTCATCAGAGTAGTTGTAGAGAACAAGCGCATTGCTCACCTCGCTACCAGCCTTCAGCACGGTATTCTGCCAGGTATTGTAAGCCTGCTCATACTGCATCTTAGCCACCTTCAAACCGGCAATGATACGGCCGTTCTGGAAGATTGGCTGGGTAAGAGAACCTACAGCTGAGAGCAACCACTTACCAGGGTTCACGATGCCCATACCACCTGAATTGGTGAAGGCACCTGTACCGGAAATGGTGATAGATGGATAGAACTTGCTGCGGGCGGTCTCTACACCATAGAAGCACTGGGCAAGATTCATCTCGGCTGCGTGGACATCAGCACGGTTGTTGAGCAACTGGATGCCTACACCGGTTGAGAAATTAGATGGAAGACTCTGATTATCCAACTTGCCACGGGCGATGCTATGTGCCTGGTCGCCGATGAGCAAACTCAGAGAGTTCTCTGTCTCACGAATCTGGCGCAACAGATCGGTCTTCTGGGTCAACACAGAATAGTAGTTAGACTCAGCAGACTGGATGGCTGGTGTACGGTAACCCATTCTGAGATCGTGCATCTTCTGCATAGTCTCCCAAGTATCCTTGGTCAATCCTTCCATATTGTTAACCAACTCCACCTGCTTGTCGAGCATCAACAGAGTATAATACATGTTGGCGATGTTGGCGATGAGGTTGGTCTTGACAGATACCTGATAATCCTGCAACTGGAGCAGCGCCATCTGGGCACTGCGCTTCTGAGAGAGCAAGTTGCCGAAGAGGTCTACCATCCAGCTGGCTGTAACAGGCATCGTGTAAGTCTTGGTGGCAGCCTGACCATCCCAGGAAGCGATGGTTCCCTGAGGAGTGAAAGACAAGGCAGGCACGAATGCCAACTTGGCACACTTCAGCTGCTCTTCAGCTATCTTCACGTTCAAAGCCGCATTGAGGAGGTTGACATTGTTGTTCAATCCCTTCTCGATGAGCGACTGAAGCTGAGGGTCGGTGAAGACACTGCGCCAAGGAATATTAGCGAAGGTTGTAGTATCCTTTACAGCCAAAGTATCTGTAGCAGAGTTGACATCACGTACGATGCCGCTGATCTTCACATCCGGACGCTCATACTTTCCGTAGAGAGTCTTGCAGCTGCTCAGAGAGAGCGCTGCGAGACCCAATATGATGATATTTAAATTCTTTTTCATTGTTTCCTTTGAGGTTACATTGCGTTATTACTTCTTCTCGATACCCTTCATTTCGTGAGCGGCGTTGGCATACTGCTCCAATTCGGCAGCTACCTCCTCGTTCATCTCGTCCTCGAACTTCAATGGAGTCAACTTCTCCTGCAACCACTCAAAGACTGCGAAGAGAGCAGGAACCACGAAGATCTGACAGAGAGTACCAAGCAACATACCACCTACGGCGGCAGCACCCAGGGTCTGGTTACCATTCTTACCTACACCTGATGCGAACATCAGAGGCAACAGACCGATAACCATCGCCAAAGAGGTCATCAGGATAGGACGGAGACGGGCACCGGCACCCAGAATAGCTGAGTACTTGATGGCCATACCCGTACGACGACGCTCGAGGGCGAACTGTACGATCAGGATGGCGTTCTTAGCCAACAGACCGATCAACATAATCAACGAAATCTGCATGTAGATATCGTTAGAGTGACCGAAGAGGTTAGTGAAGATGAACGCACCTGCCAAACCGAATGGGATAGACAATACTACAGACAATGGCAAGATGTAACTCTCGTACTGGGCACTCAAGATGAGGTAAACGAATACGATACAGAGTGCGAAGATCAAACCTGTAGAGTTGCTGGACTCAGCCTCAGAACGGGTCAAACCAGAGTACTCATAGCCGTAACCCTCAGGCAATGTCTCCTTGGCAACCTCAGCAATCGCCTTCATACCGTCACCGGTAGAGTAACCGCTGTTAGGAGTTACAGATACATCCATAGAGGTAAACAGGTTGAATCGTGTGATGTTAGACGGACCATAAACCTTCTTCAAGTTCACGAACTCGCTTACTGGAGACATGGTACCATCTGCACAACGTACATAAATCTTGCTCAGATCGTCTGGACGCATACGACTCTCAGGACCAGCCTGAATCATCACACGGTAGAGCTTACCGTAGGCATTGAAGTTAGATGCGTAGAGACCACCGAGATAACCCTGCATTACAGACAATACTGTTGATGGAGAGATACCAGCCTGCTTAGTCTTGGCAACATCAACATCTACCATATACTGAGGATAGTTAGGGTTATACTGAGTCTGGGCTGTCTGAATCTCAGGACGCTTGTTCAACTCAGCCAGGAACTTCTTCACATTATCAAAGAACTTGTTCAAGTCGCCACCGGTCTTATCCTGCATGGTCATGGTAATACCATTCTGCATGGAGAAACCGGAAATCATAGGTGGAGCAAAGGCAAGAACCTGTGCATCCTTGATGGTAGCAGTCTGCTTGTAGATCATACCCAACACAGAAGTATATTCCATTGGGTTGACAAACAGTGCCTCAATACCGCCACCGGTACAAGCCGCCTTGATACGGTGGAAGAATCCACCCGGACGCTCCTCGAATGGCTTCAGCTTCACGATGATGGTACCCTGGTTAGAACCGGCACCACCGATAAAGCTATAACCCATGATGGCGTTACGGGTTGCGATGGCTGGGTTGCTAGCCAGCATCTTATCTACCTGCTTTACCACCTCTGCTGTACGTTCCTGAGAAGTACCAGGAGCTGTAGAGATACAAGCGAAGATAGTACCGGTATCCTCATCAGGCACCAGACCCGTCTTGGTAGTACCCATCAGGGCAACCAGACCTACGATGCTGACAGCCACGAGGCTACCAGCGATAATGCCGTGGTTGATAACCCACTTGACACCACCCTTATACTTATTGGTAATCTTATCAAACTGATAGTTGAATCCAGCGTGGAATCGGTCGATGAAAGACATCTTCTTCTCGTGACCCTCCTCGTGTGGCTTCAGCAATACGGCACAGAGTGCAGGAGACAGCGTCAACGCATTGATAGCCGAAATAACGATAGATACCGCCATGGTTACACCGAACTCACGGTAGAAGTAACCGGAAGTACCACCGATGAATGATACAGGAACGAACACGGCAGACATCACCAATGTAATAGAGATGATGGCGCTGGAGATTTCGTTCATCGCATCGATAGCTGCAGTAAGGGCACTCTTGTAACCCTGGTCGAGTTTGGCGTGAACCGCCTCGACCACCACGATGGCATCATCGACCACAATCGCGATAGCCAGCAGCAGGGCTGACAGCGTAAGCAGGTTGATGGAGAAGCCGAAAATCCAGAGGAAGAGGAAGGCACCGACCAGAGCCACAGGTACGGCAATCATAGGAATCAGCGTAGAACGGAAGTCCTGCAAGAAGATATACACCACGATGAACACCAGTACCAGGGTGATAATCAAGGTGAAGATAACCTCCTCGATAGATGCGAACAAGAATTCGGTAACATCCATCAGGATGACATTCTTCAACCCTGGAGGATAACTCTTCTCCAGTTCATCCAACGTCTTCTTTACGTCGCTGGCAATCTGGGTAGCGTTGGATCCGGCAATCTGCTGAACCATACCCATCACGGCAGGCTGACCATCATTGAGCAGGTTTACATTATACTGCAAACCACCCAACTCAACCTTGGCTATTTCGCCCAGACGAAGAGTCTGACCGGAAGTATTGCTCTTGATGAGGATATTCTCATACTCCATTGGAGTCTTCAAACGACCCTTGTAACGCAAGGTATATTCATATTGCATATCAGAGCTTTCACCAAAGCTACCAGGGGCAGCCTCAATATTCTGCTCTGCCAAAGCCTGGGAAACATCAGAAGGAACCAGTCCGAACTCCTTCATCTTCTCCGGCTTCAACCAGATACGCATAGAGTAGTTACGGGTAGAAGGGCTCTGCACATCACCCACACCATTGATACGCTTCAACTGAGGAATAACGTTGATCAGGGCGTAGTTGGTAACAAACTGGTCATCGTAACGGCCATCGTCTGTAGTCAGAGCGAACATGATAACGTTGGAACTCTGTCGCTTGGTTACGGTGACACCCACCCTGGTAACCTCGGCAGGCAGCAGAGACTGCGCCTGAGACACACGGTTCTGTACGTTGACCGCAGCCATATCAGGGTCAGAACCCTGCTTGAAGTAAACGGTGATCTGAGCAAAACCAGAGTTAGACGCAGAAGAGGTCATATAAGTCATGTTCTCCACACCGTTGATACTCTCCTCCAGCGGAGCAACGACAGAGTTCAACACCGTCTGGGCATCTGCACCCGTATAGGTAGCAGTTACCGTGATGGTAGGCGGCGCGATATTCGGATACTGCTCGATAGGCAGCGATACCAAGCCGATAATACCCAGCAAGACGAAGAAGATGGAAACCACCGTCGAAAGTACCGGGCGCTTTATAAAGTTTGTAAATGACATAATTTACTATTTTTCTTTATACCTTATTATATATTACTTCTTTCCGCCCATAGCAGTAGCGAAGTCATGAGCGTTATCCTGAGACTCAGCCAACTTGGCAGCCTCAGCAATCTTCTGATTGTAGCGCTCCAGAGTGATAGGCTTGATCTGCTGGCCATCGGTCAACTTGGTGATACCCTTCAAAACAATACGATCGCCTACATGAAGACCTGCAGTTACGATATAGTTCTTGCCATCATCCTGTGGATTGACCTTGATCTCAGAATACTTCACCTTGTTATCCTTGGTTACGATATAAACGAAAATCTTATCCTGAACCTGAGAGCAAGCCTCCTGAGGGATAACGATAGCGCTGTTATGATCGTTAGGAACAACGATAGAACCTGCACCACCACTCTTCAGCAACTTCTCTGGGTTAGCGAAGTGAGCGATGAGAGAGATAGAACCAGAAGTAGCATCGATGACACCACTCATCTTGACTACCTTACCTGGGTGATTATAGATAGAACCGTCTGCCAACTGCAACTTAACAGCTGGGAACGCTGCGATGGCTGCCTGAATGCTACCATTGGTCTTAGACATGCTCAAGATCTGAGACTCAGAGAGTGAGAAGAATACCTCCATGGTGCTGATGTTGGAAACGGTTGTCAGAGCCTGACCAGAAGCGCTTACCAAAGCACCCACCTTGAAAGGAAGGCTACCTACTACACCTGCAGAAGGGCTGGTAACGGTACACCAAGCCAACTGCTCGCGGGCTGAAGCCAATGCTGCCTCTGCCTGAGCTACCTGAGCCTTAGCTGTTGCATAGCTGTTAGCTGCTGTAGAGAGTTCAAATTCACCGATAATCTTGCTATCATACAATTTCTTATTGTTCTGATAGGTCAACTTGGCTGTATTAGCCTGTGCCTTAGCTGTATTTACAGCAGCAGCTGCAGAACGGACAGCAGCCTGATAGGTCTCGCTATCAATAGAGAATAAAGCCTGACCTGCTGATACAGTCTGTCCCTCGTGTACAAAAACCTTAGTGATAAAACCAGAAACCTTAGGACGTACCTCAACATCCTGGATACCCTTGATGGTAGCAGGATAGGTAGTCTGCAATGCGGCGCTGGAAGTACCGATAGTAGCCACGGCAAACTCATCGTCGCCGAAGTTAGGCAGACCGCCCTTCTTACTTCCACCACATGATGTCAACGCAGCAAGAACACAAACTGCTGCAACAAACAAAACGCTTTTAATTTTCATACCTATTTTATATTATAAATTTATTATTTAATCTTTTATCTTCTCTTATTCAAAAGTTCTTTCGTCCTCTAACGAAAACTTTCATACGCCTTTAAGTTTTAAAAGCGCTGCAAAAGTACTAATAATAAATGAATAACGGCTCGCAAGGAGCCGTTATTTAACAAAAATTATTCTCTATTTTGAGTTTTCTGCATTTACCAATCCCATCTCCTGAGCCTTCTTCATCAGAAGCTCCATCAACGGTTCACGCTCATTAGCCACCTTATTGTCCAATACAGCATCCTTGAGATACTGCTTCAGAGTGCCTACCTCGCGGCAAGGGGTAAGATGGAACATCTCCATAATCTCATTACCATCGATGCATGGCTGGAGAAGTCGCTTATAATCACGTTCCTGCAGATCAACCAGTTTCTCGCGCACCATCTTGAAATTATCCAGAAAACGCTGCTTGCGCACCTGGTTCTTGCTGGTAATATCAGCCTCGCAGAGCGTCATCAGGTCGTTGATGTCATCGCCGGCATCATTCAGCAAGCGGCGTACGGCACTGTCGGTAACCTCCTCATCAGCAATCACAATCGGACGCATGTGGAGTTCTACCAGCTTCTGCACATACTTCATCTTCGCATCCATCGGAAGTTTCATACGGCGGAAGATACCCGGAATCATCTTTGCACCTATTATATTATGGCTGTGAAATGTCCAGCCGATATTGTTATCCCAGCGCTTGCTCTTCGGTTTACCGATGTCGTGGAAGAGAGCTGCCCAGCGGAGCCAGAGGTTATCAGAATGCTTGCACACATTCTCGAGCACCTCCATCGTATGGTCGTAATTATTCTTATGTGCCCTGCCGTTACGGGTTTCCACCTTGTCCATCGCAACCAGTTCTGGCAGAATGAGATCGAGCAGACCTGTATCTTTCAGGTAATAGAAACCGCTGCTTGGGTGCTTGGAGAGCATAATCTTGTTCATCTCGTCGCAGATTCGCTCAGCACTGATAATCTTCAGGCGCTCGGCATTGCGGGAGAGCGCATCATAGGTCTCCTCCTCTATCTGGAAATTGAGTTGGGTAGCGAAACGCACGCAACGCATCATACGCAGCGGGTCATCAGAAAAAGTGATATCCGGGTCGAGCGGAGTGGCAATAATGCCATCTTCCATATCGTAGACACCATCAAAAGGATCTACAAGTTCTCCAAAACGGTCTTTGTTCAGGCAGATAGCCATCGCATTGATGGTGAAGTCGCGGCGGTTCTGGTCATCCTCCAGCGTTCCATCTTCCACAATAGGCTTTCTGGAATCGCGCTGATAGCTCTCCTTACGGGCGCCAACAAACTCCACTTCTGTATCCTGATACTTCACTTGTGCTGTTCCGAAATTACGGAACACAGAGAGATGCGCCTTTCTTCCGAGCATCTTCTTCAAGGCAGAAGCTACCTCTATACCGCTACCAACCACAACGACATCAATATCATTGGAAGGTCGCTCCAGGAAGAGGTCACGCACATATCCACCTACTACATAACACTCCACAGACAGCCCATCTGCTGCCTCTGAAATCTTATGAAATATATCCTTATCCAGTATCTGTGCCAGTTCGGCATTGGTCAAATTTCTCATACTCTTTTTACTTTAGGGGTGCAAAGTTACTGCAAAATGAGCGAAAAACAAAATAAATCACGATTTATTTTTTCTTCCGAGTGCAGCGTAACTTATCAAAAGTTACTGCAAAATGAGCGAAAAACAAAATAAATATTTGGCTATTTCACAATAAATGCGTAAATTTGCACCGAATTTCGAAATTATTATGGCAGATTTATTGAAAACAGAACAGCAGTTTAAGGATGTCATGAGTGAATGCAGGACATTATTTGAGAAGAAGCTTCATGATTATGGAGCCTCTTGGAGAATCTTGCGCCCTTCTTCTCTGACAGACCAGCTCTATATCAAGGCGAAGCGCATCCGCTCGCTCGAAATCAAGAAAGAATCTTTGGTTGGCGAAGGTATCCGGCCGGAATTCATCGCCCTTATCAATTATGGTATCATAGGACTCATCCAGCTCGAAAAGCCTTTCGTGGATGAGGTGGATATGACACCCGAAGAGGCTATGAAACTATACGACCTCCATGCAAAGGAGGCACTGGAACTGATGCTCAGGAAGAACCATGACTATGATGAAGCATGGCGCTCGATGAGAGTCAGCAGTTATACAGACTTCATCCTGACCAAGATTCAGCGCGTAAAGGAAATTGAAGACATCGCAGGCGCTACCCTCGTTTCTGAAGGTATTGATGCCAACTATATGGACATCATCAACTATGCCGTCTTCGGTGCCATCAAAATGAGCGAGAAGTAAAAATATAAAATGATGAAGAATAAGGCAACTCACATATTAACAAAGATAGCGGTCAATATCGGGCGACTGCTGATGGCAATAACCTTCATTTTCTCAGGATTTGTGAAGGGAATTGACCCATTAGGCACGCAATACAAGATAACCGACTATCTGGAGGCGCTGCACATCGACTGGATGTTCCCCGACTGGAGCACCCTGGTGATGTCGGTATTACTAGCCACTGCAGAGTTTGCCATCGGTATCTTCCTCCTCTTCGCCATCCGACGGAGACTGATGAGCAAGATCACCCTTGCCGTGATGAGCGTGATGACGCTGATTACCCTGTGGATTGTCATCGCAGACCCAGTAAAGGATTGCGGATGCTTCGGCGATGCCGTAGTGCTCACCAATATGGAGACATTCATCAAGAACATCATCCTCCTGATATTCGCCGTCCTGCTTTGGAGAAAGCCGCTGGAGATGCAGAGACTCATCTCGAGACAGACCCAGTGGGTGGTGATCAACTACACCTTCCTCTTCTCCATCGTGATGAGTATCTGGAGTCTGTGGTATCTTCCGCAATTCGACTTCCGTCCTTATCATATAGGTGTCAACATCGCCAAGGGCATGGAGATACCGAAAGGAGCCAAGCAACCCAAGTTTGATACCACCTTCATCCTGGAGAAGAACGGAGAGCGGAAGGAGTTTACAATAGACAACTATCCCGACTCTACCTGGACCTTCATCGACAGCAAGACGATTCAGACCGAAGAAGGTTACGTACCTCCAATACACGACTTCAGCATAGCTGATGCCAAAACGGGAGAAGACATTACCCAGGAAGTAATTCACGATAAAGGCTACACCTTCCTCCTGGTTTCGCCACATCTGGAATTTGCCGATGACAGCAACTTCGGCAATATCGATGAGATTTACGAATATGCCAACGACCATGGCTACCGTTTTCTCTGCCTCACGGCAAGTACGGAGAAAGCCATCAAGCACTGGCAGGACATAACAGGAGCGGAATATCCCTTCTATGTCACAGACGAGACTACGCTGAAGACGGTAATCCGCAGCAACCCAGGTCTTCTTCTGCTGAAGAACGGAACCATCATCCAGAAATGGAGCCACAACGATTTGCCTGACATGGCAGAAATCGGCGACAAGCCACTGGAGAAGACCGAGATAGGCAAGATGCCGGAAGTAAGTGCCGCCAAGAAGATAGCCGGCATCATCTCCTGGTTCATCATTCCACTGGTACTCCTCACCATTGCCGACCGGCTCTGGGCTTGGGGCGCCTGGATCAGAAAGAAAGAGAATTCGAACAGAATATTATCAACTTTTAAAAAGAAAAGAAAAATGAGAAAGAAAATTGTAGCAGGTAACTGGAAAATGAACATGAACCTGCAGGACGGTGTTGCTCTCGCTAAGGAGATCAACGAGGCATTAGTAGCAGACAAGCCAAACTGTGACGTAATCATCTGTACTCCATTCATCCACTTGGCTTCTGTAGCTCAGGTTTTGGATTCAAAGGTAGTAGGTCTCGGTGCTGAGAACTGCGCTGACAAGGCTAAGGGTGCTTTCACAGGTGAGGTTTCAGCTGAGATGGTAAAGAGCACAGGTGCTCAGTATGTTATCCTCGGTCACTCAGAGCGTCGTCAGTACTATGGCGAGACAGCTGAGATTCTGAAGGAGAAGGTAGAGTTGGCTTTGGCTAACGGTTTGAAGGTTATCTTCTGCTGCGGTGAGACTCTCGAGGAGCGTGAGGCTGAGAAGCAGAACGAGGTAGTAAAGGCTGAGTTGGAAGGTTCAGTATTCCACTTGAGCGCTGACGCTTGGAAGAACATCATCCTCGCTTACGAGCCAATCTGGGCTATCGGTACAGGTAAGACTGCTACTTCTGACCAGGCTGAAGAGATGTTGGCATACATCCGCTCTATCGTAGCAGAGAAGTATGGCAACGAGGCTGCTGAGGATACATCAATCCTCTACGGTGGCAGCTGCAAGGCTAGCAACGCACCTGAGCTCTTCGCTAAGCCAAACATCGACGGTGGTTTGATCGGTGGTGCTTCTTTGAAGGCTGCTGACTTCAAGGGTATCATCGACGCTTGGAAGAAGTAATCTCATAAGGATATTACATTTCCCGAAGGGATGCCTTCTTCGTGAAGCGCATCCCTTCATTCTTCATTACACCTTATTATATATAGAGATCCAAGAATAAGGTGCTGTTTTAAAACAAGATGACAAAAAAATAAAAGGAATAGTCATGAAACAATTCGTCACATTATTGATTATGATCCTCTGCTCAACATTCACAGCTAATGCGCAGAACTACCTGGACCATCTCAAACAGAAGGAACCGGGAAAGGGTGTTGTAACCGTGAACCAAAGTAAGGCGATTGATGAACTGGTAAACGGCAAACAAGTGATTCCACAAGACGACAAGACTAAGACTACCCCACAGAAAAAAGAAAAAGAGCCTGAAACTCAGCGCAAGCAGGGGCCTGATTCCCTGAAGAAGACTGAGCCACAGCATCATGAGGCAAACCGAGAGAATGCCCACGTGAACAATGCCCAAAAGGCAGAGAACAAAAACGAAGAAACAGAGACACCTGTAGTGGATATGCGCAAGAAAGTGATGCGCAAAAGCTATAAGGTTACAGGATATAGAGTACAGGCTTTCGCTGGCGGCAATTCGCGTAACGACCGCCTGAAAGCAGAACAGACTGGCAATCAGCTGAAAGTTCATTTCCCTGAACAGCCGGTTTATGTTCATTTCTACTCTCCAAGATGGATTTGCCGAATGGGCAACTTCCGCAGCTTAGCTGAAGCCCAGAAGATGCTCGCCAAGGTTCGTTCCCTGGGATACAGACAGGCATGCCTAGTAAAGGGACAGATTACGGTACAGTACTAAAGTGAAGAGTGAATAGTGAAGAAACAACGTTCGGCGGCCGAAGGGAAAGCCAATTCAACAGCCTTACTATTCATAAAGTTCAAAATTCAAAGTTCAAAGTAAATAAGATATGAATCCAGAAACAGAATTTCGCGAGGGATTGGATGAACTCGCAGAACACTATACTGAAGTATTAAAGCTCTTGGGAGAAGACCCTGAACGTGAAGGACTTGTAAAAACGCCGATGCGAGTAGCCAAGGCTATGCAGATACTGACTCGCGGCTATACACAGGATGCACACAAGGTATTGACCGATGCCCTCTTCGAAGAGAAATACAACCAGATGGTCATCGTGAAAGATATTGATTTCTTCTCGATGTGCGAGCACCACATGCTTCCTTTCTATGGCAAGGTGCATGTAGCTTATATCCCGAACGGAAAGATTACCGGTCTGAGCAAGATTGCCCGTGTGGTTGATATCTACAGCCATCGTCTCCAGGTACAGGAGCGTCTTACCCAGCAGATTAAAGACTGCATTCAGGAAACATTGAATCCTCAGGGTGTGATGGTTGTGATAGAAGCCAAGCACATGTGCATGCAGATGCGAGGTGTAGAGAAACAGAATTCCATAACCACCACCAGCGACTACAGCGGAGTCTTCAATTCACTGAACACCCGCCAGGAGTTTATGAGTCTGCTGAGAGGAGAAACGAAGAGAATTTAATTTTTTCAACATTATTACAAAAGATGAAGTTTATATCCTGGAACGTAAATGGCCTGCGCGCTTGCGTAGGCAAGGACTTCGAGAACCAGTTTAAGGAACTCGATGCCGACTTCTTCTGCCTGCAGGAAACAAAGATGCAGGAGGGACAGCTCGACCTTCAGTTTGAGGGCTACGAGAGTTATTGGAACTACGCTGAGAAAAAAGGATACTCTGGTACAGCCATTTATACCAAGCACAAGCCATTAAACGTAAGTTATGGCATGGGCGTAGAGGAACATGATCATGAAGGCAGAATCATCACGCTGGAATATGACCAGTTCTATCTCGTTACCTGCTACACCCCAAATTCTCAGACAGAGCTCAAGCGCCTGGATTATCGCATGACCTGGGAAGACGATTTCCGCAAGTTTCTGAAATCTCTTGATGCCAAGAAACCAGTCGTCATCTGCGGCGATCTGAATGTAGCACACGAAGAGATAGATATCAAGAATCCGAAGACCAACCGTCGAAATGCCGGTTTCACCGATGAGGAGCGCGAAAAGATGACCGTTCTTCTGAATGATGGCTTCACCGACAGCTTCCGTTATCTCCATCCTGATGAGGTAACCTATTCGTGGTGGTCATACCGGTTCAAGGGGCGCGAGAAGAATGCCGGTTGGCGTATCGACTACTTCCTTGTCTCCGACCGTATCAAGGAACAGATTACAGAAGCTAAAATTCATACTGAAATCATGGGCAGCGATCATTGTCCGGTAGAAGTAGACTTAACGTTCTAATCCTATCTTTCAGCCAACATCAATAAGAATAATCAGAAGAGGGTGTGTCATAAGTTTATGATTCACCCTCTTCTTGTTGTTGGTAAATATAGGTCATAAAAAAAGGGGATGCACCTTCCTCACGGAAGCCATCCCCATATTGGTCATATCAACATAAAATTTTAATTTATATAAGAGAGATTTTTTTCTAATTCAATGAAGTAACATAACTACACAGTTGCTTATTTCTGATTACATGAACTGCTTCAACTCAGAGAGTTTTCTCTTCTCAGAAGAACCGTCCTTGTAAGTTACCATGAAGTAATCGTGAACAGACTTGCCATTTTTGAACTGAACGACAGCTACACCGCCTTCACGGAGCTGGAGTGTGAAGTAGCCTTCGCGCTTACCATTGATATACTTGCCATGCCACTTCTCCTTACCATTCTTATAATAGGTAGTAACCTCACCATTAAAGATAGTATTGCGATCGTTGCCGAGGTCGATAAAACTATAACCACCTTCAGCACGGAGATTACCATTCATATAGAAGTCCTGGAAAACGTCCTTCTTGTTAAGACCAGAACCAGTAGTCATCAGCAGTCTGTAATAACTAGCCTGATCTGCACTGGTTACATTGCTCATATTTTCTGCATAGAAAATAGTGTCAGCTACAACTGTTGCATTCTCTACGTGCTTACGACCGAAAGCTGCTATGGTCATCAAAGCCATCAATGAGAATAATATCATTCGTTTCATATCGTTTATTTTTAGGATGTTATTGTAATTGTCTTTGTTTCTTTTTTCTGGTGCAAAGATACAACGATTTCCGAAAAGTTCATAATTCCTTAACGCTATTTTATCTTATTTTTTGAGCAAGTAATACTTTTTGATTTTGGACGTACGCAGTCTTACAATTTGCAATTTCATAGCCTAAAATTTTGCATATTGCACGAAGACATACCTTACAAAACGCTATTTTCATGGAGTCAAGTTTACAAAATGTAACTGAATTGACATACATCAAGAAGATAAAAGCACAAGTTTTTTGGCATTTCGAGAAACTTTTTCAGAATATTTCTCGCCTATCTTCTTTTATTTTTGTATTTTTGCACGAAAATATATAATATAAGGTACGCGCATGAGAAAAATTCTTTATTTCATGATCGCCCTCACCGTCCTCAGCTTTGCATCATGCAAGGATACCGAAGGCTCTATCGGCGACCCTATCATATCCCACGGACAAGACCGTGACACAGATACCATTACGGGCGATGATTATGTTTATCATCTGCCTGTCATCTTCCATGTCTTCTACAGTAACACCACGCAATACATCGAATATACCCGCCTCAAGGAGATTCTCTCCAATGTGAACGAACTTTATCAGGGTGATGTATACAACTATCAGATGGATACCATCCCGAGCGAGAACCTGCATATCCTGTTCGAACTGGCTGAGAAGAATGAGAGCGGCAAGAGACTCAGCACACCGGGTGTAGAATATATCAAGGTTTCAGAATCAGAGTTCGACTGCGAGAGTTTCATGAAGGACAAGAAGTATGTACAGTACTGCTGGGACCAGAACAACTACATCAATGTGATGGTATATGCCTTCAAGAAGACCGATGAGAACAGCACCACGCTGGGCATCAGTCATCTGCCTTATCAGGTTGGCGGCTATCCACAGATTGAAGGTTTGAGCAATGGCAAGAACTATCCGTTGAGCAAACCGGGCAAATTTCCATATTGCGTTTCGCTTAATTCTATCTATGTGGGAAGGGATAAAGAAGGAACCCGGTATACAGAAGACAAGTATAACAGGAAATATAAATCCAACACAGCGGATCCGAATGCTACACTGGCTCACGAATTGGGTCATTATCTGGGTCTCTTCCACAGTTTCTCAGAAAAGACCGTGAAAGACAAATCTGAGGCTGCCGATGATGATGACGACTCTGACTATTGCGATGATACGCCTAGCTACAACCGAATAGCATACGGCAAATGGGTGAGACTAGCCATAAAGAAGGATTCTCTCACCTTGAGAGATGTGGCCAAACGCACCAACAGCAAGGGTGAAGAATGGCAGTCAGACAATCTGATGGACTACTTCTACTGTTACAGCATGCGTTTCACCCCAGAACAGGCAAACCGCATCCGCCAGGTTCTGTATTATTCGCCCCTGATACCGGGTCCGAAGAAGATTCGTCCAAGAACCCGTGCATGGGATGAGATGCCGGAAACAGAAGATGACCTCCCTATCCGATATGCCAAGGAAAAGGCTGTCAGCATCAAGGACATCCGGATACTGAAGGCTGAGAAATAGCAAAACTAGAAGAGTATTAAAAAAATAGAAACAAGAAGAAAATGAAATATACAATCAAGGCTCCACGCCAACTCAATGCAAGTATCAACTTGCCAGCTTCCAAGAGTATCAGCAACCGTGCATTGGTAATCAATGCCATGGCGGGATGCAAGTTGCAGCCACACAACCTGAGCGATTGCGATGATACAGAAGTCATCATTGCAGCACTGCGCGATATGCCTGATGTCATCAACATCAAGGCTGCCGGTACCGCCATGCGCTTTATGACCGCCTATCTTTCTGCTACACTGGGCGAGCATACCATCACAGGTACCGAACGCATGCAGAACCGCCCTATTGCTATCCTGGTAGATGCCCTGCGTTACCTCGGAGCTGATATACAGTATGAAAAGAAAGAGGGTTATCCTCCACTCCACATCGTTGGTAAGCCATTGGAAGGCGGACATCTCGAAGTGGTGGGAAACATCAGTTCGCAGTATATCTCGGCACTGCTGATGATTGGTCCTATCCTGAAAAACGGTCTTGAACTGAAGTTGACGGGCGAGATTGCATCCCATCCTTACATCGACCTTACGCTGTGGACGATGCAGAACTTCGGAGCCAGTGCCGAATGGACCGATGTAAATACCATCACCGTAAAGCCACAACCTTACAGCTGCGTAGCCGACTACACCATCGAGAATGACTGGAGCGCTTCTTCTTACTGGTATGAAATGATGGCGCTGAACGGAAACCCTGATTCTGAGGTAAAACTCGAAGGCTTGTTCGACAATTCTAAGCAGGGCGATTCTGTCGTGAAATACATCTTCAGTCTGTTGGGCGTGAAATCAGAATTTGAGAACCACGATGTTCTTTCTCCTATCAAGTTGAGAGTCCAGCGCTGTCCCTTGTCTCGTTTCGACTACGATTTCAGCGGTTCTCCAGACCTAGCACAGACCATCGTTGTAGCCTGCTGTGCCCTGGGCGTAAAGTTTAAGTTCACCGGTCTTGCCAGTCTCAAGATCAAGGAGACCGACCGCATCGAGGCATTGAAGAAGGAACTGAAGAAGGTGGGTTACGTGATTTATGCCGAGAACGACAACACGCTGATTTGGGATGGCGAGACCTGCGAGCCTAGTTTCGAGCCTATCGACACCTACGAGGATCATCGCATGGCACTTGCCTTCGCCCCTCTTGCCTTCAAGTTTCCTCAGATTGAAATCAACAATCCTGAGGTGGTGAGCAAATCCTATCCTCATTATTGGGAAGACCTCAAAAAGGTGGGATTTGAAATAAGTGAAGAGTGAAGAATTCAACAGCCTTTGCTAATCATAAAGTTCAAAGTTCAATATTCAAAGTTCAAAGTAAATGTTGTACCTGATTTTGGCCCTGGTGGTCCTAGGCTTGATAAGCGCCATTTTCGGCATCATCTCTCATCGCAAGGGGGAGGACGAAGAACCGCTGCAGGAAGGAGTTTCGTGCAATACCTGCAACGGAGAGAACTCCAAATGCGAACAGGAATGCATGATGGAAGCCGCCACCAAGGAAATAGAATACTACGATGACGAGGAACTCGACCGGTTTGCAGGAAGAGCTGCCGACGACTATACCGATGATGAGGTAGAGGAATTCTCGGAAGTGCTCTATACGATGCAGCCAAACGAAGTGGCGGGATGGAACCGAAGTCTGATACTGAGAGGTATCAACCTGCCCAACCAGATTAAGGACGAAGTCATCAGTTTTTTAAGTTAAACATGCAATGCGCAATGCGTAACATGCAATGCGCAAAGTTAAAAATTTAAAGTTCAAAGTAAAAACATGGATATACTGCAATATACATTTTTTCAGAACGCGCTGATTGGCGCCCTACTGGCAAGCATCCTGTGCGGCTTTGTAGGCACCTACATCGTCACCCGCCGGCTGGTCTTCATCAGCGGTGGCATTACGCATGCCTCTTTTGGCGGCATCGGTATCGGCGTATTTGCAGGCATCAACCCTATACTCTCAGCCATGGTATTCGCCATTTTGAGTGCCTTCGGCGTGCAATGGGTATCACGGAAGAAAGATGTGCGCAAAGACTCTGCCATCGCCATGTTCTGGACCCTTGGCATGAGCGTGGGCATCATCTGCTGTTTCCTTACTCCTGGCTTCATGCCCGACCTGCCCTCTTTCCTCTTCGGAAGTATACTTGCCATCGACAGCACAGACCTCTGGCTTCTGGCAGGTCTTACCCTGTTTGTAGCATTGCTGTTCACCTTTCTGCTGCGTCCTATCCAGACCATCGCATTCGACAGCACCTTTGCCAAATCGCAACATCTGCCGGTTACAGCAATAGAATATATGATGATGACGCTCATCGCCATGACCATCGTGGCAACCATCAAGATGGTGGGCATCGTACTTGCCATCAGTCTGCTCACCATACCACAGATGACAGCCAACCTCTTCACCTACAGCTACAAACGCATGATAGGAGCCAGCATCGTGATAGGCTGCATCGACTGCATCGTAGGCCTCTATGCCAGTTATCTGCTCAATGTGCCATCAGGTGCAACCATCATCTTCGTCAGCATCATCCTGTTTGCAGCAGCAAGGATACTGGCAGCCAGAAAGCACTAAGGCTTTCACACGCTCTGAAAGAAAAATTTTAAAATAAAGAAGAAACTTATGTTGAAGCATTTCCCATTCAGAAACTTCTTGCCAGCTATGGTTGTCCTTGCCTTTGCAATGACCATAGCAGGATGCTCTACGCAGAAGAATACGGCGAAGAGCAGATGGTGGCATGCCTTCAACGCCCGATACAACACCTATTATAATGGTACCGTAGCCTATATAGAAGGCTCGCTCGAAAAGGAAAACGGAAATAAGGACAATTACTCTGAAATGATTCCTTATTATACGGTTAGCAACAAGAACAGCCGCGAACTGGGTAAGTCGAACTACGACCGCGCCATCGAGAAATGCGAGAAAGCCATTCACCAGCATAGCATCAAGCGCCGCCCGGTATGGGACAAGAAACGCCGCAAGACTGCCAAAGACCTGGAATGGCTGCAGCGCCGTGAATATAATCCGTTCCTCTGGAAGGCATGGATACTGATGGGCCGTTCCCAGTTTTTTGAAGGCGATTTCCAGTCGGCAGCAGCCACTTTCGCCTATATGAGCCGTCTCTACGCTACCCAACCCGGCATTTACGGCAAGGCACGTGCCTGGCTCGCCAAGAGTTATCTCGAATCGGGATGGATATACGATGCCGAAGATGTAATCCGTAATATCGAGCGCGATTCCATCCACTGGCGTGCCCAGAAGGAATGGGACAAGACCTATGCCCTCTACTATCTGAAGACCGGACGCTATCAGGAGGCCGTTCCGTATCTCCGCAAAGCCATCGGCTATGAGATGCGACGCAAGCAGAAAGCCCGTCTCTGGTATCTGATGGGACAGGTAGAAGCACAACAGGGACATGCCCAGAATGCCTACCGTGCCTTCAAGCATGTCATCCGTCTCAATCCGCCTTACGAACTGGAGTTCAATGCCCGCATCTCCATGACCGAGGTACTGGCAACCAACAACTCCCGGAAGATGGTATCTAAATTGAAGCGAATGGCAGCGAGCGACAAGAATCAGGAATATCTCGACCAGGTTTATTATGCCATCGGCAACATACATCTCAACCAGGGCGATACCCTTCAGGCTATTGCTGCATACGAAAAGGGTGCCGCGAAATCAAGCCGAAACGGAGTAGAGAAAGGTGTATTGCTGCTGCATCTGGGCAATGTATACTGGCAATGCCACCGATATGGGGATGCCAAGCGATGCTATGATGCAGCCATCGGACTCCTAGACCAGGACCGCAAAGACTACAAACAGCTCTCCGACCGTTCGAAGGTTCTCGATGAACTGGTGCCTTATACCGACGCCATCCATCTGCAGGACTCCCTGCAATCACTCGCCCGCATGAGCGAAACAGAAAGAAACGTCGCCATTGACAAGGTAATAGATGCCCTGAAAAAGCAGGAAAAGGAAGAAAAGAGAAGACTTGCCGACCAGGAACTGGCAGAACAGCAGGGCAACTCTGACTTCGGAAGAAACAACGGCAATAATAACAGCAGAAACAACAGAAATCAGGGAAACAGCAATGCCTCTTCCGGCTTCGGAAACGGAACCATGGGCAACGGCGGTTTCGGCAACACCAATACCTGGTATTTCTATTCCCAATCTGCCGTAGCCCAAGGCAAACAGCAGTTTGAGCGCCTCTGGGGCAAACGAAAGAACATAGACAACTGGCAGCGGAGCAACCAGACCGTAGTGGCCGATGTCAAAGGTGTAGAAGAAATGACAGATGAACTGCGCGATTCGCTCCTCAACGAGGCACAGAAGAAAGACCTTGAGAAGGAGAAAGAGAAGAACCTGAGTGCAGAGGAAGATCCGCATCAGCGTGCCTACTATCTCGCTCAGATTCCGCTCACCGAAGAGAAGATGGCAGAAAGCAATCAGATTCTGGACGATGGACTGCTGCATGCCGGCATCATTCTGAAAGACAAACTCAATGATCTGGACGAAAGCGAACGCATGCTGCAGCGACTGGTGAAGAAGAACGCAGCATACGAACATCTCGATGATGCCTACTATCACCTCTACCTGCTCTACAACATCCGGAAGCAGCCAGCCATCGCCAGCCGCTATCTCGACCTGTTGAAAGCGAATTATCCGGAGAGCCAATGGACCGCCCTACTCACCTCTCCTTATTATGAGGAAGATGCGAAGATGGGCATTCATCTCGAAGATTCGCTCTATGCTGCCACCTACGATGCCTTCAAGGCTAACCTATATAATAAGGTGGTACACAACAGGGCTATCTCTGACAAGCGCTATCCTGAAGGAGCCAACCGCGACAAGTTCCTCTTTATCGGCGGACTCACCCAGCTCCACGAGGGTAATATCCAGGCTTGTCTTGATGATATGCAGCAAGTGGTAGAGAAATATCCGAACAGCCGACTCAGCGAGATGGCAGGAATGATTCTCAACGGAGTGAAAGCCGGCAGACAGCTCAAGGGCGGCACATTCGACCTGAGCAATGTATGGTCACGCCGCAACGCCGTACTCAATGATGATATCAAATCCAAAGCCAAGGTATTCAACATTGAGCGTAACGAGCCGTTCGTCTTCATGCTCGCCTACGTTCCTGATTCTGTAAACGAGAACCAGTTGCTCTTCGAGATGGCGAAATATAATTTCACCTCCTATCTCGTTCGCAATTTCGACCTCGTCATTGACGAGCAGAATGGTCTGCACCGCATGCAGGTAAAGGGATTCCGCAATTACGATGAAGCACGCCAGTATGCCAACGACATCTACCAGCATCAGGCCATCACCCAGCTCCTCTCAAAGGGAGCCCGAGGCATCGTAATCAGCGAGCCAAACCTCCTGCTGCTGGGCACCAGTCTGAGCTACGACGACTATACCCTCTTCTATACCCAGCATCTGGCACCGCTGAAAATCAGCAAGGACCCACTGCTTGAAGAACCGGAGGAAATCATCCAGCAGGAAAAGACTGATGATTCAGAAGAAAATGAAGAAGAAACCGGAACTTTGGAAACAGGAACTACCGGTGAAATAGAAACCGGAACTACCGGAACATTCGATAATGGTACAACCGGAACATCCGAAAACGGAACAACCGGAACCCAGGGAACCGATGCGGATATAAAGGAAGAAAAAGCGCCAAAGACAACTTTCGACAACGACGACAGTCTGGATTTGGATAGTGAAGAATATGATTTAGATGGATTTTAGTGGACAGTCAGCTGGAGTATGATGATTTCGTCAGTATGTTTTGAGATAACTGAAGTTTCACAAGTCTTGCCCCACACGCTTTCCAAAAAGTAAAAAGGTAAAAAGGTAAAAGAGCCTAGCGGAATGTTAAGCTAGGGTGCTCTTTTTACCTTTTTACCTTTTTACTTTTTTACCTTTCAATGAGTTCCCAATATCGATGGGCAAGGTCATGGATGAACTTTCGTCCTCGCTCGGTCCATACGAGATAGGTATGGGTGTAGGCTCTGCCCATCTTCTCCTGTCTGCCATCGCTCTTCGGGTCGAGGAAGGCGCTGTAGCGGGTACGGCTCTTTGCCAAGCCCATGTGAGCATAATCAGCATAGAGAAGGTACTGACCGCTCTGGTAATACTGGATATGCAGAGCACAGAGCGAGCGGTTCAGCTCCTGGGCAGTGATACCGAGTTCCTTCGCAATCTGCGTAGTAGTGAAGCAGGAAACGGAATCGAGCACGTTATCGCTATAGAGCGCTTTCGGCAGAAGATTACCCACCTGATTCTCCAACTGGATGATGTTATCACCATTCTTAGCGATGCGAACCACCTGCTCATCCACCACATCATTCAAACGGCGGATTTCCGTATCCTGTTCGCCGATAAGCTTCTTCTGCTGTTCAATCTGCAGACGCTGCTTCTTCAGCAGATTCTCCTTCTCCTTGAGCGTAGCACGGAGGATTTCTTCTGCATGTCGGATTATCTCCTCATCGCTCTCGCCCTGCTGTACCGGGATATAACCACCCGTCTTGCGAATCTGTGGCAGCACATCAGCCGTAACCCAGTTCTTGAACTTCACGGCAGTAGAAAGCTTAGAGCCGAGAACCAAAGCATAAAAACCGCTCTCGTTAACATAGAGCATCTGACACCAGCGATTTGCTGCGGTTCCATCCTTCTTCTTGCCAGTCACTACCCATACGTCGTGTTTCACGACACAAGGGTCATCAACATGTCGCTGGATGGCATCACGCTGGTTCTTATACCCCAGCACATCACAGACATCCTTTGCGCAGAACAAAGGTTCTCCGTTCTCATCGGTCAAGGTACGAATCTTACCGAATTCAGGGTTTTCAAACACGACAGCAGCTGCTGCCTTCTTATCCATTTCTACTTTATTTGTATTAACTGACTTTACCATAATAATTTGTTTTTAAAAATTAATAACTAAAAATTCAACATTCAACACTCAACATTCAACATTAAATGATTGTAATCCAAACGCTCTCCTCCCGTTCTCTTGCTGCGGTAATGGCATTCATGAGCCGATGCAGCCAGATGCGGGAATTGAAGACAGCACCCTGTAATTTATTTTCACCTACCAGAATGCAGCCCTGCGTATCATCGGGATAATTACCGGCATGAATGCGGATACCATCAAAATCAGGAACACCCTGCACCAGCGGAAGCCACTTCTTAAACCTTGGCGATTTCGAGATAACAACAGGATACGAGCCCTCCGGTATCGCCGTATGCCCCAGTATCTTGCGGGCTTTCTTACCCGATACCCTACTGTACCGTCCATCCTCCTCTTCCGGTTTCAGTTCGACACCCAGGAGGTTTCTCCACGTAGGCTCCAGGGTATCACAGAAGTAATGCTCCTTGTCCAACTTCGCCTTATCGAAGCTGTGCTCAAAGATACGCTTGTCGCCTATTTTTACCCCCGAACGCCAGGTACGCTTCACGTCCTTATCGCTCAGGATATAAAGATGACCTATCGTATAAGTCTTCTTCTTTGCTATTCTTTTTACTACTATTTCCATAACTCAAACTCCATTAAGATTCTAATATTTTTACCTCTTTACCATCCTTGCGGTTACGTAGCTTTTCAAAACTGAATAACTGAATACTGATTACGTCACCCGTTACACCCTTAGGCGGAATCTTCCGGATATAGTTTCGGTTCACCCAATTACGCAACATCGAAGGAGTGCCCTTCTTGTCCATGCCCAACTGCGAGCGGAGATATTCTGCCTGCTGGAAATTAAAGACATCAGGCAACTGCTGCAACAGATTTGCCGGTCCACGCTTACTCGATTTCTCGTTCGAAAAGTTCGCCCTCTTGATGGCATCACCAAAGAAACGCATCTTGCAGTAGAGGTCGTAACGCTCGCTCCAGCGGATGAACTCATCTATCTCCGGCTCCCATTTACAGCCGTTCGCCACATACAGCACACACGCCTTCAGGTAGGCGATGACGTTGGCACGGAAGGAAAGATTCTCATAAACCCTATCCTGCGACAGACGTGAAAACTCCGCATTCTCATCCTTCAGTTTGAGGGCAAGCTGGAATGCCTCAGGGCAGTCAATCAGTCCCCTGGCGTTGTTCAGATTCTCGATATAAGGCTTCAGCCCCTCTCGGTAAGCATCATCGTAATTACCAAAGACAGGCATTTCATCACCGATTTCACGCTCCGGAATGGTACAGAAATTGATGCGGCTTATCGGACCATCTGTCAAAACTTTTGAGAAGTAACGCTGTCCTTTCTGGATAGTGGTAGATGCGTTCCAGTTGAATCGGATGGTTACACGCTCCGTAACGCTTGATATGCCCACGCGAGTCTGGCCGTACTGGTTGTCGCTATCTGAGGCAAGACACATGATACGGAAATGCTGGTTTCCGGTACCCTTCAGAGCATCAAACTGATCCAGCTCATTGAGCGAAGTGTAAAGAAATCGTCCCTGCGCCTCAGCGGTTCGCATCACGAATGCCGGATTGGTCATATCGGCATCAATCTCCTGTATAACGAGGTTGTCCGGTCGCTTACGCTTGTCCTTGTTGGCGCCCTTGCGCGTCATCTCCTCCTTCCATTCCTTCTCACGTTTCAGATTCTCCGCATCCCGCTTCCGGATATCCTCCATAATATAGCTAATCGGCTTGTTCACAGAAGATTTACCAGCGCCCGTACCAGCCAGCAAGCACGTAGACAATGTAGCCTCATGCACTACATTATCAATATATCGGAAGCTTGTCTGCCAGAGATGTGTAGCCAACGGAGGGAAGATAGCGTGCGCCACTGCCGGCTTATAAATCTCCGGTGTCCGAGATATCAGCAGTTCCACCAGTTTCGGCAGTTTCTCCGGCATCTCCGGCGGGTCAGGATAATCCTCCTCGGAACTTTGAACTTGGAGATTTGAACTTTGAACTGAATGATTACCATCTGCCCTATTAACTTTCAACTGTAAACTATTAACTTGCTTGCTGGCCTGTTTTTCCGCCAGCGCATTCACCCTTATCACATCCCTCGACATCGGCTTGCAGCTGTCAGCATATTTCGCATAGAAATCATGTATCAGCTGATGGCAATCCGGCTCCTGATAGTAGCTCGGCATTTTCGTCCTCACCACCTTCATCAGTTCCTCTTCGCTCATCACCCTCGATGCGCCTGCGCTCATGATAGCGAGGAGCGAAGAGTGCCGAGACCCAATGGTATCAATCGCCATTCCTTCAAGCCCTGCCGACTGCACGAACAGATCAAAGGCTATCAGATTCTTCTCACTGGCCTCTCCCAGTTCACCAGTGCCACGATTGCCTCCAGGATTCCCGAGATGAGAATCATCAGCATGATTGCTATTACCAGATTGGGCAGACTGAACAGCAGTGCCAGCAGGAGCAGCATAATTGCCATGATTGCCCGAAAGTCTATTGTTTTCATTACTTTGAACTTTGAAATTTGAACTTTGAACTTTATGATTACTATTAACTATTGCATCCCCGCTAGGCGTCCCTGGGGATTTGCAATCCCCGGCAAGTAAGCTATAAGAGCTCTTCGCATTTCCGCGGCCGTCCACGGTAAGCCCACGATTAAGGAACGCTTGTCTGCGAGCCTGTATTTCGCTCTCCGGCAGCACTGCGCACCACATTTTAGACCGGTAGATTTCCGAGTCCTTATCCGTCAGGAAAATCATTCTCTCAGGTGTGATGCAGCTCTCATCATAAGGCACACCCAGTGCCTCACAATACGCCTTCTGCGTCTCCTCGATGGTCATCCCCACCGGCATTCTAATCCCGATATGCAGTTTTTTGCGAGCGCTATAACAGAGATGCAGCAACGAGCCGTTCCATATCCCGGAAGAGCAGTTCAGCTCGCGCGCCTTTTCGATAGCCTTCTCCACATACTCCTTATCATCCACATCGATAATCGTCTGGAAGAGAAAGCTTTCCGGCAAGGCATTCTCCTGTCTGCGCACATTATTCTTGAACATGCCGTAGTGCGGACAGAAGAAAGGCAGCTCGCTCTTCAGCCTCTCCTGCGCCTTCTTCACCGTCTGCGCATCGTTCAAATCCACTCCGTCAATCGGCAATTCACCCCGAATCTGCTGAATCATCTTCTTGATTTCCTCCGACCCGATGACCTTATCATAAGTATCGATATTGTAAGAAAAAACTTTCCCCTTATTTCCCTTACGATAAGGATTAATTGCCACTACATGTACTATCTCCATTTTACCTCCATATTTTTATTAATCGAATACTTCGCTGTTAATCATGATATACCCTGAGCCATAACTTACATTGATAGGCAGAATCAGCGAGTTATCCGAAATCTCGTCAACCCCGTTCGCCTCGAAGAGCGAAGCATTCTCGGCATCATTCAGTCTGCTCTTGACGAACCCTAGCACCCATTTTGCCGCAATCTTCTCGGCAGCAACATCCTTGTCAACGAGGTCCTTCACCAGCTGTTCATCGCAGAAGTTGATATCCGCATTCACGTTCTCAGCCTCCGCTTCTTCCTTCCCCATTTCCTGGTTCTCGAAGAAGAGGTTATACTTGATTTTCATATCCTTCATCATCACGATGTTCAGATTTTTCAGTTCCCCCTCCGAGTCAGCAATCGTCTCGTAGAGTTTCTGTACCGACTTCTTGAAGATGTTCTTTACGTCCATCAGACAGTAATAGATTTTCCCGTCAATCACCACCACCCTCAGTTTTCCGTACTGCGGATGAGCAAAATAAAAAGGTTTCATTGCTTTCATCTTATAAATTCCTTTTTAAACAGTTGGGCGCTCCCACAACGGTTGATGTGCCTATACACAAAAGCCCCCGAAACTCAGACCATATCGGTTCTGAATTCCGGGGGCAAAGGTAGGAAGAATGTTTCTTTACGTCATTTCCGCCGAATACGCGAAATAGCATTTGACGGAAAAAGAAAAGGGGCAAACTTTTCGGAATGCCCCTTTTAACAGGTACTTTCAATAGCTAAACTTTTTTCTTTACGCCAAATAACACCCGTTATTCTGCGTAAGAATCAGACTCGGGTAGCGACATCATATAATCGTCTACCTTCGCCTCAACATCATAATCAATATTCCCCTGAGAGATTTTCTTTCTGATATAATCAGCATAAGATTTACGGGTTACGCCCAATTGCAGATGACAATCCTCATTCAGAAACCGGGCAACAGAGGAGCCATTCGGCACCCCAGGTCGGATATATCCCTCTTTCTGCCAAAGTTGATAAAAAGCTACCACACTCTTGTTGAGCAGACCGGTACTGGTAGAAAGTTGTTCCCCAGAAAGGTGATGCACTTTAAGATAATTCACGAAAATGCCAGCCAGCCTTGCCGTCAGCTTTAAATCTTTTTTACCATTCTTATCCAGAAAGAGCGCATCTGGAGTTCTACCTGCAGAGGCAGAAGAAGAGACATCCGAAGAGTCAGAATCAGCAGAAGCAGAACATTTCTCCGTATCATCCACCGGTTCGGCATCTTCATCTTTAAAGAAATCTGCCACAATCTGCTGGAGAGCCTCAAACGTTACGTTACCTCCAATAGTCAGTTCCTTATGATGGTCGTTGTGTACGACATTACCCGCATAATATACATTCATTTTTTATCGTTTTTAGAATCCAACATTTCTTTATTTGATGCATCATTGCCAGTAGTCAGATAGAGCTGACGGCTATGATCTTCATGATTCGCACCTTTAGCATAATAAGTTCCACAATTGATAACAGAAGGTTCAGGTTCTGATTTCTGAATAATCTTCTCAGACAGTTCTGCCTGAATCTTAGTCCATGCCGGGTCTTTTGCCAAG
The DNA here is from genome assembly GCF_949820605.1 of Segatella copri. Lineage (NCBI taxonomy): Bacteria > Pseudomonadati > Bacteroidota > Bacteroidia > Bacteroidales > Prevotellaceae > Segatella > Segatella copri. Next base: position 2,202,076 of record NZ_CATKVU010000006.1, read on the forward strand.
ATAAAGCAAAGATTACCGAAGATGGCAGATGCCAAAGAAGGATTCATACGCAGCAACTGCTTCTCTATCACTTCAACCGACACACGCGACTCTACAGCCTCAGCAAATTGCTTCGTAGCCTTTTCCATTTCGGAAGACAACTTCTCCACGGAATCCTGCAACTGGTTAGCCTTCTCATTCAGTTCATCATAACTCATGAATCTGTTTTTCATCATCTCTTCAAAATCAGCACCGAAGATGATATTACACAGCTCATCCAAATCATCCTTCTGCGGTGTAGTCTTCATGATATTTTCCAATCTCGCCATGTGCTTCGCCAGTTTCTCTTTTTTCTTGGAAGTATCAAAGAATTCATCCCTTCGCATCAGAACCACCTTATGGAATATGTGTACATAGGAATGGCAAGACGGCGAAATAGCCACATTGTTGATAATCTGTAAGAAGCCTTTGAAATTAGACCCTACGATTCTTCTCACCATAAAAGAATACACATGTGTCAAGTAGCTCCAGTTTTTATCCAGCTGTTTCTCCAGGAAATCCTTATGTGATTCCGACAAATCCGTATGCTCTATCATCAAATATGCAGACATAATGCACAGCAATTCTCCACGCACACTATCACCGTTAACTTCCAGTTTCTCAATCTCTTCATTAATCGTATCCTCTGGCCATTGCTGGATATACGGGCGATAAGACTGCGCCATAATGCTGTGCAACAAACGAAAGAATTCATATGAACCTTTCCACTTGTAATACGCAGAATTCAGTACATCCAATATATTGTGCTCGCCTACAAGTTTATCTAGCCCATCGTAGGAATACATCCATTGGGCTATAGGGAAGAGTACCTCACCCCTATCGACCTCCTCGGAATAGTTTCCCGACAGGAGCCGCCTATAAATAGGTGTCATCGCTTGATGAAAGATTTTCTTCCAGTACGGGTCATGAAAACAGCAGTTCCAGTCTTCTGCCGTCTTACGAAGATTCCATCCTACTGGCGCTTCTTCGCCACTAAAGATTTTCATTAAGGGTCTTACAAAATGTTCTTCTATTATATTCTCTATCATTTCCATTATCTCAATTTTTAGGCACGAAAAAGCCCCACCAAGTTTAGAGCGCTCAGTCTCATCACCTGGTGGGGCCTTCCGTTCGTTGTTATTGAGGCACAAAAGTAATGATTTTATTTTAATTCTCCAAAAAATATTTCACTTTTTTTATTTTCACCTCATTTTCTTCGTTTCTCTATTATTTGATACCTATAAATTGGCTCAATGAGATAATCAAAATCGCAGAAAAAAGAAATGTTTCCTACGCCTTCTTGCTCTTGATGCCTCTAGACTCAAGCATCCTCTTAATCTGCTTAGCCATGTGATAAGCCAGATTCACGGGCACGGCATTGCCTATCATCTTATACCCCATATTCACATCGGTATAGATAAACTTGAAATCATCGGGGAACGTCTGCACTCTCGCCACTTCTCTCACCGTCATACGGCGATAGAGATGCTCCTTACCTGGCACAAACTTCTGCAGATTCTTCTCTACCTTAATCATCTTCGGTGCCTGAGGATGGAGCTGGCACTGACGACCGCTAGCCTGCACCGTAAATCCAGGTTCATCCCATGCTCTTACTCTGTTTCTCGACATGAAGATAGGTGAGAATGCACCTATAAAGTATTCGTGGTTTGGCACCTTGCAGGCATCACCATTGCTATGATTCTTCTCCTTAGCAGGGATTGCCGAATCCTTCAAGTCCCAGATTGCCTCACGAAGCGTTGGCCGATGACTCTGCGGTGTAGGATAAATAAACTCCTTGATACCCAGATCTTTTCTGAAACCTACATAGAACACTCGGTCTCTGTCTTCAGGAACATCAAAATCATTGGCATTCAACATCTGAAGATTCACATCATATCCTGCCTCATCGAAGAGAGCCAGGAAGTTCTTAACAGCCTCAGCATTGCGGGCAGCCAGCATCCCAGACACATTCTCAGCTACGAAAAAGAGTGGCTGCTTATTCTTCAATATGCGGATGTAATCATAAAAGAGCTGTCCTCGTGCATCATTGATTCCCTTCAGCGAACCCGCTTCGCTCCAAGACTGGCAGGGAGGACCACCGATGATACCATCAATTTCATCTGGGAAATCCGAAGGCGACAGCTTCCGGATGTCTCCCTCAATGAGATGAACATCGGGGAAATTGGCACGGAAGGTGGGGCAAATCTTGGCATCAATTTCATTTGCTATCATTATCCTGAAACCAGCTATCTGGAAGCCTAAATCAAGACCTCCAGCTCCTGAAAACAAACTGATCAAATTCATAGCTATCCTTATGCCTTACCCATAATATCGTCTGAGGCACAGAACTCCTTCCCGTCCCTGCCATTAATCAGACTCCTTACATCAACATCCAACACTTTAGCTATCCTATCCAGAACATTGATGGTAGGATTCCCATTGATATATTTATAGCAAGCATCTCTAGTTACGCCCAACAGTTGGCTCAATTCCTTCACAGATATACCTTTGCGCTTTAAAACTTCTTTTATCAGCAATTCCATAATTCGTTATTTTTAGATTGCAAAGATACATTCCGCACAAATAATTCTGTAAAGAAAAAGGCCAATAAAGGCCAAAAGAAGGCCAAAGTTTGTTAATGTATAGCTACAACTATACAAATACCTGATAATCTTATAGTAATAAGTATACAACGGCATCTTACACGAATTCTAAAAACAAGGTTTCCAATAAGTCACAATATAAGAAAAGTTTACTTGATGTATAGTTATAGCTATACAAATAATAGGATTTTCTCTTGGCCATATCGACAAAAAACCTTATCTTTGCCAAGAAAAAAGATTCTGAATTATGCAAGATACAAACATTCAATATCAATTCTTTCCACGTTCCATAGGATTAATCGAACCTATGGAAGAAGTTATCAATGTATTTAAGAAAGCAGAAGATAAGATTTCGTCTTCTACAAACGACTTGAAGTCTGATGGTGTTTTATCTATAGTTCGTCCGGAACTCGAAAAAATCGGTTATTGCGTAGAACAAAACAAGAAGGATGAGGGAAAAATAAAAGTACCTGTTCTTTTCGGATGCAACAACAACATAGACAAACATTTTTATGCAGATGCCATTAGTGCAGACAGGAAAATTGTTATCGAGGTAGAAGCTGGCAGGGCCACTGAGAACCACCAATTCTTAAAGGATATTTTCGAAGCTTCTATGATGTTTAGCGTGGAATACTTAGTGATTGCAGTGAGAAATATTTATCGCAATCACAATGATTTTGAAAGAATCTATCCGTTCTTAGAAACAATGTATATTACAAATAGAATCAAATTACCTTTGAAAGGGATTTTACTTATTGGATACTAAAACAAGGACATTCACTAAGGCTTATTTATCAAAGCCTTGATGAATGTCCTTACTGATAATCTCTGCTATATCCGCATATATCTCGTGCGACATCAAATATCAGAACTGAAATTCAAAGTCACACTTCTCCACGTTGCGCAACTTCTCCAGTTGCTCAGCCTTATGAGCCTTCAGCCTCTTTACCCATTCTGCCAGCTTGGGAGAAGAGCTCTTTATAACTATTGTTTCATTTACATGTACCATAAGCCTATAGTTTTATATATCGGGGCAAAATTATCAGGTTCTTTCTTATCTTCGCACCATCGTATAAACTTCGAAATATACACTACGCCTGAAGCGGCTTCAATTCTTCTTCTGTCAATCCAGTAGCCTGCATGATTTGCGACCAAGACATACCCATTGCCAACAAGTTACGGGCTATTGTCAAACCTTTAGATAATTCACCTTCTGCTCTACCTTCTGCTCTACCTTTAGCAATACCTTTAGCCATTCCTTTTTCCTCTCCTTCAACATAAGAGCCATAAAGGCCGGAGTAGTAATCATCGGCGGCCTTAATACTTTCATCGTATTTTTCCTGCTCCTCACTACTCAAGCAACGAACATCCGCCAATTTAGCAAGATGATCGAATATCTTTTTCTGTGCCGTAAAAGGCAATCTTTCCAATACTTCCATATACTTCAAAACATAAATCCATTTTTCAAAACCTGTCTCGCATTCTTCCTCACTCTTATCAAAGAAAGGAAGAGAAAGATAGATGAAACGAAGCTTGTCAGAAAACATCGAGTCACTAGACTTCTCCCTCAAAGCAACGTCTGTCCTAAACTTTGTCACCTCATGCTCCTTTGGCATAAAATTCATGATGCAAACCACATAAACCGGTACAAACTGGTATAAAATAGCTGTGCGGACACCAGCTTCATCAAATTTCTTGCGTTGGGCAATAAAAGCCTTACTAGCATAATAGATGGAACGATTCACAAAGAAAGGTACCCATCTGTTCTGCATCTCAACGATGAAATGCTTGTCATCGTCGGTAACACAATAGATGTCAAAGATGCAGCCACGGAGATCATTAGTATCTCCAAGCTGTTCCTTATCCTTGAATGTTACGTCCTTGATTTGAAACTCACCTTCAAACAAGTCGTTCAAAAAATTAATCAGCAAGTCCTTGCTGAACTCTTGACCGAAGAGACGCTTGAAGCCCCAATCGGTAAAGGGGTTGATGTATCTACCCATAAATTATCAATTTAGATTCTGTAAATCTGCCGCAAAGATAAACTTTTATTTCGAAACATGCAAGAAAATCGGGGAAAAGTTTAGAAAAAGTTGCTGGCAAGGGGAGAATGTTTATAAGTGTGCGAAAATATAAGAAAGAAGAAATGGTATCCGATTATTCGGATTCTTTTGTATCTTCGCGACATAGAATCAAAAGAAAAGAATTATGAAGAAAGTATCAAATGACACCATCCGTATTCAGTATTCAGTTATTCAGTTTTTTTTTTAACCCTTACATGGATAAAGGGTTTGAAAACCCGGAAGAAAGGGATTGGTTATTTTGTAATGTATTTTTTGTTATTATATTATATTATATAACCTGTTGGCGGAATTAAAAAACCGCCTGAAAATTAGTATATTTTTATGGAGAAAAAGTTGTGCATCTCGTTGATTTTTAGTAACTTTGTAGTGTCCAATTATAAAGTTATATATTTCACGCTATGCACAACTTGTATGCAAATTTCGTAAAAATTCTTGAGATATGCAAGGATTTCTCCAAAAATTTAGTTAATGAGCTAGGAAATATTCCTCGCCCTGGAGTCGTACCACGTTTTTCAGACCTCGAAGTTGTTGCTTTGAGCTTGACAGCCGAGCATCTTAGCATCGACAGTGAAAACAACTTGTTCGATAGGCTGAAGGAGTATAAGGCAGATATGCCAAATCTGATTTCTCGACGCCAGTTCAATGACAGGCGAAAGTTCACTGCGGAACTATGTGAGAAGATTCGTAAGCGCATAGCGTCAAAGATGGATGGCGCAGAAGAATATTTCTGCATAGATTCCAAACCAATAGAGGTGTGTCGCTTGTCCAGAGGCTTGCGTTGCAAGATGAAAGGAACAGACGTAACAAACTCTCCTGCATTTGGCTATTGCGCTACTCAGAAGATATACTACTTTGGGTATAAGCTCCACGCTGTCTGTGGGTTAAGTGGAGTTATCCACTCGTATGACCTGAGTCCAGCTAATGTTCATGACATTCATTTTCTTAAAGATGTAAAGTTTCAATTCCATGACTGTTGCATCCTTGGCGATCGTGCTTACCTCAGTGCGGAACTACAGCAAGACTTGTTTTCTTCTGTAGGCATCAAGTTGGAAGTTCCATATCGCTTGAACATGAAGAATTGGCGACCAACATTTAAGCCTTATGCTAAGGCGAGGAAGAGAATCGAGACAAATTTCTCTCAACTTTGTGATCACTTCATGCTCTTCCGAAACTATGCTAAGCAAACACCAGGACTGTTTACCCGAATCATTGGGAAAATCAGCGCATTTACAGTCTTGCAATATATTAATTATGTAAACAACAGACCGATTGGCAGGGTTAAGTATGCGCTAAATTAATTCCGCCAACGGGTATTATATATTATATATAGATATATAGATAGTATATAAACTTTACTTTTTAAGGGGGTAAAAAGTAACCCATTAAAAAAAACTGAATAACTGAATACTGAATAAGGTGCTGTGTTTTCTTCTCTTTAACTCTATGTTTTCTCTTCTGAAAAAGTATGAGTTGCGGGGCGCAAAACGGCGAGTTAGATTGTTTAACAGGTTTCGGATTGAAAGCGTGCTGAAAATCGCGCCTTATCACACGCTGAAATTTGGTGGTATCGGGAAATTGGCGTATCTTTGCACTGTCGTTCGAAGAAAGGCTGCACTCGACAAAGCTTAAGCAAGCTTAGCTCTGTTCTCGTTTGCACTTTCTTTGCATCGTGATTCAAGAAAGGCTTGTGCACCCCACCAAGTCAACATTCAACATTCAACATTCAACACTAAAAAATTTAAGATTATGGAAGTAAAAGGAACATTGAAATATCGTAAAGTACAGCGCACACCTCAGACTGGTGAAAACGCAGGTAAGAAGAAGTGGTATGCAACTTCGGTAACCGACCGCGAAGTGGACTTCGAGGGATTCGTATCGCATATCTCCGACCACGGCTCGCCTTACTCTCGTGGTACTATCCACGGTGTGCTGATGGATGCACTCGACCATCTGCAGGAGCTGATTCTCGACGGCAAGAGCGTGCGTCTCTCTGACCTCGGACTGTTCTCCATCGGTATGAGCTCCAAGGCGGAGGACACCAAGGAGAAGGTGACGGCTGCCAGCGTGGAGGGCGTACATCTTATTGTACGTAACACGAAGAGCTGGAGCAATGCCGAGCTGCGCAAGAAGTGCAAGATTCAGGAGTACGGCGGCTATATCGGCACCGACGAGGAGGGCACCACAGGCGGTGGCGGCACAACTCAGGGCAGCGGCTCTGACACCGGCCAGGGCGGCTCAGGTACTACCGGTGGCGGAACCCAAGAAGGCGGCGGAGGCGGCTCTCAGGATAGCGGCGATGGGCTTGAATAAAGCCCTCGCCTGAGGGCCGCCCCGCAGGAGCGCCTAACGGGGGGGGGTGCGTCTCTCCCTAACACCTAGCGGAAGCCAGCGCATTCCCCCACCAAGTCAACATTCAACACTCAACATTCAACATTAAAATAAAGATTATGAAAGCAAATACTTGGAAAACGATTTTGCAGATTGCAATCTCCGTCCTTACAGCCATCGCTACTACGCTCGGAGTTACCAGCTGCAGCCTTTAAAGGTAAAAAGGTAAAAAAATGATGTTTTTTAAATTTTGATTCGACATAGTAAAGCCCTCGGTGCATAACGCATCGGGGGCTTTTTTATTTAGGTCTTAAGAACTGCTTTTAGTTATTTCTACAAAGAACAGAAGAAGGTAACCAGGAAGGGTACAGAAAAGTCGACACAGAAGCCATGGAAGATGGAAACGATGATGAAACTCTCGCCCGAATATCGGGTGATGATTGGCAACGTTGTATCCATAGTCGTGGCTCCACCTACACTGATAGGTGCCAGTTTGCCGAAGTATTTTGCCAGCAGCGGAGCACACAGCAGGGTGAGAATCTCGCGGCAGATGTTGGCAAGAAGGGCGATGGTTCCCAGTTCGGCGCCCCGGTATTCGGTGATGAAGATACTCGAAAGTGAGTAATATCCGAATCCTGAACCGATTGCCAGACAATCGGTAAGCTGGCGGTGGCTCAAGATGAGAGATACGGCGGCACAACCTGCCAGCGTACCCAGAATGGTCGTCACAGGGAGCATCATCAGACGGGGATTCACCTTCTTGAAACTCTTCAGCACAGAGGTATCGCAACCGATGCTGATACCTACGCAGAACATCAGGCAGCAGAGTGCATAATAGCTCACGTCGCTATCCAGAAGACCTGCCGGAATCACATCACACAAGCCTACGATGATGCCCAGAATAAAGAAGCTTACGATAATCAAACTGCCTTTCATGCCTTGCCTCCTTTCCCGGTTTCAGCGTGAGCCGACGATTTAGCCTGCTTTGCTGTAACATACTTCCACAATGCCCAAGCAAAGAGTGCACTACCCAGACTGCCTCCCAAGGTCAGGGCTATCGCCTCAAGTCCCAGGGTCTGAAGACCGCTGATGATACGAGGGTTAGAACCTACCTCGATACCGAGCAGGAACAGGAGTACCCATATCAGAGCCGTGATAATACGGCCGATAAAACTCATTTTCTTGTTGCGGAGCAGATAGCCGGTACCTATTCCGCATAGCATAATCATTACTATCTTGAGCATTGTTTCTTGTTTTTCTTCTTTATTTTATTGTTCGTTTTTATGAATTACTTTACCGTAAAAAACGGATTCCCGGTCGCATTATTGCTTAATAGGCAAACTTTTCAAGTAATTGCGTCTGATCATAATGCTTACGTTTAGTTATACAAATAAGTTTTAATTAACCTATGTTTTTAGGTTTTGTCACAAGGTAATACAAACGTTTTCATAAAAAGTACCAAAGAATCTTCATCATTAACTCTCTTTAACACGAAGTCGTGTTCCTCATTCCATTTTTCTTTGTACTTTAGCACCCCGAAAAGAAAAAGGATATAAAATATGAGCAACGGATTATTACTTTGGATAGACGACGAGATAGAACTTCTCAAGGCACACATCATCTTTCTGGAAAAGAAAGGATACGAGGTGCAGACGGTAAGCAACGGCCCTGATGCCATTGAACTTTGCCGCCAACAGACCTTCGACCTCATCCTGCTCGATGAGATGATGCCGGGACTCAGCGGACTGGAAACCCTACTACGCATCAAGGACATCCAGCCTGCCACACCGGTAGTGATGTGCACCAAGAGCGAAGAAGAAAACATCATGGACCAGGCAATCGGTTCAAAGATAGCCGACTATCTGATTAAACCCGTAAACCCGAACCAGATTCTGCTGTCGCTCAAGAAGAACATCCACCGCAAAGACATCGTGGCGGAGGTGACGCAGAGCGGATACCAGCAGGAGTACCAGCAGATAGCCATGCAGATGATGGAATGCAGAAGTGCGGAAGACTGGATGGAGATTTACAGGCGACTGGTAAGCTGGGAACTGAAGCTGAGCGATACGGCAAGTCCGATGGCAGAGATGCTGGGCATGCAGAAGGAAGAGGCTAACCAGGGTTTCGCCAAATACATAGCCAAGAACTATCTCGACTGGGTGAGTCCCGACAACAGAGACCGCCATCTGATGAGTCCCGACATCTTCAAGCGCAAGATATTCCCACTGCTCGATGAAGGCAAGAAGGTGTTCCTGATTGTGATAGATAACTTCCGCTATGACCAGTGGCGCATGCTGGCTGAAGACATCGGCGACCTGTTCGACATCGATGAGCAGCTCTACATGAGCATCCTTCCTACCGCCACGCAATATGCGCGCAACGCCATCTTCAGCGGCCTGATGCCGAACAAGATAGCCGAAATGTTCCCTGACCTCTGGGTAGATGAGGACGAGGAGGAAGGCAAGAACCTCAACGAGGCGCCGCTGATACAGACCCAGATAGAGCGATTCAGAAAGCACCATACCTTCAGTTATCACAAGGTGAACGATTCGCAGGGTGCCGACCGCTTCCTGGAGCATTATAACGAATGCCGGAACTACGATTTGAACGTGCTGGTGATTAACTTCATCGACATGCTCTCTCACGCGCGTACCGAATCTAAGATGGTGCGCGAGCTTGCCAACAACGAGAGTGCCTACCGCAGCATCACGCAGAGCTGGCTCCGCCATTCGGTTCTCTCCGAGCTCTTCAAGCTCCTTTCGCAGAGCGATTACCAGGTAGTGCTCACCACCGACCACGGCAGCATCAGGGCATCGAAACCAATCAAGATTGTAGGCGACCGCAATACAAACACCAACCTGCGCTACAAGCTGGGCAAGAATCTGGCTTACCAGAGCAAGGAAGTTTTCACCATCAAGGAGCCTCAGCGTGCCCAGTTGCCTGCACCTAACCTGAGTACCTCGTATGTATTTGCCACAGGCGACAGTTTCTTCGCCTATCCGAATAATTACAACTATTATGTGCAATACTACAAGGATACCTTCCAGCACGGCGGCATCTCGATGGAGGAAATGCTCATACCGCTCATCACACTGACACCGAGAAAAAGGTAATGTCAGTTAATAGTTAATAGTTGATAGTTAACAGTTTATAGAAAACATATATGAAGATAAAAATTGACTCATTAGACACGATCCATGAAGCAGCCAAGGAATTTCTGCAGAACATGGGCGACGGCAAGGTCTTTGCCTTCTATGGCAAGATGGGAGCCGGAAAGACAACATTTGTAAAAGCCATTTGCGAAGAACTGGGCGTAGAAGATGTCATCACATCTCCTACCTTCGCCCTCGTAAACGAATATACAGCGGGCGACGGCTCACCTGTCTACCACTTCGATTTCTACCGCATCAAGAAACTCGATGAGGTATACGATATGGGCTACGAAGATTATTTCTACAGCGGCAACCTCTGTTTCCTGGAGTGGCCGGAACTGATAGAAGAACTGCTGCCGGAAGACTGCACCAAAGTGACTATCACCGTCGAAGAAGACGGAACAAGAAGCGTAGAATGGTAAACAAAAAAGCATCTGGCTGAGAACATATTTTCTCAAGCCAGATGCTTTTATCATTTCCTATCCAGGCTGATTACAGGAGAGCCTGGAACTTCTCGGTGAGGGTTGCCTTAGAGGCTGCGCCAACAAACTTGTCTACCAGCTGGCCACCCTTGAAGAAGAGGATGGTAGGGATATTACGAACACCAAACTCCATAGCGATGTCGTCGTTCTCCTCTACATCACACTTGCCTACTACCAACTTGCCGTCAAACTCCTCAGCAAGTTCTGATACGATAGGAGCAATCTGGCGGCAAGGACCGCACCATGTTGCCCACAAATCTACTACCAATGGCAGTTCGCCATTCTTGTAGCTCTCGAAATTCTCGGTTGTAATTGTTACTTCCATTTTTCTAAACTTTTAAATATTAAACTAAAATTATCTCTAATTGATCTGATAGCTCATCTTAGGATGCTGCTCGATATACTGAATGAGGGCATGGCCCACGCCTACCGTATGCTCACGGGCACGCATCAGCAGATAGGTATTGCTGTCTACATCATGTATCTGGAAAAAGAGCTGCGCCTTGCCCTCGTCATTCTCCAGAATGGTCTGCAGGTCGCTAACCATCGTTTCATCTATCGCATCGCTCTCCACATTGATGGTGAAGCGGTCGATGCGGTTCTCCTTGACCGTCTGCAGATACTCTACATTGCCTATCTGGAAATCGAGATAGTTGGCATTGCCGTAACGGGAAACGCACTTGGCGGTGATGTAGATGGTGCTGCCTTCAACCATGATGCCGCGCCACTTGCCCCAGTCCTCGCCAAAGAGAGCCAGCTCGCCTGAACCCTCAAAGTCTTCGAGCGTAACGAAACCGCACGGCTTGCCCGTCTTGGTAAACTTCGACTTCACACCCGTGATAATGCCGCCCAGCACCACATCCTCCTTCTTTGCCAGCTCCTGCTTGTCGCCCAGTTCAGAGCAATGGGTATTGCAGAGGGAATTGAGGATGATGCTGTACTCATCGAGCGGATGGGCAGAAAGATAGATGCCCACAAGCTCGCGCTCACGGTTCAGACGTTCGATGGTGCTCCAGCTCTCTGCATCAGGAATAGGCGGCGTAGCTATCTCTATCGCCTCGGTACCGCCAAAGAGTGAGTTGGCAGCCTCGTGCTGCTCCTGCTGGAAGAGCTGACCGTAGCGCACCAGCGTATCAAGGAAAGTTTCGCCCTTGTTGTTCTTGCCGAAGAACTGCTCGCGACGGATGCCAAAGCTGTCGAAACCGCCACTCAGCGCCAAGGTTTCGAAAGCCTTGCGGTTCACGCTGGAGTAATCTACACGCTCGGCAAAATCGAAGATGCTCTTATAAGGTCCGTTCTTCAGACGCTCTGCCACGATGGCATCGGCTGCCGGAGCACCCATACCCTTGATGGCTGAAAGACCGAAACGTATCTCTCCATGCTCGTTCACACCGAACACGCGGTAACTCTCATTCACATCCGGACCCAAGGTCTTGATGCCCATCGACTGGCACTCCTCCATCAGCTTGGTGATTTCGGTAATCTGTGCAAAGCGTCGGGTCATCAGCGCCGCCATATATTCGGCAGGATAGTGTGCCTTGAGATAGGCAGTCTGGTAGGCTACCCACGAATAACAGGTGGCATGAGACTTGTTGAAGGCGTAGGAAGCAAACTTCTCCCAGTCGCCCCATATCTTCTCCAGCACCTTCGGGTCGTGGCCGTTCTCCTGTCCCTGTTTGATAAACTTAGGCTTCATCGCATCTACGATAGCCTTTTTCTTCTTACCCATCGCCTTACGCAGGGCATCTGACTCGCCTCGGGTGAAGCTCGCCAACTGACGGGAAAGAAGCATCACCTGCTCCTGATAGACCGTGATGCCGTAGGTATCCTTCAGATACTTCTCCATACACGGAATATCGTATGTGATCGCCTGCTTGCCGTTCTTGCGGGCAATGAAATCAGGGATATAATCCATAGGTCCCGGACGGTAGAGGGCGTTCATGGCGATGAGGTCCTCGAATACCGTAGGCTTCAGCTCACGGAGATACTTCTGCATACCCGGCGACTCGAACTGGAAGGTTCCGATGGTCTGACCGCGCTGATAGAGCTGATAGGTCAGTTCGTCATCGATAGGGATGGTATCGAGGTCAACGACATCGCCCGTAGTCTGCTTGATAACCTTGCATGCCTCCTTCATCTCGGAGAGGGTCTTCAAGCCCAGGAAGTCCATCTTAATCAGACCGGTGGTCTCGATGACATGGCCGTCGTACTGCGTTACCGCCGTCTTCAGTCCCGGGAAATCAGGGTCATCGGCAGTTGATACAGGCACCCAGTTGCTGATAGGGTCGCGGCAGATGATGAATCCGCAGGCATGGATACCCGTGCCTCGGATGGTTCCCTCGAGCATCTTGGCATACTTGATGGTATTGCTCTCGCGGGGATCGTTGGAGAACTCAGCCTCGCGCAGCTCTGGGGTATATTTGATGGCATTGGGCAGGTTCATCTTGGCACCGTCAGGCAAACGGTCCGGGATAGCCTTGCAGAGTGCATTCGCCTTATCCAACGGCAACTTCTCTACACGCGCCACGTCCTTGATGGAGTTCTTCGTCGCCATGGAACCATAGGTTATGATATGGGCACAGTTCTCATGACCGTACTTATCCATTACCCATCTCAGCACCTTGCCTCGGCCGTCATCATCAAAGTCGGTATCAATATCCGGAAGGTTCACACGGTCTGGGTTCAGGAAACGCTCAAACAGGAGGTCGTACTTCAATGGGTCAATCTTGGTAATGCCCAAGCAGTAAGCCACCACCGAACCTGCCGCAGATCCACGTCCCGGGCCCACCATCACGCCGAGTTCCTCGCGCGCCGCCCTGATGAAGTCTGATACGATGAGGAAGTAGCCCGGGAAACCCATGGTCTTCATCACGTGGAGCTCGAAGTTTACATGCTCGTCAACATTCTCGGGCAGCGGGTCGCCATAAAGCTTTTTGGCTCCCTCGTAGGCAAGGTGGCGAAGATATTCTGCCTCAAACTTGATACGGTATATCTTATCGTAACCGCCCAATCGGTCGATTACCTTCTGACCTTCCTCTGGTGGCAGCGGGTTCTTGCCGTTCTCATCAGTGGTAAACTCCTTGTAGAGGTCTTCTTCTGATACCTTCTGTCGCAACTGCTCCTCGGTACCGAAACTCTCCGGAATCGGGAAGAAAGGCATGATAGGACCATGGTCGATGCTGTAAATCTCCACCTTATCTAATACTTCGAGGGTATTGGAAAGTGCTTCGGGGATATCCGAGAACACCTCGTTCATCTCCTGGCGGGTCTTGAACCATTCCTGCTTGGAATAGCGCAGACGGTTAGGGTCGTCGAGATCCTTGCCGGTAGCGATACAGAGCAGATGGTCGTGAGCCTCGGCAGTCTCCTTATCCTCGAAGTGGCAGTCGTTGGTGCACACCAGTTTGATGTTAAACTCCCTTGCCATCTTGATAAGTTCCTTGTTGGCACGCTGCTGCAACTCGTAAGCCTCGCGGTTGGCAAGCAGACTTGGATCATCGGGCACTTTATGGCGCTGGAGCTCGAGATAGTAATCATCGCCAAAGAGGTTGTGGTACCACTGGCAAGCCTCGCGGGCTCCTTCCAGGTCACCATGCAGAATCTTGGATGGCACCTCGCCTGCAATACATGCCGAACAGACGATGAGGTCTTCGTGATACTTCTCCAGATCGGCACGGTCGGTTCGTGGGCGCATGTAGTAACCATCCACCCACGAATTGCTCACCAGCTTGATGAGGTTCTTGTATCCATTATAATTCTTGGCAAGTACAATGAGGTGATAACCGCTCATATCGCCCTTATCCTTCTCTCGGTCGGCTTTGGTTCGGCGTGCCACATACATCTCGCAGCCTATGATAGGCTTGAAAGGTTCGAGTCCCTCCTTCTTGCGGTCTTTATTAATCTTGCCGCAATAGTCGGTAAGTTCCTTGATGCCGAACATCACACCGTGGTCGGTTACCGCCATACCCTTCATGCCGTCCTTGATGGCCTTATCTACCAGATGCGGTATCTTCGACTGACCGTCGAGGATGGAGTATTGGGTGTGTACATGCAAATGAACAAAATCTTCCATTATCTGTTTAAAATTCGAATTTTGACAACAAAGTTACGGCGAAATATTGAAAAAGCCAAAAGAAATATGCGAAAATATTGAAAAAGGTAAAAGAAACCCACAAAAAATTTGCAAAAGTGATAAAAATGACGTACCTTTGCACCAATAAAAACTTAATCCTACTATATGGGACAGAAAATAAAGAAATTAAAAAAGATAAGATTGCACCGCGAAGGTACCGATCAGCTGGTAACCGGAGCGATAGCGTTAGTAGCCATTGCGGCTATATTGTGGACAACCTTAGACAACAAGATTCCGTTCTGGGCTTTTGTTGTTGTGTTCGGTACGGTATATGGTATCGTGCTCAACTTCTACCGTTGTCCTACCAGATACCTCAACGTAGAGGATACTTCGAAACTGGTAGTAGCACCAGCCGACGGAAAGATTGTGGTGATAGAAGAGGTGGAGAATGCTCCCTACTTCGGTGACCGCCGCCTGATGATTTCCATCTTCATGAGCCTCTGGAATGTTCATGCCAACTGGTTTCCGGTAGACGGAAAGGTGAAATTCGTGAAGCATGTTGACGGCAACTACCACAAGGCATGGCTGCCTAAGGCTAGCGAGGAAAACGAGCATGCCGACGTGATGATTACCACACCTGCGGGAGTGGATGTACTCTGCCGACAGATTGCCGGTGCAGTAGCACGCCGCATCGTAACCTATGCCAAGGAAGGGGAAGAATGCTTCATCGACGAGCACCTGGGATTCATCAAGCTGGGTTCACGCGTGGATGTCTACCTGCCTGTAGGTACAGAAGTATGCGTAAAGATGGGACAGTCAACTACTGGCGACCAGACCATCATCGCTAAATTGAAATAACATATTGACAGATAGAGGGCAAGCCGGAACATACTTCAGGCTTTCACTCTATCATAATATACTGGAAAGAAATGAGTATCAAGAAACATATTCCAAATACGATAACCTGCTGCAACCTGGTTTCGGGCTGCATCGCAACATCGTTTGCCTTCGGCGGTAACCCAAAGATGGCATTGTTATGGATTATCATCGGAGCCGTATTCGACTTCTTTGACGGCATGAGCGCCCGCCTGCTGCACGTTTCATCGCCAATAGGCAAGGAGCTTGATTCGCTGGCAGATGACGTAACCTTCGGTGTGGCTCCTGCCACCATCGTATTCTCACAACTCTTTGTGATGGAATATCCGGGTTTTCTGGAGCCTTTGCGCCCATGGCTGCCTTACGCAGCCTTCATCATCGCAGCCTTCTCGGCATTGCGACTGGCTAAGTTTAATCTTGATGAGCGCCAGACTACCTCTTTCATCGGTGTTCCTACACCAGCCAACGCCCTGTTCTGGGGTTCGCTGATTGTGTTCAATCCAAGCTGGCTCGAAGGATATGCGTGGTCGGTATTCATCATTCTGGCTCTGATTCTCATCACCAGCTATCTGCTGGTTTGCGAGATGCCTCTTTTCGCCTTGAAGTTCAAGCAGTGGGGGTTCAAGGGCAATGAGGTGAAATATGGCTTTGCCGCGCTCACCCTCATCATCCTCGCTACTTCGGTAGCACTTGATGGTCTGACCGGTTTCCTCACCGGCTGGTGGCTTGTCATCGTGGCATACGTCATCATCTCGGCGATTATTTATCTGAAGAAGAAATAAGAAGAATTCCCCGATTTTAAGTTGATTATTGGGATATTTTTTAAAACTGTTGTTTGAAAAAAAAGTTGTTTAAAAAAAGAATGCGGCTAGATGTGAATCCAGTCGCATTTGCTTTTTCTACCTGCTGAGAGAGGGTTAGTTGTGTACGAGCGTACCGATCTCTTCACCATCCATCACCTTCTTGAGGTTACCTACAACATCCATATTGAACACGTAGATAGGAAGGTTGTTTTCCTTACACATGGTGGTAGCAGTCAAATCCATTACCTTCAAGCCCTTGGTATAAATCTCATCATAGGTAATGTCCTTGAACTTGGTAGCTGTAGGATCCTTCTCTGGGTCGGCGGTATAGATGCCGTCTACACGGGTACCCTTGAGCATCACGTCAGCCTCGATTTCGATACCACGGAGAGAAGAACCGGTATCGGTAGTGAAGTATGGACTACCTGTACCTGCAGAGAAGATGCAGATATAGCCTGCCTCCATCGCCTCAATCGCCTTCCACTTGGTATAGAATTCACCGATAGGCTCCATGCGGATGGCAGTAAGCACCTTGTTCTTAACGCCCAAGGCTCCGAGTGCGCTGCTCAATGCCAGGGAATTGATAACGGTAGCACACATCCCCATCTGGTCGCCCTTGACACGGTCGAAACCCTTCTGGCTTCCACTCAAACCGCGGAAGATGTTACCACCACCAATCACAATGCCTATCTGAACGCCCATCTCATGGACCTCCTTTATCTGCTTAGCATAATCACTCAGGCGCTCTGGGTCGATGCCGAAGCTCTGCTTGCCCATCAGACTCTCGCCGCTCAATTTCAAAAGAATTCTTTTAAACTTTGCCATTTTATTTTAATTTACAATTTACAGTTAACAGTTTATAGGGCGTAGCCTCCTATTAACTATTAACTATTAACTAGGAACTTGATTTCTCCGAATGCATACGAGCGTATCACTCCCTTCTTGTCATGAAGGATGAGATGACCATCGTCCTCCACCTCAACGAAAGCACCCTCGAACTTACCGTCCTTATCCTCATACCAATGGTAACCCTTGCGACGGTAGAGCGAAAGATGATAGATGCCCGACACATCCATATAGTCGGCACGACGCAGAAGTTCGTAGTATTTGCAGAAAGACTCTATCACCTTCTGCAGCACCTCTTCCCTATCCACCTCATGTCCCAGAATCTGAGCCAGAGATACAGGGTTGGGCGCATCGCTGTGGAACTCAGTCTGATTGACATCAATGCCGATACCGAAGATGCAGCGCTTGATGCCCTTGGAGTCGATGACAGTCTCTATCAGCGTGCCACTAATCTTCTTGTCATACCAGTACACATCATTCGGCCATTTCAGCGTAATGCCGCCCGTATAGGAATCAAGAGCGTCCTTCACGGCGAGCGCACCAGCCTCGGAAAGGAGGAACTGCTGGCGCAAAGGTACCCACTTAGGACACATCATCATACTGAAGAGGAGGTTCTTACCCGGCTCACTCTCCCAGGTATGCACGCCCTGTCCCCTGCCCGATGTCTGATAATCAGCAATGGCAATGGTCAGCGCATCTTCATCGTAAGTATCCAAATTCTTCAGGAAGGCATTCGTGGAATCCACTTCCTGTAATCGTATAATCTTCTTTTCCATGTCTATATAATAATGTATAGCGAATCACAACGGGTTATCCAATCAGCAACGGGTTGAAGGCATCCACAAGATGCTCGATGCGTTTCACCTGATGCCCTACCCCTACCACGGTAACAATATCAAAGCGAAGTTCTTTTCCCACCTTCTGTTCCTTGACGTAAGTATTGGCGGCTATTGCCAGATTACGCATCTTCCTGGCATCTACGGCTTCCTCGGGCTGCTGGTATTCTTCACCCGAACGGGTCTTGACCTCTACCACAACCAGCGTCTTACCATCTGGCGAAACGGCAAGGATATCCAGATCCCGCTTGCCGGCTTTCCAGTCTCTGTCGATGACAACATAGCCTTCATTCTCGAGATAGAGAGTAGCCTCGTCTTCTCCCCATTTGCCTAATTCATTATGCTCTGCCATAGTCTATTTCCTTTATTTTGCATCAAAAGATGCTTTTACCTTGCAAAAATAATAAAAAAAGTCCACACTTCAAACTTTTTTATGTAATTTTGCACGAAAAACAATGGAAGATATTAAGAATAAAGACGAAGCATACATGCGCCGTGCCCTGATGGAGGCTCAGGCGGCATTCGATGAAGACGAGATTCCGGTAGGCGCCATCATCGTTTGTAAAGACCGGATCATATCGCGTGCCCACAATCTTACGGAGATGCTGACCGATGTTACGGCTCATGCCGAAATGCAGGCCATTACTTCGGGAGCCAACATGCTGGGAGGAAAATACCTGAAAGACTGTACCCTCTACGTTACGGTAGAGCCCTGCGTGATGTGCGCCGGAGCGCTGGGATGGGCACAGATCAGCCGCGTGGTATATGGTGCCAGCGACGAGAAAAGGGGGTATACAAAATATGCGCCCGATGCACTGCATCCTAAGACGACAGTTACATCGGGCGTATTGGAAGATGAGTGCCGCGCACTCATGCAGGATTTCTTTCAGAGAAAGAGATAATTACTTAACGAGCACTACAAGATACTTGCTGGTGCTCCAGAAAATCTGTGGATTGGTGATGCGGAGAGTATACTGCTTATTGGCATCACGTACCAATGCATAAGAACTGGATGGGTGGGTAGTGAGCAACTTAGCCGACTTTGACATCAACTTGATTTCAGAAATGTTGCGGATATCAACCTTGGTGAAATAACTCTTGTTGAAATTACCGGTCATTACCTTACCATCTTCCATGATATGCTGCTCCTTCAACTCCTTCTTGGTACCGAATACGTACCAGGCAGTGTTGAGCTGCTTGTCCTGTGCATTGATTGTCTCTGTCTTCTGGCTGCTTTCAGTAGTAAGACGAGAGGTCTTTGTATTCAGATTGTTGATAGTCTCGTCGAGCGCTGCAATATGAATATCCTTCTTATCCAACTCCTCGCGAAGCGTCTGGAGTTCCTTATCCTTCTGGGCAATCTGCTTCTGCAGGTTTGCGATGGCCTTCTTCAACTGATCAGCCTGCAAAGAACTGTTAGCCATCTGCTTCTGCAGTTTAGCCAGAAGTTCGCGGTTCTGCTGCATACGGGTAGCGATGAACTGTACATCCTCCTTAAGCTGCTGTGTCTTGCTGGCACCCTCGCTGTTCTTCAGAATAGTTACTCTGTGTTCAGCCTCACTAATCTGGTTCAAACCGTCCTGGATTTCATTCAATGTACCCATCATATCGTTAATTTCGCTATCTTTCTGAGCGATGATACTATTCAGCGAATCATTCTGCTGATTTGCCAAATCCTGGGTGTTGTTCTTGCCGTTGTTGCAACTGGTCAAGCAAAAAGCAGCTAAACATGCCGCAAATAATAGCTTTTTCATAATCATTTTCTTTTTTAATGTTTGATTTAAAAAATTATCTTTTCGCGTAAAACGCGTCGCTTCCTATACATTATTCATTACTGTCTTCATCCCTGCGAGCCCCGTTTTTCTTCTGCCGGCGCTCTTCACGCTTCTTTTCCTTCATCTCCTCCTTGAGCTGTTTAGGATCTTTTCCTGCCAATACGATGACAAATTCGCCCCTTGGTTCTGTCTCCTCAAAATGAGCGATAACCTCGGCAAGCGTACCCCTCACACTCTCCTCGTGGAGTTTGGATATTTCACGACAACAGCTCACCTGTCTATCATCCCCGAAAACCTCGGCAAACTGCTGCAAGGTTTTCACCACACGATAAGGCGACTCATAGAAAATCATGGTGCGCACCTCATCCTTCAATGATTCAAGATAGGTCTGTCTGCCCTTTTTCTGCGGAATGAATCCTTCGAAGCAGAAACGGTCGCATGGCAAACCCGATGAAACGATGGCCGGTATGCATGCCGTAGGTCCAGGCAAAGTCTGCACCGTGATGCCTGCCTTGGCTGCCTCGCGGGCGAGGTAAAAACCAGGATCGCTGATACCCGGTGTTCCGGCATCGCTGATCAAGGCAATGGTTTCGCCACCCTTCAGTCGCTCTACGATGGCAGAAGATGTGCCATGTTCGTTAAACTTATGGTGAGCCACTAATCGATTTCTGATATCGAAATGCTTCAGCAGAACACTCGATGTTCGAGTGTCCTCAGCGAGTACCAAATCCGCTTCTTTCAGTATGCGAATGGCTCGCATTGTCATGTCCTCCATGTTACCAACTGGAGTCGGAACGATGTATAATGTGCCCATACTGACCGCAAATGTAGTTAATTAATCTTTCTTAGCAAAAAAAAAACGCATTTCTTTGCATTTTTTAAAACCTTATTATTAATTTTGCCCCCGAAATGACAGAAAATCTAATTGGGGAGGCACACCGTCCCGGAAGAATTGAAGTGGTGTGCGGATCGATGTTCTCCGGAAAAACAGAGGAATTGATCCGAAGAATGAAGCGTGCGAAGTTCGCCAAGCAGAAGGTGGAAATCTTTAAGCCGGCGCTTGACACTCGTTACTCCGAGGAAGATGTAGTGAGCCATGATCAGAACTCTATCCGGTCTACTCCTATTGAGTCCTCTGGATCGATACTGCTATTGGCTTCTGATATCGACGTGGTGGGTATCGATGAAGCCCAGTTCCTGGACAATGGGCTCGTAGAGGTATGCAACGAACTCGCCAACCGTGGCGTGAGAGTCATCGTGGCTGGACTGGATATGGACTACAAGGGAGTTCCCTTCGGTCCGATTCCTGCGCTCTGTGCCATCGCCGACGAGGTGACCAAGGTTCATGCCATCTGCGTAAAGTGCGGATCGGTTGCCTATGTGAGCCACCGGTTGATCAATAACGACAAACGGGTGCTTCTGGGCGAGAAAGATGAATACGAGCCGCTCTGCAGAGAATGCTACCAGAAAGCGATTCTTAACGAAAAATTATAACAAAAGGAACAGTTATGGGAAAGGAGATTACATTTGATAAATTTATAAGATGGGCGGGGGTTACCCTCATCGTACTGGCCGTGCTCTACATGACCAATTATCTGAGCAGCGTACTGCTGCCATTCTTCATTGCATGGTTTTTCGCTTACCTGCTCTATCCGGTCGTGAAGTTTATCGAAAACAAACTCCACATCAAAATACGTGCGCTGTCTATCCTCATCGCCATGGGAACGGCTATCGCTGTTATAGGAGGCGTGCTGTGGCTCATCATCCCTCCGATGATTGACCAGTTTGACAAACTCGGTGAAGTGTTGACACGATGGCTGCATCAGACGACTCATACCAACAACCTGACGGCGCTGATCAAAGACTGGCTGCAGACCAACCAGGAGCAGATAGAGCATTTTCTGAAAAGCAAGGACTTCAGCGATGCCATCAAGGCCACCATGCCTAAGGTCTTCTCGGTAGTCAGCCAGACGGCAACGGTACTGATGAGTATCGTAGCATCGATGATTACCTTATTATATATGTTCTTCATCCTGCTCGATTACGAGACGCTGACAGCCAACTGGGTGAGAATCTTCCCTAAGAAGAACCGTCCGTTCTGGAGTGTGCTGATGAAGGATGTGGAGCGCGAGCTCAACAATTATATCCGTGGTCAGGGACTGGTAGCGCTCTGTATGGGCATCATGTTCTGCATCGGTTTTACCATCATCGGTTTCCCGATGGCGATAGGTCTGGGCATTCTCATCGGCATCATGGATCTGGTTCCGTATCTCCATACCTTCGCCCTCATCCCTACGGCATTCCTTGCCATGCTGAAGGCTGCCGACACAGGTCAGAACTTCTGGCTGGTATTCGGTCTCGCTTTTTTGGTGTTCTGTGTGGTACAGATCATCACCGACATGGTAGTTACCCCGAAGATTATGGGTAAGGCGATGGGATTGAACCCAGCCATTCTCCTCTTGAGTCTCTCGGTTTGGGGTGCACTTCTGGGCTTCCTGGGATTGATTGTAGCCCTTCCGCTCACAACGCTCATCATAGCCTACTGGCAGCGGTATGTAACGAAGGAGAAGCCGCAATATCATGAAGAAACGGGCGAAAATGTCCCGATTTCGGATAAAAATGAAGAAAATCAGTAAAAATATGGCAAAATATTTGGTTATTTCAGATTTTTGCCGTACCTTTGCAATCGCTTTTGAAACATAAAGCAGAAGATTGACTCGCTAGCTCAGCTGGTAGAGCACAACACTTTTAATGTTGGGGTCATGGGTTCGAGCCCCATGCGAGTCACAGATCTTCAAGGAAAAGGCTTTCCATTACGGAAAGCCTTTTTTTGTTATATCCTATTACTAGATACTGCAGAAATTCCTTTTTAAAACATTTCAGCCTTAGCCTCTACCTTCTTCTCAACATCATCCGGAAGCTGAGGGAAGAAATCATAGCCGGTGATACGCTCCACTTCATCTACAGAATTTACGAATTCAGTCTTCTTTCTGCCTTTCTGCGACTGGTTACGGCAGATAAAGCCGATGGCTTGCGGATTCTTGCCCGTATGAAGAACCACCTTGAAGAAGGCATCAGGCACTACCACCTTGTTCTTACCCAACTTGCGATGCTCCTTATTCAGAAATATCGGTCCGCAGACAATATAAACCTTACCATACTGCTTCGCCCAGTTGCGGCACTGTTGCTCTATCGTGTTCCATACCCCCGCATTCAGACTGTGGTTCTGCGGACACATATTGGTCATCAGGAAACATTCATCCATCGCCTGCCGACTCCATTTGTTGTCACCAGCCGGACACATGTGTCCCCTGTCCAATCCACTGTTATAATAATCCGCCAAAGTACCCACGGGTGCCGGCATCTCCTCATCATCAGCAAACTTACCGCGCGGCAACTTACCAGATGCATGCTCCCCCGTCAGCGCCCAGGCTACCCAATTCGGCTGTCGCGTATCATGATTATAAGATACCGTATAAGCCAGCCGATGCTTGATGGTCTCAGATACCTTAACCTTAGATACCGGAATCTCCAGGCCCTGCGCCTCCAGATTCGCACGCTCTCCAGCAGTTTCCTGCTTATTCTCTGCAGACGATTCATCGCCCGCAGCATCAGCAGTCTCCAGCTTATTCTCCTTTACAACAAGTGCCTGATCTTCTGTTGCCAGCGAAGAAACCTTCGGCAAGACAGAAAACGCCACTACTGCGGCTATCGCCAACAGCCAAATCTTAAATGTACCTACTTTCTTTTTCATATCAGATTCATCATTAATTCATTTTCCATGAGACTCAGAGTCTACACTGTTCATTCCGCTTTTAGGTGAATAATCCCTAAAATCTCCACAAAAGTAGTATTTTTATGCGAAAAAGAGAAAGAAAAACATAAATTTCTTGCGTAATTCAAAATAAAACACTAACTTTGCATCGCTATGTAGGACAAACCTAGACTTAACACAGTAAAAAGCTCAAAAAACTAAGAACTGAAAGTCAGAGGTTACGATACATTGGCAAAAGTGCTCTATGAAATGGACAAGTGATGAACATTAACAGGAATTAACTAAAAGTGATGCAAGTTTCCCGCCTTTTCTTGTTTTATACAAGGACTGAAGAGCCTCGGGCAACCATATCGGGGGACATTTAGGCTGAGAAATATGAGAAAAATAAGAATCAAAACATAATAGCAAAATGAAAAAAATCAAATTATTCTCAATTGTAGCTGCCTTCGTTGCAGCTTTCGCATTCACTTCTTGTAATACAGGCGATGATAACAACAGCTATTATCAGCCGCTCACACAAGCAGAAAAGCAGAACTGCTATTCCAAGACAGCAGGTAGCCGCATGCGCAAACTCGCTTATATGAGCGATGAACATGTTACAGCAAAAGACGGAAAAAAGGAATATTACGACACATTAGATGTCGTTACATCTATCCACGGAGAAGGCAAAGATACTGTAATGACTGTTAACAACTTCCCTGTAAAGGTCTTCGCCCGTTATATTCCTGAAAATGCTGACACGAAAGAACTGAAGGAAGCATTGAAGAAATATGAGATGCCGGTTAGCTTCAAGAGTGTTGTATATTACTATACAGTGACACCAATTATCCAGTTCATGCTCTACCCAGATGCTATTTCTGTAAATTTGGAATATGGTGGTGCTAAACATAAGGTTAAGTTCTATTGCTATTCTAGCGGAAACAGCCGATATACTTTCGGACAAGTTACCAAGGATAAAAGCAAGGTTGAAGCTTATTTGGTTGTTTATGGTTACGAAGTTGATCCAAAGGATGAGAAGAAACCAAATCCTACAGCATTCAACTTTAATATGGCAGGAACCCAGTTGTCAAATGGAACACAGATTAAGTTCTTCGAGCCATAAAGCTCAGAGCAAAAGAAATAAAGAAGTAAGAAACTTACACTTACAAATATATATATATGTTAATACTCTCTTAAAAATTAAACAAAAAAAGAAAACTATTAGAGGCGCAGTCTTCGTGAGAAGGTTGCGCCTTGTTGCATATATACAAAGAACGCTTTTATTACTCATGAAAGTTCAGTTGAAAATCTTGCGAAACACTTTATTATTTGTTTTTATTAACTGAGTCCACTTAAAAAAGTCCCGAATCATATTTTTTGTCTTTGTAACTTATTGACAACCAATGGTACGTTTCGTAAAAATGACTTTTTCAAGTGGGCTCATCTATATGATTATGATTGAAATGCGGAAACGCAAGAGAATGTTAAAACTTATATATAGGCAAAACCTTGACCTTATATCCATTTTTCTCAATTACCCTTTCCTCATTCATCGTGACAATAATCAGATTGGAGCATTTGAGTTCTCCCGCACATTCTATGATGCTATCTATCTCCCGCTTGAGTGTTCGTTCGGAAGAGAGGTCATAACATACTTGTATAAGACTTTCTACATGAGCACCCTGTCTTGTAACAAAATCAGTTTCCTTGTCATTACGGGAGCGATAATAGAAAAGCGATGTTTCTGCATGATATCCCCTACGAACCAACTCGATAAAAACCTGATTCTCCAATAACCTGCCTAAGTTCTCACTCACACTAAAAGCCTTGGCTTCTACAAAACCATTGTCAACCACATATACTTTCTGTGGAGCTTTCTTCATCATTTTCAACTTGTTGTTGTAACGTGGCAGATAATACAGGAGATAGGATTCTCTTAAAAATCCCATGAACTTCTTGGTGGTTGCTACGCTCGAAAATCCCAGCGCTTCTGTCAGTTCGTTGGCACTGAAAGGATTGCAGAAGTTAGAAACCAGATACATGGCCAGGTTGTTCAAATCCTCCACATTGCGTACTTTATGGCGCTTGGCAATGTCTTTCCAAATGATGGAATCGAAGAGTGTGGAGAGATAGTTTTGGGTCAGGCTTCTTGCTGCTACAGTCTCAGGATAACCACCATGGTGCAGATAGTCAGCTATAAGCGAGAGGTCGGATGCGCTATCTTTCATCTCTGATACTTCCGAAAGATTCCGGTGGTTCCAGATAAAGAATTCTGAAAGACTGAAAGGCAGCATCTCTATCTGTATATATCTGCCTGTGAGCAATGTTGCCATTTCGCTACTCAGCAATTTGGCGTTGCTTCCCGTAATGACCATGTTGATTCCCATGCGGTAAAGCTTGGAGACCCACAAATCCCAACCATCCAGATTTTGAACCTCATCGAGCAGAAGATACTCGAAGTCGGGATAAACGGCACGTAGCGTTTCCCAAACCAAATCATCGTCCCATGTACTCAGGAGTTTGCCGTCATCAAAATTCAGATAAGCAAAGTTCCTGCCTTTCAGCATCAGCAAAGCCTCTGTCGATTTGCCGGTTCTTCTAGGTCCCGTTATCAACTTGATTTGCTTGCTTGCCAACAGTTCATCCACATCATATTGGGTATGACGTGTAAGATAAGGACGGGAAAGCAGAATATCCCGTTCCTTTTTCTGGTTATTGATAATTGTTCTCATTTCTCTTCAGATGAATTGATTAAACAGGGGCAAAGATACAAAAAATATTCAATATATCATTCGTATTGAATAAAAAAGTACTGATTTTATTCAATACGATGGATAAAATGAATAAAAAACAGCAAGGGTCTATATGCCACGATGAACAGGTGGCGTATAGACCCTTGATTATATGGTGACTAAAGTTTCGCAAGTTACTTGAATATACTGACAAGGAAAAGACTTTACACCCGAAGCTTTCTGAAAGACTCCGGAAGGAGAAGTGAGAGAAACTGGAAGACTGGTGCGCCGGCGGGGGGATACCATATTGAATCATGGTTACCATGTCGCGCTCGCTGGATATTTCCAAGGATGAATTGGCACGCTACTTCACTTCATGCCTAAACTCCACCTTCCGCCTCAGGCTTGCCGAGGTACGTTTTGTGGCTTCTCTACCCGCACCTATCTGTACCGCATTTTCAAGTTAAAAGAAGGTTGTACTCCTGCCGAATGGCGGGAGAAAATGACTGAAAATGTAGCCCCAGATGATAAAAAGCAGGATTAACCATTTTTCGATAAATACCAGGAAAACGCATCGAGAAATGAAAAAAATACGTTAAAAAAGGTGTCGCATTTCAATACAGAGAAGGTGGAGAGTATGGTAAACATGTTCTATGGCTGCTCAGCTCTCTCTTCGCTCGACCTCTCTAATTTCAATACAAAGAAGGTGCGGTATATGAAAAGCATGTTCCATGCATGCTCCGCTCTTACAACCATCTACGCCGGCGACAAGTTTGTTACAATAAAAGTAAAAAATGGTTCTGATATGTTCTCTGGCTGCACAAACCTTAAAGGTTTTATAGATTATATGAATAACTCAGACAAAATCGACCACCACTACGCCAACTACAAGACTGGCTACTTCACCAAGCTGGTAGGTAAAAATGGTGAGGAGATGATAGGAGCAGCGGGAGAAACTCTTGCTGCGGAGAATCTTATTCTTGAAGACGGCAAGGACTTCGTGGCTTATGAGCAGTTCGCAGCCAAGGATGCATCTTACTGCCGAGATATCCCTAAAGGTTCCACCTGGGGAACGCCCTGCTTGCCTTTCGCCATTGACCGGAGCCAAGAAACAGAATGTAAGTTCTATAGTCTTACTGGTATTAATGCGGATAATAAATGCATCACTCTTGAGAGTAGCGAAGAAGGCATAATCCCTGCCGGCACTCCGGTGCTCTTCAAGATGAATGAGGGTAAGACATCACTTAGTCTTTCTGCAAGCAATGCAGAAATTGCAACTGCCCCAACAGTAGCTGGAACAAACACAGATGTCAAACTCGTAGGTTCATTCACCAAGATTGGCGGCAATGGCAATCAGGGTCTTGCAGAAAACGACTACATCATTGGTAAGGATAAGTTCTGGCGTGTCTCTGACTTGACGGGTGGAAAGGGTGTGGGCATCAAACCGATGCGTGCATACATCCATCCTGTCAATGAATATCAGGCAAGAGCAGCCATGCTGAGCATCGGAAAGGGTGATAGCATTACTGCCATTGACAACCTCAACGCTATCAGCAACGATGCCAATACAGAATACTATGATGCGAATGGTCGTCGTACCAATGGTCTGCAGAAGGGTCTGAACATCGTGAAGCGTGGCAGCAAGACTTATAAAATCATGGTTAAGTAAAGAATTTTAAAATCAAAAGGATATGAAAAAGAAAGAATATACAAAGCCAGAGATGCAGGTGGTAAATATCACCTCTTGCACCCTCCTCGCGGCCTCGACTATGGGTCAAGGAGGCATTGACGATGATAAACCAGAATTGGAAGAAGGCTGGTATTATGGTGAGTAACAGTCATTATAACGCCTAACGGCAAAATTCAGGAAGCCCCTGGTGCTATACGCTTCGGGGGCTTTTACCATTAAACACAGAACTTTCGTATGTAGTTCAAGTACGGGCTGAAGGCCCAAAAGCTCCTAGCCCAGGGGCGGTCCTTCTGAAACTTATCCCTAACAGATAATTAGATTTTCTTTACATGCATTAACATCCCAAAAAGATCTATATGCCACTCTGCATCGTGACATATAGACCTTTTTTTTGTGAATCAGGGATGCTTATAATAAACTTTTTATTGCTATTCCTGTAAGAATTGCTATAGTGAAGCTAGAAAAAGTGCCTATCAACACATACTCAGTTGTGCGAATTTCCTTGGCTTTGTTTAATTCACCAAAACGGAAAACAGACTTTGCTGCCAGCAAGAAGCCGACTCCTTCGAAACTGCCAACAAGGACGAATGTCAGAATCATGATCCTTTCAATATAACCTATCCATTGTCCGGCATTAGGTAAACTCTGTGCGTTAGAAGATACAGGTGTCCATTTATTAAGAAACAACCCCAATAAGATAGAAGATGGTCTTAACATTAATATATATGCCACGACGGTCAACCAAACATTTGCAGAACAATGGTTCTCAATATATGAAAGAATGGTACCATCTCCGTAGAAAAAGAACCATAATACTCCAATTATTATAATGTGTAAAAACTGATCTGCAAGAAATGTAGAAAGAGAATCCTGATAGCACCTACATTTAATCAAGTCTATTATAAAATGGCTGGCAAAAATGACCAAAGGTACAAGCCAGCATAACCAATCCGCCACCAACATATATGCCACACATGCATGTATGGTACTATGAAGTAACAGATAACCAATCCCCTTAATACCAGGTTTGCGCTTCCCATTATTGATACTATCAGTCTGAAGTATAAAATCAGAACATAGATGGGCGCAGAGTAACTTTATAAAAATGATGATTGATTCCATGTTACTGCTTATTGTATTTTGAAATTAACGATTTGAAATATTCCACATAGTCAAGAATTAGCTGACCCTTAGCAGAACTCCAGTGATAATTAAAGTTTTGTCTTGTCATGCCCAAATCCTCAGCAAGGTCTTTCTGAAGTTTAGGAAAGAGTATTGCCTGATAGACTACTTTTGCCTGTTTAGCAGTCCATGACGTAATTACGTCATCAGCAAAACGAGTGACCAGCTCCATGTATTTATCAAAATCAGGCCATGTAGTCGATATG
This sequence comes from Segatella copri, assembly GCF_949820605.1. Lineage (NCBI taxonomy): Bacteria > Pseudomonadati > Bacteroidota > Bacteroidia > Bacteroidales > Prevotellaceae > Segatella > Segatella copri. Next base: position 2,231,515 of record NZ_CATKVU010000006.1, read on the forward strand.
CTCAGTCTTTTTTTCCCGATATTGTCAAACGAACGGCCAGATAATCTAAAAGCCTCTCCATCACTAGTTACAATATTGTCGCTTTCAAAAGAAATGTCACCAATACCAATGGATAATCTAGCATCCCAAAGCTGCTGTTTGCCTGGAGTCATTGCTTTAAGTTTTGCTCTTAGCGCAATAGCTACAGCCAAGGCATAGTCTGGTTTATCAACAACTATTTGGAAACTATCACCACGATACATTTCCAAATTGCAGAGAGTTAGAGGCTGAAAATCTGCAGCGCATACATTCAATGTATCCAATACCGTTTGCCTCCATTTTGCAGCAATATTTGTGGAGTTTACTAGATCTCCTGTAATCACGCTTTTTATCATAAACTTGAATAGTTTGATTAAATCTGATGCAAAGATAATATTTTTCTTTTAAAAAATCAAAGATATTGCCTTGATTTTGCGTAATCAAGCTATTTTATTTGATTTTCTCTGCCGTCAGCCCCGTCAAAGCCGGAAATCTCCAGTTCTTCTGTTGTCGGCAGATATTGTTGCTGTTGTATCAGTTCATCTTCATTGAGTGACTGAAGGGTATTCAGAAGGTTTTTCAATCGATCGGGATGATTCCTGAATATCTTCTTGAACGTGAGGTCTGCCTTAGGATCTAAGTACTTCATAACCATCTGTTTTAAAATTATATAGCGCAAAGTTACGACTTTATTTTCAAACCCGCAAGAGATTTCTGTACGTATAAGTTAAATATTGCAAACATTTATTTCTTTTCTTGCGAAAAGTTCTCTGTATCGAGAACTTTTCGCTATTTTTGCAGCAAAAATAAACGATTATGAAGATATTAAAGTTCAAATTGCTGAAAGATTTTGCAAGGAAACATCCTGATGCAGCAGATCCGCTCATGCGCTGGGCAGAGTTTGTTGAAAAGACAGAATGGAAAAGCCATGCAGAATTAAAGCAAGCATTTCCTTCGGCAGATTATGTCGGGAATGACAGATATGTCTTCAACATATCAAGCAATAAATTTAGGCTTGTAACTATCGTTGTGTTCTTTCAAGGATTTCTACATATTAGATTTGTTGGAACTCATGCTGAATATGACAAGATTAAGGATATCAAAAATATATAACTATGACTATTAAAGACGAAAAAACATATAATGAAATTGAAGAGCGAATGGAGGCTCTGCTTGCAAAGGGCACCCAATTGGGCGGCATGGACTTTCTCAGCGAAGTAGAAAAGGAAGAATTAAAGGTCCTCAGCGAAGCTGCTTACGATTGGGAATGCGAAGTTGATCCCCATCCATGGCGAGTTAAGCCTTCACTCATAGCTGCCATCAAAGTTGCTTTTCGCCAAAAAGGCTACAAGCAAAAGGAGGCTGCAAAAGCTATAGGCGTGTCAACAACCGCATTAAGTGATATTCTCCATGGACGTCGTGCAATTAATTTTGATGTTGCAAGAAACATATACCACAACCTCGGCGTTCCTGCCAATGTTGTATTGGGATAGTTTAATGGTGAATGTTAAATGTTGGTGTTGAATGAAAGAAATATGGCGACAAAGAAAAAGAGGAGGGTGTGTCATAAGTCTATGGCGCACCCTCTTTTTATCAGAAATCACCCACATCCTTACGGTTTTATTTTCATATCTGCAAGAGTTTTCTAGGAAAAGTTTCTGAAAAAGTTAGAGAATGGTGAATGTTGAGAGGTAAATGTTGAGTGTTGAGCCCACTTTAAAAAGGGGCTCAGTTTTTTATTTTAAACTAATATCGATTCTAAAAAATCAGCAGGAGTCTGCACATTTTCTGCAAAATCCCTAAAGTCCTTTACATTTCTTGTTACTATCACATCTACTTGATGGAGCAAAGCAGACTCATATTGCACGCTATCCTCAAAATCTTTACGTTCAAATGATAGACACTTCTTTATAATCTCCTTATCCACATTCGTTATTTCACAAAGAGACGCAAGACCTAACATAGATTGATACAACTCTTCCCGAGAATAAGATTTGCGCAAGATAAAAAATGCATTGACAAATGTTATAGCAGAAACATAAAGTTGAATTTTTCTCTTATGGGCTAGGTCAAAAATAACGGCAGCGGGATAATAAAAATCACCTCGCTGATCATAGAAATCTATGACTATATTGGTATCTAAGAATACTTTCATTTGTATTTTTCTTCTAAAGATTCATACAATGAGTCATCTATCGCATCTGAAACTTGCTTACGATTCTTAAGCGTCATCTTAAGTATTTCGGGCGAAAGCTGATAGTTAGCCCACGCATTCTCTTGCTCCTTTACAGTTGTAACAGACTTAGCATTAGCTGACTCCAACAGACGTTCGGCCAACCAACGCTCATTACTTGCTGTCAAAGAAAGGGACTGCAAGAAACTCCACAATTTATAAATAGCTAATGTTGTCATATCATACATATTTATATTATTCCAAATGCAAAACTACAACTTTTATTTAAAACAGCCAAGAATTTTGCTGATTATTTTAATTGAATGTGAAATCTAATTGGCTATTTTAAACAGAATGACACCAAGGCTGTCTTTGGCGATACTTATACACAGACATTGCCAGCTCTTGGACATAGCATGTCTGATGCAATCACTTTCTATGAGAGTAAGAGCATCTATACGAGGTGATAGATGGGGCTTTTTAATGTTAAATATTGAGTGTTGAATGAAAGAAATATGACGACAAAGAAAAAGGGCGCATCCGGATTGAATGCGCCCTAACTTGTTAAATAAAATCGGAGGGATTCTGCTCTTGAAAAACCCTCTTAATGGAAGAGAATCAGGAAGCATCCAGAAGGTACTGGAGCTTCGTGGCATCAAAACACGGACAGGCTTTCTGAACGCCAGGCAAATCGCGATGACCCAGGATGGTACGGATGCCCGGAAAACGGTGGTGAAGTTCCTGAATCAGATGCTTCATCGACTCCTTCTGCTTAGGAGTGCGGGTGTCGCTGATGCAGCCCGATGGCGAAAGACCACCCTCGTAACAGATGCCTATGCTGTGCGCATTGTAACCGAGGGCATGAGAGCCCATACGCTCTACCGGGCGACAGGCATGCACCACTCCATCCAGCGTGATGTAGAAATGGTAGCCGATGTCAGTCCAGCCGTTGTTATGCACATGGTCGTAGCGCAGCATCTTCATCGTATAACGGTGATCGCAGCGGCTACCGCTGCAATGCACCACTATCATATCGATATCTCTCATAGGCATCCTTCTAAAGTCCACCTGCCGAAACGCCCAACGCCCCGAGGAGAGCTGTCAGTACGGTTACTGCAAACTTGATAATCTCATTCCATTTCTGCTTGTTCTTTTCTGTCATAATCTATTCTGTTTTAAAAGGTTAATTATTCTAATCCGCCTGTGTCACCGTTGCCAGTGCTGCCTGTTCCGCCGGTCTGCTCGCCTGAGGTGTTGCCACCCGTGGTATCGCCGCCTGAAGAAGCATTGTCCTTGGCAGGCTTTTTCTTAGCCTCCTCGATGTCGAGGGTCTTGGCACCCTCCTTCTCAGCCTTGAGGGCAGCCTTCTGTACGGCACGTGATGCAACCTGCTCAAACTCCATACCTACGAAGATGTTGGCAAGATCGCTGCCCGGGATAAACTGGATGTTCACACCCTTGATGTTGATGTCGCTCTTAAATTCGGCTGCGGTTGCAGCACCCTCACTGGTAAGCTGGAGGCGGAACTTGCCCAACTCGCCGAAATCAATCTGGTTGCCTCGCTGCAACTCGATGACCATGTTCTCCTGCAAACTGATCAGAACGGCTGTTACATCCGCATAGGATACAGTGGTCTGCATAGCGATCAACTTCGCAAACTTCTTGAGCGAAATAGACTCGTTCATCTGAGCACGTGCATAGAACTTAGGAACTCCTGCTTTGTCACCAAATTTTGACGCAAGCTTTACTAAACTGTAATTAATTGCCATAATACATAAAATTTTAAAAATGTGAATAATCATGTTGTGCACCGGTCTCTTCCCGAATGCTGATACAAAGATACAACATCGGCGGAGCCCCACTTGTCCACTTTGGTACGATAAGTACCAGTTGTGCACTATTTGGCTCAATTATGTATACTTTTGCACGCAAGCGTATGCAGCAGAATACTGATATGGTTCAGTCAGCTACTCCAGATGGTTCTGTCAGCGAGTCAAGACGTCTCGATAAATCGACGGATACGACTCCGTTAGCCTACGTTGTCGAATCCTTAACCCGATGCAGTCGAATCCTTAACCTTGTCCAGCCGTCTGCGTAACCCAGTGCAGCCATATCCTTAACCCGACGCAACCGCTTCAGTTGGTAAACGGAAGAACATCATTTTTTCACCTCATTTGGGTGGGCAATGACTACCAGAGAGAATTACCCTTTTTTAATGACTACCAGATTCAATAATAGGTACCATCAGAGCCAATCTTGTGTCTTCTAATATGCCCGAATGACTACCAGATAGAATCTTTAAAATACAAAACACTGAATATCAGGTAGTTAGGTGCTAGTTTTTCTTCCCTACATTATACCAAGTATATTATATATATACGTTTACATTTTTTACATTATACGTAATACGTGAGGAAAAAGATTTTTTTTCAACAAATCAGCTATTAAAATGCATTTTTTCTCTTCAAAAAATTGCATAAGTCTGAAATAAATATTACTTTTGCAACATGAAAGCGCGGAGAATGTGATTCTCCTCCCGATGAAGGACACCGAGCTTGCCCCAATCGGTAGGCCACTAACAATTTAAAGAGAAAAACGAAAATGGAAAAATTAAATCATATCATGGTATGGATTAAGCTGACGAGCCGGGGGCATAAAGAAAAACCGCCAGGCGTTTCTTTCTACGCCTGGCGGTCTTGATATTTCACAGAATAAGAACTTAGTTTTTCTTCCAAAGCTTGGTCATATCCTCCAGCGTCTTACCCTTGGTCTCAGGAACGAGCTTCCATACAAAGATGGCAGCGAGGATACAGATAACACCATACAGGCCATAGGTGAACCAATAGCCCAGGCTGTTAGCCATCGGAACGAAAGAGGTAGAAACAATCCAGTTGAAAATCCACTGGAAGGCTACGGCAATCGCTACGGCAGCACCACGAATCGTATTAGGGAATACCTCGGCGATAAGTACCCAGCAGATTGGTCCCCAAGAGAACATGAATGATGCTGAATAAACCATGATGGATACCATGCACAGCAACTGCAGATTAGGATTACCGAAGGTGATGGCCACACCGATGGCACCCAATGCCATGCCCAGAGAACCGGTAATGAGCAAAGGCTTACGTCCCAACTTCTCTACCGTAAAGATGGCTACACAGGTGAAACCGAGGTTCACGATACCGTTGAATACAGTCAATACCATCGGATTGTCAAAGCCCATAGCCTCGTAGATACGAGGAGCATAATAGAGCACGGCATTGATACCTACAGCCTGCTGGAATACAGAGAGCATCACACCTACGAAGATACAGAGCACACCGTAAGTAAGCAGTTTCTCCTTCTTCTCAGTAACCGTATTCTTGATGTCGTTCAAAATCTTCTTAGCCTCCTCAGCACCATTGATGCGAGCCAGGATACGCTCTGCCTTCGCATCCTGACCAACCATGGCAAGATAACGGGGAGTCTCCGGTACGAAACAGATAAGCAGAGCAAACAAGCCCGCAGGAACCATCTCAGAACCAAACATATAGCGCCATCCGGTTTCAATAGCCCAGGCAGCCTCGCCACCATTCAGAATCTGGTTCATACCGTTGCCCACACTCTGGATAACAGGAGCAATATGATCGCCAAGAATGAAGAAGTTGACGAAATAAACTACCAGCTGACCGAAGATGATGGCAAACTGGTTCCAGCTGACCAACATACCACGGATGTTGCTAGGCGCAATCTCACCGATATACATCGGGCATACAGCAGATGCCAGACCCACACCGATACCGCCAATCACACGGTAGAGGTTGAACACGATGAGAAGTGTAAGATTAGGTTCGCCCTTTGGCAACACCAAAGACTCAGGACACATAGATCCCCATGCAGAGATGAAGAACATCACACCCGCAAAGATCAGCGAACGCTTACGGCCCCAGTTAGAAGCCATCACACCCGAAAGCGCCGAACCGATGATACAACCAATTAGGGCACTGGAAGAAGTGAATCCATGCCAGAAATCGGTATAGGTGAAATCCTCAGCACCCATGAAGAATGCCTGCAAACCCTTCTCGGCTCCCGAGATTACCGCGGTATCATAACCGAAAAGCAAGCCGCCCAAAACGGCTACCATCACAATTGAAATAAGATAGGCTCTAGAGCCTGTTTGTTTTTGTTCCATTATTTTTTAGGTCTAAAATTTAATCACTTTTCTGTAGAATAGCGTAGCATTTACCGGCAGGAAATCTTCTTTTTTCATGCCAAAAATCAATCTCCACCTAATAATATACGTTTTTTCTTTATAAATATTACGTTCAACATGCGGTTTTCCCCCATTTTTTTTGTAAATTTGCACCAAAATAAGAAGAAACATAGAATTTAGGTAATATGAACATAGCAGATTTTCTACATCAGCAGGGCGATAAACGAGGCTTTTCGTTCGAGGTTTTACCTCCGCTGAAAGGTAACGGAACAGCAGCACTCTTCCGTACCATCGATGCGCTGAGCGAGTTTGGTCCCCGCTTTATCAACATCACTACGCACCATAGCGAGTATGTATACAAGGAACTGGAAAACGGTCTCCTCACTCGCCAGCGTGTACGCCGCCGCCCTGGCACCGTGGCCATCGCAGGCGCTATACAGAATAAGTACGACATACCTGTCATCCCTCATATTATCTGCAGCGGTGCTACGAAGGAAGACATCGAGTACGAACTGCTCGACCTCCAGTTTCTGGGCATCAGCAACATTCTCGTTCTGCGAGGAGACAAGGCGAAAGAAGACCGGCAGTTTACACCAACCGAGAACGGTCATGCCCATGCCACCGACCTCCTGAAGCAGGTGAATCAGTTTAATGACGGTTTCTTCTTTGACGGCACACCCATCAAGCACCCGGGCGACAAGTTCTGCTGCGGTGTAGCCTGCTATCCGGAGAAGCATGAAGAGGCGCCAAACCTGGAAATGGATATGCAGCATCTCCTGGAGAAACAACAGTTGGGCGCAGCGTATGCTGTTACCCAGCTCTTCTACGACAACGAGAAGTTCTATGCTTTCGTTGAAAAGGCTCGGCAGATAGGCGTAACCATTCCTATCATTCCAGCCATCAAGCCTTTCGCCAAGTTGAGCCAGCTCACAGTAGTGCCGAAAACCTTCCACTGCGATATTCCTGAAGAACTCGCACAGGAGGTATTGAAATGTAAAACTGACGATGATGCCAAGCAGCTCGGTATCGAGTGGACTACCGCTCAGGTGCAAGATCTCTTCGAACATGGTTACAACAATGTTCACTTCTTCACAGTATCGGCTGTAGACAGCGTCAAGCAAATAGCAAAAATTCTGTTTTAAATGCAAAGAAATGAAGTTATAGGTCAGCAAGAAGTATGGAACCGTCTCATGGAGATGGTTCAGGAGAACCGTTTGCCCCATGCGCTGATGTTCTGCGGCCCGCAGGGCTGCGGCAAACTGGCGATGGCACTGGCTTTTGCCAGCTATCTTCTGGGTGATTCACCGATGCTCAGGAAATGGGAACATCCGGACCTCCACTTCACCTTTCCTACCATCAAGACCGCCAATATGGGCAGCGAACACAAACCGGTGAGCCTCGACTTCATCAAGGAATGGAGAGAGCTGCTGCTTTCTAAAGGTCCCTACATCCAGATTAGCGACTGGATGCTGAAGATGGGCAAGACGGATGCCGACTATAACAAACAGGCTATCATCACTGCCGAAGAAACCGATGCCATCTCTCACGAACTGATGATGATGTCGAGTCAGGGCGGATATAAGATAAGTCTGATATGGCTCCCGGAGCGTATGAATATCCAGAGTGCCAACAAGATACTGAAACTGCTGGAGGAGCCGCCACGCCAGACGGTATTCCTGCTGGTAAGCGAGAATCCGGAACTGCTGCTCGAAACCATCAGAAGCCGTACGCAGCGTATCGACTTCAGGAAGATAGAAACCGCTGAGCTGGAAAAAGCGCTGATAGAGCGGAGGGCGCTGGAGCCAGACATGGCACACCGCATTGCCCGTATCGCCAACGGCAACTGGAACCTCGCACTCGAAGAACTGGATGCAGGAAACGAAAACCGGCAGCATCTCGACATGTTCATCATGCTGATGCGACTGGCTTACATGCGCAAGATAGGTGACCTCAAGAAGTGGACCGATGTGATAGCAACCTTCGGAAGAGAAAAGCAGAAACGCATGCTCGACTACTTCATGCACATGCTCAGAGAAAGTTTCATGTACAACTTCCGGAATCCGGAACTGAGCTACATGACGCAGGATGAGGAGAACTTTGCCAAGAACTTTGCCCGCTTCATCAACGAGGCAAACATCATTGACATCTCCAACCTCTTCGAAGACAGCAAGCGCATGATTTCGCAAAATGCCAATGCCAAAATCGTTTTCTTCGATATGGCGCTCAAAATCATCGTACTACTTTTAAGGAAGTGAAAAGTGAAGAATTCAAATGAATAACGGGGCAGATGACTGGTCATTATTCATTGTACATTATAAATTATACATTATAAATTAGATTATCGTGGATTACAAAAATATGAAATTCAGGATGTGTAACGGCTGCGACCGTGGTCTGTGCGCTAAGGGCGTAGGAAGACAGGACAAACAGCTCAACACATACGACTGGCTTGCCGATGTACCCGGCAATGCTGAAAGTACTGACCTCGTGGAGGTACAGTTCAAGAATACCCGTAAGGGATATTACCACAATGTGAATAACCTCGACCTGAAGAAGGGCGATATAGTGGCGGTAGAGGCTAACCCGGGTCACGACATCGGTGTGGTTACGCTGACCGGAAGACTGGTAAAACTCCAGATTAAGAAGGCAAACCTCAAGTCGCAGGATGATATCAAGCGTATCTACCGTATCGCCAAACAGGTGGATCTTGACAAATGCAAGGAGGCTAAGAGCCGTGAACACGGCACCATGATTCAGAGCCGCCAGATAGCCAAAGATCTAGGACTGAAGATGAAAATAGGTGATGTAGAATATCAGGGAGACGGCAACAAGGCTATCTTCTATTACATCGCTGACGAACGTGTGGACTTCCGCCAGCTCATCAAGGTTCTTGCCGATACCTTCCATGTACGCATTGAGATGAAACAGATCGGTGCACGACAGGAAGCAGGCCGCATCGGTGGAACGGGTCCTTGCGGCAGAGAACTCTGCTGCGCTACCTGGATGAAGAACTTCATCAGCGTCAGCACCAATGCAGCACGCTACCAGGACATCTCTCTGAATCCTCAGAAACTTGCCGGTATGTGCGCCAAACTGAAGTGCTGTCTCAACTACGAGGTAGACAGCTATGTAGAGGCTAGCAGAAAGTTGCCTCCTAAGGATGCCGTACTGCAGACTGCCGACGGTGATTTTCATCAGTTCAAGGTGGATATCCTGGCTGGCCTTATCACCTACTCTTCTGACAAGAACCTTGCCTCCAACCTCGAAACCATCAGCATCGAGCGTGCCAAGGCTATCATCGAAATGAACCGTCAGGGCGAGAAGCCATTGAGTCTGCTGGAAGACGGTAAGGCAAAACCTGTAGCCAAGCCAACCGACCTGCTTGCCGAAGCTGATTTGAGCCGCTTTGACAAGGCTAAGAAAAAGAAGAAGAAGAACAATAAGAACAAGGGATCTCGCCAGCAGGAGGGAGACAACAAGCCTCAGAAGAACGAGAACCGCGCGCAGAATGGCGACAACAAACCTCAGAAGAATGAAGGCAAGCCAAACAACCAGCGCCGCGACAACCGTAATCAGGGCAATCATCCTAAGGGTGACAACCGCCAGCCAAGAAACGACAGACGACCTAACAAGGGCAACAAGCCGCAGAATGGCAACAAGCCACAAGGCAACAACACCCCTCAGAATGGCAACAAGCCACAGGGCAACAACGCCCCTCAGAATGGCAACAAGCCACAGGGCAATAATGCCCCACAAGAATAAAGAATAGGAGCTAGAAAAAGATGAAAAAGACTGTTTATTTCATCGTTTTGACAGCGATCGTTCACATTCTCTCTGCCTGCAGCGGTTCGACCGTATACGATGAGTATGCCCATACACCGATTGCAGGATGGGAGAAGAACGACACCCTATCATTCGAAGTATCACCTCTACTCGAGGCAGGGCATTACAGGCAAAGCTTAGGACTTCGCATTACAGGTGCCTATCCGTTCATGGGACTTACGCTCATCGTAGAACAGACGGTTTATCACCAAAACAGAAAGATACCTGGCGAATGCAAGATAGATACGGTAAACTGCCAGCTGATTGACAACAACGGCGTGAGCAAAGGACAGGGTATCAGCTACTATCAGTATAACTTCCCTATCAACATCTATCAGATGCATCAGGGCGATTCCATACACGTAACCATCAGACATGATATGAAAAGAGAAATCCTGCCCGGTGTGAGTGACATCGGCATCAAGATTTCAAAGATACAATAAAAAAAAAGAGTGAACAGATTCATCAACAATCTGTTCACTTTTTTTTTTAACTTCTCACTAAGTTCCTTCCCGCATCAATTCTCAAGAAGATGAAAAGAAGGATGGTGAATCCCCATAACGAACTGCCACCATAACTGAAGAACGGGAGCGGAATACCGATAACCGGTGTTAAACCCAGCACCATTCCCACATTAATAAACAGGTGGAAGAGGAATACCGACAGGACACAATAGCCGTAGATACGCCCGAATTTATAAGGTTGCCGCTCAGCCAGATGTATCAACCGCAATATCAAAGCCAGGAAAAGCAGCAGCACGCCTGCCGAACCGAAGAAACCTTCCTCCTCGCCTACCGTACAGAAGATAAAGTCTGTATCCTGCTCAGGCACGAACTTCAGCTTGGTCTGCGTTCCATTGAGGAATCCTTTGCCCTGAAGTCCGCCGGAACCAATGGCTATCTCACTCTGATGCACGTTATATCCCGCACCAGCCAAATCTTCATCCAGTCCCAGCAGCACATTGATACGCACTCTCTGATGAGGTTCCATCACATGATTCAGCACATAATCGGCAGAATAGAAGAAAGCGATACTTCCCAACGAAAAGATGGAGATGAGGAAGTAATTCCGGAACCGGGTTCTCAGTCCCTGATAAACCAGGAATCCGATGAGCATAGCACACAGGAAGAGCTGGATCCACACAATGTCGAACGGAATGACATAGGTAGAAAAGAGCACGAAGAGCAGCGTAATGCCTACCGAATAGGCAAGGATCATGAGTGCCTGTTTCCTATCGCCCGTATAGGAGTTCACCATGCCGGCCGTAAAAATCTGCACCAGCAGAAGCACAACAAACTTACCCACAGAAGTATAGGTATCCCACATCATCACGTTCTCATACTTCACACCCACTACGAAGTAAGCCACCATCGACACGCCGGTAAAGAGAATGGCACCCGGCATTCCTTCGCGGTAAAGCATGAGGAAGAATGAAAGATAAACCAAGGCAGAACCCGTTTCGCGCTGACCTACGATACAGAGCATCGGCAGAACGATAATGCCTACGGCTGCCATGAAATGCTTCAGGTTCTGCATACTGAAACCATAGCTTGACATAAACTTGGCTACCGCCAGAGCCGTAGCAAACTTACCAAACTCAGCCGGTTGCAGTCGGAGCGGTCCCAAAACCAGCCAGGAGTGGGAACCCTTGATGCTATGCGGATTGAATATCGTAGCAAAGAGCAAGAGTACCAGGATACCATAGATGACATACGAGAAGGTATCGTAAAACCGGTCATCAAGCAGCAGGATTACCAATCCCAGTGCTATGGATGTGCCTATCCATATAATCTGCATACCCGAGCGGGCACCCAGACTGAATATCTCGTTGTCACCATAGTTATAGCTGGCTCCACAGACGCTCACCCATCCGAAGATGAGGAGTACCAGATAAATACCTATCGTCCACCAGTCAAGTGAAGCAAGCACACTAGGTTGTTTATTATCGATCATAATCTATAAACTATCAACTATTAACTGAAAACTATCTACTGCTTAATCCGTAGGCGATTCTACGGGTCTGCATCTCTGCAGCCCTGCGCTCAGAATCAGGAGATAACTTACCCTTGAGATACTGTTCCATCATCAGACCACCGATAGGCACACCATAGTCAGCACCCCAACCACCATTCTCTACATACACGGCAATGGCAATCTTCGGGTTGTTCATCGGAGCAAAGCCCATGAATACAGAGTGGTCATGACCACGGTTCTGTGCCGTACCCGTCTTGCCGCAAGGTTCGAAATCGTAGTGGCCGAGCATCTTACAGGTTCCCTTCAGCGCCGAACTTCTCATACCGGCTACCACATAGTCGTAAGCCCGTCGGGAAGCCTTGGTATAATGGCGTCGGGTATAGAGCGTATCAAGCGGTTCACCCTTCACCTTTCTCACTACATGAGGCACATAATAGTATCCCCTGTTGGCAATGGTAGCACCCAGGTTGGCTATCTGCAACGGCGTGAGGTTAACCTCACCCTGACCGATGGAAATACTGATTACCGTCAGTCCGTTCCATGAACCATTGTAAGCCTTATCATAGAACTGTGCATTCGGAATCAGACCGCGTTTCTCGCCAGGCAAGTCGATGCCCAACTTATATCCGAATCCCATGCTCACCATATAATTTTTCCATACGGTCATCGCATTCTGTACGCTGCCATACTTCTTGCGGTTACCTAGCATATAGTAAAGACCCCAACAGAAGTAACCGTTACAAGAGGTACTGATGGCATCAACCAGCGAAATAGGCGACGGGTGACCATGACAGCCTACATGCAGACCCTTATAAGAAAAACCATGATTACATGGGAATGCTGTTCCCGGTGTGATGATACCTTCAGTAAGATAGGTCAGCGCCTGGCTGGTCTTAAAGGTAGAACCCGGAGGATACTGACCCTGAATACTACGGTTCAGGAGCGGTTTCCAAGGATTCTGCGAGAGCCACTTGTGCATCTTGCCGCGGTTTCTACCCACCAGACGTCTTGGATCGTAAGAAGGAGAAGAAACCATAGCCAGCACATCGCCCGTTCTGGGATCGATGGCAACGATACTGCCGATTTTACCCTGGAGCAGACGTTCGCCCAAGGCTTGCAACTTGACATCCAATCCCAGCGTCAAATCCTTTCCTGCCACAGGTTTCTGGTCGAGTTTACCATTCTGATAGCTACCCTGTATTCTTCCGTGGGCATCTCTCAGCATGATCTTCACACCCTTCACACCACGCAGCTGCTTCTCATAAGACTTCTCGATACCCAGTTTTCCGATATAGTCACCAGCCTGATAGTAGTCATCATCTTCAATATCGCTTTGCGAAACCTCACCCACATCACCCAGCACATGGGCTGCATAAGGGTAGGTATATTCTCTGACGGTACGTTTCTGGACATAGAAACCGGGGAATCGGAACATCTTCTCCTGGAACACACTGAAATCCCGGTCGCTCAGCTGTCCCATAAAAAGCTGCTGGGTATAGCGCGAATAGCCCGGGTTTTTAGAGCGGTCCTTGATATCGTTCATTCGCTTGATAAAAAACTCTTTCGTGATACCCAGCGAATTACAGAAATCCATCGTATCAAGCCTGCCGCTCTCCTCGTTCATGACCACCATCAGGTCGTAAGACGGCTGATTATACACCAGCAGCTTACCATTACGGTCGTAAATTGCACCACGGGCGGGAAACTCAATATGCTTCAAGAAGGCATTACTGTCGGCATTCTTCTTGTAGTCGTCGCTCATAATCTGAAGCGTAAACAGACGAATCATGTAAATGACCACAATAGCTATGGCCACTCCACCGATAACGAATCTACGTTTTTCAAGATTGTAATCCAACATACCTTATTATATATAGCAAACTAAAAATCGTGTTCTTTTCTCTCTCATCACTTATCCGGAATCTTACTTTCTGAAACTTTCTGTCGCCATCACCAATATATAAGTGATAACCGTACTTCCGCCTATACATTCCAACCAGTGAACCCAATTAAAGAAATTGAATGTTTCGAGTGTAAAGAACAATAGATTATAAACGAGAATGATGAAGAATACGTACCAGCAATATGCACCTACGCCGATAGAACGCATGGACGGTTCCAGATCGTCGGCGCTGTCACGCGGTACGAAAAGTTCAAACAAATAAGGTTGTAGCAGTCCTACGGCAGTCATCGAAGCTGCTGCAACACCTGGCGTATTGGCAAATACGTCCACACAAAGCCCCATCATAAAGCACCACAATAACACCGCCCATTTAGGATGGTTGCGGCGGAAATGCAGTACCATAATGATATACAGCAAGGGGGTGGCACAATTGAATAGATGAATATGATTAAACACCAATCCCTGTACCAGCACGAGCACCACAAAGGTAGCTAGTCTTTTCACTAAATCTATACTCATTGCTTTTTATATCCTCTTACTATACGTCATTATTGATTATTGTCTCCATTTGTTTCGATGCTATCCTGTGCTGCACGCATAATCTCCAATCGCTCTTTCATGGCGGTATCATCAATGACACATACATCACGCAGACGGGCAAAATCGGTAGAGAGGCGAAGTTGTACGCGATACGACAGGCCATCGGCGGAGTTGAACACGTGCAATATCCTGCCTACTCTCACTCCAGGAGGGAATACAGCAGAATAGCCACTCGTTACCACATAGTCACCCAATTTAAAGTGAGCATGACGTGGCACCTCTTCCAGATAGGCAAGGTCAGACACACCACCCTTCCAGCGCAGATAGCCAAAATAGCCTCTATTCTGAATCATACAACTGATGTTCGACTTCGTGTTCAATACCGGAATCACGATAGCGTAATGTTCTGCCACCAGATACACGATACCCACAACACCCGTACCGCTGATTACACCCATATCCTTGTGGATGCCATCTGCGCTACCCTTGTCAATTGTCATCAGGTTGCCGGGTTTATCGACACTATTCGCCACTACCTTAGCCGGAATCAGACGATAGTTTCTCAGCAATGCAAACTGGTCACGATGGTAGATGCTGCTATCCTTGGTCACGCTCACGAGACTGTCGGAAAGTTTCTGCACCTCCTGTTCGAGATACGCATTGCGCTGTGTCAGTTCCTGGTTCACCTTGGTAAGTGAGAAGAATGTTTCTACATTCGCATCCCATTCATACAACTTACCCGTTACGGCATTAGCCGAGGAGAACCAGGCACTGCCCTGATAGCTGTTATACTGAAACAACAGCACCATACTCACCACCTCAAGAATCAGGAAGACAAACCAATGGTTGTATTTCGCTAAAAACTCTAAAAGGTTGCGCATACTTTATTCTTACTATTAGAATAAGTTCTGATTATCTCATCAAGAATGAGAAACGGTCTACATTCTTCAACGCAATACCAGCACCCTTGGCAACACTGTGCAATGGATCTTCTGCGATGTGGAATGGGATATTGATCTTATCCTGCAAACGCTTGTCGAGACCGCGGAGCAAAGCACCACCACCAGAGAGCCAGATACCATTCTTCACAATATCGGCATAGAGCTCAGGAGGTGTGTTCTCCAATGCTGAGAGCACAGCGTTCTCTATCTTTGCCACGGTCTTATCCAGACAGTGAGCAATCTCCTGATAGCATACAGGTACCTCCATAGGCAACGCTGTAATACGGTTAGGACCATGTACGATGAAATCTTCTGGAGCCTCATCACCCAGATCGGTCAGAGCTGAACCCACATGAATCTTGATACGCTCAGCCATACGCTCAGAAACCTTCACGTTGTGCTGACGGCTCATATATTCCTGGATATCGGCAGTAAGGTCGTCACCGGCTGTACGGATTGAGTTGTTCGATACGATACCACCCAATGAGATGACAGCGATTTCGGTAGAACCACCACCTATATCAACAATCATATTACCCTCTGGAGCCTCAACATCGATACCGATACCGATAGCGGCTGCCATAGGCTCAAAAATCAAATATACATCACGTCCGTCGGCATGCTCGGCAGAGTCGCGCACAGCACGAAGCTCAACTTCGGTAGAACCAGAAGGTACACCGATAACCATACGGAGTGAAGGAGAGAAGAGACGGCTACCAGTATGAACCATCTTAATCAATCCACGCATCATCTGCTCACAGGCAGTAAAGTCGGCAATCACGCCATCACGCAATGGTCTGATAGTACGGATATTATCATGAGTCTTCTCGTACATCATCTTAGCCTTCTCGCCCACAGCAATCATCTTGTCGGTG
The DNA here is from genome assembly GCF_949820605.1 of Segatella copri. Classification (NCBI taxonomy): domain Bacteria; kingdom Pseudomonadati; phylum Bacteroidota; class Bacteroidia; order Bacteroidales; family Prevotellaceae; genus Segatella; species Segatella copri. The sequence continues at coordinate 2,247,953 of NZ_CATKVU010000006.1, forward strand.
CGGCGGTCAAGGGCTACAACAGAAGGTTCATCCACTACAATCTTATCATCACTGATAATGATGGTATTGGCTGTACCCAAGTCCATTGCAATTTCCTGAATAAATGAAAAAAATCCCATTTCGTTTCTAAAATCTATATTATTTTAAGCTTAAAATTTTCTTTTTTTAGGGAGTTAAAGAGTTAAAGGAACATAGAAGCCACGGCAACAGTCTGTCATATACCGGGGATGGAATCCCCGCAGACACTTGTCCTGACTTCTTCCACTTCTAAACTCCTTAACTACTTTATTTCTCCGAGAGTTTACTTAGCAAACCATGCATGGATTGCAGTATCGTAGTGAGAGCTTACACCGAATGCACGCTCTGCAAACATCTTGCGGTCTTCGATATCAGTCTCAGCACCCTTTTTCTTCAGGATATCGAGCAATACGCTGTATTCAGCCTTGCTAGGAACGATCACCACGTCCTTGAAGTTTTTGGCACCTGCACGAATCAAAGAGATACCGCCAATATCGATTTTCTCGATGATATCAGCATCGCTAGCACCGCTAGCTACAGTCTGCTCGAAAGGATACAAGTCTACGATGACGAGATCGATAGAAGGGATTTCGTATTCCTTCATCTGCTCCTGGTCACCCTCGTTGTCACGGCGAGCCAAGATACCTCCAAATATTTTAGGATGAAGAGTCTTTACGCGACCACCCAAGATAGATGGATAGGTAGTGACATCCTCAACTTTCTCGCATTCATAACCCAAAGATTCGATAAACTTCTGGGTACCACCAGTACTCAGGAACTTTACACCCTCTTCATTCAACTTGGCGAGCAATTCGTCCAAGCCATCCTTGTGGAAGACAGACACCAACGCTGTCTTGATTTTCTTTGTTTCAGCCATTGAACTTATAAATTATAATTTATGATGGTGCAAAGGTACGAAGATTATTTTGATTACACAACATTTCCCCTCATAAAATAGCATTATTTAAAGGATATTTAAAAGATAATTGAGAGAAATCAAGAAATAAGCAATCTGAGCGAATTCTAATCCTATCATTTCTTCGCATACTGAACTTTCGCCAGTAAGCCCCACACGCCTGAAAGGAACCTGGGTCTTCAGCCCGTACTTAAACCTCCTTCTTCTGTCATTCTGTCCGGAGACATCTCTTATTTCTATCTTTTATCTACCCAAAACAAGACAGATTGTCAGCAAACCATTGATTTTCAAGAAATAGGCATAAGTTTCGCTAAAGGATGGGAGGAACGCACCGGGAGGTTTCCGAAGAGGAGATTCCGGAGCTCATCCAAATAACAGAAATATGAATATATAATATAAGAAAGGAGATATAAATATGACATTCGACAAATTTACAATCAAGGCGCAGGAGGCGGTACAGGAAGCCGTAAACATTGCGCAGCGAAATGGTCAGCAAACCATCGAACCGGTGCATCTGCTTAGCGGTATTCTTGAAAAGGCTACCGATGTGACCAACTACATCTTCCAGAAGTTGGGCATGAACGGACAGCAAATCGCTATGCTCTTGCGTCAGGAGATGCAACATCTGCCTCGTGTGCAGGGCGGCGGTCAGCCATACCTCAGCAACGAGACTAACCAGATACTGATGAATGCCGAGGATACCGCCAAGAAAATGGGCGACGAGTTCGTTAGCGTAGAACCTATCCTGTTGGCTATCGTACAGGGCAACTCTACTGCTGCACGTATTCTGAAGGATGCTGGTGCAAATGCCAAAGATATGCTCGCTGCCATACAGGCACTGAGACAGGGACAGAACGTAAAATCACAAAGCGCTGATGATAACTATCAGAGTTTGGAGAAATATGCGAAAAACCTTGTAGAACAGGCAAGAAGCGGCAAGCTGGACCCAGTTATCGGACGTGATGAGGAAATCAGAAGAGTACTCCAGATTCTGTCACGAAGAACCAAGAACAACCCTATTCTGATAGGTGAGCCTGGTACAGGTAAGACCGCCATCGTAGAAGGTCTTGCCGAGCGTATCGTCCGTGGCGATGTACCGGAGAATCTGAAGAACAAGCAACTCTATTCTCTCGATATGGGTGCGCTGGTAGCCGGTGCCAAATATAAGGGTGAGTTCGAGGAGCGTCTGAAGAGCGTCATTAAAGAGGTAACCAACGCCAACGGCCAGATTATCCTCTTCATCGATGAGATTCACACGCTGGTAGGTGCAGGCGGTGGCGAGGGTGCCATGGATGCAGCCAACATTCTGAAGCCAGCCCTGGCTCGTGGTGAGCTGAGAGCCATCGGTGCTACTACCCTCAACGAGTATCAGAAGTACTTCGAGAAGGATAAGGCGCTGGAACGCCGTTTCCAGACCGTCATGGTCAATGAGCCTGACGAGGTAGACGCCATCAGTATCCTCCGTGGTATCAAGGAGCGCTACGAGAACCATCATAAGGTACGTATTCAGGATGATGCCTGCATCGCAGCCGTCAAGTTATCAGAGAGATACATCTCTGACAGATTCCTCCCTGATAAGGCTATCGACCTGATGGATGAGGCAGCTGCCAAACTGAGAATGGAGCGTGACTCTGTACCAGAAGAACTGGATGAGATTACCCGCCACTTGAAGCAGTTGGAGATTGAGCGTGAGGCCATCAAGCGCGAGAATGACCTGCCTAAGATTCAGCAGTTGGATAAGGAAATTGCAGAATTGAAGGATCAGGAGCATGACTTCCGTGCTAAATGGGAAGGCGAAAAAGCACTCGTCAACAAGATTCAGCAGGATAAGCAGGAGATAGAAAACCTGAAGTTTGAGGCTGAACGCATGGAGCGCGAAGGCAATTACGAACGCGTGGCTGAAATCCGCTATTCTAAACTGAAGGCGCTCGAGGATGACATCAAGAAAATTCAGGAGCAGCTGAAGAGTACACAGGGTGGCGCAGCGATGGTCAGAGAGGAAGTTACAGCTGATGATATCGCTGAGGTTGTAAGCCGCTGGACCGGAATACCAGTAAGCCGTATGATGCAGAGCGAGCGTGAGAAACTGCTCCATCTGGAGGAAGAACTCCACAAGAGAGTCATCGGACAGGACGAGGCTATCACCGCTGTAAGTGATGCCGTTCGCCGCAGCCGTGCCGGTTTGCAGGATCCTAAGCGTCCTATCGCCAGCTTCATCTTCCTCGGTACTACCGGTGTAGGTAAGACGGAACTTGCCAAGGCGCTGGCTGAGTATCTGTTCAATGACGAGTCGATGATGACCCGAATTGATATGAGTGAATATCAGGAGAAGTTTAGCGTAACCCGTCTGATCGGTGCGCCTCCAGGGTATGTAGGCTACGATGAAGGTGGCCAGTTGACCGAGGCTGTACGCCGCAAACCATACAGTGTGGTTCTCTTCGATGAGATTGAGAAGGCGCATCCTGATGTATTCAATACCCTGTTGCAGGTATTGGACGATGGTCGTCTGACTGACAACAAGGGTCGTGTAGTCAACTTCAAGAACACCATCATCATCATGACTTCCAACGCAAGCCGTGAGATGTTGCGCAAGACTTTCCGTCCTGAGTTCCTGAACCGTATTGATGATATCATTACCTTCAAGCCGTTGACCCAGGAGCAGATTGCCGAGGTTGTAGAACTTCAGATGAAGCGAGTAAAGAAGATGTTGGAGCCTCAGGGCTTTGAACTTCGCTGGACTCCTGCAGCTATCCAGTATCTGGCAAAGGTAGGATACGACCCAGAGTTTGGTGCCCGTCCTGTAAAGCGCGCTATCCAGGATTATGTATTAAACGACTTGAGTAAGAAGATTCTTGCAGAGGAAGTAAGTCGCGAGAAGCCAATTACCATTGACTACTCAGAGGCAAACGGCATCGAGTTCAAGAATCTCTAAAAAAGTAGTTTTTTATAATTTATATGAGAAAGGTTCCGTCGGGGAGTAACATTCCCGTCGGGACCTTTTTTTTATGGATGCATTCCCCAACTTTTTGGGGAAATCAACATTATATATTTTTTACGAGTATTTCCGCATCAATCACACTTAAGACCAAAATACCTAACTATTAGCATTCGTATAATCAGTATTTATTCCCTAACAGGACGGATTGAGTTTCCGTAATACCTACTGGTATAGTTCTGCGTTATAATCCCAGAACTGCCGAACCACAGGAAATATGGATTTGACGTGTCATAAAAATCAGCCGTCCTATAATATCCAATATTATTAACGTTTTTCTGTTTTACAGGATTAACTTCAAAAACTCCTGCAGCCTTGAACACGATGATTTTGGTTTTTGAAGCGTCCGTATAAAAATGCTTTTCAGCAAAGTCACTGTTCCATGTACTGTTTTCCTGTGAAAATCCAGTAAAGGCATCGCCCTCAGGAATCTTAAACCCTACCGGACACGGATCGTAGATAGTCTTTACCACGGGCGTATTTATATCTGGTCTACCATTGTTGATACTCCAAAGGTTTAAATACTTATTATCGTTTGACGAAGCGAACGTATTTACCGCTTAATAGCAAATGGAATTTGATAACACAAAAAAAAACAATTCGTGGCTTTTCAAAAATTGAAAGCCATGAATTGGTTTCAGGTTTATAACACTTATCCTTTCAGTTGCTGCAACAGTCTCTCCGACAATCCCGTAATTTCCATCACCGTCGCAACATCCATACCTTTTGCCAGCATCTTCCTAGCAATCTCGAGGCTTCGCTGGTTCATCCCTTTCTCTATACCCTTTTCCATTCCTTCAGCCAGTCCTTCTTCTTTTCCTTCTCTCTTGGCAGTATCAATCGAATTCTTGATGTCGCGATATGCCATTTTGCTGGCTTCGTACTCCCGCTGTTCCTGCGGAGTGAATTTTGCAATCTCGGCTTCTTCAAAAAGACGGTCGAAGACCTTGTCGCACAAGGCTTTAGGACGCCGGGTAAGCTTATAGAGGTTCTTTAGTGCATAGAGCCACTTGTCGTAGAGCGTTTCCAGCTCGTCCAGCGATTTGTTGAACTTGGCGATTTCCACGTAGATAAACTCCAGCTTATCGTAGAAAACCTTGTGCGTGGCAGTATCGCATAGCTGTACATGATGGCGGATTTCTTCCTTATTGAAGGCATCCTCGTTCATGTTGAAGTTTAGCAGAGCAATTGTGTAAACATGGTTGAGCTTGAAGTCCCATTCACTACCCTTAGGAGCCTGCTCACGAATCGGGAAGGTGGAATAGAACAGGGCACGGTCTTTGAAGTAGGTCTGGTATGCATTCTGCATTTCCACGATAAACTTCTCGCCGTTTTCTCCTTCGCAATATACATCGAAAATAGCTTTTCTGTCGGTGTAGATGTCGCCCACATTCTCTGGATTCAGATACTTCACGTCCTTAACAACTTGTCTCCCATTGAACAAGCTGTTGAGGAAACAGATCAGCAAATCCTTGTTAGGAGCTGATCCGAAAATTCGCTTAAAACCGAAATCGGTCAGCAAACTGATATATCTTTCTTCTACCTGCTTCATAATCCCAATGTTATTAATGTTTCTATTGTAGCAGCAAAGTTACGATTTTCTTTTGAAACCAACAAGAGTTTTCTCAAAAAAGTTGAGAAAAAATGAAACAAAGCATATAGATACAGATAAGTTTATCACCCTTCCTTAATAATCCTGTCGCTAATAGTACGCTGGGTGCTATCATAAAACACATCCTCAGAATGCTCACTGAAATGGTAACCGTCATAATATTGGCGCAATTCCTCCAGACACTCCTCGTAAGATACCCCTAACGTCTTACCCAGAGCCTCAACTTCCGGCTCCATTACAGTGGTAAGCTCGGTTTTGCTGATACCACAGATGAGTGTAGCGTACAACAAAAATCGTTTCTGAATGAGAAGAAACCCAAAAGCCCCGACATCACGTCGAGGCCTTTGAAGTTTTTGAATGTTTCAGCAGTTTGTGTTTTTTATGTAGTTATGATTTGTTCGTTTTTGAAAATCAATTTCTTTTTCTGGGTGCAAAATTAAGACAAATATTGATATAAATCAAATAAATATCGATTTTTTATGCAAAAAACCACGTAAACGTTTACAATTTTTGTGCACCAAAAAGACCATTTGTGAGCTATTGTGGCTAAAATACAGCTGTGCATTTTGTGTCTTTTGAATATTTTCTGCCACATTAATAAAAAAGTTAAAATATTGATGCTATATTTTGTTTTCTCTGTATTTTACACTATCTTTGCACTATCTTTTCACATTATTATATATATAAAGAAAATAGATGAAAGAATTTGTAATATCAGAAGTCAAGGCGGAAACCGCTGTACTCGTGGGTCTGATTACCAAGACACAGGACGAAGCCAAGACAAAAGAATATCTCGACGAGTTGGAATTTCTTGCCGATACTGCGGGGGCTGTCACCGTAAAGCGATTCACGCAGAAGGTGGTTTCTCCTAACCAGACCACCTATGTGGGTAAGGGTAAACTCGAAGAAATCAAAGAATATATCAAAAACGAAGAAGAGGAAGATAGAGAAGTAGGTATGGTCATCTTTGATGATGAGCTTTCTGCCAAACAGATCCGTAACATCGAACAGGAACTGCAGGTGAAGATTCTGGACCGCACCTCACTCATCCTCGATATCTTCGCCATGCGTGCGCAAACCGCTGCGGCTAAAACCCAGGTAGAGTTGGCGCAATACCGCTATATGCTCCCTCGTCTGCAAAGACTCTGGACTCACCTGGAACGACAGGGCGGTGGTTCAGGATCTGGTGGCGGTAAGGGATCTGTTGGTCTGCGTGGACCGGGTGAGACCCAGCTCGAGATGGACCGCCGTATCATCCTCGGCAGAATGAGTCTCCTCAAAGAACGACTGGCAGAAATCGACAAGCAGAAGACTACACAGCGAAAAAACAGAGGCAGAATGGTACGCGTGGCACTGGTGGGCTATACCAACGTAGGTAAATCTACCATCATGAATCTGCTCAGCAAGAGCGAGGTGTTTGCAGAGAACAAACTCTTTGCCACCCTCGACACCACCGTACGCAAGGTGGTGGTAGACAACCTGCCGTTCCTCCTTGCCGATACCGTAGGATTCATCCGCAAATTGCCAACCGACCTGGTCGACTCATTCAAGAGTACCCTTGACGAGACACGCGAGGCCGACCTCCTTCTGCACGTAGTAGACATCTCACATCCCGACTTCGAAGAGCAGATTCAGGTAGTAGAGAATACGCTCAAGGAACTGGATTGCGCCGATAAGCCATCGATGATTATCTTCAACAAGATAGACAACTACTCATGGGTAGAAAAAGAGGAAGACGACCTCACACCGATGGAGAAAGAGAACATCCCGCTGGAAGACCTGAAGAAGACCTGGATGGCAAAACTCAATGAGGACTGCCTCTTCATCTCGGCAAAGAACAAGGAGAACATCGACGAATTCCGCGAGATACTCTACAAGAAAGTAAGAGAGTTGCACGTACAGAAGTATCCATACAACGACTTCCTGTACCAGGATTATGAGTAAGAATATAAATATCAATAACAAGTAAGTTATGAATGATTACAGACCTTTAACCACCGAGGAAATCGAGGTGCTTAAACATAACGACTGCTGGGCCGAAGACTGGACCTCAGTCAATGTATCAGAAGATTTCAAGCCCAACTTCATGCACCGCGTGATGCTCTATGGCGAAATAAACATCGGATCCTTCAACAAGAACGTGGAGGTGAGCCAGGGCTTCGTAAAGCATTCGGGCATCAACAATGCCACCTTGCGCAATGTAACCATAGGCGACGACTGTCTGATAGAAAACGTAGGCAATTTCATCAACAACTATACCATTGGCGATGATTGCTACATCTCAAACATCTCGACCATGGAAACCACCGAGGGAGCTACTTACGGCGAAGGAAATCTTGTGAGCGTACTCAACGAGGTGGGCGAAGGCAACGTAATCCTCTTCAGCGATCTGAACAGCCAGCTGGCAGCCTTCATGGTGAAGCATTTCCCTGACAAGGAAATGAAGGAGAAAATCCGCCAGCTCATCAAGGCCGACATCGACAACAAGATGCCGGAGAGAGGACAGATTGGCAACAATGTGAAGATTATCAATACCAAGGAGATTACCAACTGCGTAATCAATGATTACTGCGAAGTGAACGGTGCTTCCCGTCTGAGCGACTGTACGCTATTGGGCTCAGCTCATGGCAATGTATATATCGGCACAGGCGTTATTACAGAAAACAGCATCATCGCTGAAGGCGCCAGCGTCATCAACAGCGTAAAGATACAGGATTGCTTCGTAGGCGAAGCCTGCCAGCTGTCTAACGGCTTTACCGCATCAGCCTCCGTATTCTTCGCCAACTCCTATATGAGCAATGGCGAGGCTTGTGCAGCTTTCTGCGGTCCTTTCACCGCTTCTCATCATAAGAGCAGTCTGCTTATCGGAGGCATGTTCTCCTTCTATAACGCCGGTTCTGCCACCAACTTCAGCAACCATGCCTACAAGATGGGACCTATGCACTGGGGCATTCTGGAGCGCGGTTCCAAGACAGCCAGCGGTGCTTATCTCCTGATGCCAGCCACTCTGGGTTCCTTCTCAGTATGCTTCGGCAAGCTGATGCATCACCCTAACACCCGCAACCTGCCTTTCGCCTACCTCATTGCCGATGGCGACAAGATGTTCCTCATCCCGGGCAGAAACATCACTACCGTAGGTCTGTACCGCGACATCAAGAAATGGCCTAAGCGTGATCTCCGTGCTATGGAGAACCGCAAGAGCATCGTCAACTTCGACTGGCTTTCACCTTATTCTGTTGGCGAGATTCTGAAGGGTAAGAAGATTCTTGAAAACCTGCGCGAGGTAACGGGCGATAACGTTTCGCAGTATCTCTATCACGAATATATCATACCGGCTTCATCGCTCCACAAGGGCATCAAATATTATGATATCGCCCTCCGCATCTACATGGGTGCCGTATTGAAGCGTGTACTGAAGCGCGACCCAGCCATCACCCCTCCAGCCAGCCATGTCGGCGTGGGCGATTGGGATGATCTTTCGGGACTCCTACTCCCGGTTTCTGAAGAAGAAGGCATCGTTAGGGATGTGAAGGAAGGAACTATCGGGAATATAGAACAGTTGCTCGACCGGTTTGAAGAAATCAATGCCAACTATCGCGACTACCAGTGGGCATGGACCTACCAGATGATCTGCGATTACTACGGAATCTGTGACATCACACTCGAAGATGCCAACCGCATACACGAAGATTATATCAAGGCACGCCGCTCATGGATAGCAGAAATCCGAAAGGATGCTGAGAAAGAATTTGCCATGGGCGATGTGGAGGAAGAGGTTTTCCGCAACTTCGTCGACAGCCTCGACCAGGAAATAGAATACGAGAATTAATTAGACTTGAATATTTCAACAGTTTAAAATAACAAAAAACATTATGGCAAAAACTCCAGATTTTAAGTATGCTCCAATGTTCCAGATTGGAGAGGACAAGACAGAGTATCGCCTTATCTCTAAGGAAGGCGTAAGTACAGCAGAGTTCGAGGGTAAGACTATCCTCAAGGTTTCTAAGGAAGCTCTTACTTTGCTGGCACAGCAGGGTTTCCACGACGTAGAGTTCAAGCTCCGTCGTGAGCACAACCTCCAGGTAGCTAAGATTCTCAGCGACCCAGAGGCTTCAGAGAACGACAAGTACGTAGCACTCCAGTTCCTCCGCAATGCAGATACTGCCGTGAAGGGCATCCTCCCATTCTGCCAGGATACAGGTACAGCTATCATCCACGGTGAAAAGGGTCAGCGTGTATGGACCGACTTCGAGGATGAAGAGGCTTTGAGCCTGGGTGTATACAACACCTTTACACAGGACAACCTCCGTTATTCTCAGAACGCTCCTCTCAACATGTATGATGAGGTGAACACCCGTTGCAACCTTCCTGCTCAGATTGATATCGAGGCTACAGAGGGCGACGAGTACCGCTTCGTGATGGTAGCTAAGGGTGGTGGCTCTGCCAACAAGACCTACTTCTACCCAATGACCAAGGCTACTATCCAGAACGAGGGCACATTGCTCCCATTCCTCGTAGAGAAGATGAAGAGTCTGGGTACAGCAGCATGTCCTCCTTACCACATCGCCTTCGTTATCGGTGGTACTTCAGCTGAGAAGAACCTCCTCACCGTGAAGTTGGCTTCTATCAAGTACTACGATGAGTTGCCTACAACAGGTGATGAGACGGGTCGTGCTTTCCGTGACATCGACTTGGAGAACAAGCTCCTCAAAGAGGCTCACAAGATTGGCTTGGGTGCACAGTTCGGCGGTAAGTATCTCGCTCACGATATCCGCGTGATCCGTTTGCCACGTCATGGTGCAAGCTGCCCTATCGGTATGGGTGTAAGCTGCTCTGCCGACCGTAACATCAAGGCTAAGATCAACAAGGACGGTATCTGGTTGGAGAAGATGGATGAGAACCCAACAGAGTTGATTCCTGAGGAGCTCCGTAACCCAGGTGAGGGTACCAAGGGTATCGAGATTGACCTCGACAAGGGTATCGACGCAGTTCGTGCTGAGTTGAGCAAGTATCCTGTAAGCACCCGTGTTAACTTGAAGGGTACCATCATCGTGGCTCGTGACATCGCTCACGCTAAGCTCAAGGCTCGTCTGGATGCAGGCGAGGAGATGCCTGAGTACTTCAAGAACCACCCTATCCTCTATGCAGGACCAGCCAAGACTCCAGAGGGTTATCCATGTGGCTCTATGGGACCTACCACAGCCAACCGTATGGATCCATACGTAGATGAGTTCCAGGATCATGGCGCTAGCCTTGTAATGATTGCCAAGGGTAACCGTGGCGATGTTGTTACAGAGGCTTGCAAGAAGCATGGTGGTTTCTACCTCGGTACTATCGGTGGTGTAGCTGCCGTTCTCTCTAAGAGTTCTATCAAGAGCATCGAGTGCGTAGAGTACCCAGAGCTCGGTATGGAGGCTATCTGGAAGATTACCGTAGAGGACTTCCCTGCATTCATCCTCGTAGATGATAAGGGCAACGACTTCTTCAAGCAGTTGAAGCCTTGGACTCCTTGCAAGGAATGCCAGAAGTAAATGATACAGAAATCATGATATGAAAAAAGCTCAGGGCAGATAGCCCTGAGCTTTCTTTTTATACTTACATCGGATAACCTGTTCTGTTTCCGAAACAGGAACATCCGTTTAAAGCAGCAGTTTATATGTCTTGCTTTGCATACCGGTTTCTACCCGCAACAGATAAACGCCTTGTCTGATACCCTGTAAAGAGAGACTGACTGTTTTTCCATCCGTAGCAGATGCCTGTCTGAGCAGGTTTCCTCCCGCATGATACAGTTTAATCTTTCTCACGTCCTTGCCCGAAACCAAGAGTTGATGTCCCTCGCGACAGATCTCGGTTTCAGTATCAGAGATGGTAGCATTTTCTATTCCTGTAACTATATCCTGATAGAGAATAAGGATATCGCCCTTTCGCTTGAGAAAATAAGAAGGTTCCTGCGGATTCTTCAGTTCCACTTCCTTTCCTCCCATCTCGCCCATCACCCTGAGCAGATAGGTATGACCGTCGGCCCAAGGCAGATTACTCTTGCGCAGCCAGTAGCTGTAAAGCGGCACGTCGAAAGCTGATGAGACGCTTACATCATCACTGAGTCCATTTACCTCTATTTCTTCCTTTGTATCTACATCTTCAGAGATGAGGGAAACATGCCCCTCGTAACTGCGGTCTTCTGTCGTACGCAGCGAAACACCCATCTTGAAGAGAGATACCTTCGATACATCGACGCTTCCGGTTTCTATCTTCACGTTCGCATCATCAGCCAGAAAGACTTCAGCTTTTGCCATCAGCGGTTTCCCCTCTCCCTTTACCACCTCTATATAGGCTGCATCCTGGTCGTGGATACCGTTGACCGGACAATTCTGGGTTTCGGCTTCATCCGAAGTAATCTCCAGTTTCACCTGATAATATCCCGGAGCAAGCTGGGCAGGAACCGAAAGGAGAATCGGGATTTCGGTCTCGCTGAAACCATCTATTTCGGTCAGCTGGTCCACACGTGTACTCAGCACAACCTCCTGGTTCTCATCCAGCAGTTTCACTCTCAGGTAACAGTCGCGCGGCACACCATTGAGGTTCTTGATAGTGAAGAAGGCAAGTACCTTGCTGCCCTGTTCAGCTTTGCCGTCAAGTCTTGGCTGCCCCATCAGTTGGAAGCGGGCATCTTCCGAACAGATTTCAGAGATGCGGCCGGCACCGTCTTTCAGTTCCACCCCGATAACAGGTGCCTTCTTCATCGGCAGGAAATCATCCCATGAACCATCATCCTTCCGGGCTGCACATATAGCGATGATACGGTAATAGCCGTTTTCAAGACCGGCAAGACTGAGACTGATTTTCTGAGCCTGATGGATCAGATAATCAGTTCCCATCCATCCCTTCTGCTCTCCGCCATAAAGTCTTTCCGTAAAGCCTCCCTGCTGATGATCATCAGAATAAACCACCTGCTTGAGATTCCCTGCCTCATCATAAACAGCAACACCGATGTCACCCCTGAAAGGCTTGCCTCTGTTGACGAAGGAATTCATCTCGACAGTTACCGGCTGTGAAGGGTCGAATAACTTTCCCGACGCCTCTTTCAGGCTGAGAGAACCACCCTCGTTGAACATCAGCTGCGGCGAAGTTTCCAGCAGTCCGCGCTCTATTTCTGGATATTTCCCGTTGTTGGGATGAGCTAAGATGGCGGTAATGGCACGGTTAAAGGCAAGCGGTTTGCCCTGAAACTCACTTCCGGTCTGCGAAACATTGAGATTGGTGAGCGAATAATAGGCATCGCCCTGTCCCTCCCAACCGAAGTTCATGTGGAAGAGGCCGTTTTCATCGAAACCATCAGTTACCCAGGCATGACCGGAAGTCGAACCGGCTGGTCTGCCTTCCAGATAAACCGGACATCCGTTAAGCAGTTCCTGTCTCAGGATTTCTGCAAACCTCCCCGGTCCTTCTACAGCTTTCGTAACGTAGGCTGCCGAATAATCGAAATGCTTCTGCAGCGCCTGATAGGCAAAGACTCCCTGGGTTCCACTTGCGCTGGGCGTATATTGCATGAAAGAAGCCACACCCACATCGTTCATCAGTAAGGCTACGGCATCTATCTGTGCAGGAGTAGCCTGAACCGGATAGCGGTAGTCGGGCAACATGTTGGCCCAGTCGTAGTGCGACTGACTGAAATCCGCACTTTTCTTGGTCTGGTAGTAGGTTACCACATATTCGTTTTTTCCCTGTCCCTGAGTCGGCCACTGATGATAATACATCATCTGAGCCACAGCCGTAGCCACACAGCCGCTGTAATTATATCCCGTTTTAGCATTAAACGGATACGACTGTCCCCATTTGCTTTTCATCATCGGCGCTACGGTTTTAGAGTAAAGTCCGTTGCGTGTATGGCTTTGCACCTTCACCTTTCCTTCTTTCAGCACCTCAAAAGTCTGTCGGTATCCCGAAAGCAGCAGTTTTACGCAGGGATTGGCATTGAGCGTATCGAGACTACCTTCTTTGCTGTATCCCAGCACTTCACCCATCTGGTCATCACCTGATACGATAACGAATCCCCGTCCCCGCGCATCATTATATATATAATAAGGTGAACCGGTCTTATTTTTCCTGCTCTTCTCCTTTGCTTTCATACCGGTATCTTGCGGCAGAGTGACATATCTCTTAGCTATCTCCGCCGCCTTCAGCCAATTGATTTCCTCGGCACGAACAGTTTGCTTACTGGCTATCAGCAAGGCTATGAATCCCACCAACAGGAACCCGTTTTTCAGTCCCTTCCATTTTTTCCTTTCTTCTTTCTTTTTCATTTCTTCAGGTCTTTTATTTGATATTGAGTTAATTACGCCACCTTCTGGAAATATCAGATTAGCTACACTTTGCCATCATCCAGAAAGTTTTCTGCAAATATACAACTTTTCTTTGAAAAAAAAGAAATTTTTCCAAAATATAACAGCATGATTATTTGGACAAACCAATATTTATTCTTATCTTTGCACCCTATTTTTCATAGTAAGTATTTTAACAGAAAAAACTCAAAATGATGAAGCAGAAAAAACATCGAAAGATTCCGGCACTGGCTGCTGGAACCACACTCGTGGCAGCGATGACCCTGATGGCATCCTGCTCCACCGATTATGAAGACCAGATCGTGTACAACGACATTGAAAAACCATTCCAGGAAGATTTCAAAAAGGATACGGTGGTTTTCGAAAAGTTGCCGGCAGAACGGGCTAAACACATCCTGAATCTATCTGACCCATCAACTGAAATCGTAGACAAACCGGATTACACCTTCCAGACTGACAACCTCATCAATGTTAAGAAATCTACTGAGGATGAATCGCTCGTCATCACCAGTTGGTCGGCAAAACCAGTCTCCAACGTAACACTCGAGATGTATATCCCGGAAGTGGATGAATACATTCCGGTGGCATTCATTAAATCCATTCCCGCCTTCTCCCGCTTCTCCTTCAAGCCATCATTCGTTGGCAGACGGAATATCTGGAAAAAGAAAAACGGAAACTTCGTGAGTTTCACCTGCCCGTATCTCGACCTTAACAGGATGAAGACACGTCTCGTGAGCGATGATGAGCACTTCAAGATGCTCCAGAAGATTGACGCCAGATGGACCTGCAGTTTCTCCAACTACGGGTGGACTCCAGAGGTTGGAGAATCGTACAATTACCGTGAAATGAAACCTATCTACGCCCGCGAATGGGTGGTGATTGTCACCAACTATACCTATATGATGACCACTCCGGAATATAAGTATGTGATGGCAAACTTCAAGAAGGTGATGGGCGGCGATCTCTACGACAACAATAAAGTAACGTTCACTGCCGAGAAATACCAGAGCGAAATGGAAAGATTCAAGGCACAGAAAAAATTCGTGCTCGGACAGTCTAGTCCGAAATATGGTGGATTGGGCGGCGGCTACATCTGGACCATTTCCGACTGGAACTTCTATGGCCATTATGGTTCGTTCAGCGGATGGGAAGCAATCACCCACGAGCACATGCACTGCATGGACTATAGTCATGACAGCAATATGACGTATCCAGCCAAAACACCGGAAGGCGTCAACGTAGGATGGCCGGAATTTATCTGGCAGCTGCACATGTGGCTGAGCCATAAGGGCGATCTCCCTTATACCGACCGCAATCTGCTGGGCTTCCACAAAGATGAGAATGCTAAGTATCGCGACTGTGATATCAAAGATATCTTCAAGGATGATGCCAAACTACAGAAGACCATAGAGGATTTTTACAAAAAGAGCAGACTGGTGAAATATTTCACAGAGAACCCGATTAAAGATCATGCAAAATAAAGGAGGAAACTATATGAGAAAAAATATGATCATGATAGGAGCAGGAATAATGCTGGCTTTAGCTTCCTGCGATAAGACAGAAATACGTGAGATAACGGAAGACAGAGTGGTACCGCAACCGGTAGATACCATCAAGGTGGCAGATCATTTCTATCTGGACGGACATCTTTCCCGCACAGCCGAAGATTTAGGTGGCAGACCGCTGGATGCAGCCAACCTCTTTAACGATGGCGAAGAGTTGTATGTAGCAAATTTTGCAGGCAAGTGTGTCGATGTCTTCGATGCCGAAACGTTGGAATTCAAGCGCAGCATGAGCAACGGTGACCGCACGCTGGCACGCGATGTTTATGCTGAAGGCGACCATCTCTTTGTGGCTGCCGGCGAAAATCAGGAGGTACAGATCTTCGACAGGAAAACGGGCAAATATCTCAGCCGCCTGGGCACAGGTTCCTGGCCAGCCAGCATGATTTCGAAGGTGGGCTGTGTTTGCGCAACCCCTCGTCTTGTTTTCGTGCGCGACTCTAAGTATACCAACATCCGAGTCTTCGACCGCGAGGCGCTGAACCTGGGGGCAGCAAACAACAATAAGGTATTTGCCAAGCTCAGTACGGGTGGCGATTTCATTGGCAGCAGTAATGAGCCGCTGGGAGAATCCTACGATATGGAGGTGATTGGCGATTCGCTCTATGCCTTCATCCCTCGCACGGGAACCATCTATTCATGGAAAGTAGAAGACATCATCCAGCAAAAGGATTATGCCCCGCTCAAGGTTTCCCGTTCTCAGGAGTTCAAGCTACGTTCCATTTCAAAGACCGGTGACAAGGATAAGTTCTTCGTATCAATGTTGAAGGACGGCAAGATACAGTTGGCAGAATACAGTCTCGCCGATTTCCAGGCAAGAAACTTTGCCAATCCGTTGCGCTGTTTCACCGCCGATGACCGCGTCCTCCTTCCTTCGCAGACCATTATAGCCTACCAGAAGGAGAAACTGATACTCACCAATGGTGCAAAGTTAGACCGCTGGGATATCCGCAACAATCCGGCATACGAAATCAAGCCAAGACAGAAATAATCGTAGCGTTGCCTTATTTTTAAAATAAATGAGGAGGGTGTGTCATAAGTTTATGATTCACCCTCTTCTATTTGTTGAAAGAGATAGGATATGTTGCCGAAAGAGATAGGATATGTTGCTGGAAGAGATAGGATATGTTGCCGAAAGAGATAGGATATGTTGCTGGAAGAGACAGGATAAATTGTTGAGACAGTCAGTATCTTCGGTCGCACAACAGCTGTTGTGCGCTTGCATAACAGCTGATATGCGCATGCACAACACCTGTTGTGCATGCGGTAGTCAACTGTTATACACCAATCTATTATCCAGACTTATGACACATCCTCAAATTATTTCTGTATATATCTCCTATTCTGCAAATTATATAGAATGGTGAAAAACCCTCACTAACAAGGAAAATATTTCATAATTTTTAGGTATTGTACATTATTTAATAAATACGTACTTTTGCAGCCGGATTCAAGATAACATTTAATTATAAACATTTTAAAAGTTCAGAAAACAAATGAAGAATTTGACTTTTATCGTGCCGATGCTGACTATGACGGCTCTGTCTGCACAAGCTCAAAGCAGAATGGAAGACAGTACCATGCAGATTAAGGAAGTGGTAATCAGTACGACACGCATACCGGAGATCCGGTCCAATTCTGCTTCTACTGTAACCATTATCGGTCACCAGCAGATTGTAGAGATGAGCAAGATTGCTCCTGACATGTCCAAGATTCTCGGTCTTCTCACTCCCGGAATGGCACTTTCAAGCAACACCACGAGTTCGCGTTCTCAAAGTCTTCGGGGCCGCAGCGTGTTAGTGCTCATTGACGGAATTCCACAATCAACTCCACTCCGTGCTACAGACCGTGACATCCGCACTATCGACCCGGCTGCCGTAGACCATATAGAAGTAGTGAAAGGCTCTACAGCACTCTATGGCAACGGTGCTATCGGTGGTGTCATCAATATCATCACTAAGAAGAGCTTGACGGATAAGGCTTTCAATGGACAAACCGCCATATCCGGCTCAACCTATGATTTCTTCCGCAAGAGCAAAGGACAAGGCTATAGATTTAATCAGCAGTTCTATGGCCGTGTCCGTCAGTTTGATTATCTCGTCAATGGATCCTATGGTCGCACAGGAAGTAACGTAGATGGCGACGGACAGTATATCTCTCCAAGATATGGCCTTGGCGATACCCGTACAACCAATATCCTCACGAAGCTCGGCTATCAGTTTGACAGCAAGAACCGCTTAGAGTTTATGTACAACTACTATCGAAGCCTGCAAGACACGAAGCTGATTCCTCAGACTGGCAAGTATCTCGTCAGTCCAGCTGTGGGGGTGAAAGGAGACCGTGACCCTCAGGCCGTTGATGAAGGCACTCGCTATAACCATAATGGATACCTGAAGTTTACATCCAAGGATATCTTCGCTCATACCGATTTCGAGGCTTCTGCTTATGCTTCCAGCCTCTTCACCATCTACGATTTCCGTAAAGCTAACAAGAAACAGCCACGGTGGGAAGAGACAAGTGGGCAGTCAGCAGTCAAGGACCGGAAACTTGGCATTCGTGCCCAGTTCGACACACGACTTGTCTTCTCCGACAATGTTTTTACGAACATTCTCTATGGCTATGATTTCTTAAAGGACAAGACCGCCCAACCGCTTATCGACGGGAGGCTGTGGGTGCCATGGCTGACAAGCTACAACCATGCGCCTTTCGTTCAGACCAAGACAACACTCTGGCAGTGGCTCAACGTTAAGGTGGGCGGACGTTATGACTTCATCCGTGTGAAAGTGCCTGATTACCAGGTGCTGCGTAACAGACTTTCCGATCCTGTAGTGGACGTTAAAGGTGGCAACCTCGACTATGACAACTTCTCGTTCAACGCCGGTATCTCTTTCAACAAGTACAAGGTCTTCCAGCCATTCATAGCGTTCTCTCAGGGATTTTCCATCTTTGACCTCGGTCGTACGCTGCGTGCTGCCAAGGCTGATGTGCTCTCGAAGATCTCAACGGAACCTGTAAAGACCGATAACTACGAGGTGGGTGCATACTCCAATATCTCCAACTGGCTACAGCTGAATGCTTCTTTCTTCTACACCTACTCAAAACTGGGTAGTGACCTGGTGATAGAAAATGGGTTCTGGGTCGTCAACCGGAAGCCGCAGAAGGTGTATGGTGTTGAACTCAGTGCCGACGCACGTCTGTTAAGCAACCTCAAATCCGGTGTAAACTTCACATGGATGGAAGGCAAGGTGAAGAGTGACGAGGGTAAATGGGATGCTTACATGTCGAATATCTCTATCCCCGCTCCGAAACTCGCACTGTATATTAATTATGAGCCGCTGCGCAACACGTATGTCAACCTGCAGTACGTTCACACAGGTAAGCGTGATCGCTTCTCCACTAACGAGAAAGGTAACTACAATGAAGGCGAGGGCATCGTTAAGCGCATCAACCTGGTTAATATGACTGCTGGCTATAAACTCCAAAATTGGGATTTCAGTCTTGGCATCAGCAACCTGCTAAACAACACTTATTACACGCCGGCCTCAATGATGATGGCGCGTGATGCTGAATATGCGCATGGCGACGGCCGTAACGTCACATTTACTGTCAGCTATCGTTACTAATCTTTACACACCGTTAAGAGGGCGGACATCCACATGGTGTTCTGCCCTCTAATATTTTTAAAGTTTTTGTTACGGATGTCTTTCAATGAGGATGACGTATTTCATTATTTTTAGGTATTGCACATTATTTAATAAATATGTACCTTTGCAGCCTGATTCAAGACAATATTTAATTTTAATTATAAACACTTTAAAAGTTTAGAAAACAATGAAGATTTTTAAGAATTTCATAGGTCTCGCTGCCCTGGCACTCTGCCTCGGTTTCGCTTCTTGCAGCAGTGACGACGATGCACCTTCTTATAGCAATGTGGCTGTAAGCAACTCAGAGTTGATGACTATCCTCAAAGCTAAGGGATACCAGTTTGATGAAAATGGCAAAATGCTCCTTGACGACAAAGCCAACAGCACCACATCTCTCGACCTTTCAGGCACAAAGGTTGATACCGCTGCCTTGAAGGAACTTTCTGTTTTTCCTAATTTGAAGGAGTTGAAGCTTAGCAACAATGGCTATGGTCCAGTTTTCCATATCGCTTCACTTCCTTCACAGATTACAGGTCTTGACTTGCAAGGCAATGACATCTATGACTTCGACGGCTTGGTAACAGCCAAGGTTGAGAATGACGAGGTGAAAGCTACTATCCTTCATGAGTTTACAAAACTTTATCTCCCTGCTTCTTGCAAGTATAATGTAGAGGACTTGATGCCTTTCTACACCCAGAATGAGGCAGAGAATAAGACTATTGACATGCAAATGGTAAATGATAAGGGTTCTTTGGAGAAGTATAATACTTTGAGAGAGATTCCTGATACTTACTTTGCTGCTTATTTGAAGATGAACTTTAGTTCGGTTTTCACTTCTGACGGAAAGTTGGACATCAGCAAACCTCTCGGTCTTGAAGACAGAGGACGCAATATTTTCTTGCAGTGGGACACACAATATGCAGATGTTGAAAAAATTGCTTCTATCGAAGGAATAGAATATTTTGTGAACAATCCTTTTTATCCGTCTTTTTATGTTTTCATAGATGTTCAGTCAAGCACTGGACAAACTAAGCAATTTGAATGTCACAGATTATCTCCAAGACAAAATGTCAAAGGCTTGGTCGTAGAAAAGACAAATTTTATTGGAGGACTAGATTTGAGCGACGCAACTGCTCTTTCTTCTTTAGGAATCAGTAACAACCCTTCAGTAACATCATTGGATTTGACAAATACAGCTTTTCTTAATCAGGAAATAAAGGATTTTGATGCAACCATGTCAAACTTGTTAGATTGCAGAGATTGTAAGAATCTTGAGGAAATAAAAATCAACCTCAATAATAAAAAGGTTACATCTCAAATTATTTTGGCAAACTTGCCTAAATTAAAGGCTATTAATTTACAAAGTATTGAAGCAATAGGCGATTTGGCTCTTTGTCAATTACCAAACTGTGAAATTATTTATCCAATTAATTTAATTGCATATTATCGTAGTTCTAACAACAAGTTGTACGATTTTGAATCCAATCCACGCAGAAAGGTTTCTTTCACTGTGTCACAAGATGTTTTAGACAAAGAAAGTACAAAGAACTTTGTCCAGACCTACTCTGCTCACTTGGAGAATGACAATAGTTCATTTTCGGAATACAATCCAGTTGAATGGAAGTAATTTTAGTAATAATTTAAAATTTTAATAATTATGTTTAAGAAAGCAAACTTCAAGAAAAACATCGCCTGCCTATCTTTGCTTTTTTTCGCTGTTTTTGCTTTTTGTTCTTGTTCTTCTGATGAAGAAATCACTAACTCTGATGCAAATTCTGAACTTGTGAAAGAGGCAACGAACTATCTCAATGGTGAGATTGTTCTTAGTACCAATGCAACGATGAATGGCGTGAACAAGACCCTTTTACCAGAGGGATGTCCTACAAAGTTTAAGTTTGAATGGAGTAAGACAGACGCACAAACTTTCAACATTTCTTTGCTTGACTTCACGGTCGGAAACATGGGAATGATTATCAATTTTAAGTGTGATGTCAAGTGCATGGTGCTCAACTCTTGGGAGCAGAAAGAATATACAGGTGATGGTTGGATAAAGTTTAAGGGTGAAGACGGTTCTGTATGGGGTACAGATACTGATGGTTCTGCTTCAAGTGCAAAAGGCAGTAGTGTACAAGGCTATTACAATGCCAAAACTCACCAAATTCAGTTCATCGTAAACTATAACATGATGAACGTTCGTTCCGAATGTTTTAAGCAGACTATTGACAAGTCACGTCTCGCAACATTTGATGCCGACAAGGCAAAGTACGAGGAAGACTTGAAAGCGTATAAAAAGGAGCACGGAATCAAATAAGAGACTGTAGCTTATATATAAAAGGAAAGAGGGATATGCCCAGACATGTCTCTCTTTCTTTTTGCAAGTAAAAAATGGAGGGAAGAGAAACAAGCCATAGCGAGGCTGAAATCGTGTAAGGATTTGGAAAAAATAGAATGACGATATAAATGAAGACAATTAGAAATGTAATGCTCATCGGCTTGCTGCTGATACTCGCCCTTCCTGTCGCTGCACAGCGAAAGGTGAAGTTCGGTATCTTCGACAAAGCCACTGAGCAGCCAATCATCGGCGCAGTCATCACCTACGCCGACAATGAGAAATTGAAATCGCCACAGCGTGTTGTTACCAACATGGATGGTGAGGCTACCATCTCGGTGCCTCAGAGTGACAAGTGTTATTACCAGGTGGTATCCGTGGGCTATAACCCTCTGAAGGGAACCATCGGAAGCGTCAGCTCCCTCAAGCTCTTCATGACAGAAGACGTGATGAAGGTGAACGAGGTGGTGGTTACAGGTTCCCGTACCGCGCGACCAATCAAGCTGTCGCCAGTGAGCACGCAGGTGATCGGCGGTAAGGAACTGGTAGATGCAGGCTATGCCGACCTGACCAAGGCCCTGCAACAGGAGACACCGGGTATGAACATCCAGAAGGTGGGTTTCGGCAACGAAATCTCCATGCAGGGCTTGGATGCCCGCCACGTGCTCTTCCTGCAGGATGGTGAGCGATTGACGGGCGACATGGCGGGCAACCTCGACTATGAGCGTTTCAACCTCCATGCCATCGACCGCATCGAAATCGTGAAGGGTGCCAGCAGTACCCTCTACGGAAGCCGTGCGTCGGGTGCCGTCATCAACCTCATCACCAAGAAAACTACCAAGCCTATCGATATTCAGGCTGGTGTACGCTGGGGACAGATGAACGAAACCAACTACAAGAATCCAGAAAAAAAGGATTTCCTGTATATGTTTGAGAAGAACGCTGACCGCCCGAACCTGCAGAGCTGGGTATCGGCAGGATTCAATGCAGGCAAGGTGACCTCGCAGACCGACGTGTGGTATTCTTCGAGCGATGCCTTCTACATGTATCAGGCGGAGAACGACAAGAAGGTCTATACCCAAGAGGCGAACCCTTGGCTCGACCACGACGTGACCATTACCAGCGTGGCTTCCCGTCCGCCAATGGGCATCGAGGGCACGGAGCATATCTCGGTATCGCAGAAGGTATTCTACGACCCTTTCAAGAACCTGGAGATTCTTGCCTACGGTAGTGCGTTCTATATGAATACCTACGACCTCATTCAGGACATGACCTTCAGTCAGGCGCGTGACTGGACGGCTGGAACCAAGATAAAGTACTCCTTCAAGGATTGGTTCAAGATTACCGCCTCCCTTCATGGCGACTTCTACGACCGCTTCAAGCGCCACGAGCGTATCGACGAGCGTACCAAAGTGTATAAGAGCCGTATCTTCCAGCCTCGCCTCTCCATCACCTCGCAGAAGTTCGAGGGCCACGACCTCATCCTCGGCATCGAGCACCTGAGCGATGACCTGACGAGCGACCGATTCAACGGCGATGCCTCCCACATCATGCGCACCCGTTCATTAAAAGAGACGGAGGCTTTTCTGCAGGACGAGTGGACGATGAACGACCACTGGATGGTTTCGGCAGGTGTGAGAACCAACTTCAGCCGTGCCTTCGGACTGATGGCGATGCCTAAGATTGCCTTCAAGTGGAGTCCGTCGGATCACTGGGCATGGAGAGCCAACTACTCGATGGGCTACCGTTCGCCAAGTATCAAGGAACTGTTCTTCAACTGGGACCACCTCGGCATGTTCATGATTAAGGGTAACGAGGACCTGAAGCCTGAGAAGAACAACTACGTGAGCCTGGGCACAGAGTACTCGAACGACAACTTCTTCATCTCGGGCAATGTGTATGGCAACTTCTTCCGCAAAAAGATTGAGGGTGTATGGCGCATCTACGACATGCAGTACAATTTCGAATATACTAATCTGTCGAAGCAGAACCTCATCGGACTGGAGACCATCATGCGCTGGCACTTCCTCAACCACTTCACGATGAATGCCACCTACAGCTACGTGAACGTGAGCAAGACGGATGGCATCCAGGTGAACACCACTTCGCCTCATGCTGCCACAGCGAGCCTCGACTATAAGTACAACAAGAAGAACTACCGACTGGGCGCCACCTTCTCGGCAAGCTACATGGGTGAGAAGAAATTCGATGTGCAGGACCGACTCTCTGTAAACGGTGAGAGCCACGATGCCTACTTCCGCTGCCAGTTGCCACAGTATGTATTGTGCAACCTGTCGGTGATTCAGACCTTCTATAATAAGGTAAAGGTAACGGTGGGTGTGGATAACATCTTTAATTATGTGCCAAAGACCTTAGGTTCGGGCATCACCATGTTTAACGTGCCAGCCACGGCAGGAGCCAAGGCGCATGTGCAGGTGGAAGTGTTGGTAGATGAATTGGTAAAAGCATTCCGAAAGAAGTGAAGAGTGAAGAACGAAGAGTGAAGAATTCAATAGCTTTTCTTAATGATAATGATTATGAATATACTAAATAAGAAAAAAAATATTCTGCTTTGTGGAACGGTTCTGAGTCTGCTGTCTCTTTCGAGCTGCGTATCTTATGAGGCTGAGGACTTCACAGGTCATACCTTGCCACGAAAAACAGGTTATAGCACGGGTGTTACCAACGACTGGCTCTATTTTGACCTGAAGACGGGACATCGCTATAATGTGCTGAATCCTAACCAGAGTGTCATCGCCTTTATTGATGGCAAGCCAATAGAGGAATATTTCCATTATAACGGCACTACTAAATTGGTAAAGTATTGGAGCGAAGGTGTGCAGAAGAACATCTTCGAGGATGCAGAGCGTGATGCAAACGGCGATACCATCTTTACCAAGAATCAAGCCACTGGCAAGTTAACCTATAAGACGGTGAAGAGACAAGCCAACAGCATCTTAGTGATGGAAAACCAGGAGGATGATCCAAAGACCATGGCTTATCCTGCCACGGAATGGGACCTCGCCTTTGATGGTTACCAGCTGCGAACCAACAGTGGAACAAGCGGCATAGGCAAGGGTGGAGCTGCCGACCTGGGCTATGGCGAATATGACAAGTGGACGAGCAAGGCGCAGGTGGATGCTTATCTGGCTGAACACAACATGACTTTCGCCGTGGATGATTCAGCAAGTGTCTATGTCACCATGTCGCGGGAAGACTGGAACAAGTATTGCATCGCCAACAAACTGGATATGAACAAGAACCCTTGGTTCGACCCGAACAACGGACCAGCCAAGCAGTTGGTAAGCGGCAATCCGGTGCTCGAAAAGGCAATGAGTTTCTCGGGGCCACCTCCAGTATATACTCCTTCTTTCCATACCTACGTTATCCGTTCGTGGGATGGCGAGAGATATTACAAGCTCCAGATCATCTCCTGGTATGATGCCAATGTGCAGATAGGTGATGAAGGAGGAAGAATCAGTTATTACTTAGATGAATTAAAATAAATGTTGAGTGTTGAATGTTGAGTTAGGCATACGCCCTCATATACTCAGTATATTCAACATTCAACACTCAACATTCAACATTAAAAATTGAAAAATATGAAACAATTGAATTGGTGGAAATCCATCGCTTCGTTCCTCGTGGTACTCTTTACCATGCCGTTGGGACATGCGCTGATGATGATAATGGATAAGACGATGACTCCTGAAGCTGTGCATTACTCAGCCTTCTTCATGGGGTTGGCAGGTCTTATCATGGTAGTAATCGGTGTCTTCGTAAAGGGAGACACCAAACAGACTCTTTGGGGACTTTTCGGAGGACTGCTCTTCTGGACGGGTTGGATAGAATTTCTGTTCCAGTACTATGCTACCCGCTGGGGTACACAGCCGGAGATGGAGAATGGCGAAGTTGTGACTCGCCCTGAATACCTCATCCTCCCAGCCACCTTCGGCATGTGGATGATGGTGATGGTGCTCTACATCTTCTCAACCAAAAACGGATGTAACTTCATCAACTGGTGGCAGCGTGTTCTTTTCCGTTCCAGCAAGAATAAGATTGCCGCCCGTCCGATGACGCATCATACAAGTATCGTCACCTTCATGGAACTGAACATGATTCTCTGGACAAGCTATCTCCTGTTGATGTTCTGCTACGACAAGAATTTCCTCGGCGACCATCATCCTGTAACTTCGGTTGTTGCCGCAGCTTGTCTGATAGGTAGTTTCTTCATCTTCCGAAAGCAGTTGCGTTTGAGCACATGGGGAGCCAACATCCGTATGGCTATCGCAACGGTTGTCGTGTTCTGGGTACCTGTGGAAGTGCTTGGTCGCTTGGACTTTTTCAAGGAGATTTGGATTGAGCCAGAGAAGTATATCACCCAGATGATCTGCATCCTCATGGCATTCGTGGCATTGCTCGTCTATATCATGATAGCTGCAAGAAAGAAGAAGACACATGAGTAACAGAAAACTAGATTGGTGGAAATCCATAGTATCGATGGGCGTGATTTTAAACTGAAAAGACATACCTGCGCTACCCTCCTGCTGAACATGCAGACCGACATGTTTACCATCTCGCATATCCTGGACCATCACAGCCGTATCTGCTCCTGGCATCTGTCTGCCACCTCCTTCCTATGCGTAACACAGATAATAGTCTTATCGGCATACGAAGTAAAGAGGCGGTCGAAAAGAAGCTTTTTGTTGATTTTAACTCCAATTTAAAGTGAAGTTTATTCATTTTATTGTAAATAATATATAAAAAAAGAAGGAAAATTCTTTATATTAGTGTTTTATTTGTACTTTTGCAAGAAAAGAAATTCATAGAATATGGCAAGTAAGAATTTGAATCGGATAAAAGTTGTCCTTGCAGACAAGCAACGGACTAACAAATGGTTGGCAGAACAATTGGGAAAAGATAAAACCACCATATCGAAATGGTGTACGAATTCAAGTCAGCCAGACTTAGAAAGTTTAATGAAGACTGCTAAACTTCTTAATGTAGAAATTACAGAACTTCTTAGAACAAACATAGAATAAAAAACATCAAAAATATTATAACAAAGTTCAATTAAAGATTGTAAGTATGAAACCAATCATAAAATACCGTGGTGGGAAAAGCAAGGAAATAAAGAATTTCTTACACTTTATTCCTTGCAATTATAAGAGATATGTAGAACCTTTTGCAGGAGGGGCTGCTCTATTTTTCTATTTAGAGCCACAATGTGCCTTAATAAATGACATAAATTCTAAACTTATAGATTTTTATTGGACAGTTCAAAATAATTATGACGAATTAAAAAAAGAGTTAATAAGATTGGAAAAAATATATCAATTTAATCAAAAAGAGTATGAAGAGCTAAAAAAAGGGGGGCAGCAAGATTTTGTTGAAAATAAGAATGAATACTTATATTATTCACTTAGAGACATGTTTAATGGAAAGATAGAAAAAAAGTATCTAGATGCCACTTTATACTATTTTATAAACAAGACTTCGTATTCTGGTATGCTGAGATTTAACTCAAAAGGAGAATTCAACGTACCATTTGGAAGATATAAAAATTTCAATGCAGCTTTTGTTTCAGAAGAGCATCATGCTCTACTGAAAAGAACTAAGATTACGAAGGGAGATTATTCCAAGATATTTGATACATGTTCTACAGAGGATTTTGTCTTTTTGGATCCACCATATGATTGTGTGTTTACAGATTATGGAAATGTTAATGAAACTGATTTCTTGGAAGATAGTCAAATTAAGTTGGCACAAGATTTTCGTAATTTATCAGCAAAATCATTAATGATCATTGGGAAGACGGAACTCACGGAACATTTATACAAACCATATATAAAGGCTGAGTATTCTAAGAAATATGCTGTAAATATACGAAATCGTTTCAAAGCAGAAAGTACTCATTTAATTATTACAAATTATAAATTGAAGTAAAGATGGACTCTATAACTCGTATCAAGGAATACATAAAGCAAAACTTTCCTAATTGGAAAAAAATTGCATATTCTGAATTCAATGATAAAATTGATTTCAGAACAGATTGGAGTGAATTGTATAAAATACATGACGAAGAGGTAATACTGATTTCTTATACGAATATCAGTATTACTGGCACAGATCGTCCTAAGCCTCAACTTAGGGTCTTTTTAGATGAATACAAGAAGCCATTTTATTTCGCAAAACAACATCAGTTGCGATATTATTTGTTTTCTATATTTACCAAAGATGACAAAATGGCTAAAGGTTTGAATAATTTCAATCCTAAGGAATATATAATCTCAATTGAAACCAACCTTGATAAAGAAGGTTCTAGAAGAGATTTAAGAAGTATCTATGACTATGCAAATGAAAAAATAAACGGTAGGAAATTTTTGAAATGTTCCCGTTCAAATTATAAGGCAGATATCAACGAAGCTTCATTTATCTACATTGGAACTCCTGAGGCACCACATAAAGAGATTTTCGAAAATTTTGTTGACATATTTGACTCAAGACCGTATCTTAATTCGACAACAGAAGAAAATATTCATATAGAAGAAAAAAATTTAGGAGCGAATATAACCAATCCTTACCGCCCCTACATCACAGCCATCAAGTCGAAGCCCTTTCTTCTGCTTGCTGGCATCTCGGGTACAGGCAAGAGCCGTATCGTAAGAGAGTTGGCTAGAGCGTGTTGGGAAGAAGGCTCGGAAGAGTACAATGCACAGAAGCCGAAGAACTTCCAAATGGTGCAGGTGAAACCGAATTGGCACGACTCAAGCGACTTGATAGGTTACGTAAGTCGAGTGAGTGGCAAGGCGGAGTATGTAGCAGGTGATTTTCTCCGCTTTGTTGCTAAGGCATGGGAAGATGAGGACACACCATATTTCCTTTGCTTGGATGAAATGAACCTAGCCCCTGTTGAGCAGTATTTCGCAGAATACCTCAGTGTGGTGGAGTCGCGCAAGAGCCACGAAGACGGCACAGTGACGACCGACCCTATACTTGAAAAGGTTGACGAGGAATGGTATTTCAACCTGACGGCTTCGCTGACGACTGATGAGGATGTGAGAAAGCAGTTCAACGAAAGTGGAATCAGTATTCCGCAGAATCTTATCGTTGTCGGCACAGTCAATATGGACGAAACGACATTCTCATTCTCACGCAAGGTCCTCGACCGTGCCATGACCATCGAAATGAACGATGTTGACCTGCATGGAGGACTGACTGAGCGTAACGAACAAATAGGCAAGTTGGGCAAGGCAGAATTGATTGGCAATGCCGTGGAAGGAGTAGATGTATATGCCGGCAACAAGGATGTCTGCGAGAAGGTACTGACTTATCTTGATGCTGTAAATGCTGTGTTGAACGGAACCCCATTCAAGGTAGCCTACCGAACACGCAACGAGTTTCTGCTGTATGTGGTAAATAATCTTCCTTACAACAAGGATGAGAACGAAACAGAATTGGAACCAGGATATGTCGTAGCCCGTGCCTTGGACGAGATAACGAGCATGAAGGTATTGTCGCGCATTGAGGGTGATGATACCAAGGTGAGCGATGAGTTTATCGACCGACTACGCAAGACCATAGAAGATGGACTAAAGGCGGTATCGGGCGAAGAACAGACCATAACCTCTATTTCCTTGGCGAAGTTGAAGGAGATGAAGGCAAAACTTGCATCGGGATATACAAGTTTCTGGAGTTAAAAAGATTATAGAATAATATGGAGCTATTGACGATTGAGCACATAGATTTTACAATGATTGTAGAATGTACCAAGTTCGACAGGATTTGGAGCAAGGCCAAGAGTAATGTGGGAGAAGCCAATCTGCTTTCCACTTACTCGTGGTCGGAAGGTGTCGTGTCCGTAAAGCGGACTGCAGAAAATGACACAGACATCAGCATAGAACAAGGAGTACAAGCTCCTGCCGTATTCTTCGACAATGCCGACTATCCTATTTGGATAGAATTCGGAAGCCATGTAAAGAATGCCCAATTCTGTTCCATACTGCAAAACGACAACGACCACTTCTCTTTCCGCCGACATATCTTGGCTGGTTTCATCAACTACAAGAATGAGATAGGACGGAGCGAGATACAGCTCATCTACAACACCGACAAGGAGACTAAGACATTCCGTTTCGGCTTCGAGGTGCTCAGCACTAAGCTCGACTACCATGAGCATTGGCGTGCCATCGTGGAGGACATTGAGCGTGAATATCGCATGCTATCGCTCGACTATATGCGCCGCACCTTTCATGGTTTTGCTCCCGACACCAATGGCGAACACCCCGACATAATATGGTGGAGTGTGTTTGAAGGCGAACAACAGAAGTTCATAAAGGCTTGCAAAAACATCATCGTTCGTCCTCGCCACCGCTTGCATGGCGAAGAAGCGTATGTAAGAGCTGACAAACTGAAGCAGACACCCTACGATATAGAAAACCGCCTTGCCGAACATCGAAAGGAAACAGCCCACCTATACCGAATAGAACAGCAAATACAGTCGAACGACACGCAGGAAAACCGTTTTTTGAAATTCGCCTTGCATCAAATAAGCAAGCGGTATGAAGAACTGCGCCAACGTATAGAAAACATAAAAACGGCATCAGACACCATGAAGGCTGCTATGCTCGGCACCTCAAACATTCTAAAACGCCTGCAACGGCATCCTTTCTTTCGCACTGTAGGTAGATTCAAGGGATTGAACCAAGAGAGCATGGTACTGCAAAAGGCAACAGGCTATAGCCAAGTGTACCGCACATGGAATCTGCTGCGGCGTGCCTATTCGCTCAATGACGGATTGTATCGCTTGCAGACAAAAGACATAGCTACACTCTACGAAATATGGTGCTTCATTGAGGTGAGTCATATCGTCAAGGAGCAGCTATGCCTAGATGATGCGGATGTGGAACACCGCAACCGTATGGAGATGAACGGTGTGTTCTCATGGGAACTCGGCAAAGGTGAGCACTCACGTATTCTATTCCGCAAGGATGGTGTGGAACTGGTGGAACTTGTGTACAACCCTAAGAACACTGAGGCTGAGAACGTCAGCGTAGGACTGAAAGATGTGGTTGTGCCCACTGTACCGCAAAAACCGGACATCGTGCTGCAACTCACCAAGAACGACTTGCAGCAAGGTATGAAGATGACTTATCTCTTTGATGCCAAATACCGCATTGACGGCAGGGAGCAAGGTGTGGATGTGCCTCCAGAGGATGCCATCAACCAGATGCACCGCTACCGTGATGCTATCTATTATCGTGACAATGATGCCAATGCCTTGAAGAAGGAGGTAATAGGCGGATATATTCTCTTCCCTGGTGACGGAGAGCCAAATGATGTGGCTGTGTCAAAGTTCTACAAGACGATAAAAGAGGTGAATATAGGAGCATTTCCACTTCGTCCGAAAGACACGGAAAACAGAAAGCTGTTGGAACAGTTCGTTGAAGAACTGATTCACACCAAGTCATATGAGACAATAGCCCATGTTATTCCTCAGAAAGGCGCATACGTGGAAGTTGGCAATCGTGTGCTTATAGGATTGGTGAAAGAAGACAATACGCAATATCAGAAGTTCATGGACGGAACTGCCACTTTGTATTATACAGGCAAACAGTTTCCTACAACTATCGCCCTGCAAGACCTCCACTTCTTTATGCCTTACATCAAAGGACATGGAATGCGTGATGTGTACGAGATAGTCAAAGTACGAACTATTTCGAGCAAAGAGGCAAAGCAAACGGATAGCGATGATGCAGAAAGCAAGGCTCTGCGCTTGGCTTTCGAACTGAGATATGTGCGCAAGCAATATGCAGATTTTCATTCTGTTGATGCAAGTAAATGGATAAGTTACACGTTTATTGATACGACTTTTGATAGGTTGGATGAATGTGTGGTGATTGATAAATAGTAAAAACAAGAAAACATATGGACACATCTAAACTCACACCAAATGAAATAGCAGAATCTTGGAAGGGATTGTTTTGCTTTAAAAAAGAAAATGGTACAATCATGGGGCTACGCTCACCTCAGATTGGAGCTTTACATTCCATGTTAGCTCATGTTGAAGACGGAGAAGAACGTGCTATAGTTGTAATGCCTACAGGAACAGGTAAAACAGAAACTATGCTTGCCTTTCTCATTGCAAATATGTGCAAAAAAGTTTTTGTTGTTGTTCCATCTGATGCACTTCGAAGCCAAATTGCCAAAAAATTCAAGGATTTGGGACTATTGCCAAAATTGGGAATTGTACCACAAGATATAAATAAGCCTATCGTTTCAATGATAAAAAAATCATTGGATGATTCTGCCTGGAAAAATACAATTGATAAGTCAAACGTCATTATAACGACTATGGCAACTGCGGAGAGAATTTCTCCCAATATCCGGTCATACCTTAGAGAGCAAATTTCGTATTTGTTTGTTGATGAAGCACATCATTCAAAAGCTCAAACATGGGAGGCTTTCATAAATATCTTCCCACCTAAAAATGTTATAATGTTCACGGCTACACCATTTAGAAATGATGGACAAAAATTAGCTGGTAAGGTTGTCTTTAATTTTTCATTAAAGAAAGCACAGGAGCAAGGGATAAAGAATTGCCAAATAGCCAAATATTCAATAGAGGAGGCTGACAAGGCAATTGCAGGAAAAGCAGTGGCTATTTTGAAATCTGATTTGGAGAATGGATATGACCATATTATTATGGCTCGATGTAAAAGTAAAAAGCGAGCAGAAGAAGTATATAAAGTCTATCAAGAATACAAAGAATACTCTCCTGTTGTCGTATATAGCGATATGCCAAACAGCTCCATCATATTAAATGAGATAAAGGAAAAGAAACATAGAATTATTGTCTGTGTCAATATGTTAGGCGAAGGTTATGATCTGCCTCAGTTGAAAATTGCTGCAATACATGATGAGAAACAAAGTTTGGCAGTTACATTACAATTTATAGGTCGATTTACGAGAACAAATGATATTCGGTTAGGAGCAGCTAGTTTTATAACAAATATAGCATACCCTCCAATACAAGAGGAAATTAATGCACTGTATCAGATGGATGCAGATTGGAATCTGTTATTGCCTCGTATTAACGAAGAAGCAGCAACAGAGCAACAGTCTTTGTCCTCATTCTTAAGTGGATTTAATGGTGATTTAAAAGATGAAATATCAATGGAGGATATACATCCAGCATTGAGCGCCGAAATATATACCACAGATTCCACGACAACGACTTTTAGTAATTGGAAAAAGGCATTGAATAAATCAAACCAATATGATTATATTCTTCATTCTCAGTCAAATGACACTATAGTTATTGTTTTAGGGAAAAAATCAAAAGTCTTATGGGGAGATACACAAACAGTCAAAAATATTAACTGGGATATTATAATAGTATATTTTGATAGCCAGTACAAAAGAGTTTATTTAAATTCTTCTATTAAAATTAAAGGAGAAAGTTTTTTGAAACATCTGTTCTCTAATCCCATAAAATGCGAAAATGACAAGATGTTCCGTGTGTTTGCTAATGTCTTAAGACTTCGTTTGTTCAATGTTGGCGCAAGACTGCCAAGAGGAAAGGACATTTCATTTCAGTCCTACTATGGAGGCAGTGTGCAAGATGGTTTAGATCAGTTGACACAGGGAAGGTTACAAAAAAACAATTTGTTTGGCGTTGGTTACAAGAACGGAAATCTTACTAGTATAGGTTGCTCTTGTAAGGGGAAGGTTTGGTCAAGAGAAAGAGCGGATTTGCAACACTTCCAAGAGTGGTGTAAGGAAATTGGCAAGATTATTTCTGACGAAAGTATAGATACGAATATTGTATTACAGAATACACTTCGTTTTGAGCAAATGTCAGCATTTAAACAAAATAGTCATCCAATTAGTATGGATTGGAATCCTGAAGTGTATGAACATTATACTCTATTGGTTCAATTCGCAGATAAGCTTCTATCCTTTAACGAAATTGAATTAACAATAGATGAAGACACAAGTGTCGGAAGAGACATAGTCTTTAGCTTTAGGCACGAAGACCATTACAGCAAGTATAGAATGACTATTGAAAACAGCAATGCTAAATATACTAAAGTCGATGGTGAAGCGATTGCTTTTATTAATGGTAATATGAATATTTCATTGGAAGACTTTTTGAAAGATAGCCCCATGACGATATTCTATGCAGATGACAGTATTTCATATGGAATAAATTACTGCAAACCAAAGAATAAAGCAGATGAAATCCCAGAAGAGTTAATATCTACATTAGACTGGGAGAATGTTGATTTATCAAAGGAATCACAACATTCCGCACCTTATGAGACAGATTCTATACAATATTATATGGTACAGAAAATTATAGCAGATTATGATTATCTCATTGACGATGATGGAAGTGGCGAAATTGCAGATTTGGTTGGAATAAATAATAGTAGTAACATCATCGATATCACTCTATTTCATCTTAAGTTCGCAAGAGAAGGTAGAGTGTCGAAGAGTATAGAAAATCTATATCAAGTGTGTGGACAAGCACAAAAATCTGTTCGATGGAAATATGTAGGTGGATACAAACTTTTCAATCAGATACTACGCAGAAATGAAAAGAAATTGGATAGAGGAAAGAGTAGTAGCTTGCTAAAAGGTTCCCTTGAGGATGTTCTAAAACTGAGAGAAGAAGCATCAAATAGAAAAGAATTGCGCTTCCATGTAGTTATAGTCCAACCTGGCATGAGTAAATCTACATGTACTCCTGCAATGAAAATATTATTAGGGGGCACGGTTAATGTGCTCCACGAAATGGCAAATATAGATTGCCGCGTTATTTTGTAGTAAATAAATGGAATATGTCAAACATAAACAAGTTAATAGGCGAAGCAACAGCCTACGATAAGAAACAGCAACTCGAAGTCAAGCGACCTAAGAGTTGGCTAAAAAGTGTTTCTGCCTTTGCCAATGGCGAAGGCGGAACATTGGTGTTTGGCATTAGTGACGATGACCATGTGGTAGGACTTGCTGATGCTGAAGGTGACGCAGAGAGAATAAGTGAGGAGATAAAAACCAAACTTGACCCTATACCTGCAGTCAACCTTGAATTTAAGGAAGTGGATGGCAAGAAGCTTGTGCTACTTCATGTCTATAAAGGACAAGAGACACCATATTATTATATAGGTGACAAGCAACGATTGGCATTTGTAAGGGTTGGCAATGAATCTGTGGTAGCCGACAGGCTTCAATTGAAAAGCCTTGTTATGAGAGGTGCAGGTCGTTCGTTTGATGCTATCCCATCACCATACAAGTTTGAGGATATGTCTTTCTCTAAGCTCAAATCTGTTCATTTTAAGCGATTGAACCAATCGTTTGATGATTGTGATTTCGTTTCATGGGGAATAGTTGACAATGACGGGAAACTAACCAATGCCGGTGCATTATTGGCAGATGATTCTCCAATACGTCATTCTCGTATCTTCTGCACACGTTGGAATGGACTTGACATGACAAGTGGTTTGGGCGAGGCTTTGGACGATGCTGAGCTTGGGGGTAGTGTCATCAGTCAATTGCAAGATGCTGTTGCTTTTGTGAGAAACAACTCTCACAAAAGATGGTGGAAAGAAGCTGAATATCGAGAAGAACTGCCAGATTATCCAGAGCGTGCCGTAACTGAAGTGATATGTAATGCCATCATTCATCGTGACTACATGGAGCTTGGCAGTGAAATTCATATAGATATGTATGATGACCGCATGGAAGTGTATTCCCCTGGTGGCATGTTTGATGGACGATTGATACAACAACTTAATCCTCTGACAGTGCCGTCGAAACGTCGCAACCCTTTACTTGCAGACTTCTTCCATCGCTTGAAACTCATGGAGCGTAGAGGCAGTGGAATGAAGAAGATTATTGGTGAGTATAAGCGTTTTGAGAACTTGCAAAATTATCACGCACCAGAATTCAGTTCAAATGCGACAGAATTTCATGTTACTCTATGGAACCTCAATTATGGGGTGGATGTCGTAAAAGACAACCTTCATGTCATAAATGAGGTAAATGATGTCGTAAAAGATGTCGTAAAAAAGACGGATGATGTCGTAAAAGGAAAAGCAAATGTCACAAAAGAATTTGCAAAAACTCAACGACAAATCTATAAGTTGATTTCTCAGATGCCTCAAATCAGTGCTGCCCAAATGTCGGAAAACATGGGGATTTCTTTACGACAAGTTCAACGATACCTCAAACAGCTTTCCGACCAAAACCTAATTGTAAGAGAAGGAGGTCGCAAAAATGGCGTTTGGAAAATCTTGGACGATGAATACGAAGGCTTCTTTAAAAGAATATAAACGATAAAGGCAGGTGGCTAAATCCATAAAAACACATCATCACAGCCGTATCTGCTCCTGGCATCTGTCTGCCACCTCCTTCCTATGCGTAACACAGATAATAGTCTTATCGGCATACGAAGTAAAGAGGCGGTCGAAAAGAAGCTTCTCGGTTTCGGCATCCAGCGATGAGCTGATTTCATCAAGCAACAGAATGTTACCTTCGCGCAAAAGACTGCGGGCTATGGCAATGCGCTGTGCCTGACCGCCACTCAAACGGGTGGCATGCTCTCCTATCTTCGTATCCATACCTGCCGGCAAACTGAAAACGAAATCGGCACAGGCTACATGAAGGGCTTCGGTAAGCTGCTCATCGGTAGCCACGGGATTGGCAAGAAGAAGATTATCGCGAATGGTTCCGCTCATCAGCGTATTACCCTGCTCTATATACACGATATGCGAACGCATGCCGGTTCCTTCTGTCTCTTTGCCCAGGGCATCATACAATACTATCCTTCCGCTATCGGGCTGGATGATACTCGACAAGAGACGCAGGATGGTGGTCTTGCCACAACCGGTTTCTCCTACTATCGCCACAGATGTGGCGGGACGGAAATCATAAGAGAAATGACTGACGACAACTTTCTTTCGCTCATCGGGATATGAATAACTCACATCCTGAAGACGGATGCCGCAAGCACGCTGCAAAGGTATAGAAGCATCTGCCTGCACCAGAGATTCCTCCTGCTCGGTATTTTCAATCTCTACCAACCGGTCTACACTCGCTGATGCATGAATCAACTGGGGAATCATGCCCAAGAGCGACATGATAGGACTCTGTATCTGACCCACCAACTGCAGGAAGGCGGTCATCACACCAAAGGTTATCAACCCGTTCTTGAGTTGGATGGCACCATAGACAAAGGCTCCGAAATAGCCGTAACTGAAGGTGAAAGCCAGGAGCAGACGGGACAACAAGGTAAAGCGGATTCTACGGCAGACCAGATGATGCAAACGCTGCTGCATGCTGCCTACCCTACCGGAAACCGTGCTCTCTGCCTGCAAGGTTTTGATGGTGAGTTCATGTTCTACCGTCTCCTGAATCATCATCTGTATGCTGCTCTCCTCCTCGCGTATCGCCAGCGTCATCTTCTTGAGTCGGCTGCCGAGATACTTGGCACAGACTGCAACCACCGGTGTCAACAACAGAAGACTCCATGCCAGAATGGAATCGATGGAACGCATCAGGAAGAAGGCACCGAAGAGCTGCACCAGGGTGACTACGATTGTGGGCAGGATATCCGTAACTACCGAAGAGGCTGATGAGAGATCGCGCTCCAAACGCTGGCTGATGTCGCCGGAAAGCATATCAGAAGCAGGCTTTCCGGAACCAGCCTCAGCCTGATGCTTAACGGCATAGAGTTTCCTGCCCAGCACAAACCGGAAGAGGCGGCTACGCATATCATTCTGGAGAATAACCTCGGTGATGCCGGAAAGATAGAATGCCAGCTGGCGAAGGGCTATCAGCAGGGCGATGACAGAAAAAAGCACGATGGTTTCGCACAGCACATTGCCACGCCAGATCACCACATCGATGAACCGGCGACACAGCCAGACGAGCCACAAACCTAATGCTACCTGCAGAAGACCGGCGATGATGCGCAACAGCAAACGTCCCCGGACAGCAGACATCTGGCGAAAAAACCATAGTGCATACTTCCTCATACCAGTCCCTCTTTCTGCCACTGGGCAATAATCGCCTCGCAGTCTTTTTCTGCCTGAGCCATGACTACATCATACTCATCGCACAGAGCCTGAGCCAACGAAGCTACCGTAAAATCGCCCTGTTTCTCAGCCGTCTTCCAGAGAAAGGCGGCAGTTTCGTTGAGACTGATCAACTTGGTAAAGTCTACAGCCTGCATACCTTCGGCTGTTACCACATACTCACCGCAAATTTCGCGGAGCTTGAAATCTTTCTTGATCTTCATTGTATCTTGTTTTTTAGTTTTTATATGATAAACGGATATAGAGCTTGATAATTTTAAGCAAGGCCCTACGCACAGGCCTCAACCTCTGCCATCTGTACCAGCTTCTGAGCGCTTTCTGCGAGATGAGACTCTTACGGCTGCCGTCGGGACAGATGACAGCATGCGCCTTCGCAATGACATCCTTGCGCAGGCAATGCTCCTTAAAACCGAGATTTCCATCGCCCGTCAGCACGATACGGCAATCATCTGCTGAAAAAGATACGGGGGAAGCTGCTCCTGCAACAGGCTCTATTCCGATGATGCGATGCACCACCGGATAGCCTTCTTCTACCCTCGCCATCACTATATCGCCCACCTTCAACTCGCCTTCTACCGGATAGAATTCTACACAATCTCTATCACCTACGATAAAGGGAAGCATGCTGGTTCCTTTGACCGGAAACTTGACAGGACGACCTTCACGGATGAATTGCTCGAGCGCGGCTATTGCCTTATATTTTGAATCGGATGTATTCATCTTTCTATTGTACGATTGGTTTTTACCCGACGGTTGGTTTTACAGACTGATGGTCTGACTGCAAAGGAGGGCTGCACCGGCATCAGGCAGACAGTCGAGCTGATAAAGCCGGGTAGCCCCGATCAGCTTCTCTATCGTTTGATGCTGGCCATCTGCAATTTTCTTCTCCCATGCCTTGCCGGAGACAGAAGTCTTGATAGACACATAAGACTCTATGACGGTCTGTTTTCTGATTTTATTCTCTGGTGCCTGGCGCAATTGGACAATTGCCCCTATCGGATATTCCTCGTTCTTATAGCAAGGTGTCTTTCCGCTCCAAGGCGAGCCACTCACCATGGGCGTTCCTTCGTGCGATATATATACCACCGGGTTGTCATCATTCAGCAATCGGGTGCCATCGATATGTTTGAGCCACAGTCCGGAATGCGTACTCTTGCCCGTTCCGCTCTTGCCCAGGAAGAGATAAGCCTTTCCATCCTTTACTATGGTAGAAGAATGAAACAGGAGTGTATTTCCGGCAGCCGAACGCATGGCATAAAGCAGCATCAGCGAGGTGTCAACGGTTGCCTTGAGGGACCCGAAAGCCGACTTCTGGCTGAAGGTACCAGCAGGAACCAGAAGACTGGAATGCTGATAATCATGACCTGTAACCAGTATCGATTTCATATCAGTCATTGCCATCAGGAACGCCTTCTGCTTCTCTCCCAGACTACCGCTGATAATGAGCTGTCCCTCCTCATCCTGTCTGCATTCCTCCTTGAAACCGGCAGGTTTCCTCAGTTCTTCCCCGCTTTCGTTCAAGGTAAGAGAGAAGGAGGTCAGGGCAGCAGATGCGACCTGTTCATCGCATTCAAACGCCTGATAAGGCTCCAGTAAAACAGCCATCATCTCCTGAGAGGAATCAGGATAAGAAAGGCTGAACCCGACATGGGCTACCTGATAATGCTTTATAATAGATTCCATTATTCTGTAATTTCATTTATGCTCCCTATCAGGAACGGTTCAAGTTTTTCATTACTGCAACAAAGGCTCAGAGGCCTCATTGTCTGCAATTTTGCAACAAAAATACGATTTTTATCTGAGAAAGCCAAATCTTTCTCTATCTTTCTTCAAATTACTGAAGTTTTGCAGATGGAAATCGGCGCACAAAAAAAAGAGATGAAGTATTATTGATTTTGCTTCATCTCTTTTTTATGATTTTATATTCAGTATCTTACTGCATATCGTAAACCACCTGCATGAGTTTCTTGCCCAGTTCATCAGCCTGCTCCATGGTAGAGGCCTCGCTATATACGCGGATGATAGGCTCGGTATTACTCTTGCGGAGGTGAACCCACTTGTCAGGGAAATCGAGCTTGACGCCATCGATATCTGTTACGGTGACATCCTTCTCCTTACCATACATCTCCTTAACCTTCAAGAGGATCGCATCTACATCGGTAGATGGAGTCAGGTCGATGCGGTTCTTGGCGATGAAATAGTTAGGGAAGCTGGCACGGAGCTCGCTCACCTTGCAGCCCTTGTGAGCCAGACTGCTCAGGAAGAGGGCGATACCAACGAGGGCATCACGACCGTAATGGCTCTCTGGATAGATAACTCCACCATTTCCTTCACCACCGATAACGGCGTGAACATCCTTCATCTTGGTAGTTACATTCACCTCGCCTACAGCAGCTGCGGTGTACTTGCCACCATGCTTCTCTGTAACATCACGGAGGGCACGGGTAGATGAAAGGTTGCTGACGGTATTGCCTGGAGTCTTGCTCAACACGTAATCTGCCACACTTACCAAGGTATACTCTTCGCCAAACATCTTGCCATCTTCGCAGATGAAAGCCAGACGGTCAACATCAGGGTCTACAACGATACCCATATCGTAGCCACCCTTCTTCAACTCATCCATGATACCACCGAGGTTCTTCTCCAATGGCTCCGGATTATGAGCGAAGTCGCCTGTAGGCTCACCATTGAGGAAAGTATATGCTACACCGAGCGCATCGAGCAACTCAGGGAGAATAACGCCACCAA
The DNA here is from genome assembly GCF_949820605.1 of Segatella copri. NCBI lineage: Bacteria > Pseudomonadati > Bacteroidota > Bacteroidia > Bacteroidales > Prevotellaceae > Segatella > Segatella copri. The sequence goes on from NZ_CATKVU010000006.1 coordinate 2,288,219, forward strand.
CAGAGTTGATGGAATCTACACAAACCTTGAAATGAGCATTTCTGATAGCCTCTACATCAACGAGCTTCAAAGCAAGTACTGAGTCGATATGGCGCTTGTTGAAGGTATTGTCTTCAGTATATTTTCCGAGATGATCTACATCCGCATAGTCGAAGTCTTCCTTCTCTGCAATACCCAGCACCTCGTTACCATTAGCTGCAGTAAGGAACTCACCCTTCTCGTTGAGGAGCTTGAGGGCATTCCACTGGCGTGGGTTGTGAGAAGCTGTGATGATGATACCGCCGGCTGCACCACTCATGGTAACAGCAAGTTCGGTGGTAGGAGTTGTAGCCAGGCCGATGTTCAACACATCGTAGCCCATACCCATGAGGGTTCCACAAACCACGTTTTTTACCATCTCGCCAGAGATGCGTGCATCACGGCCTACAACGATGGTATTACTCTCTGAAGCACCGCTACGGCGAATGAAGGTAGCGTATGCTGAAGTGAACTTTACGATATCGAGCGGATTCAAAGTATCGCCCGCTGGACCGCCGATAGTACCGCGGATACCAGAAATTGACTTAATCAGTGTCATAAATATATCTCTTTTTATGTTTATCTTCCTTTCTGCAGGGTCATGTCGTAGACACATGCCTGCACACTGCCCGATGCCGATGTGGTACCGTAAGAATGAGGTACAAGCAGGCGGACATGAGCGATGCGGTCATCATCAGTCTTTGGTCTGCCTATCTTAACCCAAGAGAACGGGATGAGCCAACCGCTAGGTACGGTAGAACTTATACCAGTATAGCTGGAATTATAGGTAAGAGCCATCAGACTGGCTTTAGGATTAACGAAAGAACCGGTGAAAGTACCGGAAGTATTGGTAACGCTCATCTTATCTACATAATAGGAATAAGCAGGAACATTGTTTGAAAGCGTGAGACACTTATTGCTCATTTCTGCAGCATACGAAAGGTTATACTCATCAAAACGGACCAGCACATCTGCCGTTTCGCCCTTCTTGATATAGTCGCCACATCCCTGGTCAATCACCTGCATGTAGATACCGTTACTGTTGAAAAGTACCCATTCGTTGTTGTTCTTTGCTGTATCTGTCAACCTTTGATTATCATTCCAACGTCTGGTGAACTCATCCTCAGAGATGACCTTAATATTTTCCTTACGCAAGAAGGAGCTGATAGAATCAAGCTCTCTGTCGCGCTTATCCTTATAAGTCTCACTATCATTGCATGCGGCAAACGATAAAACAGCCGCGAAAGCAATCATTGCAAACAAAAATTTCTTCATTCTTCTTTTTAAAATCTGATTTATTGGGCAAAGGTACAAAAAAGATAAGACAACACCGAGAGGAATAGGTTGATTTTATTATTATTTATCACTTATTATCATCCTATTGCCTCAAAACGGGGTTGTTTTCTGTCTTTTTCGTCATTTCTAAGGAAGAAAACGGTTACTTCAGCATATCAGCGTATGCCAGGATAGCCTTCAGTGCTATCTGCTCTGCCTCCTGTATGCTGCAAAGCAATTTGCCACCAGAAGCATTGCGATGACCGCCACCATTGAAGAACTCGGCTGCCATCTTATTGCATGGGAAATCGTCTACCGAACGGAGACTTACCAATATGCGATTGTCTATATCTGTATCTTCACGAAGAGAAATGGAGAGTTTGTGTCCCTTGATGGTAAGAGGTACGTTAACCAGTCCTTCCAGGTCACCCTTGATAAAGTCATACTTCTTCAACTCTTTACGGGTCACGGTATAGAAACTGGCATGAAGTCCCTCTACTACCTGCAGCTTTTCATTCATCAGATAGCCACGGAACCGGACTGCCGGAATACGGGCATTATTGAAGACATTACGGTAAATCTTATCCTTGTCGATGTTCTTAGTAAGCAGCAAGCAGATGATGTAATAGATATAAGGCTGGGTAGAATTATAGGTGAAACCGCCCGTATCGGTCATCATGCCGCAATAGATGCAGGTAGCCCAGGTCTGATCCATCTGTGGGAAACCTCCCAACTGCCAGACTACACGGAATACCAGGTCGCTGGCACTGCTGGCATGTGGCTGCGAAACCAGCAGCTTAGCCTCAAGATTAGGAGCCAGATGGTGGTCGATGATGACACGCTGAGTCTTGCAACCCAACAATACATGATCCATCTCATCAAGACGTCCCTCGCTGCTAAAGTCAACACAGCATACCAGGTCGGCTTCATCAAAAGCTCGCTGCACCAGTTCAGGCTGTCTGTCATATCGCAGGATACCGGCAGCTCCAGGCAACCAGGAAATAGAATCCGGTACCATATCCGGCACACAAATGTCAACTTTCTTACCCAAAGAGCGAAGATAACCAGCCCATCCCAAAGAAGAGCCGATGGCATCACCGTCTGGCGACTTATGTGCACAAACGACAATACGATGAGAAGCCGCTATCGTCTCTCGGAGAATAGCGGCTTCCTGATCTGTCAATATATTAATGTTTATATCCATCACATCAAATTAGAAGAGCTTGTTAGGATAAACACCCTCATCGATAAGATGCTGGATCTTATCAACAACACTCTGGCGGTCGGCTGCATAAGTTACACCAAACCACTTGCTGGTAGTATCGAGCACCTTAACGGTAGCTGTACCCTCATTGATGAGTTTGTTGACCATCAATGGGATGAAGAACTCAGCCTTCTTATTTTCCATATTCTTAGGATCACTCAAGAACTCCTTGAAGTACTCCTCACTATGCTGGAAGTAATCAGGTGTGAAGCCCCAAACGTTCATGGAAACAGGAGTATTGTCGCCAACAGCAACCCACTCGCCCTGCTCGTCCTTGTAAGATACCTTACCGTCGATACGCATGATCTCGGTACGCTCTACACAGGTAGTAAGGTTCTCATCAGCATCCTTAGAGCAGATGCCGCGAGCTACGGTACCATTCTCACTCAAGGTATTACCTACACGGAAACCAACCATGGCATAACGGTTCTTGCTGCCCTCTGGAAGTTCAGAGAGGAACTTGCCGATTACCATGAAGCAATCGCGGTTGTAGAAGTCATCGCAGTTGATTACGCAGAAAGGTTCCTTGATGATATCCTTTGCCATCAGAACAGCATGGTTTGTACCCCATGGCTTCTCACGACCTTCTGGTACAGAGAATCCCTCAGGGAGATCATCCAATGCCTGGAAGCAAAGTTCTGCAGGAATATGACCCTCATACTTTGAAAGAATCTTCTCACGGAACTGATCTTCGAAGTCCTTGCGGATAACGAATACGATCTTTCCAAAACCAGCCTGAATAGCATCATAGATGCTGTAGTCCATGATAGTCTCACCATTAGGACCCAGACCATCAAGCTGTTTCAAACCACCATAACGGCTACCCATACCGGCAGCCAGAAGCAATAACGTAGGTTTCATTTTGTCTATACTTTTATTTATTAATAGTTGATAGTTATTAAAAAAATAACGATGCAAAAGTAACAAAAAAAATGCAGTTAACCGCACGTTTTTCTACTTTTTTTTGATTAATATCAATTTTTGTCCTTTTATGCACTATCTGTAACACATATCAGACTTATTTCCGGACACATCTCCCAGGCTAAACCTAGAAAGGATAACCCACAGCGAAATGCAGACTCTGAGCATCCTTAAACCGACGGATGTTATAGATGCCACTCTTGCCGGTATCGTAAGGAACATGCAGACCGATACCCCAGTCGACACGTATCACAAACATACCCATGTCATAACGCACACCGACACCGGTGCCTACCGCCAGCTGCCGGAAAAACTTGTCTACATCAAACTTGCCGAGCGGACTGTACTCATGGTTGCGTAAGGTCCACACATTACCTGCATCCAGGAAAAGGGCTCCATAGAGATCGCCCCATACCTTCTGACGGTATTCCAGATTCATCAGAAACTTGATGTCGCCCGTCTGGTCGATATACGAATACTTGCTGTTGGTAGGCTGGTATCTGCCCGGCCCGATGCTTCTCACATTAAAGGCACGCACACTGTTGGCACCACCGATATAGAACTGCTCATAATAAGGAGCATTCTCGGCATTGCCATAACTCCAGATAATGCCGGCATTGACATGTCCCACCAGCGTACCATCCTGGGTGATACGCCAATATTTCACGAAATCAGTCTCCAGTTTCAGGAACTGAGCAAACGGATTCTTGAACATCTTCTTGTCTTTCTCGTTCCATCCCTTGCCGGCCGCCATGTAACCGAGCGAAAGGATATTGGCTGCCTCGCTGATGGTGGTTGACCAGGTGATAGGATGGCGGTAACGGCGCGGACTGCGATAAGTATAGGTGTAACTCATCTTAGGCACAAACTGGTCGCGCATCGATATCTGAAGATAAGGATGCAGGGCGAGGATGCTATCGAAAGCGGCTGTGCGGCTGTTCATAAACTCATAAGAGAGAATCAGCGGACTGAAAGAATGCTGATGCTGGTAAGAGGTAGACCACGCATAGGTTAACTCGCCCGCTGCCACATGACGTCGGAAATAGCTGGCTCTGTTCAGAACATTCATCGAAGCCTTGATGGTAGTAGTTGGCACACCCCGATATTTGGTAGGCATATGCCCGGCACGGTATCTGCGCTCATTCTGCTCCATCGTTCTGAACATATTCCAAGGCGTGATGATGCGAGGGAACTCTACGGAAACATCCGATCCGTATTCATAGGAATTGATGCGGGTAGAACCTCCACCAGCCTGACTGACGGTTTGCCACTCATGCGAACCATGTAGGTTGACAGTAAGTTTCTCGCCTCCATGAAAAGCATTGCGCTTGGTAAGACCCACTACCAACTCCGGTCCTACTCTACCGGTCGTTTTGCCGCGGGCATTTGCCTCGACATAGAAATCGTATGGCTTGTCGAATACCAGGTCGATATTGGCATCCAGGGTATCACGATATACTACATTGCCCAGACTGTCGAGGGTTTGCACCGAACGGGGGGTAAACTGGATGCTGGAATAGCTGAAGAGTCCCATCTCCTGAAGTCCGGTCTTGGCACGCTCCTCGGTACGTACCCGATACAGTTCACGGGGACGCAGGCGCAGGCTCTGCAAAACGATGCCCGGACGTATCGGCATCTTTCTTCCATTATAATGGAAACTCAGATAGCTGCGCACAAAGGAATCCTTCAACTCCTCCATATACTGCTTTCTGAAATTAACATGAATCTTTCCGATATACCACTGGCGGGTAGCCCTATCGTCCACGCTGTCTGCCATCATCAGCCGCAACTGCACCTTGCCGGGCACATTCACGGTATCGGCAAGATAAGAAGCATAACTGTTCTGATAGAAATAATAGCCCCTGTTGCGGAACAGACGGGTGATACGCTGACGTTCCGATTCCATGTTGGCGACATTGAAAGGACTCCCCTTCCGTATGAGCGCCTTGTTCATGGAAGCATCTATAAACTGCTTGCTCTTGGCTGGGAAGTTGAGATAAGCCATAGAATCAAGCGTCCAGAGATGACCGAAGTCTACCTGATAGGCAACCTTCGCCTTCTTCGGATTGCTCTGTGTCAGCACATCATAAGTCACCTTACCGTTAAAATAGCCATATTTATCGAGCTGATGCTCGGCTACCTGGGCACGGAGCTGCGGATTCACATTCGCCATCAGCTTAGGTTTGGAACCGAATACCTTGGTTATCCACTTAGCCAGTGCTCCATCCGACTGAGAGAAAGCATTCCATATCCACAGGCGCACAGGGAACGGTGTGCGGTAATAGCTGCTTCCGAACAAGGCACCGTTCGGAGCCGAAGCCAGGGCATACTCCATCTCGGTGATGGTAGAATCAGCATAAGCTCCCTTCTCGTAGTTCTTATACTCGATAGGTACCAGCCCCGTAAACAGCTGCTCGTCTTCTTTCAGCGCACTGGTTGAAGAGCAACCCGTTATGAGCTGCCCCGACAACATCAGCAATGCTGCCACATATATAATAATGTATAACCTGTTCTGCTGTTTCATATCGCTCATTACTTTTCGTTAAGTTTCAATGGGTCAAAGTCCTTTGTTTTGGCTTTCTCCATCGTATCCTTCTTTTCATTCGTATGCTTCTTCACCGCAGGATTCTTCTCCATTGGGGCTGCAGGAATCTGCTGCTTATCGGTCTTGAAACGGAAGATATCCTTGAAATGCTGCAACTTTCTCTGCCATTTGAAACCGACACCATACTCACCTATCAAACCTTCGAGCCAATCGTAGGTATTGTTGTTGTAGAAAGCACGGATATACTGGCTCGCACCTTCGTTGAGACGGTACTGCAATTCGATATTGTTGAAGAATACATCATCATTGTTGGCTGCATTCTCCATTTCTGCACCGGTAGAAACCTTGCCGCCCACACTGAAACTCAAGCGGTTGTTGAAGAACCGCTTGGCAAACTTAAAGTTGTAATCGGTGTGCATGGCACCTGCTGCATTGGTAGAGTTATCTACCGACATACCGACATCCACACCCACAGAACGCATCGCTGAACCTGCAATATTATTGATCTCTGAGTTGAGGAATGAGGTCAAGGCACTGTTCATGGAGAACGAATTGGTATTTCCGTTGGCAAGATACATGCCCGAAGCCAGCATCGTAATGGCTATCTTACCCCGCTCTTCAATACTCATCGTGTTCAGTTCATCCTGCAAGGTGGCATCGTTTGGTGAGGAAACGATAAACTGGATGCCTGGCTTATTCAATGTCTGCGAGAGTTTTACGCCACAAATGAAATCCACCGAGCGGCCGGTTCCCTGTCCCTCGTTTACCGTTGTCCTGACATTCTCTGTTGCCGTGATGTTCAGGGTCGGGTTGAACGGATCGCCGTTAAACTCTATGTAGCTGCCGTCCTGGATATCAAACGTCTTGAGCGGAATGATAGGCAGCGAATATTTCATCTTGCCATTGTTCAGGGTATACTTGCCCGTGATGCCGATGCCATCAACCGAATTGTAAGTCATCGTCAGATTACCACCGCCCATCAGGTCGATGTAGTTGGTCTGCTCGGCATTCAAAGCACAGAGGATATGAGCCGACTCGTCTATCGACATGCCCAACATCATGTTCAATCCTTCCAGTGCCGGACGCTCGACAACGACAGGCTTGCCACTCTTGAAATTCGTAAACTTCACCAGCTCATCGAGCTGCGTATCAGTAGTCAGTTCCGATTCTTTCAGCACATACGTCATATCCGTATTGCCGAGGACATCCAGCTTACCCTGCATCTTCAGATTGCTTACCGGTCCGCGCATCGCTCCAAAGAAGTTGACATACGCCTTGCCGAAGGCCTCGGAACGGGCATTCTCCTTGGCATCAATCAGCAGGAAGTTCTGTGCTCTCATCCGGATATCGAGCATCATCTTCTCTATATTCGTAAAGTCGAGACTGCCCTGGATATTGAGCGGACTCTCATTGTTGGCATACATCATGAAGTTTTCGAAGAGCAACTTGCTGCCTATGATACGGACAGGATCGTTGGCAAAACGCATCGTGATGCCATACGGCACACTGACGAGATAAGCCGAATCCAGATATACTTCGCCCTCTACATCCAACTGGCTCAAGGCTCCCTTCAAACTCAGTTTTCCTTCGCCATATCCCTTCAGACCCATAATCTGGTCAGGAACAAAACCGTTGACAAAATGCAGAGGCAACTTCTCCATACCCACTTCGGCATCGAGATAACCGTTTCCTTCCGACTTGTAAGTACCCTTTACGGTAGCTACTTCTTCACCCTCATAATTGAGGGAACCATCTACATAATGAGAACCATCGCTCTTTGGCATGTAAACGAATTCAGTACCGACATCTCCCATCGGACACTTTTCGTAAACCATATTGTCGATGTTCAGATTAGAAGAAACCGAGAGTTCATCCTTGGTCTGGATAATATGGAAGTCGCCGTCAAGAATACCCGAGATGTCAGGCGTATAAGGAATCACGCTGAGCACTTTATCCAGATTAAACTGGCTCATGCTCACCGTAAGATCCTGCAGCGCTTCTTCGTTTTCATCATTGCTGTATATACGGATACCCATACCGTTGGCTGCCTTCAGAATCAGATTGGCAGAAACACGGTCGTCATTGCCCAACATCAGATAGTTGTCATCGTTGGCAGTAAACTTTTTGTACCCCAGGACAGGATGGGTATCGATGAGCGAAATCTTCACGCCGTTTTCCAGCAACAGCGCCTCCAGACCCACATTTACACCCAATCTGTTTTTGGCATCATAGATGCGGGCATCGATATTGGAACCCTTCTCCTGCAGTTCGCCCTCTACCTGTGCCCGGAACACATACTGAGGGTTATGCTTGTTGTTCTGAACACGTGCTGCATAGCGGATGGTATCGCCCTCAGTCTTCACCAAGGCACGGATCGTATCCAACTGCATGCCACTCGCTACCAGTGAATCGATGTTGAGATAACCATTGACACCTGTTACAGGCGACATGATCATCTTCATATCCACCGTCTTGAAATCATAACCGCAGTAAGCGATGAAACGGGAAATGAAATTGTCCTTTCCTGTGGTAAGATAAACATGACCGAAAGGGAACTGACTGCGAATCTTCACCTGATCGATATGATGGTTCCTAAGCTGATGAGCCAATTCTTTCTGCAATCCGGCAAAACGGCTCATCAACTGCTTATAGCCTCCGTGTACATCCATGTTGAGATGGAAGTCGCCGCAATCGATGACTGCGTGCGTAGTATCTCTGCGGGTAAAGACATCAGCGTCAACACCCACCGGACGGTAATTCTTTTTTGCCGTACGAACCGTAATATCACTCATCGAAACCATGATGTCATGACTGTCCTTCAGGTCGGACCTGATATCCATGTGACCGCAAAGCGACAGGCGCATCGGTGCCTTCGTTACCTCTAACGAATAAAGATTCACATCGCGGACATCTGCCACCAGGGTAGCCTCCAGTTTCTTGGAATTCGTAAGTGCATCAAGGCTGACGAGCCCCGTAAGATACTGGTTCTTGCTGTCGATATCGGCATGCACCTTTCCATTGGCAACGTGAGCCACTGCCAATACATGATCCAGTTTGTATTTGCCATACTGAATCTGGTTTACCTGTGCCTTAGCCTGTAATCGGGTACGCGGAGAAAGAAAATCGGTTCCCACTCCCTTCGCCTGCAATGAGCCGGTGAAAGAATGCAAATCCTGTTTTGGCAGGAAATGCTTTGCCTGGATGTTGTGCGCCTGAATCTTAGCTTGATAAGCCAGACGGTTCATATCGATACTGCCGTCTTTCCGGGTCTTCGCATCTATCTTGGCATCTACCCTCATTCTGCCACGACCTTCGGTAATGGCGAGTCGGGTAGCATATCTGGAGCCGTCTGCCTGAATGTTACCACGGATTCCGATACCGCTAGGCACACGTATCTCCTGCATCAGAGAAGGGTCAAGCATGGCGGTAATGAAATCCAGATGATAGGTACGGGCGTTCAGATCTACATTTGCCTTCAGACGGTTCATATCCGTCAGGTTACCCAATTTTCCATCAGCACTCAGTTCGAAGGCTGTAGGCAGCGACAGTTTCAAGCCCGAGAAAGATGCCTGCTGCATATTTCCCTTGAACGATCCTTCTATCTTCATCGGATAGAATGGCCATTTCTTCTTCATGGCGTCTGGGAAGGCATCGCCTGCAAAGAGGAACAGGTCTGAACGGCCCAAAGCTCCCTTCAGCTGTGCCATCAACTTGCCAGGTTTCACCTCATCAAAGGCATTCATATCCATATCCACCGTTGCCTGCAATTGGGAGTATGGGGTACGGAGACAGATATCAGGCAACTGCAGTTTCACGGAATCCATCACGAATCTGCCATAGAACTGGTCTACCTGCAAACCGCTTTTCTCCTTAAACTGAGCTTCACGAATCTTGACATCTATCTTCGAATCGCAATAATAGAAAGAGTCTGCCTTTAAAGTCAGGGCCGACAGGGCGATATGGTTAAAGTCCATGCCCGATACCGGACGGATATAGTTCTGGTCATAGTTCACCTTGCCATTCTTCCAGTCAAGATGACCTATCTGATAAAGTCCTTTATAAAGGTCGAGATAGGTAGTCTGCGCCACCGCATCTCCAAAATAAGCATTCACCTGAAGAGTATCTCCAGGCATGTGTAATACGAAATCAGTGTTCTTCAGTTTCAGTTTTTCGATATTCACCTTCCAGAAATTGGTACTAGGCGTAGTATCCGGCGGCACCGTATCGCTCAGTTCTACCGAGAGTCGGGCATCAGCCAACAGGGCATGATTCACCCTCACCTTCTCCTTACCGAGGTCAATGCCATGAGCCTTCAGGCGCAGATTACCTACATTGCCCTTGATTCTTGCTTCGTGAATAAAATTAGTGGTATTCACCTTCATCTGGGTGAAATTGAGTTCATCCACCATGACTTGACTTTCGAAAAGAGGCAACAATTGTACGTCTACCACCATCTTCTGGATGTCGGCAACGGTATCTCTCTTATTTCTTAAAGCCAAGTTTGGGGAATTCTTGAGTGAGTCGATTGGCTGAAGTACCTTTACGCCTTCCACTCCCAGTTTCAGAGGGAAGACGAGGCGTACTTGCTTTACCGAAATATCCATACCCGTCGACTCTGAGGCATAAGCAGCCACTTGCTTTACCGCCCAATTCTGAACAGGTGGCAGATAAAGCAGAATGGATAACAACAAGATGAGCACCAATGGAGTCAACACCGTGATTCCTGCCCATTTCGCATACCTCTTCATAAGCATGGATTTTTGAGTTAGGGTGCAATAGCCCGCCAAAGATTATCATCCGGCAGCGGAGCCTCTGCTACTATTGTTTCTTTAGACACAGGATGAACAAATTCTACTCTGTGTGAAAGGAGAGAAATACTGCCATCTGCATTGCTACGTGGAGAACCGTATTTCAGATCTCCCTTGATAGGACATCCCATCTTGGCAAGCTGGCATCTTATCTGATGATGACGACCCGTCATCAAATTCACCTCCAGAAGTGTATAATGGTCTGTATGACCTATCACCTTATACTTCAATATCGCTTTCTTCGAGTTTTTCACCTCATGGTCGTAAGCATAGCTCTTATTCTGCTTTTCATTTCTTACTATCCAATGGGTGAGCGTAGCCTCAGGTTCCTTTGGCATGTTCTTCACGATTGCCCAATAGGTTTTGTGAACTTCGCCATCCCGGAACATATTGTTCAGACGGCTCAATGCCTTAGAAGTCTTGGCAAATACGACCAAACCCGAAACAGGACGGTCAAGGCGATGCACCACACCGAGAAATACATTTCCCGGCTTGTGATACTTCTCCTTGATGTACTGTTTCACAGTCTCCGAGAGAGGTTCGTCGCCGGTCTTGTCGCCCTGCACGATTTCGCCACTTCTCTTAGAGACTATGATTATATGGTTGTCTTCGTAAACTACCTGCATGTTTTATCAATAAAACGATTGCCGAGAGATTACATGTTCATACCACCGTCGATCTGAATAACCTGACCGCTAACATAGCTAGACAAGTCGGAAGCGAGGAAGAGGCAAACATTTGCGATATCCTCAGTCTGACCACCACGACGCAATGGAATCTTCTTCATCCAGTCCTTGCGGATTTCCTCAGGCAACTGTGCAGTCATTGCAGTCTCGATGAAACCAGGAGCTACAGCATTGGCACGTACGCCCTTAGGACCCAACTCCTGAGCGATAGACTTAGCCAAAGCAATCATACCAGCCTTAGAAGCTGCATAGTTGCACTGACCTG